>NZ_JBMSDT010000010.1:0-311059 GCF_049445795.1 Larkinella sp. VNQ87
GGGCTTGGGCTAGTTCCAGCACACTGAGACGGTGCTGAGCGAGTTTTTGATTAGCATTCATTTTCTTGGTTTTATTCAAAGTTAAAAATACTAACTTTGTCAAGCAAGAAAGTTAAGAATACATAAAATCTGTACGTATGTTTTCGACCAGTAGCACTACTGGCTCCTCCGGTTGCCGGAATGGTGTTGGCATGTTGTCAACGTCCGGCCCCTGACCGCACGCCATCGAGCCACTCATTGTTGATCGTTTACTTTCAATTATTCTACGTGTTTTTCTTATCCGCCAAACTTCTGCTTTATGAAAAGAACTATCCTATTGCCTCATTTTGCAGGTTTTTTACTCTGCAGTTTTCTGTTGATATCCGACGCCGTCGCGCAATGGTCGACGGCAAGCCTGAGCCAGTCCCGCAACAAACTTGCCGGAGCCAGCGCCGGTGGGAAAGCCTTTTTCGGTGGAGGATTCGAGGGAGTTACTGCCTCCAAAACGGTCGATGTTTACACCCGGTCAACCGATTCGTGGTCGACCGCTACGCTGAGCGAAAGCCGGGGCGACCTGACCGCCACCGCTTCCGAAGACCTGGTATTTTTCGCCGGGGGAAGCAGCCTTGAAAATAGCGGTTTTTCCAGCCGGGTCGATATTTACGATGTTGTCAATAATGCCTGGTCGCAGGCTAGTTTATCCCAAAGCCGTTCGTCACTGGCATCGGCCCAAACCGGCCGGAAAGTCCTGTTTGCTGGGGGAATTCGGCTGGAGGGTTCGTTCATCCCGGTACTCACGACCAAGAAAACCGTCGATGTGTATGACCTGATCGACAAAACTTGGTCGACGGCCGAATTGTCGCAGGCCCGCTCCAGCCTGGCGGGTGTGGCCGCTGGCGGAAAAATCTTTTTCGCCGGGGGCTACCGAAGTTTGGGCTCGTACTCCAATCGCGTTGATATTTACGACGAGGCTACCGGAACCTGGTCGACAACGGACCTGTCGCAGGCGCGTAGTGGGCTGGCTGCCGTGGCGGCTGGCGGGAAAGTCTTTTTCGCAGGCGGTTTTCAGGGGCTGCTGAGTGGCGGTTTTTCCGACCGGGTCGACATCTATGACCTGAGCAGCAGCACCTGGTCGCAAGCCACCTTATCGAGCAAACGGGCGAACCTGACTGCCACTACCGTTGGCGATAAGGTATTTTTTGCCGGTGGTGAAAATACGAATGGCAGTCAGACGACGGTGGACATCTACGATCTGACCACGCAGAGCTGGTCGACGGCGGAACTGACGAAAAAACGGAAAGACCTGGCGTCGGCCAGCGTGGGGAACAAAGCCCTTTTTGCGGGCGGTTTTGTCGGTCTGTTCGACGGAGGATCGACGCTGACAGTGGATATATTTACAGCAACGGCTATCGAGGAACAACCGAATCTCTCGTCTTCAACGGTTTGTCAGGGTAGCCCGGTGAGCACCTCGATCAAAGCGCTGGGCGATAATTTGACGTATCAGTGGTACAAAGGAGCACCCAATACCTCAGCCACGCAGGTGACCGATCAAACATCGGCTACGTTGTCGCTGGGATCGGCTCAGCCGGAGGATTCCGATACCTACTATTGTCGGGTGAGCGGTGATGGGGGAGTTGTCTGGTCGGAAGGTTTCTCATTGACCGTAAGTGCCTTACCTTCGGCCCCGATTATTGCGATGGGTGGACAGAGCACCGTAAACGTAATTCAGAACACGCCGTTTGTTGTGTTGAGCATCACCGGTTGCGAGTCCGGTACCGTTTCCTGGTCGGGTTCGAACGGCAGCAGCGGGTCGGGTACCAGCATTTCCGTACCGACTTCGGCCGTAACCACCCTGACGTATTCTGCAACCTGCACGGTGGGAAGCTGCGCGAGTCCGGCCGGAATGGCCACGGTGAATGTTACCACCGGAACGGCAACCGGCAGCTTCGATGGCTTTATTTACGGAGCCGATTGCAGCACGTTCCGGGGATGGGCCTGGGACCGGAACAAGCCAAACACGCCGGTTTCGGTCGAAATTTTGGATGGTCCAGATGTTATTGCAACGCTCCAGGCCAGTGTCTACCGCCAGGATCTGAAAGATGCCGGGAAAGGAAACGGCAATCATGCCTTTCTGTTTGCTATACCGGAAGCGTTGAAAGACAACTTACCACACCGCCTTTCAGCCCGCGTGACCAGTAGTAACTTCATTCTGAAAGATTCTCCAAAAGTTTTGATCTGTCAGGGTAGCAACGCTACGCCCGGTAACCAATTGCCCAAACCGCCGACGCCCACGGTCTTGATTGCGCCGATAGCGGCTCAGGTGGGCGTGCCTTTCTCGGCTACACTGGTGGCTTTTACCGATCCCGAAGGCACCAACTTGACCTACAACCTGACCGGTTTACCCAACGGGTTGTCGATCAATAGCAGCAGCCGCGTCATTAGCGGGATGCCGAGCCAGGATGGTGTGTTTGTTTTGACGTATCAGGCCACGGACGAAGGCGGAGCCAGCAACAGTGTGAGCTTCCCGCTGACGGTGCTTCCGGCGCCCTCCGGCCCGGTAACGGGTAGTTTTGAAGGCTATCTGGACAAAGTGGAGTGCGGCAGCATTCGCGGCTGGGTCTGGGACCGTAACAAGCCCAATACGCCGGTAACCGTCGAATTTTATACCGGTGGAACGGTCTGGGGAAGTACGGTTGCGAATATTTTCCGGCAGGATCTGAAAGATGCCGGAAAAGGAAACGGCGCGCACGCGTATAGCTTTGAAGTGCCGGCTATTTTGAAAGACGGCACACCGCGACTGATTTCGGCGCGGGTACAAGGTTCAACCTACGACCTGAAATGGTCCGGCAAGTCACTTACCTGCGCTTCGCCGGGCCGACTGTCAGCCGAAAACGCCGGTTCGCTTCAGGTTATGGTGCTCGGAAATCCCGTTCGGGATCGGGTGACGGTCGAAGTGCGGGGCGTTGAAGGGCAAATGCTGCGGATTACTCTGTCGGATGCACAGGGGTGGGTGATCGGTGAGCGTCTGATCGAAAAAGCGGGAGCTGTTGAGCGTCAGCAATTTGAGGTACTGCGTCAACCGGCCGGTTTGCTGTTCCTGAAAGCAGGTACTGCCAGCCAGAGCCAGACACTGAAGCTGGTAAAACCGTAAGATAGACAAAAGAGGAGAGACAAAAGACAAGAGAACGGTTATTTCGACTCGTTTCTCATGTCTCTTGTCTTTCCTCTTTTATCTTTTGCACTAATTGCCCACCATAAAAACCGCGTTTCCGAACAGCAGCTTTCCGTTGTACCAGAAGCCCCGGAACAGCGGATCATCCATGATGTAGACTACGCTGCCACGGCCCAGGTCCTGCACCCCGTACAACAACGTGTTATTCAGCTTTGTCTTCGCATTTTTTCCCACGAAACCGGCCACGTAGTTGTCTTTTTTCAGGTACCCGACATTCCAGCCATCGCGCAGAAAATCATAGTCGTACACATTCTGAACCAGCGAAAAGTAACCGTTCGCGTAGCCATACGCCAGCGGGTGCGAGCGGTCTAGATCGACGCGGTACACACTGCCGGGCGTTTCTTCCGAAACGGCTTCGCGTTCCCGCTCACCGTACAGGCGCAGCGTTTCATCCGGTTCCGGTTTTTTCTCGGCTTTATCTTTCCGGGTTTCGGGTTTCTCCTCTTTCTTTTTCAGGCCCCAGTCCGGTTTGTCGACAAAAAACTGGGTCGCCCGTTCCATGACGATTAGTTTCCCTCCGGCCTGCACCCAGTCTTTCAACTTGCTTAGTGTTCGGTCGTTCAGGATTCGGCCGTAACCGTAGCCTTGCGGAAGAATCAGCACATCGAGACCATTCAGCGAGGTGTTTGCCAGGGCATTTCCATCGATCAAGGTCAGCGGATACCGAAGTTCCTGGTCGAAATAATGCCAGACCTCGCCCATCGAAGTGGGGGTCGTAACATCGCCAGTCAGGACCGCAACATGCGGGTTTTTGAGGGAGAAAACGCTCCCTGAACCAAAGTCGGCCCCCTCCGCCACAAAGCCCGTCGTGGCCGACAGCAACTTGACACCGTACTGGTCGGCCTGCTGCTGCACAATCTGGTGCAAGCGGTCGCCCAGCCGCTCGTTCCCGGCGCGGGTGATGATCAGGGTACCGGCTTCGAAGGTTTGGTTGTCCTGTTTGAACGTGCGCTCGGCCACCCGGACCCGTACCTTATTTTTCAGCAAACCGGCCAGAAACTGTACATCTTCCGCAGATTGCCAGCGGACGAGGTAGGCATACGGTTTTGTGGCCGGGTTGAGGGCCTGACCGGAAGCGGCAGAATTACCGGAAGGGTAAACCACCGGAGTCAGTTTGTCTTTCAAACCGTAGGCTTTCAGGCCATAGGCATACGGAATACTCCAGGCCGTGATGTCGTAGGTCACCGAATCTTCGAGGGTTGATTTGGGTTCGAACAGGATTTTTAGCAGGGTCGATTTGGGTTGATAGGCGCTGATAACCAAATCGTTGTTGTCGATTGAAACCGCTTCGTTTTTTTGGGTTTGGTAATTGAATCCCGTCAGTTTCTGGGCTTTCCCGGCCAGACCGTACCGAATCAGGTTATTATCCAGCAGTTTCCGAAGCGCCTTGATCCGGCCCGGGTCGTTGGCGGTTTTGATCAAATAGCTTTTGAAGTCACCAATCGGATTGTTGATCGATTTTTCGAAAAAACCGGTGAAGTTTTTAACCACTTCGTCGGGTCGGTCGGCGACCGATTCCAGGGTGGCGAAGCTGGCCGTGTAATGGTGATCGATCCGTTCGCGGAGCGTGAGGGTGTCACCGTCGTTTTTCTGATAAGCCAGTCCGGCCCGGCCCCCACCGCCCTGTTCGAACGTCATACCGATGGCTCCGTTGTAGGTCGGCCAGGTATCCCCATAGCTGGGGTAGAACAGGTCGAAATTCTCGCGGGTAAAATACAGCCACCCGTTTTTGTCGAAATACCGGCTGTTGTATTGTCCGATGATTTGTTGAAAATTCCGTTGCCAGGGCGTAATATCTTCGTGGTACGGTTTAGCCGAAGGGGCGAAGTAATACGGACTTTCCGGACCCATTTCGTGAAAATCGCCGTGCAGATGCGGCATCCATTGCTGGTAAAGCGCCATCCGCTGCTGCGTAATTTCCTGCGTCTGCCAGGCCCAGTCGCGGTTGGGGTCAAATAGGTAATGGGTATACCGGCCACCGGGCCAGGGTTCGCTGTGTTCGCGGGCAAAAGGCGTGGGGTCGGGGGTCGTGCCGCTGACCTGGTTGTACCAGTTGACGTAGCGATCGTGGCCGTCGGGATTCAGGCAGGGGTCCAGAATGACAACGGTATTCGACAGAATTTTCTGCGAAACCGGATTGGCCGTGTTCAGGAGGTCGTGCAGCACCAGCATGAACGCTTCCGAACTGATGGCCTCGTTGCCGTGAACATTGTAGCTGAGCCAGGCAATGGGTGGTTGGGGCTCCTGGCTTGTCGCTGGGGCCGTCGAACTGGCTGTACCCAGACCGATTCGGCGAAGGTGAGCAGTCCGGATTTCCTCAAGCCGGGCCAGATTTTTTTCGGAAGCAACCACTACTGCCATCAGTTGACGGCCTTCGAAGGTAGTTCCGTAGGGCACTAATTTGACGCGTCCCGGATTTTGCCGGGCCACATACTCAGCATAGGCCAGAACGCGGTGTTGGGGCGTAAACCGTTGCCCGACGGTATAGCCCAGGAATTGGTCGGGGTGTTGTAACTGATTCTGAGCGAGCGAAGTCAGGGTAAATACTAGGCTCAGACCAAACAAAAAGAGGTGTTTCATGTAAAGGAATTGATGAAAAAAATCCGGCAATTCCCAAATTTAACCTGAAAGCTTCAAACCCCACCAAATTCAAGAAAAATCAATTTTTTTTAGTCAAAGATTTGCATGGATCATTCTTCGCCGTATCTTTGCACCACAATTTCAGAGACGGGGTCATCGAAATCAAACGACAAACCAACTAATCTGAATTTGGCCGATTCGTCTAGCGGTTAGGACGCGGCCCTTTCACGGCTGAAACACGGGTTCGATTCCCGTATCGGTCACGCCGAAAATTTGCTAAAAGCGTTGTAAGTCAAGCACTTGCAACGCTTTTTTGTTTTCCGGCTTTGGCGTTCCCCGTGCTCCATGCTGCCGATTCGCGCTGAAAATAGGCTGCGAATTGCTTCCGGTTCTATGTTTGAAAAAGTGTTCAGCAGGAGACAACCTACTCAAGACTTCGGGGTAATCCTAAAGCTGCACTGCGACTATGTTCCAAGAAATTTATCGAGTTCCCCATCCTGATTACGTCTGACTGCAAATCCATTCTAATTAGATTGAAAAATGTCTGGTAATATTTGTTTTAAAAGTCTGATAATGCGGATATTTTCTTAACCGCTGACAGCCGTTTGCAGCTACGCTACGGCAGGGATTCAACACTTCGTTTTGCTGTAACCTTCTGATCGAACGGAAACCGGAATTTTGAAGCCGCCGGTGTAGAACGTCAAAAGTTGGTCTGATAAATGCTGTGATATTGGCATAGTAGATCCTAAAACGTGTACGTCATGCCACTTCCCGCCAACGAAGCAGGACGCCTGGCGGCCCTGCGTCGGTATCAGATTCTGGACACCCTGCCCGAAGCGGAGTTCAACCGGCTGACTGAACTGGCTTCCCTTATTTGTCAGACACCCATTTCGTTGGTTTCGCTACTGGACGAACATCGGCAATGGTTTAAGGCCCGCATGGGGTTGGAAATAAGTGAAACGAGCCGCGATATTGCTTTCTGTCGGTATGCCATTATGGATCAGGCACTGCTGGAAGTCGAAGATGCAACCCGGGATGAGCGGTTTTACGAAAATCCACTGGTTACAGCCGACCCGCACATTCGATTTTATGCCGGTTATCCGCTGACTGATCCCCACGGGTTTGCTCTGGGCACCCTGTGCGTTATGGATCGTAAACCGAGAAAACTAACCGAGGATCAGCGCCGATCGTTGCAGCTTCTGGCGCAAACCGCTACCGATTTAATCGTTAAAAACCGGCAGAAGCAGGAGGTCGAGCAACTGGAGAGTTTATTCGTATTTTCCAATGATTTGCTCTGTATTGCCGGAACCGATGGATACTTTAAAAAGATCAATCCGGCGTTTCAGCAGGTGTTGGGCTGGGAGGAATCCTATTTGCTAAAAACCCCATTCTTTGACTTGATTCATCCCGATGACCTTGCCGAAACCTACCGGATGGTGGAAGAACTGAAGGCGGGCAATCGGGTCATCAATTTCTCCAACCGTTTTCGCTGCAACACGGGCACGTACCGGCTTCTTCAATGGGTAGCTACTCCCGAACCAATGACAGGTTTTTTGTTTGCCATCGCCCGCGACATTACCGAAGCGAAACAGAAAGAGTTTCAGTTGTACCAATCGGAGAATAAGTTTCGGTCCTTTTTTGAAAATTCGCAGGGACTTATGTGCATCCATGATCTGGAAGGCAGGTTATTGACCGTAAATACCGCAGGTGCCCATGCTCTGGGTTATGAGCCTGAAGAACTCGTGGGCATGAATTTAAGCGAACTAATACCTACCCTATGGAATGGGGAACTTACCGCATATCTCGAAAACATTCGGCAAACCGGGCGGGCCACCGGCCTGATGTACACCCGGCATCGGGACGGTTCGATCTTGATCTGGCTGTTTAACAACGTCCTCGAAAATGATTTGAATGGTCAAACCTTTGTGATCGGCAATGCCATCGACATTACCCTTCGGTACCAACTGGAAACGGACCTGAACCGAACCAAGGAAATGCTGGAGCAGACCAACGAAGTGGCCCGGATCGGTACCTGGGAAATAAATGTGCCGAAGCAGACTATCTACTGGTCCAGCGTAACCAAAGCGATTCACGGGGTTAGCGACGATTTCGTTCCGGATTACGAATCGGCCGTTTCGTTTTTTAAGGAAGAAAACTACCTGAAAATTACATCGGCGATCGAACGGGCCATCCAGGAAGGTGTACCTTATGACCTTGAATTACAGATTGTTACCTATGTGGGGAAACCCATTTGGGTTCGGGTTCAGGGGACGTCTGACTGGGAAGAGGGCGTTTGTAAACGCCTGTACGGTATTATCCAGGATATCGATGAAAAAAAACGGGCGGAACAGGAGCTACTTAACGAAAAGTTACGCCTGGCTGCCTTTGTCGAACACGCTCCTGCTGCTGTAGCCATGTTTGACCGAGACATTCGCTACGTGGCCGTCAGCCATCGCTGGATGGAAGAATACCAGTTGACAGAAAGCGTGATTGGGCGGTCCCATTACGAAGTTTTCCCGAATATTTCCGACGAATGGCGGGCAATTCATACTCGTTGTGTACAGGGGGCTGTCGAGAAAAGTGATGAGGACATCTGGCGACCGGCGGGTTGGGATTACGACCAGCACCTTCGCTGGGAGGTCCGGCCCTGGTATCAGTTTGATGGTTCTATCGGAGGAATCATGATGTTTACGCAGGATATTACGGAGATGTGCCAGCAGCGGGATGAATTGAAAAAAGCCAAACAACTGGCTGAGCAGGCCAGTCGCGCCAAATCAGAATTCCTGGCAAACATGAGCCATGAAATTCGCACACCGCTCAACGGCGTAATCGGTTTTACGGATCTTGTGCTGAAGTCTGAACTGAATCCAACCCAACAACAGTACCTGTCGATTGTCAGCCAATCCGCTAATTCGCTCTTGGGAATCATCAACGACATACTGGATTTCTCGAAAATAGAGGCTGGTAAAGTGGAATTGGTGATTGAAAAAACCGATCTCTACGAAATAAGCAACCAGGCGATCGATATGGTTTCATACCAGGCCCGGAATAAAGAACTGGAAGTGTTGATGGACGTAGCTGCCGACCTGCCGCAATTTGTGTATACCGATGCAATCCGAATAAAGCAGGTTTTGGTAAACCTGTTAGGAAATGCCGTAAAGTTTACCGAACGGGGCGAAATCGAGCTGCGCATCAGTCTGGTAAATCGGTTGTCGGAAGGAAAGGTCACCTGCCGGTTTGAAGTAAGAGATACCGGGATTGGCATTAAACCGGAGATGCAGGGGAAGATTTTTGATGCGTTTTCTCAGGAAGACCCTTCGACAACTAAAAAATACGGTGGAACCGGCCTAGGCCTGACCATCTCCAACAAACTCCTGGAACTCATGGGGAGTCGACTGCAGCTAACGAGTACACCGGGGTTGGGTAGCTGTTTTTATTTTGAAATCCAGCTTCGGGCGGAGGAAAAAACCGAACTGGTTTGGCCCAGTCACCGATCGATCCGAACGGTGCTGATGGTTGATGACAATGAGCGCAGTCGGCACATTCTCCGGGAGTTGCTGCGATCCCGGCAAATTCAGGTGGTGGAAGCTAGCAACGGTTTTGAAGCCCTACAAATTCTGGCCCGGAAACAGGATTTTGATGCCCTGATTATTGATTACCACATGCCCTACATGGATGGTCTGGAGACGGTTCGTAAAGTGCGCTCCAATTTTACCGGTCAATTCAGTGGTTTGCCCGTTATTCTGTTGCATCATTCGCCGGATGACGAAAAGATGGTGAAAACCTGCGAAGCATTGGGTAACACCCAGCGCTTGCTCAAGCCCGCCCGCAAATACGAGCTGTTACAGGCGCTGGGGCAACTCGTTCGACAGGAAGAAGTACCGGCTCGGGACAGACCGATACCGGAAAGCCGGGTTGCGTCACCAGCCGTAAAGGTATTAATTGCTGAGGATAACAAGATTAATCTGCTGCTGGCCAAAGTGATCGTAAATCGCCTTTTGCCGAATGCCCGGGTGATCGAAGCAACAAATGGACAGGAAGCGGTTGACGGTTACCGGCGCGAACATCCGCAAATTATCCTGATGGATATACAGATGCCCGTGATGAATGGATACGAGGCTACGGAAAAAATTCGGCAACTGGAGCCGGTGGGGCGCACCCCGATCATTGCACTGACTGCCGGCACGGTGAAAGGAGAAAAAGAAAAATGCCTGTCGGTAGGAATGGATGATTTTCTTACGAAGCCGATCGTTGAGTCAACGCTGGCCAGCCTGTTCAACTTCTGGTTAGGAATCGGGCTGAACCAGCAAACGGATGCATAAATAATGCGAAACCCCGACAATGGCCGGGGTTCATGTTTTCGGTAAGGCAGAGAATAATGATAACTGAAAAGTTAAAAACAGGTCAGAGATCGTATTGGAATCAGGATACCGATCAAAGACCGATATCATTCAATGCGGTATCAATTTCCTGGGTCAACCGGATCAATACCTGACTATGAGCTTTCTTTTTCTGCAACCGTTCGGAAAGCTGAGCAGGCATAAAGGCGTCATGGTCCAGGCATGACTCTGCCAGGAAGCTGTTCAGCGTGTCCAGCACACGTTGTTGCAGGTGGGTGAGCTGGAAAACGATTTTTTGATTGGTGGCCGGATTTTGTTCCAGTTTCTCAATCATATTGATCAATACATTGTGTTTCTGCTGGATTTCATTCACCATTTTCAGCCAGCGCGTTTCAATCGCTACCTGATGAGGTAAATTTCGGTCCTGATGCGGTAACATTGATACAAACACAGCTAATTGACGGGCTCTAACTTCAAAATTCTGTGTAAAAATACATGAGTATAACTACACAGAAAAGTAATTTATTAAACTTTTTTAAAAATAGTTTTTATATGATTGATTTATAGATAGTTGTATTAATTATGCGTAAATCATTTTACGAGTCATACCACCGTCGACTGTGAAGTTCTGCCCGGTTATAAATGAATTGACATCGTCGATCAGAAAAAGGATCATACGGGCAATATCATCGGCTTGCCCCACGCGTCCGCTGGGATGCTGGCTGTGGTCTTCCGGCCTCAGTTGTTCTGCCCGTGCTTTCCCTTTTTTCTTCAACGCCGAAACATCTATCCATCCCGGACTAATGCAATTGACCCGTACGTTCGGTCCTAAACTGATGGCCAGCGAGTGAGTTAGGGCATAAATGCCACCCTTCGAAGCCGAGTAGGCAAACGTATCGGGTTCTGACTGGAACGCGCGGGTCGAACACAGGTTGACGATGCTGCCCTGTTGCTCGGCCAGGTGTGGTGCGGTATATTTGGCGCACAGAAAAGCCCCCGTCAGGTTGATTCCGATTACTTTATTCCAGTCTTCGAGCGAAAACCGGTCGAGTGGCTTATTAATCATGATGGCGGCATTGTTGACGAGGTGGTTAATCTGGCCAAACCGGTCAAGGGTTGCCCGGACAGCATTCTTGACGGCGGTTTCGGACGAAACGTCGCAGTTGAGTACCAGGGCCTTGGAATTGGCAGATTTCATGGCGTCGGCCAATTCCTCGACGGCCTCGGGGTCATTTTCCCAAACGGCAACGCGGTAGCCGTGGGTGAGTAAATACTGCGTTGTTACGCGGCCAATCCCTTGCGCTCCTCCGGTCACAATTACGGTTTGCATAAGCTGTTGAGTGGATGATGAGTGGTTATCAGAGGCCACTGGCAAGCTGAAAAAACGAACCCGCCAGGGCTTTCCGGTCCTGACAATGCCCCTAACTTACCGATGGATGTTGAAAATTGCCTATAATTCTATTTACCGACACTCTCTACCCGAGGGACATCGTTTCCCAATGGCGAAATATGAGTTGATTCACGATCAGCTCCTGTACGAAGGCACTTGCTCACCGGATAACTTTTTTTCACCAGGTCTGGTCGACGATCAATGGGTGCTGAAAGTACACACGGCAGCGTACGTCCGGCAGTTAAAAACACTGAGTGTTCCGGCGGTGATGATGCGTCGAATCGGATTTCCGCTCACGGAAGGACTCATCAAGCGGGAGTGGACGATTACGCAGGGCACGATCGACTGTTGCCGGATTGCCCTCCAAGACGGAATTGCCATGAATGTGGCCGGGGGCACTCATCACGCCTTTCCGGACCGCGGAGAAGGATTTTGTTTGCTGAACGATGTGGCCGTTGCGGCCCGGTACTTGTTGGATAATCAGCTTGCAAAAAAGATTCTTATCATCGATCTCGACGTGCATCAGGGAAACGGAACCGCCGTCATTTTTCAGCAGGAACCGCGGGTGTTTACCTTCAGCATGCACGGCAAAGACAATTACCCGCTTCGGAAAGAGGTCTCGGATCTGGATGTTGAACTACCCTCGGGCACGGGTGATGAAGACTACCTGAACCGTGTGTATGAACTTATTCCAACCCTGTTAAAAGAACAAAAGCCGGATTTTCTGTTTTATATTTCCGGCGTCGATATTCTGACGTCCGATCGGCTGGGTCGGCTCAGTGTGTCGCGTGAAGGGTGCAAACGGCGCGACGAATTTGTTTTTGAACAGGCCCGCAACGCCGGGTTACCGATTGTGGTCTCGATGGGAGGAGGGTACTCACCCCGGATTGCCGACATTGTAGAAGCTCACTGCAATACGTTTCGGTTGGCTGAAAAAATGTACTTTTGAACGGAAATGTGGTAAACCGAATTCTCAACTGGGTTGAGATTCAGACAGATGTTAGGAATACAACCATGAAAATAGCGTATTTAACTTTCTCACTCGGGTTGACCCTGTCGGTTTCGTCGCTGGCCCAACAGCCAACGCCTTCGTCTTCAACCGAAGAAATCCAACGGCGGCTGCGTCGGACGGAAACCCGCACGACCACCGCGAAACTTTACCCCGAACGGGATACGATTCTGGCATTGCTCAAGACCCGGATGGCGGTTTTACATCCCGGAACGTCAGTTGGAACTTCACCTTCCACCTGGTTTACCGACGAAGCCCGCATCACGGATTCGGATGGTAGCCAGAAAAGTCCCGCCGAATACCAGGCGGTTCGTGGAAAAACAGCCTACGTCAATTACCGGGTTCGGAAGCTAGAAATCAATGAAAAGACCGCCCGGGCAACCGAAACTTTTTCACTGTTACCAGTCCGGAATTCGACAGTAAGCCCTCAACAGGCGACGGCTACCAGCCAACTTCGGAAAGATACTGAAGGGCGGTGGCGCATCACCGAAATGCGTGTAACGACCAAATAACCAGTTTATCCAATCTATCCGTATGAGTCGTTATCGGTTTAGCATCGATTTAGGGGAAACGTTTACTGATTTTGTCATGATCGACGATGCCGGGCGGCTGTCGATCAAGAAGATTCCTACAACGATCCATGATTCAACCCGTACGCTGGTTGAGGAACTGAGTTTCTTTTTACAGGAGTGCAACATTATCCCGCCGGATGTTGGAAAACTGGTTGTGGGACTCAGCGTTCAGATGCCTCCTCACCTGGCAGTCGATTGCGCCCGTGATCTGGAAGCGAAACTAGTTGGGGCCGGTTGGCGCTCCTCAATTCTCCTGGTGTCGGCCCATGGTCGGATTTTGCCCATTGAAGAAGCCGCTCTGGATCCGCAATCGATCATGAGTCCACGCATCGGTGGACTCATGACCGGACGGTACTTTGGCGAGCAAATCGGGCAGAAAAACCTGGTGGTTCTGCGAATCGGTGGTTCTTCGGCTTTTGTGTCGCTGCAAACCGAACTGTCGGGTCGGTCGATGGATACGCTCGATCAATCACTCGAAAAGCATGGAATAAGTTTGAATTTGGGAGGGAACAGCTACATTGGCCTGAACGAATCCGGCGACCCCATCCTTCTGCCCGAACATGCAACACCCGGCCCCGGCCCAGCTTGTTTCGATCGCGGGGGTGAGTACCCGACGCTGACCGATGCCGATCTGGTGATGGGGTATCTGAACAAGGATTACTTTCTGTACGGGTCTATTCCGCTAAAAATTGATCTGGCTCGAAAAGCCATTTTAAAATACCTTGCTACCCCACTGCATATCAGTGTAGTAGAAGCTGCCATGCGTGTCTCGAACGGAGTTGAGACTACGATTGCCAATCAAATTCGGGAACTGATCGGTACCCATTCAGCAAAATCAGCGTCGTACAGCTTATTGGCCTTTGGTGGGGGCGGTCCCGTCCATGCCGGCGAAATTGCCCGTCAGCTCGGAATTACCCAGGTGGTCGTACCGGTGGGTGCCGGGGTATCGTCGGCGTTGGGGTATTTATTGGTACTTGCTGAAAATGATCCGGATTGGGAAATCCCGCCGACCTTACACCGGGCCGGGTATTACAATCCGACCCAACGATCGGGGGATTTTCATGCCTTGAAGGGATACCGGTCGGTGTATTACGAGAAGGATCTGACACCTTGTGGGTGCCCGATTTATGACCGCGCCGGTATTCGTGCCGACGACACGCTCTCAGGGCCAGCCATCATCGAGGGGCCGGAAACCACCGTGGTGATGCACGAAAAAAGCTTCGCCCGCATGGACTCGTTCCGAAATTTAAGAATTAACCTGCGGTAACCGTACCCACGGACTAGAGTCCGTATGAGATAGTAAATCGTCAAGTTGATACCAACACTGGATCATTGAAGCTCACACGGACTAAAGTCCGTGGGTACGAGTGGGTACGTTAGGAATTATACACGGAGAATGACGCGATGCAATCGAACTTCCGGATGCGGGACGGGTTGCGGTTTCTAGCAAAAAGATGGAGCGTCGACCATCCCCGAACCGGCACGCTAAACTGAAGTTGTTGTATATTGCCGGAACGGGAAACCGTCACGGGAACCTCAGTTCCTTTGGATTGGCCAAACCGACTGACGGTGCAGAGATATTCCAGATTTTGCTCGTTTTCGAGCGTAATGGTCGCCCGCCCCTGAACCCGTAACTGTCCCTCGCGCGGAAAATCCGGCCCAAAACCCAACTGAAAATACGGATCATAAAGTTTGGGAAACCGGTCGAATTCACTTTTGCTGAGCGGCTGATTGAGCAACTGCCAACGTGGGTCGGTTGGAAAGTGTTGGGAAACAAACAGTTCGGGTGGTGTCAGGAAGTAGAAATCGTTACTTCCTGCTTCATTCGATGCAGTTGTTACGGCCCAGGCCAGGTCGAGCAGATACCAGTCGTCTTCAATCCGGACGGCGTTCCACTCATGATCAACCTGGCGAATGGGCTGTCCGGCTTCTTTATCGTCGGTTCGTGCATATCCCCGGATCGTAACCGACTGAACCCCGGCACGTTTAAGGAGGTATTTAAACAGCAAGGCGTAGCCCGTGCACAGGCCTTTGCGTTGCCGAAGCACCCGGTTGGCATATTCAAGTTCAGAATAATATTTCTGAGAGCCACGGTTGTTGACGGCCGCCAAATCATAGCGGATGTGCGAAACCATCCAGGCATAAATGACCCGCACTTTGTCCATATCGGTGCGGGCCGGAGCCGTCAGATAATCGGACAGGCTGGCAATGCTGCGGGTGTATGAATCCGGCGCATGGCGGGCATAGTAGTCAATCTGGCTGTAGTTGTCCGTAACCGGATTGACGGTTGCGGGTCTAAGGCCGAGGCAAATGAGTAAAACAAGTACGGTAGGCAGGAATCGGCAGCACATAGATCATCGACACTTCGACGATAAAACAGAAATCCAAACCGGTTTATTGTAGGCGGTTAAAATTCTACGAACAGACAGCTTGATTCAGAACGGTTTAGATATAAAAAAACCTGTAAGTGATCACTTACAGGTTCGGAAGAAGTAAGGTATACGTTCATGATTTATCGGGAAAACTTCAAAACCGGGAACTGGCGTTGCAGGAGGTAATAGCTACCGAAAAGAACCGTGGAAAAGGTTAAATCGCCCAGAACACCGTTTAAAAAGAAAGACTGTCCGTTGAAGAATGCCAGCCCAGCCGCGTAACAGGCCAACAGACCCTGCGCAGTTTGCGGATAAAAAGAACTGCCGTACCAGACGACAAAATTGGTCACCAGATAGAAAAGCGTGGAGGACAGCAACGACGCCACGAGCACCCGGCTGACTGTAATTCGACGGAGCATGACAACCCCCAGGCCCCAGATGAGGGCGAAGGAGCCGTACACCGCGCCCATGCCACTATGAAAACCGATCAGCAGGTCACTCACTAGCATAGCGGCCAGCGGAATCACCAGCCCAATCCATTTGCGTTCAAACGTAGCGGCTCCGAACAGGGCCAGGGCAGCAATCGGTGTAAAATTGTACGGGTGAGGAAGTACCCGGCTAAACGCCGTTAGTAAAACGATGGTGGCCAGGGACACCGTACGGATGTGAATTCGCTTCATGGTGCAAAATTACACCGAATTTTAAAAAGTGTCAAAAACCGACCGTTTTTGCTGACGGATCAGGCTCTTTTTTTTGAAAAGCTATAAAAGTATCATTCGCTCATCGATCAGTAGAGTTGGTAAAACACCAAAATGTCCTTCACCTTGTCCCGTACCCGTTTAAGCCGCATTTTAACGGCGCTGTCTTTCACCTGTAGTAAAACGGCCATCTCCCGGATGTTCATATTGTGCTCGTATTTCATACGCAGGTACATCGATTCGCTGGGAGCAATCTTTTCCAGAATCAGATCGATCATCTGGTAGCGCTCCTCCAAGCCGGCATAATCGTTGGTTTCGGCCAGAGATTTAGTCATCTCAAGGTCCAGTTCGACACATTCACTCCGCCGACGGCTCATTTTCAGACGATCCATACAATAATTGGTCGAAACCGTATAGAGCCAGGTCGAAAAGGTCGATTTTTCCTTGAAGTTGTGCAGACCCGATAACACCCGTACAAATATGTCCTGGGTATAATCCTCGGCGTCGGTGGGGTCTTTGGTGATGGTTAGGCAACGGCGATACACTTTGTTGGAATACCGTTGATAGAGTTGACCAAAATAATCGCTTTTTTGGGTAGCAAGGTAATACCGTACCAGCTCCTCGTCGGTGTGACGATTGGTGTTCATAAAGTTGATAGCTACAGAGAACAATAACTATTCTATTGAACACAAAGAGGAGGCTGACCCTTTGAGTAATAGTACTGAGCGGTCGCTCAGTGGTTCAAAACTATTGATTGTTCATGCAAATGTCAAGCAATTTCTTACTACTTATTCAATTTTTCCTAAATCAGATGTAAGGGTTATATGGGCAATTTTTTGGATTGAAACCCGTAATTATACCGATGTATTGGTAATGAGTTGAATTTTGGGAAGCTTTCGGTTAAGGAGTGGTTAGGAAAAATTCTTCATTTCGTTTTATGGCCATAAGCAGAGATCAGTCAAAAAAGTTACGCGATGAAAAACCGACAAAGCCTGTTACCTTTGCCAAAAAGATGAAAAGGGTTTACTGACCCTGGCCGAAAACCGAATTTGCTTTACGAATGGTACAGAACGACGAATTGATACGAATCATTGACCTGCTCAATACGACCTATGAAGGAGAAGAAGCCTGGCACGGCCCTTCGCTGGTTGAGGCCCTGAGTGGGGTTTCGCCCGAAATGGCGGGGCACCGGATAACGCCCAACACCCACTCGATTGCTGAACTGGTCTTTCACATCACGAGCTGGCGAATTTTCTGTGTCAAGAAAATGCAGGGCGACAAGGAGTTCGACATCAAAACCCCGGAAAAAAACTTCGGTTCGTTTCAGGTCATCGACGATTTTGAATGGGAAGCGCTACAAATGGAACTGAGCCTGAGCCAGGAAGAACTAATCAATGAACTGGACAAGCGCGATGACGATGAGTTCCTGGAAGACATCGTGCCCGGTCGGGACTATACATATTACGATATGCTGCACGGAATCGTTAATCACGACACGTACCATTCCGGTCAAATTGCCATCATTAAAAAAGCGCTGAAGTTCAAAGGCCTTGACTCGGATCACACCCGCGATGAGTTCGGACCTTCCTATGGTGATGATTTCGATGACTATTAATAGCCACTGAATCTATCTGCAATTTTAACTCTCCACCGTACGTGAATTACTGGCTCGTTAAGTCCGAACCGGACGCCTATTCATGGGATCGATTTATTGAACAGGGAAAAGCGGTTTGGGATGGTGTCCGAAACTACCAGGCCCGCAATAACCTGGCTTCCATGCGGTTGGGCGATCAGGTGTTGTTTTACCACAGTGTGACGGGCAAAGAAGTGGTGGGTCTGGCAAAAGTCAGTCGCGAATCCTACCCGGACCCAACCAGCCCGGACGATCCTCGCTGGGTGGTGGTCGAACTCGAGCCTGTTACCCGCTTTCCTAAACCGGTCACGCTTCAACAAATCAAAACTGAACCGCTGTTGCAAAACCTGGCACTGATTCGCCAATCCCGGCTCTCGGTCGTGCCCGTCAGCCCGAATGAATTTGAGTGTATTTTAGCTTTAGCGCATGCACAGTAACCGTCTGGACCTGCTCACGCCCGAAAACTGGCCTTCCTACGAACTGATCGATACCGGCGGTTTTGAAAAACTCGAACGGTTTGGGTCCTTTGTCCTGAGCCGCCCCGAACCGCAGGCCATCTGGCCCAAATCCTTACCTGAAACGGACTGGCAGCAGCAGGCACATGCGGTTTTTAAACGGGACAAAGGTTCGCAGGAAAAAGGGGAATGGGCCGTGGGTCCAAAAATGGACGAAAAATGGTTCATCCCGTACCGGCAGCATGGCCTGGACCTGAGTTTTAAGTTATCGCTCTCGTCGTTTAAACACGTCGGAATCTTCCCCGAACAGGCGGTCAACTGGCCCTATATTTACCAGAAAGTATCGGCCCTGCCGGTCGAAAAACCGCGCGTGCTGAACCTGTTTGCCTACACGGGCGCGGCTTCGCTGGCGGCCCGACAGGCCGGGGCCGAGGTGACCCACGTCGATGCGGTTCGGCAGGTCATTACCTGGTCGAGGGAAAACATGGAGGCCAGTCGGCTCGACAACATCCGCTGGGTGGTTGAAGATGCGCTGAAATTCGTCCGGCGCGAGGTTCGTCGCGGCAACACCTACCACGGCCTTATTCTGGACCCGCCCGCCTATGGACGCGGGCCGGAAGGCGAAAAATGGCTGCTGGAAGAACACCTCGCCGACCTGCTCAGGGCCTGCGCGGACCTGCTCGACCGGGAACACTTCTTCCTGATCATCAACCTGTACTCCCTCGGTTTTTCGGCCCTGATCCTCGAAAACCTCATGCGGGCCTATTTTGCCAAACGACCGAACGCCGAATTTGGTGAACTCTACCTGACCGACAGCTTCGCCAAACGCTTGCCGCTGGGCGTTTTTTACCGGTTTTCTTCCGTCTAAAACCGCTATATTTGTGGTAGTAACCGGCCCGGCAGTCAGAGGAAGAAGCGGCACGAAGGGCGGTTTTTCAAAAAAGCATGGGTAAAGTCTGGAGCCTTTGGGGGTTGATCTGTTGTAGTTTGCTGCTGGCCTGTTCCGACGACGATCGTCGGCAGACCCGCATTCCGGCGGTTCCGCAGAATTCGGCGGATACGCGGAATCAGGCGGCTCTCGAAGCCCTGACGCGGGCGATCAGCCAGAGCGATGCAGCCTCGGCTTACGCCAAACGGGCGGCTATTTACATGAGCCTGGGAAAAACCGACGAAGCACTGACCGACATCAATGATGCGTTGGAGCGCGAAAACAACGAAGGCCGGTATCATCTTATTAAAGCCCAGATCCTGCGTCGGCGTCAGTCGTACGAAGATGGGCTGGAAAGTGCCCTGCGGGCTGAAGGCTTAGGTGTCAATACGCCGGAACTTTACATCGTCATCGGGGATTTGCTCCAGCAACAAAAGCAACTCGACCGCGCCCGCTATTACCTGGTCAGGGCGCTGCAAATGGCTCCGTACGAAGGAGAAGCCTTTTATTTTAACGGATTGGTGGCCGCTAAAGCGGGTGACACCACCCGGGCATTACTCTATTACAACCGGGCTTTGAGCCTGAAACCCCGGTTTCTGGAGCCTTATGTCCAGTTGTCGATCATTCACTCGGTGCGGGGGAATTATCCAACCGCCATTACCTACAACAAGCGCGGAACTACCTATTTTCCGAATGATCCGGGATTGCTCTATGCTCTGGGGCATATTTACCAGCAGACATCCGTAGAAGACAGCGCTTACCTGTATTACCAGAAAGCGTTGCGGTTGTCTCCAACAATGGTTTCGGCGCATTTTCAATCTGGGCTTGTGATGATGAAAGTCCGGAATCTGGAGCAGGCGTTGCGCCACTTCGACCAGGTATTGAAACTGGACCCGAAGTTTCCCCGCATTCAGTTTTACCGGGCGATGGCCTACGAACAACTTCGCCAGTGGGAACAAGCCGTCCAGCTTTATGCGTTAGCCATGCAGGAGAATCCGGCCGATCAGCAAGCCTACTACGGGTATTGGCGGGTGCAAAAGCGAAAAGAGTACGGTACCGAAACCGTTCTATCGTCAGAAAATCGGCCCAGTCCACTAACACACCCCGGTTCTGTCCTCGACACTACCCGGGTCCGGATTCGGATGATTCAGCCGCGCACCCGGTTTTCCCGCGATTCAACGAGAAATTAAGGGCAATTCTTTGCTTTCAGTGTTCTTTTGTGAAAAATTGCCGCCTGAAGACGAATGACTAACTTAACACAAAAATGAGTGACCAAATTCGAATTACCTTGCCTGACGGTAGTGTCAGGGAGTACCCCAACGGAGTAACCAGCCTGGAGATCGCTGCGAGTATCAGCGAAGGACTGGCGCGGAATGTACTGGCGGCCAAAGTAAACGGTACCGTCCAGGATGCGACGCGCCCGATCACGACGGACGCGACGGTTACGCTGTTGACGTGGAACGATCCCGAGGGCAAATCGACATTCTGGCACTCTTCGGCTCACTTGCTGGCCGAAGCCCTGGAGGAACTATATCCCGGGATCAAGTTCGGGATTGGTCCCCCGATTGAAAAAGGATTTTACTACGATGTTGATCTGAACGGCCAGCATTTTTCCCAGGAGGACTTCAAGAAAGTGGAGGATAAAATGCTCGAACTGGCCCGCCAGAAACAGGAATTTGTCCGCCAGCCGATCAGCAAAGCCGAGGCTGTTGCGTATTTCGAGCAGAAAGGCGATCCGTACAAACTGGATTTGCTGGAAGGGCTCGACGACGGTACGATCACGTTCTATTCGCAGGGCAACTTCACCGACCTTTGCCGGGGGCCGCACATTCCGAACACCGGTTTTATCAAAGCCGCGAAAATTATGAATGTGGCCGGAGCCTACTGGCGGGGTGACGAGAAAAATAAAATGCTGACCCGGGTTTACGCCGTGACGTTTCCGAAACAAAAGGAACTCGACGAATACCTGCACCTGCTGGAGGAAGCCAAAAAGCGCGACCACCGCAAACTGGGCAAAGAACTCGAACTGTTTGCGTTTTCGGAGAAAGTCGGGGCCGGTTTGCCGCTGTGGTTGCCCAAAGGGACCATGCTGCGCGAACGGCTGGAAAACTTCCTGCGGAAAGCCCAGGTCCGGGCGGGTTACTCGCCGGTTGTAACGCCCCACATTGGTGCCAAGCAGTTGTACGTGACCTCGGGCCACTGGGAGAAATACGGCGAAGATTCGTTTAAACCGATTCTGACGCCCGAAGCAGGCGAGGAGTTTTTACTGAAACCGATGAACTGCCCGCACCACTGCGAGATTTATAAAACCAAACCGCGTTCGTACCGCGATTTGCCGCTGAGGCTGGCTGAGTTCGGCACGGTGTACCGCTACGAGCAGAGTGGCGAGTTGCACGGACTGACGCGGGTACGCGGTTTTACGCAGGATGACGCCCATATTTTCTGCCGTCCGGATCAGGTAAAAACCGAGTTTATGAAGGTGATCGACCTGGTGCTGTACGTGTTTCGCTCGCTCGGTTTCGACGATTACATGGCGCAGATTTCGCTGCGTGATCCAGAAAACAAGCACAAGTACATCGGCTCCGACGAGGTGTGGGAAAAAGCCGAAGCCGCCATTGTGGAAGCCGCTGCCGAAAAAGGCCTGCGGACGGTCACCGAACTGGGTGAAGCCGCTTTTTATGGACCAAAGCTCGACTTTATGGTGAAAGACGCCTTAGGCCGGAAATGGCAATTGGGCACTGTCCAGGTCGATTACAACTTGCCCGAGCGGTTTGAACTCGAATACACCGGTTCGGACAACCAGAAATACCGCCCGGTGATGATTCACCGGGCGCCGTTTGGCTCGATGGAGCGGTTTATTGCCATCCTGATTGAAAATACTGCCGGAAATTTCCCACTCTGGCTCTCGCCCGATCAGATTGCGGTGTTGCCGATTTCGGAGAAATACGAGGACTACGCCAACGAGGTATTTCTGACCTTGCAGGAGCACGATATCCGGGGCTACGTCGATCACCGGGATGAGAAAATCGGCCGGAAGATTCGGGATTCAGAGATCAGCAAAGTACCGTTCATGCTGATTTTGGGCGAAAAAGAGCAGTCGGAAGGCCGGGTTTCGGTGCGCCGGAAAGGCGAGGGCGACGTTGGTTCGATGTCCATTGCCGAATTTGTCGAGTTCTTCCAGAACGAGATTAAACCGGCGCTGGCCCAACCGGCGTGAAAGAATGATGAATTATGAATGATGAGTTATGAATGGGCTACCGCAGCGCAGTTAATTCATAATCCATCATTCATAATTCATCATTATCAATACTTCCTTGTTTTTTCTTGTGCCGAATTGTCAAAATCTTTATTTTACCGGAAACTTTATAAAATTCATTACGTTATTAGCACGTAATCACCCGCAACAGCGGATTATTTTCAACTCTAAACACACTCTATGGCATTACAGCGCAGACCCATGCGCCCCCCGCGTGTGGTCGAAGAACCCTACCGGATCAACGGCCGAATTCAAGCCCGCCAGGTTCGGGTAGTTGGTGAAAATGTGGAACAGGGCATTTACGACATTCAGCAGGCTTTGGCGATGGCCCAGGCTCAAAATCTAGACCTCGTCGAAATTTCGCCGAATGCTGTCCCGCCGGTTTGCCGCATTGTCGATTACTCGAAGTTCAAGTACGAACAGAAGAAGAAGCAAAAAGAAATCAAGGCGAAGGCGCAGAAAGTCGTTATCAAGGAAATCCGGTTCGGGCCGAACACCGACGATCACGATTTTGAGTTCAAACTCAAACACGCCATCAACTTCCTGAAAGAAGGTTCCAAGGTAAAAGCATACGTCCAGTTCGTGGGCCGTTCCATTGTCTTCAAGGAACGCGGTGTCGAACTGCTTCAGCGGTTTGCCAAAGGACTGGAAGATATTGGTAAAGTAGAAGCCGAACCCAAGCTGGAAGGCAAGCGGATGACCATGTTTCTGGCTCCCAAGGCGCTTGTGCCGAAGAAATAGATTCCTTTTCATTTAAGGTTTAATGTTTGAGGTTTAACGAACTCCGTAATCGTTAGACCTTAAACGGTAAACCTTAAACTTTTTTTACTATCTTTGCGGCCTGTTTCACAATCAGCAACAAGTCTGTTTATCACAATGCCAAAAGTCAAAACCAACTCGGGCGCCAAGAAGCGGTTCAAGCTCACCGGCACCGGCAAGATCAAACGGAAGCATGCCTTCCACAGCCACATCCTGACCAAAAAGTCGACCAAACGCAAGCGTAACCTCGTACACGATGCGCTGGTGTTCAAAGGCGACGAACGCCGGATTCAGGTCATGCTCGGTCTGGCCTAATCGCCAGCCAACTCGCGGATTTTCCGCACGGTTTCATGTTCAACCCGATTACAGGCCCCAAAAGAATAGTTAAAAATTAAAAGTTAAAAATTAAAAGTAAATCGGTTTCGGGGCGCAGTGGTGTCTCGATCTATTTTTAACTTTTAATTATTAATTTTTAATTGATTTCTGTCGCCTGTCGTCAAAAACAAAAAAGACTAAAAAATGCCACGTTCAGTGAACCACGTTGCCTCCCGGGCGCGTCGCAAAAAAGTAATGAAATTGGCCAAAGGGTACTTTGGTCGTCGTAAAAATGTTTGGACGGTAGCGAAAAACGCGGTCGAAAAAGGCCTCGTGTATTCGTTCCGCGACCGTCGCCAGAAGAAACGGGATTTCCGGGCGCTCTGGATTCAGCGGATCAACGCCGGGGCGCGTCTGCACGGCGTGTCTTACTCAGCGCTGATGGGAAAAATCAACGCATCCGGTATTGAGTTAAACAGAAAGGTTCTGGCCGACCTGGCCATGAATCACCCCGAGGCTTTCAAAGCCGTTGTTGAAACTGTGAAATAAGTCCGAGCGGGCCGTCTGACAGACGGCCCGCTTTTTTACGTCTCTACCAATAGCGTTTTCAGACCGGCCCAGGTACCGTCGGTTTTTTTTCCCAGCAAATACAGCCCCACTTCGCCCTCACCAACCCGGAAAGCTTGCCGATTGCTCAATAGGGCTTCAATCCGGTCCCGAAGTTCAATAAACCGGGCCGTGCGATGCTTTTCTTCCTCCCCATACCAGTCCTGATCGGTCACAACGGGTTCCCAAAAGGCGGTTTCCGGTATTTCCTCAATATAAATTTCTGGCGTGATCAGTAACAAATCCTTTATCTGAGTACTCGTCAACGGCGGTTCAAACTCAACAGTAAAATCCACGTAATCAACAGGTTCGTCGGATTCGCTGGGGTAGTAGAGTTCATCCAGCCATTCGGGCAGGGGCGATTCAGGAGCAGATTCTTTGGGCGTCATGCGTTACAAACCATAAATTAGTACGTCATAATATAAACTGATTCGCGAACGGGCAGTTTAGTACAAAGAAAAGGTTTGTTTCAGTAATTCTGCATCTTTCATCCCACTCAAACTCATTTTCAATCATGATGGAAACCCTTATGAACCTGATTCGCCAGCAGTCCGGCGAAGCGGTCATCAACAACCCGGCCATTCCCAATCACCAGAATGAAGACGCCATGCAGGCCATTTCGAGCGGTATTCTCGGCGGTTTGCAGCAACAGGCCCAGGGCGGCAACCTGACTAACCTGATTGGCATGGTCATGGGACAGGGCAGTGGCGCCAACGTGCAGCAGAGTCCGGTTACGCAGGGTGTTCAGCAAAATGTGCAGCAGAGTCTTATGGAGCGGCTGGGCATTTCTCCCCAGATGGCGATGTCAATCGCCACCATGGTCGTGCCGATGGTGCTGAGTAAACTGATGAACAAGGCGCAGGACCCGAATGATAACAGTGTCGACGGCAACCAGATTCTGGGTTCGGCAACGGGCCAGCAGGGCGTCGACTGGATGGGCGCGGCCAGCTCGGCGATGGCCGACGGGAAGTTGGATATGAACGACCTGATGCGCGTTGCCGGTGGCTTCATGGGCGGAGGCAGCAACCAACAGCAGGGCAGTGGTGGATTGGGCGGTATGCTCGGCGGGCTGTTCGGAAAGTAAACGGGAAGGCGGGTTACGATCCGCCTTCTGCTTTTCAGGACGGTAGTTCTGCCACTTTCGGTTTTTGGACAAAGCAAAGATCACCACAATGGCAGAAACCGGCAATTCCAGGGCGGAAAATGAAGCCACTCAGTCAGCTTTGGCTGTCAATCTGTCACATTTTGGCCTCCGTAGCGGGGCTGGCATAGGTCTTGTTCAATAGGCTACTGAAGTTTGTCAAACGACTAAAAGCAGGACATACTAAACGTATCATGGGAAAGATTATAGGAATTGACTTAGGAACAACCAACTCGTGTGTCGCGGTTATGGAAGGCAACGAGCCGGTGGTGATCGCTAACAGCGAGGGCCGTCGGACCACCCCGTCGGTTGTGGCCTTCATGGACAACGGCAATGGCGAACGCAAGGTGGGTGATCCGGCCAAGCGGCAAGCCATCACGAACCCCAAGAACACGATCTCCTCGATCAAACGGTTCATGGGAAAACGCTATAACGAAGTTCAAAAAGAAATTAGCTCAGTCGCTTATTCCGTAGAACGGGGACCCAATGACACCCCGCGCGTCCGGATTGGCGATCGTCAATATACTCCGCAGGAAATTTCGGCGCTGATTCTGCAAAAAATGAAGCAGACCGCCGAGGATTACCTGGGACAAACCGTAACGGAAGCCGTTATCACGGTTCCGGCTTATTTTAACGACGCCGAACGGCAGGCTACTAAAGAAGCCGGTCAGATTGCCGGGCTGGACGTGAAACGGATCATCAACGAACCGACGGCAGCCGCCCTGGCTTACGGTCTGGACAAGAAACACCAGGACATGAAAATCGCCGTATTCGACCTCGGGGGCGGCACGTTCGATATTTCGATTCTGGAATTGGGCGACGGCGTGTTTGAAGTAAAATCAACCGATGGCGATACGCACCTCGGAGGTGACGACTTCGACCAGGTCATCATCGACTGGCTGGCGCAGGAATTCAAAAACGACGAAAATATCGACCTGCGGCAGGACCCGATGGCCCTGCAACGATTGAAAGAAGCCGCCGAAAAAGCGAAGGTTGAATTGTCAAGCTCCAGCTCGACGGAAATCAACCTGCCGTATATCATGCCGGTGAACGGGATTCCGAAACACCTGGTGCGGACATTGAGCCGCGCGAAATTCGAGCAACTCGCCGATTCGCTGATTCAGCGGAGCCTCGAACCCTGCCGCCGGGCCTTGAAAAACTCGGGTCTGTCGGCCAGCCAGATCGACGAGGTGATTCTGGTCGGTGGCTCAACCCGGATTCCGAAAGTACAGGACGAGGTGGAAAAACTGTTCGGCAAAAAACCATCGAAAAGCGTCAACCCGGATGAAGCTGTGGCCGTGGGTGCTGCTATTCAGGGTGGTGTCCTGACGGGTGAGGTGAAAGACGTCCTGCTACTCGACGTGATTCCGCTGTCGCTGGGGATCGAAACGATGGGTGGCGTTCTGACCCGTTTGATCGACGCCAACACGACGATTCCGACGAAAAAATCAGAAACGTTCTCGACGGCATCCGACAACCAGCCGAGCGTGGAAATTCACATCCTGCAAGGCGAACGGCCCCTGGCGAGCCAAAACCGCTCCCTCGGTCGCTTCCACCTCGACGGTATTCCGCCCGCACCGCGTGGGATTCCGCAAATTGAGGTGACGTTCGACATCGATGCCAACGGGATTCTGAACGTAACCGCCCGCGACAAGGGAACTGGTAAAGAACAGAAAATCCGCATCGAAGCGTCAAGCGGTCTGAGTGATGACGAAATCACCCGGATGCGCGAAGAAGCCAAGGCCAACGAAGCCGCTGATAAAGCCGAGCGTGAACTGATCGACAAGGTCAATCAGGCTGACTCGCTGATTTTCCAAACGGAGAAACAGTTGAAAGAATACGGTGATAAACTGTCGGAAGGGAATAAATCCGCCATCGAAGGGGCGCTGAGCGAATTACGGTCGGCTCACAGCAGCCGGAACGCAGCCGCCATCGATGCCGGTGTTGAGAAATTGAATGCCGCCTGGGCAGCCGCTTCGCAGGAGATGTATAACGCCACCGCCGGTGCGCAGGGACCGAACCCGGCCGACGGTTTCGCGAACGGCAACGGTTCAGCCAACGGACAAACCGGTCAGACCGCCGGTGACAACGTCTCGGATGTCCCGTTCGAAGAAGTGAAGTAATCAATTCAACTACAATCGAAAGCCAGCGTGTTTTGCACGCTGGCTTTTTTTGTGCCTACCCGATTTTCTGCCAATAGCCGCTTCCGATCATCCCTCCAAAAAAAGGTTGTATATCTCCCGGTGTCAACGAGTCATTTAACATACCAACCCAGTTGGGCAGGTTACGGGCTTCGATCCGGCTAACTGTCCGAAAAAACCGGTATTGACTCCACAGCAACAGCCGTTGCCACCCGCGACGCGGGGGTAGAAAATCGCTGCACAGCCACCAACCGTTCGGGCGCAAGGCCGTGAGCAAGGGCGGCAAAATCCGGTTTTTCAGCCGGTTCTCCGAAAAAAGGTCCAGGATAAATGGGGTGATCACCACATCGACCCGATCGTTCGAGCGAACAGAAGTTTCGGTTCCGATTCGGAAATCCACGCGGGGATCGTCCTTCACCCGCTTCCGTGACATTGAAATCATCTTGGGTGAGGCATCAAGGTAAATGATTTTCCGGGGATCGCAGGTTGCCAGTAGTCGGGCCAGCAGCCAACCCGTTCCTCCTCCGAAAATCAGGATTGTTGATCGGGCCGGAAGCAAGTCCAGCCAGCGGGACTGCGCTTTTAGTAGAGCGTTCCCGAAGACGAGCCGGGAAAGGAAGTCGTAGAACGAGGCAATCCCATCGAAGCCGGAATCGGTAGCCCGGAGTTGGGTCATGGGCCAGACGGTTTTTTGATTTTACCCTAATAACGGAACTGCCGCAGAAAGGGTCTAATCGTTCCGGATATAAATATTAATTGATCCGTTGCGAGCCTGGAGATGATACGTCCGATTCAAATCCGGAAAAACCGTTTCCAACCGGATCTGGTACGGTTCGTAACGATCATCTTCCAGAATAAACCGCGGGTGATTCTGGTGAAGATCGGCAGCATACCGCAAAATAAAATACGACTGCAGCGAGGAGGGATTGATTTGCCGGGATGCAAATACATCCCGGGTTCCCGGTAGCAGGGACGTGTAACAATACAAATGAGCCAGGTTCCCGTGACCCCAAATGCTCATCCGGTCCGTGGGACGGGCCAGCTTCTGAACGGTTGCCACCAGCGGGTCGGGTTGATAACTGAAATGCAAGGCATACTCGATTCCGGTATTTTTCGTGCGTAAAGGCCATACGGTGAAGGCTGCAAATAAACTGAAAATAGTGATCAGTAGCAGGGAATAACGTTGAGGAGTCTGGTTTAAAAATTCGCCCAGAACTATGCTTAAACTCCAGAAAAATGGGAAAAAGAAAAAAACTAAATAGTGGTTGAAAGACTGTCCTGGTTTAATCACCGAATACCAAATTACTGCCAATAACAAAGTGCAATAAACAATAAGTTTTCGTTGAAAAGGTACTCCCTTGATTAGTAGACTAGCTAAGCCTATAGCAAGGATCAAAACGATACTAAGGCAGAAGGGCGAAATGTCCGGTGAATCCACAATAAGATTAGGAACCAACCACCACTTCATGTCACTTAGAGAGCCACTGTATTCGGCATTAAATAGTAAATACGAGTAAATAAAATCAATGAATAATGAATGGACCGCTAGGTAAATAGAAAGGAGCGCCGTTGGCGCTAGACCACAGGTGATCAAAGCAACGGCCTTCTGAACACTGAGTTGTTTTCGAACTTCTATAAACAAAAATAACACAATTATTCCGGCCATAAGAACGCCCTGAAGTTTAGCATAGGGCATCAACCCGGCTACTAGACATAGCCCATAGGCATAACGAAAACTACGACCGGAAAGGACCGCCGAGAAGCAAAGTAACTCGATCGATAACAGCAGGTGAGGTATTAGCTCGGAGCTATAACCGGTAAAGTCAAAGAGCGTAAGCGAAGCACAAAAAAGAGCATATAAGGCTGTTATAGAGTAGGCTAGACGGACATTGTATAGATATTTAACTGAAAAAAAAAGGCAGATGAGACTGGGGATATAACAAAATAAAATACCAACGATACGTATAGTGGTGTAGTTAACCGATCCGAACAGCCAATAAGAAAGGGAGAGGAAGTAGGAGTTTAGTGGACCAACAGTTAAACAGTCAAACGATTGCCATATTCTGGGATCATTTAAAAGAACACCAGTGCCTGCAATATATACGCTTTCATCCAGATTTTGCTCTGGTAATAGGGTATAGGGTAACCGAAAAATTAAAATAATAAGAGCACAAGTAAGTAGAAATAGGTTTCGCAATGAAGGTTTATAATTTGATTTTTGGAGTAGCCAGAATAACCAAATAATAAGCGAAAGTTTAACAGTCAGATTGACTTTTTGGACAGACGGAATGGCTTTGATAAATTCAATGAGCGCAGTGTGCAAATTGCCCGGATAAGAAATAGGAGAGTTGGCTAATAGAAAAGTAAAAAGGTGTTTCATGCCATCTAATGAAGGAATAATCACCTGCAATGTACTGGATAGCCAACGGTTAGACAAAATGTTTAGGAGAAAACAAGCAGAAATGTTGCCGTTAGAGATAACTTTTTAAGGGTATGACCGTCTTATGATAAAAGAAAAATATATCTATTATGAAAAAATGTTTATTGTTATTTATTATCATGGTTTTGTGCGGAATTAATGCCTTTCCTGTGTTTTCACAAACCAGAATCCCGAAGTCCCAATCCGATTCACATCCGGCCAGTTTTGCGATTCGGGGCGGTTTTACCAAACTTTTCGGAGATCTGAACGAACCGCTGACGGGCGGCTTTGGGGGGGCACTGTTGATTCTGCCTGTGTATAAAACCGTCTCGATCGAAACACCGGTGGAAACCGGGACGTTGCTGGCCCAACAGAAAGAATACTACAATTCCAGCGCCAAAACCCGGTTTATTCAGGCGGCTTTGACAGCTTCGGTGGACGTCCTCGACTGGTTTAAGGAGGAACGAAGCCTGCACGAAATCCGGCCCTATGTCGGGGCCGGGCTGCTTTTTTTTCGGGCCGAAGCGCGGGACCTGACGACCGGGCGGGTGCAGCGGGTGACGAACAACCAGGGCAGTCACCGGTCGCGCGACGGCATTGAGGCACGCGGTAAGGCGGGCGTCAAACGCACCCACGAACTGGTTTACGTCCTCGGGTTGCGCGGATCGACGGCCCTGGCTCGGCGGGTGAGTATCTTTTGCGATGTGCGGTTCAACATCGTGCGGACTGATAAACTGGATGCCACGCTGGATAATAACAACGGGGTTATGCAGGCTACCGGACCGGCCTTTACGGAAGGGAACCACTACGGAACCAATAGCCACGACAAATGGGGCTATATAGCGGGTGGCCTGAATTTCTACTTTGGTGAGCGGTTTAAGAAAAAGTGAATGACCAAGAGACTGTGTAAATTTTATAATTTTCCTTGTTTCGCTTTGCTCCAACCTCCTAAAGGGGCTTTTGAAATCCGGATGTTTCAGCCCCCTTTAGGGGTTGGGGGATGATTTAAGCGTTCAAAGTCCAATTTTTAGACAGTTTCTAACACCCTCATAGAGTTGGGTAACCGCTGCCACGGTGTGTCTCATTTTCCGGCTACAAAATCCGCGTACGTAGCGCACTCCCGGATCATTTCGTTGTGAAATCGGGTCTGCCGGTAATTTTGGGAGAGTTTTGCCAGAAAACCAGAGTATTGCTCGCGCCGGAGCTGCTTCATTTCGGCTTCGAACGGCTCCATATCCGCCGAATAGTTGCGTTTGGCCCACTCCAGTTCGTGCCGGGTTCGGAAGGCGTTTTCGTCGCAGCGGGCGGCCATGAAACAGGCTTTAGCGGCCAGTTCGGGATTTTTGGCGACCGTGATGGCTCTTTCGAAGTACGCTTTGGCCGAGCGGTTGCTGTAATAATCCAGTTGCGCCACGGCATCCAGCGCCTGATTGCGGTCGCCTTTTGCCACCTGCCGGTAGGTGTAATGGCTAAAAACCGGTTCACCACTGCTCCAGCGGGCCCGTACCAGAATCCAGGCATTCCCGAACCAGCTCAGGTTGTAGGCCCCGCATCCCAATTGATAGTATCGTTCGGCCGCCTGATCGCCCGATGCGGTTTTTGCCTGCGTTTCTAACTCGACCATTTTTTTCAGAAACGCATCCGGTGTGTACGGATTCGGTGCATAGTCGCCCTCATTTTTGGCCGTGAGCTTGACCGCGAACGGGTCGATGGTAAAGTACTGGCTGAACGGTTCGGCTTTCCAAGTTTTCGGACTGACTTTGGCGTAAGCGTCGGCAGCTTCGGCGTACCGGTTTTCGGCCAGCAACCGCCGACCGAGCAGCAGGTGTAGCGCGTCGGTCGAAAAACCGGTCAGTTTCAGCAATCGCTGGTCAAAGTCGTTCAAATTCGGGTTGGTCGCAAACTTTACGACTTGCTGCACTGTAGCGGCTGAGGTGGTGTCCTCAATGTCGTACAAATCCGACTGGCTGTCGAAATACCCGTCGCCCCGGTTTAGCTGGTAGGATGTCAGGGCCGTAAGCAGAAAGCCTTTGGCGGTATTGGCTCCGTCGGCGGGTGAGCCTTTCGACCGGAAACAACCGCTCAGAAAACCGCCTGATTCGGCCGGAGTAGGTTTGCCGTAGCCGTATTTCGTGGCCCATTGTTTGCAGGTTTCGACAAAGGCGTTGGTCAGGTAAAAATTGGCCGAATTGCCAAACTGCTCCAGGTAGCCGATGAACTGATTCTCCGCTTCGGGCGTCACCTTGTCGGTTTGAGCTGTTAGCAGCAGCATCTTTTCGAGCACGATCTGTTTCTTCAAAACCGGGTTGTCGGTCGGTTGCTGACCGGCCAGGTCGAGGTGTTTCTGGGCATCTGCGTAATTTTTGGTCAAGTAGTCCAGGTACGCTGTGGCCGTATACCAGAACGCCGGGTTGCCCAGCGCCTTGTTTTCGGCCGATTCGAGCGCAAAATCGCGTAGTTGCTGGAAATAAGTCGGGGCTTCGGTTTTACGCTCCAGAAACCGCAGCGAGTCGGCCCGGCTTGCGTCGTCGTAGGCGTAAATGGGGGCGGTTTCCTGGAAAAAGAAATATTCGTTGCGGTTGATTTCCCGCGCCATCACCAGTTCGATGAGCGGATTTTTCGGATTTAGTCGAACCATTTCTTTCAAAAATGGCAGGGCGTCCTGCTTCGGCTGAATGGCGCACAGGGCGTATACGGCGGCTTTTTCGCGATCGTTCTGGCTGTATTCTAGCGATTTCTCCCGAAACCGGATGCCATAGATCCGCAGGCTTGCCTCAGCTTCGCGCCGACGTGACGGACAACGATCGAACACCTGCGCAAACTCGTAGATGGCCTTCGCCGTGTCGCCCAGCGCCATTGTGGCCCCGGCGTGCCGGCACAGAGCCCAGTCGCTCAGGAACGTCTTCCGGGGCAGCGGTTTAATTAGTTGATCGTACAGCGTGAGGCTTTGAGTGTATTGCTTCGTCATGGCGGCCAGCTTCACGGCCTGAAAAGCGTAGCGTTCCTTCAGAAAACCGTCGGACGTTGCCGTGTAGCCCGCTTTGGCTTCGTCGAGCAAAGCCCGGAGCGGAGCCGTCGAGGTATCCAGTCGCGCCGAGTCGACTTCCCAGCGGTTGACCGGCTGGGGCGTGGCTTCTTCTACCCGCCAGGCTAGATTCAGGTATTCCAGAGCCGCCGGATTCGAAGCCGATGCCCACCGAACCAGGCCGTTCGAGGCTCCCATGTCGCGGTTGTAAAGCGCGGCACCGATGTCAGTTTGAGCGACTTTCCCTTTGGCATACGCATCCCAGGCCAGGATGTTCTGGTCAGTCTGCATAGTGTCTTCGTCGGTATCGTAATTATCGTCGTAGCGGTACAATTGTGGGGTAAAATGATAAATCTGATCCTGCGCGGAGGCCCGGCTGCTTTCGGGCATGAAAAAGCTCATAAACTCGTTCAGGTCGGAGGTGCTGGGACCACAGGCGAAGCCGATCAGAATGGCCAGCGACAACAGCACACTACGGACCCGGCCGGAAAAGAGAGTGGAGAAACGCATCGGAATACGGCGATGTTACAGTCGAATCAAGGTGATAGAGGGCAAATGTAAGTTTTTGATTGGGAATTTTTGATAACAAAACCGCTCGTCCTTGTTCCAGGTCGGCGGGCTGAACGGATTCGGCGCGGAAGAGGTCGCCCCGCCGGACGGAAAAGCCAAAAACCGTCGTGTCACGTTGGGCTTCGAAGCGGTTTTCGGCCACCGGTTTCAGGGCCGGAATCACCCGGAGCTTCGAAGCGTCCACGTTGTTCAGAAACGTCAAAAACCGGTTGCTGCGGTACACGACCGTCCACCGGAACAGGGGCAATACCACATCCAGGGGCAGTTTGTAGGCATTCAGCGAACCGAGATACCGCCCGGCTACCTCCAGATCGTAAATCGAATTGCGGGTGGCGGGGCGTTTCCAGTCCGCCATGTTGTACACCATCAGCATGCCCCGGTCGACGGGCGGGATGCCGGTTTGGTCAGGGTACTTGATCTGGTGCAGCCGAATGGTGGCCGACAATGTGCCTGAAAACCGTTTTTTTATTTCACGCAACAACCGAAAATAATTCGACCGGCTCGATGCACTCCAGTCGCAGTCCAGTTGAATTTCGTTAATCGATATACGGTTTTCCCGCCTGAGCAGTCTAATCTTCCGTTCGATATTTTCGGCCAATGTTGGAATAGCCGATGCCGGGCAGCGGATCAATGTCTGGTTAGTGATGAACACGACCGGCACGAGCGACAAGCCGTTTGGCATCTCGGCAAACCGGATGACGGCTTTGGGCTGGGGCCCTTGCGTGGCCGGGTCCCAGTCGACATCGAAAAACCGGATGTACAGCTTTTGAACCGCAAGCCGATGGAGCAATTTTCGTTCGTTAGGAGCCAGTCGGAAGGTGGTTTGCCAAAAATAAAAAGCGGGAGTGAGTTGTTTCGGCTGCGGTTTTTCGCAGGAAACACACAACAGCATAGCCGCAAGTACCCGGCTAATGGCATTGATGCGCAACAAAACGGTATCCAACGTGGCTTTTAGGATCATCCGAATGCAAAGTAAGTCGTTCAGTTTGGATTGACGTACAACAGGTGAGGCAACATCGATTAGCAGACAGCCAGTTCGCTGCATTACACACAAGTCAGTAACTTTAAAATAATGTTCATACGATTGCGCATTCCAAAAAAATGACTCCTTAACTTGCCTACATTCTATCCCACGCAATCGATCTTTACGGCCAAACCAATGAAAAAGCTGTACCTCTTTCTTTTCTTTTTCGCAGGACTGACCGGCATGCTGAATGCACAGCGGCAACAATTCTCCTTTTCACCCCTTGGGGTCGTTTATCCCAAATACCAGATGGTTCAGTATGAGTGGTATGTGAGTCCGTTGAATAGCGTACTACTTTCAGGCTCATTTACAAACGCTGGGCAACGGTTTTCCTTCTTTACCCCAGCCCGAACGAAAAACATCACGGTCGTGAAACTGGGCCTCGGCTACCGGCGATACATCGACTTGCAAAATGGCTGGATCAACCTGTTTGTATCATCACGGGTACTAGTTGACTACTCCATTCTGCGACTGACCAAACCAGCAACCCTCTCGATTTCGAGCGACTCCCTCCGCATCCGTGGATTTACGGTGGCACCGGAGTTTTCATTTGGTGGCAAAATCACCCTGACGCGCCACGTTTCCCTGTCTGGTGCCATTGGCTATCAGCATCTGTTTAAACTTTTTTCAGCCCAGAACACAACCCGGAATGTGTCGTATTGGAACGATTTTTACTGGACGAACGATAACCAGACCTGGGAAGATAAACGCAATTCGGTGATCAATTACCGCCGGGGCTGGTCGCCGACCATTCAGGCAACCTTGGACATCTGGCTGGGAAAAAAAGAGCAGAAGAACAAGTGAGCACATGACACTGAACAAGTGATGACCGGAAAATAAGCGAAATCAAGTTACAGGATGCCGGAGCGGTTTTCGGAAAGCCCTTTGGCTCAGAAGCAGAACAAAGCTGCGGAAATCTTGCCTATCTTGCTCGTAGTCAATGCTCTAAACTCCACATCCTTATGGCAACGATTCGCAAGCAAATCACGCAGTACGAAGTCAGCACCGCCATCCGGCGCTCGGGTACGCCGGTTTCTACGTTTTACGAACGGGTGATCATCCTGAAAACCGCGCCGGAGTACCACGGCCTGACGATCACTGTCACGCTGGCGTTTGCCACCTCGTTCAACTCGTTCACCACCGCCGTGGTTGGCTATTACGGTGGGGCTACGTCGTTCAATCAGCAGGTTGCCATCTGGTTACCGGTTTCGGAGTTTCAGTACTATTACGATATGTTGCGAAACGAAACTCCGGTTTACTTCCAGTTTGACTACAACGAAGCCAATCCGTTGATCTATTACATCACGAATTTTAAGCTGACCACGGGGCTTGAACCCACTGGCGAAGGGGCGGAAAGCCTGTCGTTCAGGGCCTTGGATAACCTGGCGCTTCAGCAAACGGAAGCGTGATCGAGGGCGAATGGCCGGCTGGTTTGACCACAAACCAGCCGGTTGGTTTTTTACTCGCTTTCAGTCAGGTCATTAACCGTTGGTCGGGGCACGGACTTCCGGCTTTTCCCTTCCAGCCCGAACGACTCGCCAAATAACTCAATGTCGGCGGTTTTGTCCGAAAAGTTCTCTACCGTCACATCGGTTTGTGTAACCTTTACTTCCAGCAGCGCCCCCCGGAACCGGAGCTTGAAGGCCAGCGATTGCCAGTTTGCGGGGCAGTAAGGGTTCAACACCACCTGATTATCCCGGATGCGGAAACCGCCGAAGCCCTTCACTACTGCCAGCCAGCTCCCGGCCATCGAAGTAATATGGCAGCCGTCTTCGGTGTCGTTGTTGTAGTCGTCGAGGTCCAGCCGGGCCGTGCGCAGGTACATTTCGTAGGCTTTTTCGGTCAGCCCGAGCGACGACGCCAGCACCGAATGCACGCAGGGCGACAACGACGACTCGTGAACGGTCATCGGTTCATAAAAGTCGAAGTTCCGCTGAAGCGTTTCCCGATCGAACTCATCTTCAAAGAAGTAAATCCCCTGCAACACGTCGGCCTGTTTGATGAAGCACGACCGCAGAATCCGGTCCCACGACCAGTGCTGGTTGAGCGGTCGCTGGCCTTTCGGAATCTCGGAAACCGGCATCAACTCCTTGTCCAGAAACGATTCCTGCTGCAAAAACACCCGCCGGTTTTCGTCGTAGGGGAGGTGAATGTTCTCTACGATGTGTTTCGCCGTGGCGATTTCCTTTTCCTCCCGGAAATGAATCCGGTCGCACAACTCATTGAATTTCGCCAGGTTAAGCTCCTTCACGCGGTTGACGGTTTCGACGGTGTAACGCAGCGTCCAGGCGGCCAGGTAGTTGGTATACCAGTTGTTGTTGACGTTGTTTTCGTACTCATTTGGCCCCGTTACGCCTAGCATCACGTACTGTTGTTTGGCCTCCGACCAGTTGACGCGCTGGCTCCAGAACCGACTGATGGCAATGAGTACTTCCAGACCGTAATCGACCAGATACATTTCGTCGCCCGTGTACCGCACGTAATCGTAAATGGCGTAGGCAATCGCGCCGTTCCGGTGGATTTCTTCGAAAGTGATTTCCCACTCGTTGTGGCATTCCTCGCCGTTCATCGTCACCATCGGATACAGCGCGGCTCCAGCCTTAAAACCCAACTTCTTGGCGTTTTCGATGGCTTTTTCGAGGTGTTTGTAGCGGTACAACAGCAGATTTCGGCTCACTTTCTGATCGGCCGTCGCCAGGTAAAACGGCAGGCAATAGGCTTCGGTGTCCCAGTAGGTCGAGCCGCCGTATTTTTCGCCGGTAAAGCCTTTCGGGCCGATGTTTAGTCGCTCGTCTTCACCGGTATAGGTCTGGTTCAGTTGAAAAATACAAAACCGGATGCCCTGCTGTGCGGCTGCGTCGCCCTCAATGGTGATGTCGTTCACTTTCCACTTGTCGGCCCAGGCCTGCCGCTGCTCAATGAGCATTCGGTCGAAGCCTTTGGCCGTGATCCGCTGGAGGTATTTTCGCGTTTCGGCCACAATCCGGTCGGTGTCGTAATTGAGCGACGAAAGGTTGACGGCGTATTTGTAAATGACGGTTTCCTGCCCCTGCCGACAGTCGAGCGTCAGGCGGTTGGCGACGTATTTCTCCTGCCGGATCGGTTGCGACTGAAAATCGACCCGGCCGCCGTCCTGCTCGATTTCCACACACATGCCCGTACAAACGTGGAAACCGGTTTTGCGGGTCCGCAACTCGATAAAAGCCTCGCCGTAGCCGGTTTCCTTCCGAACCTCGTCCCAGAATGTTTCGTCATAGTTCGAGTCCCGGTTCCGAATCGAGCCGTCGATATAGGGTTCGATGGTAATTTTGGCGTCGAAATTCAGCGGTTTCAGGCTGTAGCGGATGGCCCCGGCTTCGTCGTCGACAATCGAACAAAACCGCTTCGTGTATACTTCCAGTTCCCGGCCGCTTTTCAGCGTAGCGATAAAGGAACGCTCCAGGTAGCCTTCCTGCATGTTGAGCACCCGCCGGAACTCGCGGACTTCGCAGGTGTTCAGGTCGAGCGTTTCGTAGTCGATGTTGATCGTAATGCCGATCCAGTTGGCCGCGTTCAGCACCTTGGCGAAGTACTCCGGGTAGCCGTTTTTCCACCAGCCGACGCGGGTTTTGTCGGGATAATACACCCCGGCCACGTAATTACCCTGCAAACTTTTGCCCGTAAAAGTTTCTTCAAAGTTGCCACGTTGGCCCATTCGGCCGTTGCCCAGGCTCATCACGCTTTCAGTAATTTCGTTGTAAGGGCGGTGGAAGTTGTCTTCAATAATCAGCCAGGGGTCGTGTTTCAAATACTGTTTCATCTGAAGGTTGTGCAAAGAAGGCGGTTTAGTGCTACGTTAAAAAGTGAGACAGGGTTACGGGGTACAGTTTTATGGTTTAGAGTTTATAATTACTTTAATAAGTAGATTATAATCAAGAGTTTGTCTTGTCTGAAACCATGAACTATAGACTATGAACTATAAACCATAAATGCTTCATTTCGCTAAAAACCGGTCGGCTTCGTGTTTGACGCGCAGGGCTTGGTTGATGTGCCGTTCGGTATGGGCTACCAGCATTTGGAAAGCGTCGCCGACGTTCATTTTGAGCCAGTTTCCGAACAGCGTCATCATCTGCGTGTGGTTCCAGTCGAGGTAAACGCCCTTGTCGAGCAACACGTGCAGGAGTTGTTGCAATTCCAGAAACTGACGCATCACATCCCGTGCATCGAGGTCGTTGCGGGGTTTGAGAAACGAAACCGTCGGGATTTTCATCTTCGTATTGGGGTCAATGATGTACCGCAACGTCCGACCCACCAGCGAGCTTTTTAGCGTTTCGTCAGGCGGGGTGGTTTGAATCAGCCCGAGGTCATCCACCTTTTTCTGGAGGTTGCGAATATAAAACCGTTCGGCCAGGTTCAGGTGTTGCAGGCATTGGGTGATGCTCCAGCGCCGGGTGTCCGGTTTCCAGTTCAGTTGCTCGTCGGTCAGTGGGCGAAACTCCCGTTCCACGGTTTCCAAAACCGTCCGGATGCGTTGCTGAAGCTGTTGTGCCGTTTCGAGTTTTTGCATAATTGTAGGTAATCAGTGAAGGCCTGGAAGCGACAGCACCTCCGCTAGCGTCAGGTCCGCCAGCGACGGCACAACCAGATCCGCCTGGGCCAATACGGCTGGTGAGCCGATGCCAACCGCCCGCATACCACCCCGTTTGGCTGCTTCGATACCCGCCACAGCGTCCTCAAACACCACGCAATTGGCCGGTTCGGCACCCAGTTCAACGGCTCCTTTCAGAAACACCTCCGGGTCCGGTTTTCCCCGAACAATTTTGGTGCCGTCGATGATCGCGTCGAAATCGTTCAGCATTCCGATCCGCTCCAGAATCAGCCGCGCGTTTTTACTGACCGACCCGAGGGCGGTTTTCAGCCCGGCTGCTTTCACTTGTTCAAAGAAAACCGCAACACCAGGAAGAATGTTGGCGGGCGTCATCTGCGACACCAATTCGAGGTACCATTCATTTTTCTGCGTCGCCAGTTCGGCTTTTCGCTCATCGGAGAGCAACAGGCCACCGTGGTCCAGAATCCGGTCGAGTGACTCGGTGCGGCTGATACCTTTCAGTTGTTCATTGAATTCTTCGGTGATGTCGAACCCCAGGGCGTTGGCCATGCGTCGCCAGGCCTGGTAATGAAAGATGGCAGTATCGACAATGACCCCATCGAGGTCAAATAGTAAGGCTTTTACGGGCATTTTGTGCAAAATTGGCCAGGTTGTACATTGCAAGAAAGCGATAAAAAAGCACTTATCACAGCGAAAAACGGGTCGGTTTTACCGAAGCAGTTCCAGCACCCAGGCGGTTTTGGCCGGAATTTTCAGGTTGGAAAAGCCGTTGAGGATTTCGTCGGTCAGCACGTTTTGGGCTTTCGTAAACCCGCTCATGCGTTCGGCAAACCGGGCGGTTTCGAGCGTGGTTTCCTTGTCGAGCGAGTTGGTGACAACCATCACGGTTTTGGTATTGTCGTACCGAAAATACACATACAATCCGTCCTGCGGTACGTATTGCATCACCTTGCCGTTCTGCAAAACCGGGTTGTTTTTCCGGTAATTCGCCAGTTTTCTAACAAAATTGAAGGCATCGTTTTCCTTCTCGTTGCGTCCGGCTGCGGTAAACTTGTTCTCACGGTCGCCCGGAAAACCACCCGGGAAATCTCGGCGTACTTCGGCATCCGAGGGATTTTTGGTGTTCTTCATCAACACTTCCGTGCCGTAATACCAGGATGGAATGCCGCGCGTCGTCAGGAGCCAGGTCACGCCCATTTTGTATTTCGCCAGATTTTCCCCAATGACGGATAAATACCGGTCGGTGTCGTGGTTTTCCAGAAATGTTACCAATTTCTGCGGATCGGCATACAAACCGTCGGCCGTCAGCGCCTGGTAAAACCGGTTGACGCCCGAATCCCAACCGAAGTCCTCGCGCAGGGCCGCGTTGGTGGCATCGTAAAGCACAAAATCCAACCCACCCGGCTGATTCGATTTGAACGGCTGATCAATCCGGTTTTTGACAAAAAACGCCTGTGCCACCGGCGTCCCGACCCAGGCTTCCCCGAAAATATGAATTTTCGGAAACTCCGTCATCAGGGCCTGGTTGCAGCGGTTCAGGAAGTTCAGGTCGTTGTATTTGTAGGTATCGACGCGCCAGGCGTCCAGCAAAAAGGCTTCGGTACACCAGATGGCATGCTGAGTCAGATAGGTTGCCAGGAATGGGTTGCGAAGGTTTAAGTCGGGCAAAAAGGGCGTAAACCAGCCGTCGAGCAGTCGCTTCCGGTCGGATTCCGACGCGTACGGATCGTACAGCGATTGTTCTTTGTGTGAACTGCTGGTGTAGGTCGGCCACTGGTTGAACCAGTCCTTGAACGGCTGGTTTTTGTACAGCCAGTGGTCGTCGCTGACGTGGTTGTAGACGGCATCCTGCACGAGTTTCATGCCGCGCTGGTGCAGCGCATCGGCCAGTTTCCGGTAGGCATCATTGCCGCCAAACCGCTTGTCGATCTGGTAATGATCGGTAAAATGGTAGCCGTGGTAACCGGCCTGCATCCGGTCAGGGGCTTCCTGTTTCAGTGCTTCGTCGTTGGCCAAAACCGGCGTCATCCAAAGGGCCGTGACGCCGAGTTCCTGCAAATAATCGAGGTGGCTGGTAACCCCTTGTAAATCACCGCCATGCCGGAGGTACGGACTCGAACGGTCGGCTTTCGTATCGAGTAAATCCGGAAACGCATCGTTCGACGGATCGCCGTTGGCGAAGCGGTCGGGCATGATCAAGTAGATGAAATCAGCCGACGAAACGCCCTGGGCTTTGGGGCCGGTCGTGCGGGCTTTTAGTTCGTAGGCATACCGAACGGTTTGCGAACCGCTTTGTCCGACAATCGGCACGGTGCCGGGTTTGGCGGTAGGGGAAATAGTCAGGTCGAGAAAGGCAAAATCCGGATTTTCGGCCCGGTGGAATTTCACCAGTTTAACGCCCGGATAATTGATGGAGTAGGTCAATGAACCGGCTTTGGGGCCGTACACCAGCAATTGCAGATTCGGATTTTTCATCCCGACCCACCAGTTCGTCGGGTCGATGCGCCGGATGGCGGGCGTCTGGGCCAGGGATGGGTGCCAGATCAGCAGGAAAAGAAGAGAAAAGGGGTAAATCAGTCGTTTCATCTGGTTAGCAGGAAGCATATTACCTAAAAATAGACCTAAATAAAGGAAAAGTTTACATTTTACGAGTACTTTCCAATTTTGTTGGCGAAACCGATTCAACAGACTTTGCTGACATTGATAAATTTGTACCTTGGACATGAAGACTAAATCCGCTGCTTCCGAAACCCCACTAATAAACCGACGAACCTTCGCCGGTTTGCTGCTGGCAGGCGGTCTAACCACCGCCGGGCACCGGACATTGGAACCCTTACAGGCACTCATGGATACCTCTGCTCCGCACGAAACGAAGTCCGACAAACTTGTCATTTACCAGATTTTCACCCGGCTGTTCGGGAATCAGCAAACCACCAACAAACCCTGGGGCAGCCGCGATGAAAACGGTGTCGGGAAATTCAACGACATTACGGCCATAGCCCTTCAGGAACTGAAGAAATTCGGCGTGTCATACGTCTGGTATACCGGCGTGATCGAACACGCCCTGATGACTGATTATTCAGTGTTCGGCATCCGGAAAGACCATCCGGCGGTGGTGAAAGGGCGGGCAGGGTCGCCGTATGCCATCAAGGATTATTACGATGTGAACCCCGATCTGGCCGTGGATGTCAACAACCGGATGCGGGAGTTTGAGGACTTGCTGAAACGCTCGCACGCCAACGAACTAAAGGTGATCATCGATTTCATTCCGAACCACGTGGCCCGGCAGTATTATTCGGATGCCAAACCGCCGGGGGTGCTGGATTTGGGCGAGGATGATGATACCGGCAAGGCCTTTGATCCGCAAAACAACTTTTATTACCTGCCCGGACAGGCCTTTCAGGTGCCGCCGAACGTGTTTACGCCTGAACCGGCCAACGCGCCCTACGTGGAAAATCCGGCCAAAGCGACGGGAAACGACGTGTTCAAAGCCCAGCCCGACATCAACGACTGGTTTGAAACGACCAAACTGAACTATGGCGTCGATTACCTGAATAACCGCCAACCGAACTTCGACCCGGTGCCGTTTACCTGGCTCAAGATGCGGGACATTTTGCTCTATTGGGCGGGCAAGGGCGTCGACGGTTTTCGGTGCGACATGGCCGAGATGGTGCCGGTCGAATTCTGGGGTTGGGCCATTCCGCAGGTGAAAGCCGCCAAACCGGGCATCATTTTCATCGCCGAAATCTACAATCCGCAGCAATACCGCAACTACATTTTTACCGGTAAATTCGATTACCTGTACGACAAAGTGGGCCTGTACGATGCCGTTCGGCGGTTGATGGAAGGCAAAGGAACCGCCGAAGACATCACGCGGATGTGGCAGCAGGAGTCGGGCGATTATGCCAACCACATGCTGCGGTTTCTGGAAAACCACGACGAACAGCGCATTGCCTCCCGGTTTTTTGCCAGCGATCCGTGGACGGCGGTTCCGGCCATGACGCTCTCGGCTACGTTGCACACCGGTCCGCTGATGATTTACTTTGGGCAGGAGGTGGGCGTCAACCCGACGCAGGCCGAGGGCTTTCAGGGCGAAGACGGCCGTACGACCATTTTTGATTACTGGGGTATTCCGGAATACCAGGCCTGGACCAACGGCGGCCGGTTCGACGGCGGTAAACTGACCGACGACCAGAAGAATCTACGGAAATTCTACCAGCAGCTGAATCAACTGGTCAATACCAGCGATGCCATCCGGACGGGCGGTTTTTACGACTTGCAGTACGTCAATAATAACGGCCAGAGTGCGGGCTACGACCCACACCGGCTGTTTAGTTACCTCCGGCATTCGGCCAAACAGAAGTTATTGATTGTCTGTAATTTCGACCGAGAGAAAACCGCCCGGACCACGGTTCGGATTCCGGCCGAAGCCTGGAAAGCCCTGAAACTCGATGCCGGAAAAAGCTATTCGTTCACCGACATTTTTCGGACAAAAACAAAGCTGAAAGCCACAGCTCTGGCCGGGGTGCCGGTCGAGTTGCCACCATTGGGGGTGCTGGTGCTGGAGATAAAGTAACAACCGGTCGATCAATGGCTGGGAAAAACCGGCTGAACGGGGTTATCTGAAAAAATGTTAACTTAGTAAAAAAAGAAACAATTGGTTATGCAGGTGACGTACAGAGTTCCCGTAGAAGCGTTAAACAGCGGTTTTCTGGATATGATTAAAGCCAGCTTTGCGGGTAAGGAAATCAGTATCACCGTTGAAGAAGTAACTAACAGTCAACCGATTAATCAGAAGGAGTTGTATAAAAAGTCATTACCGCTGCTTGAACGATTCAACAATATGCGTGTCGATCCGGCATTGAATCTTTCTGATTTGGCGAATGAAGTTAATTTATGATTTATTATGATACCGATGTTCTGATCAACCTCCTGGTGCCTCAGGATTCGGCTAAACACCAACTGGCCCGTGAACTTTACGAACGGGCTACTTCCAACGATCAGTTTCTGATTTCTTTTTTGTCACTTCAGGAAACCGCTTTCGTGTTACACCGGCTCGGTCGAACACCCGCCGACATTGAAGCTATGTTGCAGGCATTTCTTCCCTTTAATCCCGTCGGTTATGGCATGATGGAAATGGTCCGGGCCATCGAACTTGCCAAAACCGTTGGGTTCCAGAACATCAATGATTGCCTGCACACGGCAATTGCCGAAAGTCATTGTGAAGAATTATATACGTTTAATCGCTCTGATTTTAAACGAATCCAACCCCTGACGAGACTAAAAATTACGTTATTTTAAACGCAGATTCCAACTGGAAATGTGTTTCCTATAGGTTTTTGGTCGATTTTTTGCTAGTTTTCGGGTAAAACCGTTTTGCTTTTCTTAACCGCCGTGACTGCATGATGAGACTGTTTACCTCGCTGGTAGCCTTTCTGACTGTTTTTACTTCCTTTGCCCAGGAGCCCCAACGCGAACCGGCGTTCCGGTTTGTGAAAAAGGTGCCCGCAGCCTCGCCCGCCGAAACCGCTGTCAGCATCGGCAAGTCGTTTCTGGGCCGTCCTTACGTCGCGCACACGCTTGAAGGCAACGAAACGGAGCAATTGGTGGTCAACTTCCGGGTGTTCGACTGTACCACGTTTCTGGAAACCGCGCTGGCCCTGGCCTTAACGAGGCACCAACTGACCAACGAGCGGGATTCGCTGCAATTCGAGCCGCTTTTTCGGAAAAATCTGACTCGCATCCGGTATCGGAACGGTCGGATTGACGGTTTCGCCAGTCGGCTTCATTATTTTTCAGAATGGCTGGTTGATAACGAACAGAAGGGGGTCTTGCAGGACGTGACCCGGAAAATCGGTGGTATGCAGGTCTCGAAGCCGGTTTCGTACATGACCAAAAGTACCTGGAAATACCCCCAACTGGCCGATCCGCCAACCCGCCAGCAAATCGCGCTGGTGGAGTCGGCTATCAGCCAACAGAGTTTCTGGTTGATTCCCAAAAAACAGATCAAAGAGATCGAGTGTAGCCTGAAAGAAGGCGATATCATCATGCTGACGGCTTCGCGGCCGGGTCTGGACATGAAACACGTCGGTTTTGTGGTCTGGCAAACCGATGCCAACGGCGTTCCCCGTGCTCACTTACTCCATGCGTCTTCACAGTACGGGCAGGTCGTGATTTCGGACGAACCGCTGGCCGAATACGTGCAATGGAACCGCCAGTTTTCGGGCATTCGGGTGGCCCGGCTGAAAGAGGGCGCGCTGCAAAACCTGGCTTACAGAGATGCCCGGCGAATCAACTGAAATGGGTTTTTGACTTTGGCGTGCCGCTTTTCCAGGATCAACTCGGCGGCCATTTCGCCCATTTTTTCGTGATCGGTCGAGATGACGGCAATACCGTCGGCCAGCACTTCTTTCAGGGGCGTTTCGTTGAAGGCCAGCACGCCGATGTCGCGGCCAAGTTGCAACCCCCGCTGTTTAACCTGCCGAACCAGTTCGACCAAATCCCCGTCTTCCAACACGATGTAAGCTGTGCCGGATTGCAATTGGCGACCCGTCAGCGTGTCGAGCAGTTCGAATTCTTTCTGGTAATGGACGCAGAAATTGCGAAAACCACGCACGATTTCGCGGGGGTAATAAACCTCTTTTGGGAACACCAGGCTCAGCCGCTGGTATTTTGCCAGTAAATCCAGGCCCGATTCCAGGGCTTCGTAAATGTCCCGGTCGAACTGCTGGTAAACCGCCGAGTGCAAACCTTTCAATTCCGGAATATCCCGGTCCAAAATAATCAATTCGTTAGCCGGAATCTGTTCCAGGAGTTCCACCACGTTTACCTGCTTGGTTTCTTCGTAGAAATGCGGCATAACTACGTAATAATGATACTGCCCCAGATTTTCTTCCAGGAGTTTCTTAAACCGCTGGGCACTGTGGTGGTGAATGCGCAGATCAACCACGGCGTTGGGCCCCAGCGCATTCACCAGTGAATAATAAATAATTTTTTTGTAAGCACTGAACTTGTTGATCAGCAGCAGAACCCGCAATTGGCCCGGACCCTCGCGCCGGATAAAATAGCCTTTTCCCTGGACCGACTGAATAATGCCTTCCTTTTTCAGGTAGTTGTAGGCCTTTTCGACTGTATCACGGGCCAGGTAATACTCCTCGCTCAATTCGTTGATCGACGGCAGTTGCTGGTCCTTCTTCAGGCTACCAATCTCGATGCCGTGGATCACCGCATTGACAATCTGACGGTATTTGGGTACACTCGACTGCGATTCAATGTTCAGATCAATCATAAGGAACGTTAAGGAAATTTGGGAAACTTGCTGAAATCGGGCTTGCGTTTTTCCAGAAACGCGTTCTTCCCCTCTTTGGCTTCGTCCGACAAGTAATAGAGCAGCGTGGCATCGCCCGCCAACTGCTGAATACCCGCCTGACCGTCGAGTTCGGCATTGAAAGCCGCTTTCAGCATCCGGAGGGCAATCGGGCTTTTCTCCAGCATCTTGCGACACCAGTCCAGGGTGGTGTCTTCCAGTTGGTCCAGCGGCACCACTTTGTTGACCAGTCCCATTTGCAGGGCTTCCTGGGCGTCGTACTGGTCGCAGAGGTACCAGATTTCGCGGGCCTTTTTCTGTCCGACAATCCGGGCCAGGTAGGAAGCCCCAAAACCGCCGTCGAAGCTTCCGACTTTCGGACCAGTTTGGCCGAACCGGGCGTTTTCAGCCGCGATGGTCAAGTCACAGACGACGTGCAGCACGTGACCGCCCCCGATGGCCCAACCGGCCACCATCGCGACCACCGGTTTGGGAATTCGGCGAATCTGCATCTGCAAATCCAGCACATTCAGGCGCGGCACGCTGTCTTCGCCCACATATCCGCCATGACCGCGCACCGACTGATCGCCCCCGCTGCAAAACGCCTTGCCGCCTTCACCCGTCAGAATAACAACACCGACGCGCTCATCCTGCCGGGCCAGTTCCATTGCTTCGCTCATCTCCTTGACTGTCAATGGCGTAAAAGCATTGTGTTTCTCGGGCCGATTGATGCTGATTTTGGCAACGCCCTCATAGTATTGAAATAGAATCTCGCGGTATTCTTTGATGGTTTCCCAGGAATAGTTGCTTTGCATTGATGTAATAGTTGGTTTCTGGATGGTTGATACTGGATGTTTCTGGATACTGGATGTTTGATACGGGGTCGGTAAATGATGCCAAGACCTTTGACTATCCAGCATCCAGAAACATCCAGCATCCAAAGTTATTCTTCCTCCGAATAGTCACTGTCATGGTATGTTACGTCCCAGGTGTGGTCGGCCATCATTTTGACCGTAGCGACACAGCGCTGGAACGGGTTGGTACGGCCCCATTCGTTGGGGGCAACGAGCGACAGTACATCGGTTCCGTCTTTCTTTTCATAGAAATAATAAGTATGCCCGACAATAGGTTCAAAACCCATCTGGGCGCCGTAAATCCGCTCCGAAACTTCCACCCGGTTTCGGATGGCTTTGGCCTGCTCAGCCAGGAGTTGCATCTGGCGGTACAATTGAGACAGTTGCAGGTCGGTTTGTTCGCGCATGGCCGTCACGGCCCGGCCTTTGATTTTGCCTTTGTCTTCCGGCTTGACGATCGCTCCGCCCACCGAGTGTGCATACTCAAGCAGCCCCGGTTTGTCGGTCACTTTATCCGACGAAATCGGATTGTCAAACGATTCATTCGCCATAGGTTCAAGTGGTTGAATGTACGGTTTACGGCATTCGGTCTAAGGTTTTGGTTACTGGAACAAGCTGTTAGTACGGTAGGGACGAAAAACCGTAAACCGAATGCCGAATACTGAATACCATAAACTTAAACTCCGTTACCCATAAAATGTCACGAACTGACAACTTGCTGGGCACAACGAAAACGGGGCAAAAGTAGCGTATTTTTGCGATTCATTCTGAAACCGTATGCGAATCAGCCCCGGATATTTACCCGACCCCCAAACCGAATACGAAGCGAAAGCCGTTGAATTTTGCCGGGACTGGCTCTCGGGCCAGGCTACGTTCACTCTCCAAACTTCCGGTTCGACCGGAACTCCCAAACTGATCCGACTGAGCCGACGGCAAATGGCGGCCAGTGCCCGATTAACCGGGCAAACGTTTGGCTTGCAGCCGGGCGACCGGGCACTGGTTTGCCTGAATGTCGGCTACATTGCCGGGGTGATGATGCTGGTACGGGGGCTCGAACTTGGATTGACGCTGACCGTGGTCGAACCGGCATCCAATCCGTTTCAAACCCTTAATCCGGATATTCCGGCGTTTGAGTTTGCGGCTTTTGTGCCGTTGCAGTTGCAGACCCTGCTCGACACGCCGAAGCAGTCGCTACCGGTGTTGAACAGGATGAAAGCCATCCTCGTGGGCGGGGCTGCTGTGGATCGAGGTTTAGCAAATCGGCTGCAAATTATTGAATCGCCGGTTTTCAGCACCTACGGAATGACCGAGACGGTTTCACACATTGCCATCCGTCGGCTGAATGGTCCGGAACATTCGGAAGTATTCCGGGCGCTGGACGGCGTTGAATTGGGGGTTGATGAGCGGCATTGCCTGAACATCAAGGCGGCTGCGACCGATTTTGAAACCGTCCAGACCAATGATGTGGTCGAGCTTCTTGATTCGCAGCATTTCCGGCTGCTGGGCCGGGCCGATTTCATCATCAATTCGGGGGGCGTCAAAATTCAGCCCGAGCGGGTCGAGGAAGTCATTGCAAAGCTGCTGGCTGGGCCGCAGCGGTTTTTCGTCTATGGCCTGCCCGACGAGCGGTTGGGCCAGCAGGTGGCCTTGTTTATTGAAGCCGAAAACGACTGGCCCGAAACGGTCGCTCAGGCAATCAAAAATCGGGTTCGGGCCGAGATTGGCCCCTATGCGGTTCCCAGAAGTATATTTTTCATGTCTTCCTTTCCCAAAACACCAACCGGCAAGATCGATAAGAAGCGCGTTGTGGAGGGTCATATCCGATAATCTGACTATCCTGAAAACCGGTAAGGCGAATCTTTTTCGACGCTGGAAAAAAGTTGCGAAGAGTTTGGTGGCCCACCGGCCGGTAGGCTGCAATACGGTAAATAATGCCGGAGTTTTGCTCGGGAATTTGGTGGTAATGGTACCTAATTGCGCTTTTTCCGTTTCTTTGTCATTTCTTTTCGATGCACCGAATGGCTGAGTCTATATTTAATCTAGTGGAAATTCGTTACCAAACGGCTTTGGTCGTACCACCGCCCTATGCCCACTTTTTTACGATTACATTGCGGACCCGGAGCGAAAAAGGGCTGCCCGTCGACCTGACGATGACCTATACCGACCGGGAAGAACTCGAAGAAGATGAAATTGTGGGCGAAGGCTTCACGGGCGACGATGATTACGAGTGGTCAGGATATTTGCCGGCAGCTTGGCAGCAACCGATTGAAAATCTGATTCAGAAAACCCAGCTCAAACCGTTTAAGGAAGAAGAATTGCCCGAAAATCAGGATTATTTTCAGGTAGAGATCGACAAAAAAGGGGCAGGCAAACAGGCGGGCAGTCCGTTGCACCGCGCCGAGTGGCAGTTTTTGAGTCAGGAATTGATCCAGGCGGTTTACGAAGTGTCGGGGAAAGAGAAACCGTTTGAAGCCACATACCTCGACATTGCGTCCGGAAATCGTACCGAAGCCAGCCTGCGAGCCTCATTCGGTCGGCGGGAGGTTCGGTTGGACACCCGTCAAAATCAGCAAACCCATTCGGTTACGCTTCCCTGGAAAGAAGTAAGGTCGATCATGGAAACGATCTACGGCGTCGATTACAATCCCGAAGGAGCGCTGGTCAATCCGCCCCGCAAACCGGGGCGGTACCTGAACCTGGGCACGCCGGAGTGGTTCGATCTCTCGACGGCCGTGTTGGGCGACGAGGGCGCGGTCCGAAAGTTGCATCAGGTACTGACCCGACTGGTTCTGCCGCACTAACCCTATTGCTGGATCGAAACCGTCTGGCTGGTCATTACCAGTTCCGGAGAATTATCTTCACTCTGAAGCAGACAGCCCAGTCGGTATCGGCCTGATCGAACGGCTTTCAGCGGGATCGTTGTTGAAAAACCTTTGCCAAAATAGGTGCCGCTTGTGAGCAGCCGACGCCAGCCTGCTACTTTGGGTAACGTACCGGCCAGATAGGTCAACTGCTGGCTTTCGTCGTGTAACACCATCACGAGATTATCGCGCAGATGTTGCCGATAGAGCGGGAAATCATTGATTTCGATGAATAACTGGGGTGTTCCTTCGCCTGGTTGTAAAAAGTGTTGCACCAGAAAAGGATACGGTCTGAAGTTGCTGGACAGGAGAGCCGCCTGTAGCTGTTGGTTGAATCCGCCAAAGGCATTTTCGACTTTCCAATAGCCTTGCTGGTAGGCCGGAACCAGAAAATTCAGGCTGCTTTCGATGGAACTGGTGTTACACAATTCCGTCTGATGGGCTGGCCAGTTGTAGGTATCAGCCATCAGACGACTGTATTTACTGGCTACTTCCGGGGTATACTGATAATAGGACTGAATGGCAAACAGGCTTGCAAAAACCGTATTGAACAGAATTACCGCCTTTCGGAAACCGGGAAACTGGTTGAGCAGGAACAGGTAAAAAAAGACCGCACTGAAAGCCGCGTAGATCTTGAATCGATTTTCCATTTCAATCTGGTCGCTGGAGCGAAATATCGTAATGAGACTGATTGTCAGGAATATAAAGCAGAAATAAGCCAGGAGCTGGTTTGAAACGGCTGGCTGGGCTTTGCGAGGTTGAAAAGAGAGCCAAACTCGCCCGACCATCACCGGAATTACCAGCACCGCAATCAGCGAACCCCACAGTACGGAACCCGGAATAGCAACCGCTGGCCAGGCGGAAAAAATTGCCCCAATTTTGGCCAGAAACGTGCCGGGAATTGTCAGGAAGTTGAGGGTACGTTCAACACCACTGCCCGGCCTGTATCCATATAGATAGCAGGCCAGTGCGATCAGCATGGCGGCAATCCAGATTCCCAATGATTTGTAGTGCCGATCGACCAGCAGCAGAAAGCCGCCGGTTGCAAAAACCAGAATACCATTGCCGTGGGTAAACGTCGCCAGTCCGGCCAGCAACAGCGCCACGCCAAACCGGAATGCAGAGGACGGTTTTTGAAGCAAGGTTAAGCAGAAACACAGCATCAACAGCAGGGAAAGATGCTGCAACCCCGTTAAAGCCCAGATAGTGACTTCGTGGTATTGCGGTTGAAAAATAAACAGCGGAATGGGTAGAAAATAATAAAACGGGAGGTTGGTCTGCCGAAAAAGGCGGTACACAAACCCTGTAATCAGAACCAGGTTGACAACGCCAATCAGGATATACGTTTTGAAATTCAAATAACCGTTCAAGGTATAATCCAGGTAGCCGACCAGGCGGGGCAAAAAAATCCGGTGATCGTTTTCGGCCCGGAAAAAGGTGTGCAGATCATGCCGCCAGCCCAGGTTTTTCTTCAACTCAAAAAGGGCAAGAAGAAGACTGTTGTCGTCCTGAAAGGGGAAGTTGACGGAATAGACGGTTACATAATAGCTGAAAAACAGAATAACAAAACTGCATACGATGCCCGAAAACCAGAAAAGGACCGGGCGAACCGGTCGTTTCATGACCGTCGGCGGGTTATTGGTTAAAGTATTCAAGGTTCTGTAGGTAACACAATGTTACCAAAATAGTGTGGGTGGTTCGCAAAAATTTACGGCTGTTAAGATAATTATTATTTGTTCTGAATACGATCCAGTTCGTACCGTAAATCTTCAACCAACGTCCGGATGCCATCGAGCGAGGGCGGCACTTCGGGCATCTGCTGACTGATGAAGGCAGCAATTTCCCAGACCTCCAGCACCTCCCGGATCGGAACTTCCCGGTGGCTGATCGACGCGTGATCGGCGGACAAAAGCAAGGTTCCCTTCAGTTTAACCTGATTAAAAATACGCCGGCAAACAATTCCCTGGTTCTGAATCAGTAGTACGTACAATTTGTTATCGGCAATGTCGTACCAGTTTCGAATAAACTTCCCGATCAGTAAAGCGCCCGGATAAACAAACTCCTCGCCCGCGTCGAAAGCCCGGTAGTGGTCGGGGGGGAGCAGTGGTAGCTGAAAAACCGTCAGCCGGTTCAAAAAGTCCGTGTCCTGGTACCGTTGGAGGTAATCGGTAAACTGCCGTTTTCGCACCCATTGAACGCTGTTGAGTGATTCCGGCGGATTGGGCGGACGGCGTTCCACTACCGGGTGGGCCGACGCGCGGGTGTTTTCATACGTATTGTTGAACGAAAGGGGCGCGGGCGTCGGCGGACTGGCGGGTAGTGAAAACGGAGAAAAGCCTTCTCGACGGGAAACAGGCCGGGGCACAATTCGTTGCGCAACCCACTTGATCTGCGGTTGCGGATCGACCGGTTTTTGAAAGACCGCCGGTGACTGTGTGATCGGTTGTTGGTAGTATTTTTCGAGGACGCTCGACAGCGCCTTGGGCGCATTCGGAATGGGTTCGGCGTCCGAAATATCTTTCGGCAGGGGAGAAGCCGGAAACGCAGACGCATTGTGAGGGCGGTCGAGCGGCAGCGAAAGTTCGGGCGTTTCCCGGATTTTTCGCAAATCGCTCTTCAGCAGATTATCCACCGTCGTATTGAAGGCTCGGGCAATGGACATCAAATTGTCCAGATTCGGGTTGGCGCGGGCTTCTTCGTAAGCACCGAGTAGCGATCGTTTGATGCCGATCCGGCGGGCAAACTGTTCCTGGGTAAGCCCGTTCAGTCGGCGCAGGTATTTGATGTTGTTACTGACAATACTCATAGAGTCCTGTTTTGACAAAAATATTAGTATTTCTGTATTATTACTTGTTTTTTCATGAAAATGAAATCATGCAATGAATTTGCCGACCCCTAACTCCTCCGGAGCCGTAGAATTTCGGGAATTGTTTGAAAGGCAACGCCGTCAGGCCCGGCTTATCGCGGGGACAACGGCTATGGAGCGGATTGATAAACTGAAAAGAATCCGCACTCATTTATCAGGCAACCAGGACGGGTTGACCAAGGCACTTTTTGATCGATGAAACCGCCGACCTGGAAACTGCGGCCCGCCGGGTGGCGTGGGGAAAGTGGATCCATAGCCGGAAAGAATCCGCCATTCAATTCTGGCTGGATCGGACGACGGCCGGGAACACGGTCATCAATGACATGATGGCACATTTTGCGCATACCGAACTGCCGGTTGGGGGTGTCAACCAGAGCGGAATTGGTAAAGCCAATGGCTGCTATGGTTTTCAGGAATTTTCCAATGCCCGGGGAATTGTCAGACGGCAGATTGATACTTTAAAATACATTTATCCACCTTATTCGGAACAAGTAATGCGCATAATTCAATTAATTTTGAAATACCTTTAAACGTTTTTAATACTTTTAGGGTCAATTTCGTTGACCGCACCAAGTTCCTGGTTAATACTACTCAACCGATTGTCATGATCGAGATGTCACACACTGAGCCTGAATCCATTTTTAAGAGTACTCAAGTTACCGAAAACTCAACGAATAAAGCGAGCAGACGTTCTGGGATTCCGATTGTTTTCGTTCATCAGCGTTATAGTTATTACCTGGAGTTTACGCTTCGACAGGCGGCCTATTCCAATCCCGACAGCCCGATTCACCTGTTGGGTGATGAAGAAAATAACCGGTTTCCGTTCATTAAACATCACCTGATCGCTGATTATAGAAGCTCAGATGCCGACCGGTTCAAGCAGGTTTATATTCATAATTCCCCCAACAGTTACGACTACGAGTTATTCTGTTTTGTCCGCTGGTATTTGGTCAAAGAATTGATGCGACGTGAGGGGTACACAGAAGTATTTGTGGCTGATTCGGATGTGATGATTTATGCCAACCTTTCGACGTATGTCCGGGAAGCCGGTTTGCAAAATTATATTGCGGCCTTTAATGTTGGTGTTGACTATCAGTGGGTTAGGTCGTCATCGGGACATTCGTCGTACTGGACGTGGGAGGGAATCAACCGGTTTTGCGACTTGGCGATTGATCTGTACACGGAGCCACGGCTGATGGCATTTATGGACCAAATTCGAGCCGAAAAGATCATCAAAAACGATCGGGCGGGTATTTCCGATATGACGGCTTTATACGTCTTTTACGAAGAAGAAACCGGTCGCATTCGGAATTTATCGGAATCGGTCAATGGGGGGGCCTTCGACCATAACATCTGTATGGCAACAAACTTTAACCTCGATGAATACGAGTTTGGATTGGGCCGTAAAAAGATTGTGATGAAACAGGGTCGCCCGATCGCCTACAACGTCATTTTGAAACAGGAAATTATTTTGCATACCCTTCATTTTCAGGGCAACAGCAAAAACATTGTTCACCGGTACTATACTGGAAAAGGATTACTGGGAAATAAGTTGTTCAGGGAAATGCGGTTCAAGGCGTCGGTGCTGTATCACATGGTGAAATAACCGGGTTGGATACCTATTTCATTCGTTATAAGGCAGATTGACCGTATCGCGCCAATACGTTGCGACTTCGCCAATCATCCGAATCAGTTCCGTAAACTGGATGGGTTTTACCAGATAGGAATTGGCCCCCATTCGGTACGCTTTTTCGACTTCCTGTCGGGACGACGTCAAGATCAAAACCGGAATATTTTTTAAGTGTCGGTTGGCCCGAATTGCATGCAAAGTCTCCAGGCCGTTGCGGAGCGGCATGTTAATGTCCATGATGATGAGTGAAGGCAGAGGATGCACAGCATCTGCACCAAGGCAATTCAGTAAATATTCCATCACCTGTTCACCATCTTCCACAAATCGACCGCAATCGAACAGTCCGTTTTGCATAAAGGCTTCATCCAGCAACAGGCGATCTTCCTCGTCGTCTTCAGCAACTAAGATCGTGAACGGTCGGTTAGGCAACATATCAAATTAACTAGGTATTAGATCAGAGAACGGCATTGAGCGAATGAAGGTAGCGGTTTTCCGGTTTAATGCCAACTTGCCCGACTATATTGTAAGGTAAAATGGATCGTTTCGCGCTTTTTCATACCTTAGCAAAACCCTATTTTTTGCTTGTATTTACCTGCTTATGCGTTGTTGGTTGCTCCTTTTCGGGCTTGCTTCCGGATGGGCTTCGGCTCAGTCACTCCCGGTTTTAGATCAAAATCCGCCCGGTTTACACTGGTATCAATTGCAGACTCCCCACTTCCGGATTATCTATCCAACGGGCTTCGATCAGCCCGCCCGAAAGACGGCCCGACGGTTGGAACAGGTCTATGAACCCGTGAGCGCGTCGCTGAAAAAGCAGCCCCGACGGTTGTCGGTGGTGTTGCAGAACCAGACGATGATTAGCAATGGCTTTGTGACCCTGATGCCCCGACGGTCGGAGTTTTTTGCGGCTCCTCCTCAGGATCCGTTTCTGGCCGGAACACTCGAATGGCTGGATTTGCTGGCCGTCCACGAATTTCGTCATGTCGTACAGTACGATAAAGCCTTGCAAGGTTTGTCGGGAGCCGCGTATACGTTGTTTGGCAATACCGCTCTTTCGGCCTTGACGCTGGGTGTTCCGGACTGGTTTTGGGAGGGCGATGCCGTTGGCACCGAGTCGGCGCTGACGTTCGGGGGGCGGGGCCGAATTCCCAATTTTGACCTGGGCATGCGGGCTAATCTGCTCGCTGGTCGGCGTTTTAGCTACCCCAAAGCGGTGGCCGGTTCGTACCGTGACAATGTCCCCAATCATTACGTCCTGGGCTACTTCCTGTCAACCTATTTAAAACGAACCTATGGAGCGGACGCCTGGAGTCAGGTTCTAAATCGCTATTATCGGTTTCCGCTTTACCCTTTTTCGTTCTCCAACAGTGTTAAACGAACCACCAACTACCGGATTGAGGAATTGTACCGGCGTTCGATGGAGGATATTTGGGAAATTTGGAAAAAAGAACAGGAAGGTTTGCAATTGACGGAAGTGGTAACCTACCCGGTCAGTGCATCGGAGCAGGTTTTTACCAATTACCAATATCCACAGTATGTTTCCGATCAGGAGGTCATTGCGGTAAAAACCGGTTTGGGAGACATTGTGCAGTTTGTCCGGCTGGATCGAAACGGCAAAGAAACGACGGTTTTTGTACCCGGACTTTACAATAACCCCGAAATGCTTTCGGTGGCGGCCGGGAAAATTAGCTGGACGGAATTTCGGTACGATGTACGGTTTGGGCAGAAAATCTGGTCCGAAATCAAGATTTTTGCTCTGAAAACCCGGAAATTGACCCGGCTCTCCAGCCAGAGCCGGTACGCCGTGGCGGCTCTTTCACCGGATGGCTCGAAGGTAGTAGCCGTCCGGAACGATGACTCCTACCAAACCCGGCTGGTTGTGCTCAATGCCGCCACGGGTCGGGAGCTGCGCGTGCTGGACAATCCCGAAAATGATTTTTATGTTCATCCCCGCTGGCAGGATGACAATCGTACTCTTGTGACCGTGGTCCGTAAAAAAGGAGGGAAAACCCTTCAGTTGATTGATACTGAAGTGGGTGTCAGCCGGGATCTTTTCCCGGTTTCCAACCAGAACATCAGCCACCCCTTCGCCTGGAAACAGTATGTATTCTACAATTCCCCCCAATCCGGCATCGACAATCTATACGCTTTTGATACACAAGCGGGGCAGCACTATCAGGTAACTTCCCGGCCACTGGGGGCTTACCACGCGGCTGTGTCGCCGGATGGAACCCGGCTGAGTTTCCATGATTTTCGGTCGAGTGGGCATCGAATCGCCGAAATACCACTCGATCCGGCGAACTGGACACCCGTTGGGCCGGTTCGGGATGCGTCGGTTCGGTATTTTGGGCCGCTCATCGATCAGGAACCTGGCAGTGCCACCATTCGGACGGCCCTGACCGATTCGCTGCCGACCGCGCCGGACTATCCCAAAAGCCGGTTTCGTCGTTTGGCCCATGCGTTTAATATTTATAGCTGGGGGCCCGTCGTAAATTCGGACGGGCAGGGCGGAACACTCGGCATCCGGTCGCAGGATTTGCTGAGCACGACGCAAATTGACCTGGGTATCGGCTACGACCAGACCGAACGCACCGTCAATTATTACGGTAACCTAAGTTACCAGGGCTTGTTTCCAATTCTGGATGTCGGTTTTCAGCACGGTCGCCGATCCACTTCGGTGTATGTCGACCGGTTTGCTCCGCTCGATTCGCTGCGCACCGATTCCTGGAACTACAACCAGTTGACGGCCGGTGTTCGGATTCCGTTGCAGCTTACCACCTCGAAATACGTACAAAGCGCCCTGCTGTCGGCTTACTACGGTTTTTTGCAGGTAAATGGGTATGATTTGCCGCTTCGGCCAATCACCGAAGTCGGCTTTGGACGAACGCTCAACAGTATGTCCTACGGCCTTTCGTATTCCCGAACCCTGAAGCAAAGCAAACGGGATGTGTGGCCGCGCTGGGGGCAAACGGTTTCGGCTGTCTGGCGGACGACGCCGTTTGGGGGGCGTTTGCAGGGCGAAGTCTGGGGCCTTCAGGGTAGTTTGTTTCTGCCCGGACTGGGCAAACACCACGCGCTGCGGTTGCGGGCCGGTTACCAGCAGCAAATGCAGGGCACCTACCGGTTTGCGGCCTCGGTTTTTTATCCGCGGGGACAATCGTATGTCAGTTACGATCAGTTGGGCGTTGCCAGCGCGGAATACCGTCTGCCGCTCCTGAATCCACACTGGGCGCTCGGCCGATGGCTGTACGTACAGCGGGTAAAGGCGGCCGGTTTTTACGATGTTGCCCAAGGCGAAAGCCGGATTCGGGTGAATGGTCAACTGCGAACGATTAACGACCAATACGCAACCAGTGGGCTTGATCTGTCGTTTGTTTTCAATGTGCTGCGGCTGCGGACGCCGTTTGAAGCCGGAGTCCGAACGATTTATAACTTTCAGTCCGGCCAGTGGCTCGTGCAGCCGCTGGTGATCGGGATTGGAATTTGATCGGGAACAATCGGAGCGCGGCTCCGGCTATTCGAAAATGGATGGCTGACGGGCCTTATTGGTACACTTCCTTCCGGGCCGCTTTCAACGTATTTTGCATTAGGGAGCAAATCGTCATCAGACCTACCCCACCGGGCACCGGTGTAATGAAGCTGGTTTTCGGGGCTACTTCGTCAAACTTCACGTCGCCTTTCAGCGCAAAACCGCTTTTCTTGGACGCATCGGGCACCCGTTCCAGGCCCACATCAATCACAACCGCCCCTTCCTTCACCATCTCGGCGGTAATGAATTCAGGCCGTCCCAAGGCCGCGATCAGAATATCCGCCGAACGGCAGATTTCGGGCAGGTTCTGCGTCCGGCTGTGTGTCAGCGTCACCGTACAGTTACCGGGGTAGGTGTTGCGCTGCATCAGAATGCTCATCGGCAGGCCCACAATCTGGCTCCGACCGACCACGACGCAATGTTTCCCGGCAGTTTCGATTCCGTAGCGTTTGAGCATTTCCAGAATGCCCTGCGGAGTGGCGGAGACGTAAGCAGGTAAGCCTTTCGCCATCCGGCCGATATTAATGGGGTGAAAACCGTCGACATCCTTGGCGGGCGAAATGGTTTCCATGACCTTGTCGGCTGAAATATGGGCGGGCAGCGGTAACTGCACAATCAGACCGTCCATGTCCGGATTGTTGTTTACTTCCTGCACCTTGGCGATCAATTCGTCTTCCGTCACCGAATCGTCGAACCGGATGAGCGTGGATGTCATGCCGATTTCTTCGCAGCTTTTCATTTTGCTGGCTACGTAGGTTTCGCTGCGGCCCGCCGTGCCGACCAGAATAGCCACCAGATGCGGAATTTTGCCGTTTCGGGATCTAATCTCGGCGACTTCGGCCGCCAGTTCCTGCTTAATTTGTTGGGAGAGGAGTTTTCCGTCGAGGAGTTGCATGCGTCGATTGAATGAAAGCGCAAAGGTAGCGGTTTTTGGGACTCGGAATGCCGCAATTCAGGAGCCAAATCCAAAACCGGGCTGGTTTTTTACGTAAAAAAGTCCTATACTTGTAAAAACCGCATTGTAGGCCTACCTATAATTCATTACAAAAGACGCATTGATGAAGTTTTGCCGATCACTAATACCGCTGATGGGCCTACTCCTGATGGGGTGGGCACTTGCCTTTTGGGGCGGTTCGTCGACCTGCGTCAAATCGGAAGACCGCCAGAGCATTTCGACAATCGGGAAGACTCCGAAACGGGCGGTTAATGATCCGGTAACCGACATTCCTCATGCCTCTTTCCACCTGGTGTTTGCCGCTTCTACGGCTTCACAAAAGATCCCAACGATGGTGGGTGCCCTGTTTTCGGCGGTTCGGCTGCGCTTCAACAAGGCTTCACTGATTCTGCCAAAACCGGTATCGTACTTTTTCTTTGCCTGGTTCCGGCGGCTGTTCGGAAACCAGATTGCCATTAACGCCCCCTGATCGATTCCTCCCCAAAGTCAGGCCGTTTCACAGGATGGGGTTCACCATCACCGAAAGGGCTACTTCCCAACGGATAACTACTACTTGCTGCGCCCTGGTAGAATGAGCGGGTGAGTTGGTTGTTTTAACTATTTGTCATACAGGAATTTATCCCCAAATCGTATCAGACTGTTATGGTAGCGAAACGCATCCAGCGCGCAAAAAATCTGGCGCTATACCGCGAACTTAAGGAAATTGTATTAATCATACTGGGCGTACTTTGCGCCGGCATGGGACTGAAAGGCTTTTTGTTGCCCAACGGGTTTCTGGATGGGGGTGTGATTGGGATTTCCCTCCTGCTACAATTAAAAACCGGCGTCGACCTCGCCATTCTGGTCGTAGTCGTCAATATTCCGTTCATCTGGATGGGATTCCGGCAGGTTTCCTGGACGTTTGCGCTTAAAACCGCCTTTGGCATTGGTTTTCTGGCGCTTTGCCTGGCCGTTATTCCCTATCCAATGGTAACCACCGACAAGCTGCTGATTGCCGTATTCGGCGGCTTCTTCCTGGGTGGCGGTATTGGGCTGGCCATGCGCGGGGGCGGGGTGCTCGACGGAACCGAGGTTCTGGCCATTTATGTCACCCGCCGTTCTTTTCTGTCGGTGGGGGATGTCATTATGGTCATCAACGTCCTGATTTTTGGATCGGCGGCTTTGTTAATTAACGTTGAAACCGCCCTCTACGCCATGCTGACCTATCTTTCAGCTTCCAAAACCGTCGATTTTATTATCCACGGGATCGAGGAGTACATTGCGGTCATGATTGTTTCGGACCGGCACGAAGAGATTCGTCAGATGATTACCGAAGAACTGGCCCGGGGCGTTACCGTGCTAAAAGGCGAAAAAGGATTTGGCAAACGCGGTTTGCGCCAAAATGACCTGAACATTCTGTACGCCGTTGTTACCAGGCTGGAAATCACAAGACTAAAAGATAAAATCAGCGAAGTGGATGAAAAAGCGTTCCTGATTGAACACAGCATCGCCGATGTAAAGGGCGGCATGATCAAACCCCGTCCGTTGCATTAGTGGAAATCAACTGTTCGGCCAGCCGCGACAAGCCCGTCGTGGCGGGTTCGGGGATGAACGTCAGGCTTTTGCGCGGACGAATGTCCGGTACATTGGGGTCAACGACGTAAATCGAAACGCCGGGTCGGGCGAAATCGATCAGTCCGGCCGCCGGATACACAACCATCGACGTTCCGACAATGATCAGAATATCGGCTTCGTGAACGATCTCGACGGCGGTTTCCATCAACGGCACGGCTTCCCCGAACCAGACGATGTGCGGGCGCAACTGTGAGCCTTTCTCGCAGCGATCCCCGCGCTTCAGTTCCCAACCTTCTACGTCGTACACCAGGGTTTCATCGCGCGTGCTGCGCGATTTGAACAACTCGCCGTGCAGGTGAATGACGTTCGACGAACCGGCTTTTTCGTGCAGGTTGTCGACGTTTTGCGTGATGATCGTCACATCGAAAAATTCCTCCAGCCGTTTCAGGGCCCGATGCCCGGCATTGGGTTGCGCGTCGAGGGCCTGCTTGCGTCGCTGGTTGTAAAATTCCAGGACCAGATCCGGATTCCGAGCCCAGGCTTCCGGGGTTGCCACGTCTTCCACACGGTAGTTTTCCCACAGCCCGTTGGAGTCGCGGAACGTCCGCAGCCCACTTTCGGCACTGATGCCGGCCCCGGAAAGAACGACGATTTTACGACGAAATGGCATAGCGGTGTACCCCGTACTGGTAGTACGGGGATTTTTTAGTAATACTTAGAGACTCTCTTAGATTGAAAAATCCCCGGACTAACAGTCCGGGGTACACTATTTCTTCTTGACGGCAGTTTTTTTAGCCGTTGTCGAGCGGGCGGCCGGGGCTTTCGTGGCTTTTTTCGGTTTTTCTTCAACGCCGGTATCGCCCGCCAGTTTCAGGCAGTCTTCCAGCGTCAACGAAGCGGGGTCGGTATCTTTCGGGATCTTGACATTCCGCTTGCCCACGGCAATGTACGGCCCATACATCCCGTTCACCACTTTCACCGACGGGTTTTCGGGAAACTCTTTGATGTACTTATTGCTTTCAGCCTCCCGCTTTTGCAGGATCAGTTCGATGGCACGATCCAGCGTCAGACCGGCGGGCGACTCACCCCGGGGCAGGGAGATGTATTTATCGTCAAACTTGATGTAAGGCCCGTAGCGACCTTTGCCCGTAGTAATGAGTTTACCTTCGAATTCGCCGATGGATTCACTGATGTTTTCGGCCCGCTTCTGCTGAATCAATTCGATGGCGCGTTCGGCCGAAACCGTGTACGGATCGTCTTCTTTCGTCAGCGAAACATACTTGTCATCGTGTTTGACGTACGGCCCGAACTTGCCGATCCCGATCACCATCGGTTTGTCTTCAAAGAAACCGACTTCGCGTGGAAGGGTGAACAGGTCGAGGGCTTCGTCCAGCGTGATGCTTTCGATCAACTGGTCTTTTTTCAGGTTGGCAAACTGCGGCTTGTCCTCATCCGTGGCTTCGCCAATCTGCACGTAAGCACCGTATTTACCCAAACGGGCGGATACTTTTTTGCCCGAACGCGGATCGATGCCCAGTTCGCGGCTACCCGGTTTGGAACCCGTCAGCGCAGCCCCCTGCACGGTTTCGACGGTCTGGTGGAAACCGCCGTAGAAGTTCTTGATCATTTCCTGCCAGCCGATTTTGCCGCTGGCAATTTCATCAAACTCCTTCTCGACGGTAGCCGTAAACTTGTAGTCGACAATATTCTCGAAATATTCAACCAGAAAGTCGTTGACCACCAAGCCCATGTTGGTCGGAAACAGCTTGGCCTTTTCTGAACCGTAGTTTTCCTTGCCGGTTTTTTCCTGAATCTGACCCTGTTTCAGCGTCAATTCCTTGAATTCACGTTCCTTGCCGGGCCGATCTTCCTTCACCACGTACTGTCGTTTGATGATGGTCGAGATGGTGGGCGCGTAGGTCGACGGGCGACCGATGCCCATTTCTTCCAGTTTTTTCACCAGACTGGCTTCCGTGTAGCGCGGGGCAGGGCGCGTAAACCGCTGGGTGGCTTTCATCTGGTCGAGGTTCAGCACCTGGCCGATGGTTAGCGGGGGCAACATGCCTTTGCTCTCCTCGTCTTCGTCGTCGGTCGATTCCATGTATACCTTCAGAAAACCGTCGAATTTGATGACTTCGCCCTGGGCAATCAGTTCTTCCGGCGTAGTCGAAATGCCAATCGTGGCCGTCGTCCGTTCGAGTTGGGCATCAGCCATCTGGGAGGCAATGGCCCGTTTCCAGATCAGGTCGTACAACCGTTGTTCGTTGCGCTCACCGCCCGCATTTTTCACCGAAAAGTCGGTGGGCCGAATCGCTTCGTGAGCTTCCTGGGCCGACTCCGACTTGGTTTTGTACTGGCGGGTATGCACGTATCTCTCGCCAAAATCGCTCGTTATCGTTTGTTTCGCCTTGTCGATGGCTTCCTGTGAGAGGTTAGTCGAGTCGGTCCGCATGTATGAGATCTTCCCACTTTCGTACAGTTTCTGCGCCAGTGTCATGGTTTGGGAAACCGAAAAAGACAGCTTGCGCGAGGCTTCCTGCTGGAGCGTAGAGGTTGTAAAGGGCGGAGCCGGTGATTTCTTGGCGGGTTTGGTTTCGAGATTTTTGATGGAAAAGATAGCGTCACGGCATTTGTCGAGAAACGCCCGGGCTTCGTCCAACGTCGCAAAATTTTTGGGCAATTCAGCGTTCAGTACCTTGCCACCGTCGACAATGAACTGGGCTGTGACCTTATAGCTGGATTTCGTATTGTGGCTGTCAATCTCGCGTTCACGCTCCACAATCAACCGGACGGCCACCGATTGCACCCGTCCCGCCGACAGCGCCATCGAACTTCCCGATTTTATTTTTCGCCACAAAACCGGCGACAGCTCAAAACCCACCAGTCGGTCGAGCACGCGCCGGGCCTGCTGGGCATTGACCAGGTCGATGTCGATCTGCCGGGGCGACTGGATGGCGTTCTGAATCGCTTTTTTCGTGATTTCGTGAAAGACAATCCGTTTGGTGTCATCTCTCAGCCCCAGGGCTTCCTTCAGGTGCCAGGAGATCGCTTCTCCTTCGCGGTCGTCGTCAGTCGCCAGCCAGATTTCTTCGGCTTCTTTGGCAAGTTTTTTCAACTCACTGATTACCTGACGCTTATCGGGTGAAACTTCATAAACCGGGCGAAAGCCATTCGGAATGTCAATCGCCATATCATCTTTGGGTAAATCCCGGACGTGACCATAGCTGGATTTCACCACGAAATCTTTGCCCAGATATCCTTCAATGGTCTTCGCCTTCGCGGGTGATTCCACGATAACCAGGTTTTTTGACATATGAATTCAGGTTGAATAGTAAAATGCACCGACAATCGTCCCCTCGTCTCGTGCCAAATATAGATGCAAAAGACGTAATACTTACAAATCCTGGGGAGGGAAAGATCGCCGGGCGGGTGATGTTTACAATTTCTTAACCAATTTTGGGGGCCAATCGTTCCGGTCGGGCGTGTACAAATCCGGCTTCAAAGCGAGCAGCACGGCGGTCCGAAGACCCGGTTTTCCCTCGTTTCTGAGTAACGATTTCTAACTAAAAAAATGATCCTTCTTCTACTTTGGGCGGTGCTGGCGGTCAGTTGTCTGGCGTACGGTCTTGGGCTTAACAATCTCCTTAGCCGCTGGCGGTTGGTTGATTCGGCGGAACCGGCCCGGGGTAGTGACCTAAGCCTCCTAGGCCTCGTTCAGTTGGTGATGTTCGTGCAACTGACCTCTATTTTTCGACCGGCCAATTACGAGCTGGCGCTGGTGTGGCTGGCCGGGGCTGCCTTTCTGTTGTTCGGAGCCAGGAAAACCGTGCGGCCCTACCTGCGGAGATTTCTTCGCCAGAAAAAACAAATGCCGGTTTTCGGGCTGATGGTGCTGACGGTTTTGCTTTATTCGCTACTAGAACCCGCCAACGTCGACAGTGGGATGTACCATCTGCCATCGATCCGTTGGTACGAGCGGTTTCGGGTGATTCCGGGCCTGGGTAATCTGCACGGACGGCTGGCGTTCAATCCGAGTTTTTTTGTCACCTCGGCGGCTTTTGGTTTCACGGACTGGGCGGGGCAAACGCTATTTCCGCTCAACGGTTTCGTGTTTCTGGTCGTTTGCTGGCGACTGCTGAGCCTCATCAGGTCGGTTAAGCCCTACCGGTTTCTGGCGCTTGTCATGCTAATGTTGCTGTTTTTTTACCTGATCCGGCAGGTTTTTTCCCCTACGCCCGATGTATGGGCCACCTTGTTCGGACTTACGATCTTTTTTGCCTGGTTGGATCTTCCGAGTGGTTTTACAATCCGGCATGTTCTGATTTTTCTGCTGGTGTGTCTTTGCCTGACCATCAAACTGGCTACGATTCCGCTCGGGCTGTGTTTACTGCCCATCGGGTGGAGCGTCTGGCAACGGCTGACCCTGCGGCATGGCATAATGCTCGGGGTGATGGGACTGCTGGTGGTGGTGCCCTGGCTGGTTCGCACCACCATTTTATCCGGCTATCTAGTGTACCCGTTTCCGGCGCTTGACCTGTTTTCGTTCGATTGGGAAATTCCGAACGAACGGGTCCAATTTGAGAAGGATTTTGTGGGTTTTTGGGCGAAATTCCGGATACTCGAACCTTATTATAATCCTGAACTGCTTAAAACGCCGGTCTGGCAGTGGGTGCCGCGCTGGCTGCAGCACCAAGAGTATTACGCCTTAAACAAACCGATCTGGTATTTAGCGGCTTTCTCGCCCCTGGTGGCCCTGGGCCATTGGTGGCAAGCAGATCGGCGCAAACGGTTTCAACCATGGCTGGTTCCCTGGCTGGTGGCGCTGGCCGGTTTTCTGTTCTGGTTTTTATCCGCGCCCGAATTCCGGTTTGGTTATTCATTCATCTGGATGACGGCTTTTTTGCCCTGGTTGCCGTTTATACCTCCGAAAACTGCCTACTGGAACCTGGTGCCCTGGAGCCATGCCATCCTGATCGGATTACTGGCTGTTTTGCTGATTTACTTTGGGTATCACTACGTTGGGCAGGAGCGGTTTCCGTTGCAGACGCACTGGCTGTTGCCGCAACCCCTGACTTACCGGAGCCGGGGAACGGAGAAAGCGGTTTTTGTCCAAAACCGCACCCAAAGTGGTTTGCTGGTGTTGACGCCTGCTCACGCGCCGATTCTGCAAAGCTGCTTCGACCAGGAAAAACCCTGTTCGCCCTATTTTTACCCGGACCTGGAACTGCGCGGCAAAACCATAGCCGATGGCTTTCGGAGTGCTCGCCGAAACGAATAATATTTGTAACCATTTATGCGTAAATGTTAACAAAAAGCATTTAACTAGCGATCGCCTTTTTGTCTTCATTTATATGATTTTATCAATCATTGTTCCAGTGTTCAATGAGGAACAAACCATTGCGATTGTACTGAAGCGAGTTTGCGAGGTGACTTTGCCCTCGGGCTTAAGCCGGGAAGTCGTGGTGGTCGACGATGGTTCGGTCGATCAAACCGAGCGGGTCGTACAGTGGTTCATGGACACAAACTCTGATGCACCGGTTCGCTACATCCGGCATCCGGTCAATCAGGGAAAAGGGGCGGCTCTGCATACGGGCATACGGACGGCTAGCGGAGAGTACCTGCTTATTCAGGACGCTGACCTGGAATACGACCCCGACGAATACGGCCATTTGCTGCAACCCCTGCTGGCGGGCCGGGCCGATGTCGTGTACGGGTCGCGGTTTATGGGCGGACGGCCACACCGCGTGCTGTATTTTTGGCACACGGTTGGAAACCGCTTTCTGACGCTGCTCTCGAACATGCTGACCGATCTGAACCTGACCGACATGGAAACCTGTTTCAAGGTCTTTCGCAGCGAGGTAATCAAAGGAATTGAATTGCGGGAGAAACGCTTTGGATTTGAACCCGAGGTGACGGCCCGCGTAGCCCGGATTCCCGGCATTCGGATTTATGAAGTAGGAATCTCTTATTACGGACGAACGTACCAGGAAGGCAAAAAAATCGGTTGGCGGGACGGTTTTCGGGCCATTTATTGCATTTTGAAGTACAATTTATTCCAATCTGGAGCGCGAACGTATGTTCGGCAATCGAAGGAGACAACCGACCCGGTGATGAGTAGAAATTAGGTTGTGGAGTAATTTTGACCAACGGAAGAAGGCAAACCCCGACCATCGGTTCATAATACTATTTCTAAATTATCGTGAAAATAGGGGCCGGTTTTATTTTAGAATGAAAATCATCTAATTTTGACACGCTCATCCGGAAACTCATTTTCCGGGAGATGATGTTGTCTATTTAGGTTATAATACTATTCACCGCTTAAATTCCTCCTGTCTATGGCTTTTGATTTTGACATGATTCAGCGCGTATACGACGGTTTTGGCGAACGTGTCGAAGCAGCCCGACACGTTGTGGGCCGTCCCCTGACCTTGTCGGAGAAAATATTGTATGCCCACCTGAGCGCTGGAATTCCCCAGAAGGCCTTCAATCGGGGCAAGGATTATGTCGATTTTGCCCCCGATCGCGTGGCGATGCAGGATGCAACGGCTCAGATGGCCCTCTTGCAGTTCATGCAGGCCGGTCGGCCGAAAGTGGCCGTGCCGTCGACCGTACACTGCGATCACCTGATTCAGGCTGAGGTGGGTGCCACGCAGGATCTGGAAAATGCCAACAATAAGAACCGGGAGGTTTATGACTTTTTGGCGTCAATTTCTGATAAATACGGCATCGGTTTCTGGAAACCGGGCGCCGGAATCATCCACCAGGTCGTGCTCGAAAACTACGCGTTCCCGGGCGGTCTGATGATCGGTACGGATTCGCATACGCCCAATGCCGGTGGGCTGGGGATGATCGCCATCGGCGTTGGTGGGGCGGATGCCTGCGACGTGATGGCCGGGTTGCCCTGGGAGTTGAAAATGCCGAAATTGATTGGGGTGAAGCTGACCGGAAAGTTGTCGGGTTGGGCTTCGGCCAAAGATATCATCCTGCGGGTGGCCGGTATTCTGACTGTCAAAGGTGGAACGGGCTGCATCGTGGAATATTTCGGCGATGGTGCCGATAGTCTGTCGGCTACGGGAAAAGCAACCATCTGTAACATGGGCGCTGAAATCGGAGCCACGACGTCGATCTTTGCCTACGACGATAAAATGGGCGATTACCTGCGGTCGACGGAACGGGCGGATGTAGCCGAGGCTGCGAGTGCCGTTCGGAAACACCTGCGTTCGGACGATGAGGTGTATGCCGATCCGGCTACGTTCTATGACCAACTGATTGAAATTAACCTGTCGGAACTCGAACCGCACGTCAACGGTCCGTATACGCCGGACCTGGCCTGGCCGCTATCCAAATTCGCACAGGCCGTGAAAGAAAACGGCTGGCCCGAGAAACTGGATGTGGGCCTGATTGGTTCCTGCACCAACTCGTCGTACGAAGACCTGACCCGGGCGGCTTCAGTGGCCCGTCAGGCGCTGGCTAAAAACCTGAAAACCCACTCGGAATATACCGTCACGCCGGGTTCGGAATTGGTTCGGTACACGACCGAGCGCGACGGTTTGCTGGATACGTTCGAGCAAATCGGTGGCGTCGTGCTGGCGAATGCCTGCGGACCCTGCATCGGGCAGTGGGCGCGGCACATTGACGATCCGAACCGCAAAAACTCGATCATCACCTCGTTCAACCGGAACTTTGCCAAGCGGAACGACGGGCTGGCGAACACGCACGCTTTCGTTGCGTCGCCGGAACTGGTGACGGCGATGGCGATTGCCGGTAGCCTGACCTTCAACCCGATGACAGACAAACTGAAAAACGAATCGGGTGAGGATGTGATGCTGGATGAACCGGAAGGCATCGAGTTGCCGGTGAACGGGTTTGCCGTGGAGGATGCCGGTTATCAGGCACCCGCCGAAGATGGTAGTGGTGTTCAGGTGATCGTTAGCCCGACTTCGGATCGTCTGCAACTGCTCGAATCGTTCCCTGCCTGGGAAGGTACCGACCTGAGCGGCCTGAAACTGTTGATCAAGGCGAAAGGCAAGTGTACGACCGACCACATTTCGATGGCAGGTCCGTGGTTGAAATACCGGGGGCACCTCGACAACATCTCCAACAACATGCTGATCGGGGCGGTCAACTTCTACAACGAGAAAACCAATTCGGTGAAAAACCAGTTGACGGGCGAGTACGGGGAAGTGCCGGCCACGCAACGGGCCTACAAAGCCGCCGGGATTGGCTCGATTGTGGTTGGTGATGAGAACTACGGCGAAGGCTCCTCCCGCGAACACGCAGCGATGGAACCGCGCTTCCTGGGCGTTCGGGCGATTCTGGTGAAATCATTCGCCCGGATTCACGAAACAAACCTGAAAAAGCAGGGGATGCTCGCGCTGACCTTTGCCGATCCGGACGATTACGATGATATCCGCGAAGACGATACGATCGACATCCTGGGCCTGACGAACTTCACGCCGAACGGCCAATTGACGGTTCGCCTGAATCACGCCGACGGCACCACGCAGGAATTCCAGGTGAATCATACCTACAACGAAACGCAGATCGAGTGGTTCAAAGCCGGTTCGGCCCTGAACCTGATCAAGCAGAAGCAGAACGCGTAAGGTACGGTTTTTCCAAACAAGCCCCCGGAACAGAAGTTTTGGGGGCTTTTGTTTTGGTTATTACACAGGGTTAATCAGAGGAAATCAGAGTTGATCAGAGAAACACCCTGATTCCCTCTGATGTCCTCTGATTAACCCTGTGTAATAACCACCCTTAACGCTTCATCCCCCGAAAATTCCGTTTCAAAGGAAATAAGCTCGGATGTTTCACCGAAAGCAGTGATCTTTGACCGGCAGCCGCCCCTGGCGGTTTTTATTGAAAAGCCCCCGTATCCCTATGACATTTGACGTATGGCAACCCATGTTCACCGGGATGGTGATTTCCATCCTGCTCCTGAATGTGGTGCAGTGGGTGACCTACCAGGAGCGGATTTACGGCTTATACACACTCTATATGCTGGCCTGGCTGACCTATTTTATCATTCGGGTAAGTGAAATCCGGGAACTGCTCGGGATTGGAGGCAGCGTCTGGTATTTTATAAAAGCTTGTATGCCTATGATGGCATACTACGTTTACTTTGGGTTTGCGGATGCCTTCCTCGGGTTGCAAAATCGTTTGCCCGGTTTGTTTCGGTGGTTTCAGTACACCCGTTGGCTGATTCTGCTGTACGTTGCGCTCCAGTTTACGGTTTGCTTTCTTCAAAATGACTGGTACCTGACCGTTTATGATACGGCCCACACGGCCATGCGGGTTTACATGGCAATTTTCGGGATCTATGGTATTGTGAAGATTCTGCAACTGAAAGACACGGCCGCTCGGTATTTTATCATCGGTTCGGCCTGTCTGCTGGTGGGAGCGGTTACGTCGATGGTATTGACCTTCCTGGTTAGTGACTTCAGCCCGTCGGTTTATTTCTGGCAGGCTCCGCTGACGCCCATCCAGGTGGGGATTCTGCTGGAACTGATCTGCTTTTCGCTTGGTCTGGGGTATCGGCAACGGCAGGCTGGCATCAAAGCGGCCATTTTGGAGCAGCAAATTGCCCGGCAGCAGGAGACTCACGAGCGCAAGCAACTCGAAGCCGAACTCCATGTGCAGCAACTCCGGCAGGAGATGTCCGAAGTGCAGATGCGGGCCTTACAGTCGCAGTTGAACCCGCATTTTCTGTTTAATTCGCTCAACTCGCTTTCGTCGCTCATTGCCGACGAACCCGCCAAAGCCGAGCAATTTGTCGATGAAATGGCGAGCGTGTACCGGTATATTTTGCAAACCCACGATTTCGAGTTGACGTCGCTAGGGCGTGAATTGCAATTTATTCATTCCTTCTTTCACTTGCTTCAAACCCGCTACGGACGCGGCATTCAATTGACCATTAATGTTGCTGATGAATACCTTAACCGGCAAATTCCCCCGCTGACGCTTCAACTCCTGGTTGAAAATGCAGTTAAACACAATGTGGTATCGAGCGAGCGTCCGCTTGAGATTCAGATTTTTACGACCGATGACAATTGGTTGACCATCCGGAATAACCTGCAACGCCGACCGGTAGACCGCGTCAAGTCGACCCAGAAAGGCCTGCTGAACATCCTGGCCAAATACCAGATGCTGGGGCAACCGACGCCGGTGGTGGAAGAAACCGCTACGGAGTTTGTGATTACGCTTCCCCTGATTCGGTAAAGTGGCGGTTCACTGTCCGCGTATGTTTACAGAACGAGCCGGGAGGGTGGCTTTGCACAGCGTAATTTTTTAGGTAAATTACTGCCCAATACCGTTTCTTATGCAGCGAGTCCTGTTCAACATTGAACGCATCGTCAAACCGTCCCGCGAAGAGCAGTCCGCTTTTGAGCAAATCATTCAGCACCGCGTTTTAGCTGCCAATGAGCTGTATGTGCGGGCGGGTGACCGATGCCCGACCATTGCCTTTATTGAAAAAGGCTGTGGTCGGTTGTTTTACGAAATCGATGGATGGGAAGTCTCGAAGGAGTTTCTCTTCGAAAACTCGCTGCTGGGTTCGTTCGTCGGGTTTTTCACACAGAAGCCTTCGCATGTGCATGTGGCTACGCTGGAAGAAACCCACATTCTCGAAATGAGGTATGAGGATGTGATGCAGCTTTGCCGGGCTTATCCGGTCTGGCAACGGTTTGCGACCGTGTTGGTGCAGGATCAGTTGATGCGCGTGGAAAGACGGGAGGCTTCCTTGTTAAAGGATTCACCCGAAGACCGGTACCGGCGGTTGCTGGAAGAACATCCCAAAGTGCTCAATCGGATTCCGGCCGAATATGTGGCCAGTTATTTGGGCGTCACACCCGAAACGCTGAATCGCTACCGGGCCGGTATTGGGGTTTGACATATTTTTGTAGTCAGGAATTAGTCGTGGTGCGCAGTAAATGGCATTGACCGGATCAGGAAGCGATAGCAAAGCAATAACCAGCCGTGAATGAAATAACCAGAGTGATCAACCAAGCCGGGGATGTCTACGCAATCTTGAGCGATGAACCCACGGCTAATTATTTGTTGATGAAGTGGATTGGCTTCTGCACCGATGAAGAGTTGATGCAGGCCACCCTTACAATGCTGGATTGGCAGCGGACCGTGGGCCAGGCCCGGGGGTGCCGGTTTCATGTGCACGATACGAAGGAGTTCGATGTGGCCTGGGCCGGAAGCGTTGACTGGATCGTAAACGAATACTTTCCAAGCGCTTACGAAGCCGGGGTTCGCTTCAACATCAGCATTCTGTCGCCGGATTTATTTTCAAAGCTTTCGTCCGAAGCCTTGTTTGAAAAACACAGTCCCATGATTCCCACCCGGTTGTTTGAAACCCTGTCGGAAGCGGAACGGTTCATCGCCGAACAAAACCAGCTTGAAGAATCACGGCTACGACCTAAACACCTTTCATGATTACCGTTCGCCATGCCGAATTGATTCGATTGCCGTTGACGGAAGTCTATGGGTTGTTGGGGTGTTACGAATACGATGTGCTCTGGCGCACCAATCTTAGGGCTTTAACGCAGGATCGGCCCGGACTGGCCCGGTCGGGCATGAAACTTCAGCAAACCGTACGACTGTTCGATCAGGAAATGACCATCTGGGCCGAGGTAACGGCGGCTGCGCCAAATCGCCGGATTGCGCACGAAAGTGTCGACAGCCCGGTTCAACTCTGGGAACAGCGACTCTTTGAGCGGGTCGCCAAAGACACGCTCTTCACCTACGAGATGAGCCTGGAACTGAAAGGGTGGCAACGCTTGATGGCCCCGTTGCTGATCCACCAGTTGCAGCGGCTGTTGCGGACCGATCTGGCGCGGGTCAAACAATTGCTGGAAGAAACGCCCAATCCGCTGATTGAGCTTCCCCGGCGACTTATATAGCTCCGGCGGTTATTTTCCCATCCATTTCTTGAACTCGGTCGCGCGTTCGCGGCTGACCAGTACTTCTTCTTCCGGTGCCGGTTTGAGCGAGAGTTTCAGTTTGTTGTTGAAATAGGGGTGAATTTGCTGAACGCTATTGATGTCGACGATAAACTGGCGGTTGGCCCGGAAAAAATGAACCGGATCGAGCATAGCTTCCAGTTCGTCGAGTGTGTAATCGACCGAAAACTTCTGGTTGGAACGCGTTCGGAACAGGCTAACACCCTCTTCAGAGTAAAAATAGGCAATATCGGCCACCTCCACGGGCATCCACTGCGACAGGTGCTTGACCAGAAACCGCTTCCGGTATTCGGTGGGCTGAATTTGCTGCCGGAGTTGCTGCACCAGGGCGTCGATGGCCATGCGGCCGCCGGTTTCGGGTTCGGCGGGATTCCGCAGTTTTCGGTGTTTTTCCAAACTGGCCTCCAACTCGTGTCGCTTGATCGGTTTCAGCAAATAATCGATGCTGTTAACCTTGAACGCTCGCAGGGCATATTCGTCGTAGGAGGTCGTGAAAATGACCGGCGACTCCACGGCGGTTTGCTCAAAAATCTCGAAACTTTGCCCGTCGGCCAGTTCAATATCCATCAGAATCAGGTCAGGCGTTGCGTTGGTTTGCAGCCAGTTGACCGATGCCCGCACGCTGGCGGCTGTTCCCACAATGCGAATGGAGTTGTCGACGTCCTGCAACAGTTTGGTTAGTTTGCGGACGGCCAGTTCTTCGTCTTCAATTACCAGTACATCCATACCAATGGGTGGGTTTACCGAATAGTTGGGTTGTCGTTTCCTTGTTGAATAGTCTCTACAAATAGCAGATTTGGGGCGGTTTTTCCAAATCACATCATTATGAAACCGCACAAATCGGCAGCGAACCGGTAGAGCCGGGCTTTGAATCGTTCCGGTGAGAAAGCGTTTCGTGTTACGCGGCTATGTTCAGGACACAGACCGGCTCAGGAAATACCGCCGTGTGTTCGCCAGCGAAACCGAAGGCTTGATCATTCCGGGCTGAAAAGGCAGCAGGGCGACTCCGTGAGCGACTTTTTGGGGAAAGTCCGGGTTGGCAATCGCATACCGGCCAATCGCAAGCAAATCCGCCTGACCGGTGTTCAGGAGTCGGGTAGCCAGGTCCGGGTTGTGCAAACCGCCGTTGGCAATCACCGGACAGTCGAGTAATTGCCGGGCAATACCGGTCGACGAGCTACCGTCGGCGTACTGGCATTCGCGCTCCCACCCACCGCCCTCGGCGGCTATGTGGAGGTAATCGGGCGCAGCTTTTCTGACCTCGCTGAATAAAGCTTTTGCCATGTCCGATCCTTCTTCCCAGCGATAAGACAGGTTATTCACCTTGCCTTCCGACAGGCGAAGGCCCACTAGAAAACCGGTAGGCACGGCTGCGCGAACCGCAGCCATAATTTCGGCCGTAAACCGGAATCGGTTGGCAACGCTACCCCCGTAGTGATCGGTTCGTTGGTTGGTATACGGGGTGATGAACTGATCGGGCAAATACCCGTTGGCTCCGTGAATCTCGACTCCATCAAAACCGGCTTCAACAGCATGGCGGGCCGCCCGAACGTAACCGTCAATCGCCGTTTGAATGTCTTCCTGCGTCATGGCTTTGGGCATCCGAAAGGCGTTGAAACCACCGGACGAAGCCGACGGTTTGCCGACGGGCAGAATGGCTGAAGGGGCCAGGGTCTGGCGGAGCACCTGCGACAACGCTCCGGCGTGCATGAGTTGAGCGACAAAAACCGTCGGATGTTGTTTGACCCGTCTGATAACGCTCTGCCAGCCTTTCACCTGCGCTCGGGTGACCAGGCCGGGCTGGTTCGGGTTACAAACGGATGCGATGGAGTCGGTGTACAGGCCTTCGGTGATGATAGCCGCAAAACCGCCTTTGGCAAATGCTTCGTAATAATTCGCCATTTGGGAGGTCGGAACGCCCGCAGCGGTGGCGCTGACACGGGTCATGGGAGCAACCATAAATCGGTTTGACAAGGTATGACGACCTAGTCGAACCCGGTCGAAAAAGGAAGGAAGATGGCTCATAAAGGGGTCTGTATATGGGCACAAAACTCCCTCGTCTCCGGCACTTTTCTCTGAAACCAGGTTAAGAAATCGTTCACTCGCCCGTGCGTTGTCGGCGCAGTCGACTGAGAAAAACCGGGGTGATGCCCAAATACGAAGCAATATCTTTCAGCGGAAGTCGCCGGGCCAGGTGTGGGTAAGTGGACAGAAACAGTTCGTAGCGGTTTTTGGCAGGAATGCTGAGGTTTTTGATCATCCGCTGGGAGGTTGCAATGAGAGCGTTTTCGTTCAGCAGCCGGAAAAAAGTCTCCATTTTGGGCACTTGCCGGTACAAATCCTGAAGGGTTGGCTGGTCGATCACCAGCAGGGTCGTCGGCTCGAGCGCCTGGATGCCGAATGCGGAAGGTGTCTGATTTCGAAAACTGTCGAGATCACCCGCCCACCAGCCTTCCACCGAAAACCGCAGGACATGCTCGACACCCTGGTCGTCGGTATGGTATGATTTCAGGCAACCGTTCCCGACGAAACTCTCGTACCGGCATACTTCGCCCTGGCGGTGCAGAAATTGCCGTCGTTTAAGCTCCTTCCGCGTAAACAGCCGCTCGGTGAGGGCAAATTCTTCATCGGACAGCCGAATTTTTGTTTGGATATGGGCACGGAGGAGATCTGTCATGCAGGAAAGTTGTCGGTAATTTCGGCTAAACCGAAAACAATGAAGCTTGCGTCAAAACCGGCTCTATTTCGCGAATAGTTGTCTAATATACGTTCACTAGCAACGGCAGCGTAACTGAAAAAGTCGTGTCCGTGTTCTGGATCGCTAAACTCGAATGACCCAGCAATTGGTATTTGGTGGCAATGTTGGCTAACCCCACGCCGTTGGAAGCCACCCGAACGTTTTTTCGCTGGACATTATTGGCAACGGTCAGACGTCCGTCGGCCGTGGTTTCGATCCGGATTTGCAGGGGCTGATCAGCCAGAATCACGTTGTGCTTGACGGCATTTTCGACCAGCATCTGGAGGGTCAGGGGTGGTAACTGCGCGTCCTGAAATTCGGGAGCGATGTGCACCCGCAGTTCAATGCCGTTGCCGTAGCGAGTTTTCAGCAGGTGAAAATAGGAGTCGATAAATTTCAATTCGTTGCGCAGGCTGGTCAGGGCGTTTTCGTTGGTTTGAAGCAAATACCGGTATACACTGGATAATTCTTCGATGAAAAGTTCGGCTTTGTCGGTGTCTTCATCGATGAGTGACGAAAGCGTATTGAGGCTGTTGAACAGGAAATGCGGATTGACCTGCTGCTTTAAACTGTCCAACTGACTTTGCAGATTGGCTTTTTTCAGTTTCTCGGTTTCGGCGATCGTTTGCGACCACCGCTCAAAGGTGTACACACTTTCGTGGACAATGTTGGCCACCAGGTTGCCGATGCTGCCGAGCAGGATGGTCCAGCCAAGCTGGCTGGCCCGGAAGGTATAAGTCGGAAAGTTGATCCAGTCGAAAAAATAAAACAGAAAAGAAATAACTGCTGACGACATCGCAATGTGAATACTCAATGCCAGCGACATACGCATCCAGGTTTGGCGGATATGCGGAAACCGTTTGCGGAGGTACACCGCCGGTACGGCGTGCAGAAAAAAAGCCGGGGTCCAGATTATAGTCGTGATCAGGGAAGCTCCCAGAAACAAATCGAGCTGCTGAAAATACACCCTCCCCAACATCATGTAATTCAAAAAGCAATAATAACCGGGCAAAAGGGCCAGGGCAATCCAGGTGTCTCGTTGGGTGTATCGGTTTAAATTCAGGGCCACACGGTGAACGGAATGATCAGGGTAAATTTATCAAAAAAATGGCACCTTTGACGACCAGTGGCACCCGGACGCTAAATTGACACCCATCATCGGTAATCATCGGGCTGGGTAACCGCAGTTGGGTAAACCGCTCAGTGAGCAGCCCTAAACCGCCCGGAAGTTTGTTGACCTGGAGGTTCTTTCGCTGAATGTTGTTGGAAACATTCAGGAACACGGTTTCGTCGATGGTTTCCAGGTCAGCCCGAATAGTGATTTCGAGGGGGCATTCGGCCAGAATGACATTGTGTCGGATGGCGTTTTCAATCAGCGTCTGCAAACTGAAGGGCGGCAGGTACGCATCCAGTACGCACGAATCGATGTTCAGATGCAGGGAAAGGGCGGGGCCGTAGCGCGCTTTCAGCAGGTAGAAAAAGGATTGAAGAAAATCGATCTCGGTTTTAAGGGGAACCAGTTTGCGATCGTTGGACTGCAACAGATAGCGGTAAACGCTCGAAAGTTCGTCCAGAAACCGGTTGGCCTGGTCTTTATCTTCCGAAATCAGGGCCGACAGCGAGTTGAGTGAATTGAAAAGAAAGTGCGGGTTGACCTGGTTTTTCAGGCTGTCGAACTGCCCCTGAATCCGGGATTTCTGGATGCCTTCGGCTTCGGCAATAAGCTGCCGGTATTGTTGCAGGTAGTAGATGATTTCGTATGTCGTGCCCAGAATCACGGCGGCAAAAAGGCCCATACCGATGTAAGCCTGGTACACGCGGGCTGTAATCGGAAGAATGGCCAGGCCGCTCAGATCAGTTAAAAAAATGAACAGCGACTGGCAAATTACGGCCAGCAGAAAATACCCGGCAAATGTAATAACAATGCGACGGAAGGAATGGCGGGTATCCGGAAACCGCTTTCGGACGTATTGGACCCAACGCACCGACCCTTCCCAAGCCAGTGTCATGTACGCCATCCCGATGAAAACCCAGCCCAGATACAGCGCCGGGTTGTAGGGAACATGCCTCAAATAAAGCAGGTTACCCACCAGTGCAATCATCGGGATTGCCATCCAGCGCAGCCATCGGTCATTCGGTTTTTCCAGCGTCGTCACGTCCTTCATTCGGGTCATGTATTCCAATGTAAAATAAGCAGTAATTGCCGACCCGAGAAATGCTGACCTGCCTGAAACGCCGACTTTCGGGGTTGAATTGAGTTTAGTGGCCGCTAAAGAGGGAGAATATGCTTTCAGGAACGTAGTTTTGTATTAAATCCAGGAAACCCAAGTCCCCATGCTCAACTACCGTTATCTATTTTTTCTACTACCTGTTTCCTTATTTGCCCAACAACCTGAACCGGGGCGTTTGACGGCCGACACCATTCAACTGTCCGAGGTCACCGTCCGTGGGTACGAAACGAACCGGCCTTTGCTGGAAACGGCGGCTTCGATCAATGTACTGGCGGCCAAAGATCTGACCCAGCGTTTCGGGACACCCGCACTCGTTCCAGCCTTCAACACGCTCCCGGGCGTACGGATGGATGAACGTTCACCGGGCAGTTACCGGCTTTCCATTCGAGGGAGTTTGATTCGCTCGCCGTTTGGGGTCCGGAACGTGAAAATCTACTGGAACGAACTACCCCTTACCGACGCCGGGGGCGGAACATACCTGAACGCGCTGGATGTGCGGTCGATTGGCCGGGTGGAAGTGATCAAAGGGCCATCGGGGAGTTTGTACGGGGCCGGAACCGGGGGAACCGTGCTGCTGAACGGCCTGAGCAGTCCGGCAGGTGAGTTGGCCAACCGGGCCGAAGTGGGCGCGCTGGCTGGTTCCTATGGTTTGTCGGGGCAGAGTTATACGATTCAAACGGGCAAAAACAATTCGGTTTTATCCCTCAATTATGGCCATCTGCAATCGGATGGGTACCGGGAAAACAGCCGGATGTACCGCGATAACCTGAACCTGAACGCGACGTTTGCCGTCAATGAAAAGCAAACGGTTTCGCTCATCGGTTTATACTCCGACCTGATGTATCAGACGCCCGGTGGGCTGACGGCCGCTCAGTACCAGGCAAATCCCCGGCAGGCCCGCCCGTCGACCCGCGTGGTGCCTGGCTCGGTCGACCAACGGGCGGCTATTTACCAGAAAACCGGATATTTAGGCTTTTCTCACCAATACCGCTGGAGCGATCGCATCCAGAATACAACGGTTGTCTTTGGCTCCCTGACCAACTTTGCCAACCCATTCATCACCAACTACGAAAAGCGCGCCGATCAGGGGGTGGGCGGCCGAACCGTCACACGCTGGCAGATGATCGAAGACGGTGTTCCGACCCACCTGGTGTTTGGGGGCGAATGGCAGCATAATTTCACGATCACCCGCAATTACGGCAACCGGCGGGGCCAGCCCGACACCTTGCAGTCCGACGATGAGTTCAAGGCATCACAGTCAGTTCTGTTTGCACAGTTGGAAGCCAGCCTGCCGTGGGGCATCATTGCCACGGCGGGATTGAGTCGCAACGAGGTGTCCTACCGGTTTACCCGGTTTTCGACTTTGCCGATTACAACGCAGCCACGCTATTTCGAGCCGGTTTGGCTACCGCGCGTAGCGCTGCTGAAAAAGCTGGGTGATTTTGTATCAGTGTTTGCCAGCGTCAGCACGGGTTATTCGGCACCGACGATTCAGGAAGTTCGGCCCTCGGAAGGAACTTACAACCCGACGCTTGACCCCGAGCAGGGCACTAACCTCGAAGCCGCCGTACGAGGCCAGTTGAGCCGATTTCAGTTCGATGTAGCGGTTTACCAATTCCGGTTGCGGCAAACCATCGTCAGACGGTCCAATGAGAGTGGGGCGGAGTTTTTTATCAATGCCGGAAAAACCGATCAGAAAGGGCTGGAACTACAACTCTCGTATAATCTTGTCATTCCCAAACCGGCGAATTTCTGGCAAATCCTCCGCGTCTGGAACAGCACCACGCTCACGAATTACCGCTTCCGAAATTACCAACAGGGCGCGACCGATGTGTCGGGTAACCGCGTGACCGGCGTACCGCCCACGGCCGTTGTGACCGGTCTGGATGCTGAAACCCGCGCCGGTTTTTATGCCCACCTGACGCATCAGTTCCTCGATCGGTTCCCGCTCGACGATGCCAACTCCGTTCAGTCCGACATCGCCCGCCTGCTGAACGCGACGCTGGGCTACCGGAAGTCGTTTGCCCGGCGCTGGACGGTCGACGCCTACCTGAGTGGCGATAACCTCCTGGACCAGACCTACAGCCTGGGCTACGACCTGAACGCTTTCGGCGGCCGTTTCTACAACGCGGCCGCCCGCCGGAATTTCACCGGGGGCGTCAGGCTCGCGGTTCGCTGGTAGTTTTTTTATCGTTTAAGGTTTGACGTTTAAGGTTTAACGGTTTTCAATTCGCTTCACCCGTTATGCCTTAAACTTTAAACCTTAAACCTCAAACCTTAAACGCTCTTATGATTCAACGACGTTTTAACCGAACCTCCGGACAGCTTGCCTTACTGATTTTACGCCTTGGGCTAGGTGTCGATCTGGCCATGCATGGGCTGGTGCGGATTCCGAAGCTGACCAAATTTGCCGACAAACTGGTTGGCGATTTTGCCACGACGCTTCTGCCCGCCGTTCTGGTTCGTGGGTATGCGCTGGCATTGCCGTTTGTCGAACTGGCGATTGGCGTGCTGTTGTTGGTGGGCGGGCGGTTTCTGGTCTGGGGCGGTTTACTAGGCGGTCTGACGATGACCTCGCTGATCTTTGGCTCAGCCCTTCGGGAAGAATGGAGCGCCGTCAGCATTCAACTTATTCACGTGCTGGCTTTTTACCTGCTGCTGCGGGAAGCCGAAAACCGTAAACCATCACAAGGCTTTTAACTGTTGGTGGAGCGATTTTCCCGGCAGGTCGCACAACGCCATGTATTGTGGATTACATGAAAACCGTCGAATTGCATCGATTTCCGGGCAACGATAACGATTTTATCGTATCATTGTCTGTTCGCCGGTCGGTAACAGCCCGGCGACCCAAAGACAAAACCAGTTTATGGAACCAGTTCAGATTGTACTGACCAAGGGCGGGCGGGGCGCTTTTTACCTCCGTGAGGGTGAAGAACCGATTGGCGAAATGGTGTTCCACATCGCTGACGGCAACATGACCGTTTACCATACCGAGGTAAGCCCGGAGTTTGAAGGAAAAGGGCTGGCGGGCCAGTTGCTCAACGCGATGGTCGAGTATGCCCGCCAGCACCAGTTGAAAGTCGTGCCGCTGTGCCCGTATGTTCACGCGCAATTTAAGCGCCATCCGGAGCGGTACGAAGACGTTTGGTCAAAAGAAGAAGCGGAATAAAACCGCTTAGCTAATTTTCCCGGCCAGGTAAGCGGCTACTTCGGCCAGCCGGTTTGAGAAGCCCCACTCGTTGTCGTACCAGGAAGCGATGGATAAAAGTTCGCCCTGCTTGGCGGTCAGCGGCAGGTCGATGAGGGCCGTGTGCGGGTCGGCCACGATGCGCGACGACGCCCATTCGCCTTCCAGAACATCCATCACGCCCTTCAACGGACCTTCGGCCGCAGCTTTCCGGAAGGCTTCGTTCACTTCGTCGACCGTCGGATTTTTCTCCGTAATCAGGTTCAGTTCGGCGATGCTACCCGTCCGGGTCGGTACGCGGTAGGCTTTTCCGGTGATTTTGAGGTCTTTCCAAATAAATTGCAAGGCGCGGGCGGCTCCCGATGAGGAAGGAATGATGTTTTCGGCGGCAGCCCACGAATCACGCCGGTCTTTCATGGGCTGATCCGTCAGCGACTGGGTATTCGTGTAGGAGTGAACCGTCGAGAACAAGCCGTATTGAATGCCGAAGTTCTCCAAAATCACTTTGATGGGAGCGGCCAGGGCATTGGTCGTGCAGCTTCCCATGCTGATGATGTGGTGGCTGGCCGGATCGAAGGTGTCCAGGTTGATGCCTTTAAGTAAAACCGCATCGCAGTCGGCCAGGCTTTTGCTCGGGGCGCTGACCAGCACGTACTTCGCGCCCCGGTCGAGGTGAGCCTGCGCACCCGCCCGAACCGTAGCCCGGCCCGTACAGTCGACCACCAGATCGACGCCCAGCGCGGCCCAGTCCGGAATTTCCTGGGAAGAATTGATATACTGAATGTCCCGGCCTCCAATGCTCAGTTTGCCTGCGCTACCCGAAACCGGCTCGTGCCAGCGGCCATAGTTGGTATCGACGGCAAACAGGGCCGCCAGGGTGTCTTCGTCCCGGATGTCGGAAATTGAAACCGGTACAAACAAGTTGTTACGTAAGCCCACGCGGAGGAATTGCCGTCCGATGCGCCCAAATCCGTGCAGTGCTAGAGTCGCCATACGAAATGTGGTGTTGGTTTATGGGCTAACACTGACGCGCTTCGATTTAATTCCCGCTCAGAGGGCCACAGGCTCATCCTTTTCGTCAAAAAACAGGTAATTCAGGTAGTCGCAATACGGTTTGATCAACCGGCAGCCTTTCACTACTTCGTCGGCGAACCCTGGTTTCAATACGTCTTTGTCCGAATACCGGTGAATGAAAAACAGTTCCTTGCGCCGGAGCAGTGCAATTTCGGGGTGGTCGGCCGAATAGCCTTTGGGGGTGGTCTTCATGCTTTCGCCCACTGCTTCCGGAAAATACGCGTTAAACGCAGGGTCTTCGATGATCGCTTTTAACTCATCAACATTGTAATCGACTTCCTGCCGAAATTTAGCCAGATGCGTCGGAGTGGGCTGCCACATGCCCGCACCCAGAAACGACTCGCCGTCGGGCTGCAGGTGAAAATAATAGTCGATACGGCCCGAATGCCGCCCGCCCGGACCCACAGCCGCAGCGAAATTCTTTTTGTACGGCGCTTTGTCTTTTGAAAACCGGATGTCGCGGTTGATCCGGAAAATGCAGTCTTTAACAGCGGTATTGGGCAGGTGTTCGAATGTTTCGATACCTTTCAGGAGCCGGGTCACAAAGCCTTCGAACTCCGCTTTGGCGGTTTCGTAGCGGGCGCGGTTCGCCTGAAACCACTCCCTATTGTTGTGATCGACCAGATCGCGCAGAAAGTTAAGCGTTTGAACCGTAAGCTGACCGTTTGCCGTGTTTTTCGTCTTCATACAGTTCCAAAGCTAGCCAGAAATCGCGAAGTTTGCGAAATCAATTTTGAATGAGCGAATGAGTGAATAGCTACGCCCTATTCTGTTTCCCGAGAATCTATTCATACATTCTATCATTCGCTCATTCACTCATTCAAGAATTATGTCTCGCATTCTCACCGGTATACAAAGCAGCGGTCGTCCGCATCTGGGCAATGTTCTGGGGGCTATCAAGCCCGCAATTGAGCTGTCGCAGCAGCCTGAAAATGAGTCGTTTCTGTTTATTGCCGATCAGCATTCGCTGACAACGATTAAAGACGGTGCCCTGCGCCGGGAATACATCCGGGCGGTGGCGTCGGCCTGGCTGGCGTTTGGGCTGGACACAACGAAGAATGTCTTCTGGCGGCAGTCGCACGTACCGGAGCATACCGAACTGGCCTGGTATCTGAACTGCTATACGCCGTTTCCAATGTTAGCCAACGCTCACTCGTTTAAGGACAAATCCGAACGATTGTCGGACGTCAACGCGGGCTTGTTCACCTATCCGTGCCTGATGGCGGCTGATATTCTGCTGTACGATGCCAACATTATACCGGTCGGCAAAGACCAGAAACAGCACATCGAGATGACGCGGGACATGGCAAGTGCGGTCAATAACCAGGTAGGCGAAGAGGTTTTTGTCTTGCCCGAAGCGCAGATCGACGAACGGATTATGACCATTCCGGGGATCGATGGGCAGAAGATGAGCAAGTCGTACAACAACTACATTGATATTTTTCTGCCTGCGAATGAGTTGTACAAAGTGATCAAAAAAATTGTGTCGGATTCGACGCCCCTCGAAGAACCAAAAAATCCGGATACCGACATCACCTTTAAACTTTATGCCCTGCTGGCTACCGACGAAAAGGTCGATACCATGCGGCAGAACTACCTGAACGGCGGGTATGGCTACGGTCACGCTAAAAAAGAACTCTACGAACTCATTATCCATCAGTTTGCCGAACCCCGCGAACGGTTTACCTACTACATGGAAAACAACGACGCCCTGGAGCGGGAACTTCGCTTAGGCGAAGAAAAAGCCCGTGCTGTGGCCTCCAAAACTATTCAGCGCGTTCGGGAAAAATTTGGCTTTAATTAATGGTGAAAGAGTCAAAGAGCGAAAGAGCGAATAGCTTCGCGCAAAAAGTGTAGTTGGCGAAGCCTTTCACTCTTTCACTCTTTCACTCTTTCACTCTTTCAACTTTGGAAACCCTCCGGCAACTCGATACGGACCTGTTCCTCTGGCTGAACGGCCAGCATGCGCCCTGGCTTGATCCAGTCATGGTGGGGGCCACGCTGCGGAATACCTGGATACCATTCTACGTCCTGTTGATCGGCTGGCTGGGATTTCAATACCGGAAAAAAACCGTTGGGCTGGTGATGACCTTGATTCTGGCCGTCGTACTGAGTGACCAGATGGCGTCGTCGGTGCTCAAACCGCTGACATTGCGACTGCGACCCTGCCACGAACCGGCTCTGAAACCGCTGATTCACCCGGTGTTGGAATGCGGAGGGACCTACGGGTTCGCGTCGTCGCATGCTGCCAACACCTTTGCCCTGGCGATGGCCTTGTGGTTATTGGTCGGGAAACGCTTTCCCGTCGTCAAATGGGCCTTTTTGTGGGCTTTTATCGTTTCCTACAGCCGAATTTATGTGGGCGCTCATTATCCGCTCGATGTGCTGGCCGGGGCCGCAATCGGTGTGGTCATGGCGGTTTTATGCGTGTCGATGTACCAGCGAATGAGCCGCCGGTGGGGTTGGAGTAGTTAAGCGACCAATGTGAGATAATCTTGCCAGAGTGATATTAAATACTGGGTTCTTACTGTCGAAGTTGCTCGGTAAGAAAACTTTAAGCAAGTCCTCCCAAGAATCAGAGGAATTCTGTATTTTTGCGCAAATTTTCGGCACCGAATGGCATCCCTCAATACGGTTAAAATTTTTTCAGGCAGTCAATCAACCTATCTGGCAGAAAAGATTGCCCGGTATTATGGCAAAGACCTGGGCGGCTATACGCTTCGGAAGTTCAGTGATGGCGAGTTGTCGCCCAGCTATGAAGAATCGATCCGGGGCTGCGATGTGTTCCTGATTCATTCCACGAATCCGCCGGCCGACAATTTGATGGAATTGCTGCTGATGGTCGATGCAGCCCGCCGGGCCTCCGCGCACTACGTAACCGTCGTCATTCCGTATTTCGGTTATGCCCGGCAGGACCGGAAAGACAAACCCCGGGTGGCCATTGCCGCCAAACTGGTGGCCAACATGCTGGCCGCAGCCGGGGCCGACCGCCTGATGACCATCGACCTGCACGCCGGACAGATTCAGGGGTTCTTTGATTTCCCGGTCGACCATTTGGAAGGTGCGTCGGTGTTTGTGCCGTACATCCGGAGCCTGAATCTGGATAATCTGTTGGTTGCGTCGCCGGACGTGGGCGGGGCAGCCCGGGCGAGGGCGTTCGCCAAGCATTTCAACGCCGACATTGTCTTGTGCGACAAACACCGCAAGCGGGCCAACGAAATTGCGTCGATGCAAGTCATCGGGGACGTGGAAGGTGCCAACGTGGTGCTGGTCGACGACCTGATTGATACCGGCGGCACCTTGTGCAAAGCGGCCGAGATTATTCTGGAAAAAGGGGCTAAATCGGTAAGGGCCATTTGTACACACCCGGTAATGTCGGGAAAGGCCCACGAAAACATCAGCAATTCGGTCCTTGAAGAACTGGTGGTTTCCGACACGCTTCCGATGCGGCAACAGAGCTCAAAAGTACGGGTGCTGACCGTGGCCGAATTGTTCGCCAAAGCCATCGGCCGCATCCGCGATCACGAATCTATTAGTTCATTGTTTATAAAGTATTGAATGGCTCAGATGGTTTTATGGCTAAAAATGGTTTGAAAGGGTTTAGGCAATCTGTCTCTCCCCACGCAACCATCCAGCCAGGCTAACCATCCAACCATGTTAACCATCAAAATCAATTCAAAAAATGAAAAAACACGAGATTGTAGGGTATAACAGAGCGAATCTCGGTAAGACAGAGTCGAAGGCTCTTCGTGCTGAAGGTTATGTTCCCGGTGTGCTGTATGGCGGAAAGACGCAGGTTCATTTTTACGCCCCGGCCATTCTGTTTCGCCAACTGCTGACTTCGCCCGAAGCGTACCAGGTGACGTTGAACATCGAAGGTGACGAATACGTGGCTATTTTGCAGGATACGCAGTTTCATCCGGTCAACGACCAGTTGCTGCACGCGGATTTCCTGGAAATTGTTGAAGGGAAAGATATAAAAGTGGAAGTGCCGGTCCGCTTTATCGGAACGGCTCCCGGTGTGCAAAAAGGGGGTAAATTGATTCAGAAACTCCGCAAACTGAAACTGCGGGGTCCGGCTGATCGCATTCCTGACTTTGTAGATGTGAACGTGGCGGATCTGGATCTGGGCAAAACCGTGAAAGTAGGTGCCGTCAAATTAGAAGGCATTGAAATTCTGGATGGTCCGCTACTCCCGATTGCGACCATTGAAATTCCGCGCTCGATGCGGGGTAAAACAGCGGCTTAAGCCCTGTGTATCAACTAATAGATTAAATGAAAAACCGCTCGGCAATGAGCGGTTTTTTCGTTTAGGGAAGAAAGCGAAAACAATCGGTAAATCAGGGCTGGGTTGCATTGGCCGACACCCAATTTGTTTTGACCGTCGTCACCTGTTCAGTCACGGATTTCGGTTTCGGCTGACTGGCCGTTTCGCCGGAATTGATGGCGATGTACGGGGCAATCACCAGCGAAACGATGGACATCAGCTTAATGAGAATGTTCATCGACGGGCCGGAAGTATCTTTGAACGGGTCACCGACGGTATCACCGGTTACGGAAGCTTTGTGTGGCTCCGATTTTTTGTAGTAAATCTGGCCGTTAATTTCGACGCCTTTCTCGAACGACTTCTTGGCATTATCCCATGCGCCCCCGGCGTTGCTCTGGAAAATACCCATCAAAACGCCGGAAACCGTCACGCCAGCCAGAAAACCACCCAGCACTTCCGGGCCAAACAGAAAACCGACGAGGACGGGCGAAATCAGCGCAATGGCGCCGGGCAAAATCATCTCCCGAATGGAGGCCTGGGTGGAAATAGCTACGCATTTTTCGTATTCCGGTTTGCCGGTTCCTTCCAGAATACCCGGAATTTCACGGAACTGGCGACGCACTTCTTCCACCATCTTCATAGCAGCCCGGCCTACGGCGGCAATGGCCAGCGAGGAGAAAATGAACGGAATCATGCCGCCCACAAACAAACCGGACAACACATCGGCTTTGTAAATGTCAATCCCGGTAATGCCCGAAACGCCTACGAAAGCCGCCAGCAGCGCCAGCGAAGTCAGGGCAGCCGACGCAATGGCGAAACCTTTTCCGGTAGCGGCTGTGGTATTCCCGACGGCATCCAGAATATCCGTGCGGCCCCGCACTTCTTCGGGTAGTTCACTCATCTCGGCAATCCCGCCCGCGTTGTCGGCAATCGGCCCGAAGGCATCGATGGCGAGCTGCATGGCGGTTGTCGCCATCATCCCGGCGGCTGAAATGGCAACACCGTACAGCCCGGCAAATTTGTAGGAAATGAAAATACCGGCCGCCAGCGTTAGAATCGGTAAAACCGTTGACTCCATTCCGACCGACAAACCACCGATGATGTTCGTCGCGTGACCCGTCGACGACTGGCGGACAATCGTCATCACCGGACGGCGACCCATGGCGGTGTAATATTCCGTGATAATCGACATCAGCGCCCCGACGATCAAACCGGTAAAAATGGCGAAGAATACATCCAGCCGAGTAAACTCAACGCCCCGAATTTCGAGTATACCGGCGGGCAGAACGGCGTTGACCAGAAAATACGAAGCAATGACCGTCAGGATGATCGACGCCCAGTTGCCGGTGTTCAGTGCGCCCTGGACATTGCCGTTATCATCTTTGACCCGGACAAAATACGTTGCAATAATGGAGAAGATCAGCCCAAGTCCGGCAATGAGCATCGGTAACACAATCGGTGCGTGACCCAGAATGTTGCTCGCTTCCGGAATCCGGATTTCGCGGCCTAACACCATCGTCGCGAGAATGGTAGCCACATACGATCCGAAAAGGTCGGCGCCCATCCCGGCTACGTCACCCACGTTATCGCCCACGTTATCGGCGATGGTGGCGGGGTTGCGCGGGTCATCCTCCGGAATGCCGGCTTCCACTTTACCCACCAGATCAGCGCCCACGTCGGCCGCTTTTGTATAAATACCGCCCCCCACACGGGCAAACAAGGCAATGGACTCAGCACCCAGCGAAAAACCGGCCAGCACTTCCAGCGTTTTTTCCATCGGAATGCCATTAACATCGCCGGTCGTGCCGACGTAGATGCCATGAAAAATAATGAAGAGAACACTTAATCCGATCACCGCCAGGCTGGCCACGCCAATGCCCATGACCGAGCCCCCCGTAAATGAAACGGCGAGGGCGCGGGTGAGGCTGGTCCGACCGGCCTGGGCCGTGCGGACGTTGGCCTTCGTGGCGATTTTCATGCCGATATACCCCGCTAAGGCTGAAGTAAATGCACCAATAGCAAAGGCAATCCCGATCGGCCAGTCGGAATTTTCAACCAGGGTTCCGGCAAAGCTCAGCAATACCGCAACTACAATACCGAAAACAATGAGAATCCGCCATTCAGCTTTCAGAAAGGCTATGGCACCGTCGGCGATGTAGGATGCAATTTCCTGCATCCGTTCGTTGCCAGCATCCTGGCGCGAAACCCAACTAAATTTGGTGAACATCACCACCAGGCCGACTAGACCCAGGAGGGGAACAAGGTAAATACTGGAATTCATGCTGAAGGAGTAAGAGGTTATAGTTTGGGAAAGTCGCAAATATAACCGGAATGCCAGCATTCCAAAACGAATACACCGGTTTCGCTAGATTTTTTAGGGAAAATCTTAGGTTATTTTTATAGCGACGAAAAAGTGAACTTTTGAGCCCATAAGCAGCGTATTACCTAACAAATAGTTACGTCAGGCTTACTATTTTTGCTGCATTCCGAACGCTTTCCGCTGATGATGTACCGATCTACCTTTCGTTTCCTTCTGTGTACGGCATTCCTCCTGAGTGCTTTTTTTAGTCAACCCGCTTTGGGACAGCCTAAACCGGCGGCTTCCGGAACCATCCTCCAGGGCCTGAAAAAGCTGAACGTCGTCGGAACGGTTTTATATGTGGCCGCCCACCCCGACGATGAGAATACTCAGATGCTGGCCTATCTGGCAAATGAACGGCTGTTGCGCACCGGGTATCTGGCGCTGACGCGGGGGGATGGCGGGCAGAATCTGATCGGGCCGGAACAGGGCGAATACATTGGTGTCATCCGGACGCAGGAGTTGCTGGCCGCCCGGCGGATCGACGGGCCGGAGCAGTTCTTCAGCCGGGCCTACGACTTCGGTTTTTCCAAATCGACCGACGAAGCCGTCAAAACCTGGGGGCAGGATCAGGTGCTGGGCGACGTGGTCTGGATGATTCGGAAATACCGCCCGGACGTGATCATCACCCGGTTTCCGCCCGACAGTCGGGCCGGACACGGACACCACAGCGCATCGGGCTACCTGGCCGAAGAAGCGTTCAAAATTGCTAACGATCCGACCAAATACCCCGAACAACTCAACTGGGTAAAACCCTGGCAGCCGAAGCGGATTTTCTGGAACGTCTTCATTCCGGGAGCCTTTATGAGCAATAAGAAACCGGACGAACCGGGCGTGATTGCCGTCGAAACCGGGTTGTATAATCCCTTGCTGGGGAAATCGTACGGCGAGATAGCGGCCGAAAGCCGGAGCCAACACAAGAGCCAGGGTTTTGGCGTTCCGGCCAGCCGGGGCGTGAAAATCGATTACCTGCTCTTGAAAGGCGGTGACCCAGCCCCGAACGATCCGTTTGACAACATCGACCTGAGCTGGAAGCGGATTCCAGGCAGCGACAGGGTGCAACAGTTGATCAATCAGGCAATTGCGGAGTATAAACCGGAGCGCCCAGCGGCTTCGGTACCGGTTTTGATTCAAACGCACAAGGCACTCAGTCAACTGGATACCGCCAATATTTACGTCAGAACGAAGCGTCAGGAGGTGGAAGCCCTGATCCAGCAGTGCCTCGGCCTGTGGTTCGAAACCAATCCGGCTGACTATGCCGCTGCCCCGGGCGAACGGTTGCGCGTCAGTACCAACGTGGTGAACCGCAGCGAGTTGCCTGTGAAACTGATCGGATTGCAAATGCCCGGGCTGGATAAGGATACGGTTACGAACCTGACGCTAAAACCGAATGATGTTAACGTTTTTACTACCTCTATCATTATTCCAGCCAATCAGCCCATTTCGCAACCCTATTGGTTGGAAAAACCGGTCCAGAAAGGGTTATTTCAGGTCAATGAGCAGACATTGATCGGGTTGCCCGAAAATCCGCCTGCCTTCTCTACCCTGTATACGTTTGACATAGCCGGCGAAAAATTTACTTTCAGCCGGGGGTGGAGTTATAAAGCAACCGATCCGGTCGATGGCGAAATCTACCGGCCGTTTGTCATTCAGCCGACCGTGATGGCGAACCTGGCCGAACGGGTATACGTGTTTGCCGACAATAATCCGAAAACCGTGGAGGTCGTTTTACGGGCGGGGCGAGACCAGGTGTCGGGCAACCTGAAACTGGAAGTCCCGGCGGGTTGGCGGGTCGAACCGGCGCAGCTTTCGTTTAATTTTAAGGAAAAAGCGCAAGAGGCTCGGGTTTCGTTTCGGGTGTTTCCGTCGGCTACCTACAGCGAGGGTCGGTTGCGGGCGATGGTGAGTTTGGGTTCAACGGAAAAACCGGTTTACGCGAACAGCCTGCGCATAGTCGCTTACAAGCACATTCCGACCCAGACGGTTTTCCCGGCCGCCGAAGCCAAACTGGTGAAGCTTGACATTAAAGTGAAAAGCAAAACGATCGGGTACATTGCCGGTGCGGGTGACGAAGTTCCGGCGGCTTTGCAGCAAATTGGTTGTCAGGTAACACCCATTGGGCCGCGCGAGATCAACGCCGGTTTGGCAGGGTATGATGCCATCGTAGTAGGCGTTCGGGCGTACAACACCGAAGACTGGTTGCGGTATTACCAGCCAAAGCTGATGGAGTACGTTAAAAACGGCGGTCGGATGATTGTCCAGTATGTGACACCCGGTGGATCGTTTATTCAAAATGGCCTGAAAGTCAATCAGATTGGACCGTATCCGTTTACGGTGGGTCGGGAACGCGTAACGGAAGAGGATGCCAAAATGACCTTCCTCAAACCCGAACATCCGTTGGTGAATACGCCCAATAAGATTACCGAGAAAGATTTTAACGGCTGGGTTCAGGAGCGCGGTATCTATTATGCCCAGGAGTGGGACAAAGCGTATCAACCCATCTTCTCCGCCCACGACACCAATGAAGCCGAAAAACAGGGCAGTTTGATTTACTGCCAATACGGAAAAGGACACTTTATGTACACCGGTTTGGTGTTTTTCCGGGAACTGCCAGCCGGTGTACCGGGTGCCTACCGGTTGTTTGCCAACATGATCTCCGTCGGCAAGTAACGTACCCACGGACCGCCGGGCGTCGGACGGCCGATGCAGCCCCGTTTAGTCCGTGAGGGCTGGAATAACAAAATAGGTAGAATTAACTCACAAAAGACGGGCCCTGTCCGTGAGAGGTTTCCAGATTCTGGATAATCAAACTCACACGGACTAAAGTCCATGGGTACGGAATGTGGCAAATCTGGATTGATACCGGGGGAACATTTACGGACGGGATGGCGACCGATCCGGATGGAAATGTTCACCGGGCTAAAGTGCTCAGCAGTCGTTGTCTTCGGGGGGTGATCAAGCCTGGAAATCCGCTTCAACTGGTTGCACCCTGGTTAAAAGCCCCGATTTTCGACGGGTACGAACTAACCGTGCTGGAAACCGGAGAGAAAACGGTGGTTCAGCGTCTGGATAGCAATGGTAATTTGCTGTTAGAAAGATGTATACAGGTTAGTTCTCAAGTAACAGTTGAGTTGTCAACCGGGGAGGAAGCACCGGTTTTAGCAACCCGATTGCTTACGTTAACACCGTTAGACCGCCCGTTTCCACCCCTGCAGATGCGGTTGGGTACTACCAAGGGAACCAATGCACTGTTGGAACGGAAAGGCGGGCGGGTGGTCCTGGTCGTTACAAAAGGTTTCCGGGATTTGCTCCAAATCGGTACACAGCAACGGCCCCATCTTTTCCAACTGAACATACCATCCGCCGAGGTTATTTATGAAACCGTCTGGGAATTGGACGAACGAATGGGGGCTGATGGTCAAGTGGTGATTTCATTAACCACCGAATCCCTTGACCAATTGCAGGATTACCTTCACCATACCCAACCGGAGGTAGTGGCGGTTTCGCTCCTGAACGCCTACAAAAATCCGGCGCACGAGCAAGCAGTAGGCCGGTTTCTCCGAAAAGCCGGTTTTGCCGTGACGCTTTCCCATGAAATTTCCTCGGTCATCCAGTATGTCCCGCGAACGCAGACTACGCTCGTGGACGCCTACCTAATGCCGGTTTTGCGTACATACCTCGAAAACCTGACCCGGCAGTTGGGCGGTTATCCGGTGCGGGTGATGACCAGCGGAGGGGGACTGGTAAAAGCCGACCTATTCCAACCGAAAGACAGCCTGCTGAGCGGTCCGGCGGGCGGGGTAATCGGTGGCGCGAAAGTGGCTGAATCTGTCTCCATCGAAAAGGTGCTGACCCTCGACATGGGCGGCACCAGCACCGATGTCGCTCGGTTCGACGGCCGCGTCGACTACCAGTTTACGACCAAAGTCGGGTCGTTTGAACTTCAATCGCCCTCGCTGGCGGTCGAAACCGTAGCGGCTGGGGGAGGCTCCGTGTGCTGGTTCGACGGAACCGGCCTGCGGGTGGGTCCGCAGAGTGCGGGGGCCTGGCCTGGACCGGCCTGTTACGGAGCCGGTGGGCCGCTGACCATGACTGATGTGAATCTGCTTCTGGGACGGTTACACCCGGCTTTGTTTGGGATTCCGGTCAGTCTGGAAAAAGCGCAGGAAGCTTTGAACGCGCTGAGTCGGCAAATTGAAGAAAAAACCGGCCAGTCAGTCGAGGAGATGTTGTTACTCAATGGGTTTGAACGGATTGCGAACGAGACGATGGCGGGCGCTATCCGCAAAATTTCGGTTGTCAAAGGTTTTGATCCGAAAGAATACGCGCTGCTGGTGTTTGGAGGGGCTGGCGGTTTACACGGCTGTGCGGTGGCGCAATTGTTGGGCATAAAAACACTGATTCTGCCATTCGATGGCGGTTTGTTGAGCGCTTACGGCATCGGGCAGGCCCGAATCGAGCGCATGGCTACCCGGCAAATCCTGAAACCATTGGCCGATTTTTTTCCACATTTATCTCCGGAAATAGATGGCTTGAAAAGTGAAGCAACGGACAACCTTCAGCGAGACATCGGCACTCAATCCGCCCCTGATGTGAAAGTCGTCCTACTGTTTCTGCGTTTCAAAGGCCAGGAAAGCTCGGTCGAAATTTCGTACCCACGGGTTTCAGACCGTGAAGCCGTCCCGATGCGTGACCTGGAATTGCTTTTCCGGGATCGTTATCGGCAGTTGTATGGACACGTTCCCGAAAACCGGGTCATTGAACTCGAAAGCATTCGCGTGATCGTGACTGATGCTTCCCGATCAGCAAGTGAATCAACACCCGTTTCGATCCGGCAAATGGCTAAACCGGCCTTCCACTTGGGTGAACTGCCGGTTTACGAATGGTCTAAGTTGGAAGAAGGGCACCATTTTCAAGGACCAGCCCTGCTTCTGAACACGACCTCTTCGGCGTATCTCGGATCGGGTTGGAACGTTATGATTGGGTCAAACCGGAATGCTATCGGTCGGCTGACGGACGAACAACCGACCGATAGTCCAGCCTTGCTGGAAGCCGCCCAAGCGGAGTTATTTGCCCGCCGGTTTGTGGCCATGGCCGAAGAAATGGGAGCGCAATTGCAGCGCACCGCTTTTTCGGTCAACGTAAAAGAGCGGTTGGATTTCTCCTGTGCGTTACTTGATGCCGAGGCCGAATTGTTGGTGAATGCACCCCATATTCCGGTGCACCTGGGTAGTCTGGGTATTTGTGCCCGGCTGATTCTGCAAAAATTACCGCTTGAACCAGGCGATGTCGTGATTACGAATCATCCCAAGTACGGTGGTTCGCACCTGCCCGATGTTACCCTGCTGGCCGGAGTATTTACCGACGAAGGCCAGCGAATCGGCTACGTGATCAACCGGGCGCACCACGCCGAAATAGGTGGGAAAGTGCCCGGGTCGATGCCGCCCGATGCAACCCGACTGCTGGAGGAAGGGGTGGTGCTGGAACCGCAGTATATTGTCAAAAACGGACGATTTTTGTGGGATAAAGTGCAAGTACGGTTTGAAAACGCGCCTTTCCCGACCCGCTCCCTGGCCGAAAACCGGGCCGACATCGAAGCCGCCCTGGCCTCGTTGCGGGCGGGTGAAAAAGCTTTAAAAAATCTGGTACTGCTGCATGGTTTGGCCTTAGTAAAGCACTATATGGTCCGACTTCAGCAAACGGCGACGGATGCCCTGAAACCCATTCTGGAACGGCATGATGGACAGGTATTCATGGCTGAGGAATCGCTGGACGATGGTCACCGGATTTGTGTTGAAATTTCGGTCAAAAACCGCCAGATCGTGATCGATTTTTCCGGAACGTCTCCCGTTCATCCGAACAACCTGAATGCCAACGTATCGATTCTCTACAGCGCGGTTTTGTACGTCTTGCGACTTTGGTGCGGGCAGGACATTCCGTTGAATGAAGGCCTGATGAAACCGGTTTTGCTTCGAATACCGGTGTGTTTTCTGAACCCTACGTTCACTGATGATCCGGCGGAGTGCCCGGCTGTGGTGGGAGGCAATACCGAAGTGAGCCAGCGGCTGGTCGATACGTTGCTGAAGGCGCTGGGACTTGCAGCCTGCAGTCAGGGTACGATGAATAACTTCCTGTTTGGAAATCAGCAGTTTGGCTATTACGAAACCATCGGTGGGGGCACAGGGGCTGGAGACGGTTTCCACGGTCGGTCGGCGGTTCACCAACACATGACCAACACCAAACTCACCGACCCCGAAGAACTCGAACGCCGGTATCCGGTACGGGTACGCCAATTTGTCATTCGAGAAGGCTCGGGCGGCACTGGCACCTGGCGCGGGGGCGACGGCGTTATCCGCGAAATCGAGTTTTTAGAACCCGTGCAGGCAACCTTGTTGAGTCAGCACCGGTTTGAAGCACCCTATGGCCTGAACGGCGGAAAACCGGGCCAAATCGGAACGCAAACGCTGATTACGACGGATGGACAAACAACCTCCTTGCCGGGCATTTTCACGCGTTCCATGCAAGCCGGTGAGCGCATCCGCATCGAAACCCCCGGCGGGGGAGGTTTTGGGAAGAGTGATGAGAGAGTTAAGGGTTATGAATGAAGAGTTAAGAGTTAATTAAAAACCGCTATCTTGATTCATCCTCCATGACTCATAATTCATAATTCATAACTCTTAACTCATAACTCCTTTGCCAAAGTCGTTATCGTTTCGCTCGGGTCTGGGCAGTGTGCTGTTCTGGTCGGTTATTTCAGCCGCATTTATTGGGCCGGGGACGGTCACGACCTGTTCGCTGGCGGGCTCCCGGTTTGGTCTGGGCTTGCTCTGGACGCTGGCTTTTTCGACCCTGGGAACGATTGTCCTTCAGGAAGCTGTTGCGCGGATTACAATTGCCTCCGGACTTAGCCTGGGCGAGGTGGTCGGGCGTTCCTATGGTGCACGAAGCCGGGTCGTCGCCGTTGGGCTGGTGGGCGCCGTAGCACTAGGGTGCGCGGCTTACCAGGCCGGTAACATCCTGGGGGCCGTGTCGGGCCTGGCTTTACTGTCCGATGTGCCATCGACGTACCTAACCGCCCTGATTGGGGTTAGCTGTATCGTTCTGCTCTGGCGAGGCTCCCAGAAATTATTGGCTAATTTCCTGGGGATCATTGTTTTTGTAATGGGAGTAGCGTTTGCCTATGTAGCTACTCAAATCCAACTATCGTTCGGTGGACTGGCAAGGGCGCTAGTGCTGCCAACCTTGCCAGCCGATTCGCTGGTTTTGGCGATCGGGCTAATTGGGACGACCATTGTCCCTTATAATCTTTTTTTGGCTTCAGGGATCGGACGGGGGCAGTCACTGACTGAAATGCGCTGGGGAATCGGGTTGGCGGTGCTAATCGGTGGAGGTATCTCAATGGCCATTCTGGTGAGTGGTACGTTGCTGTTGGGCGAATTCTCGTTTCAGATAATGGCGGATACACTTGCCAATCGGGTCGGAAGCTGGGGCCGGATTCTGTTCGCCCTTGGCTTGTTTGCGGCCGGTTTTACGTCGGCCCTGACGGCTCCGCTGGCAGCCGCCGTGACGGCCCGAAGTTTGCTGGGCTGGTCGGTAACCTCCTGGTCGTATCGGTTGGTCTGGCTGGGTGTGCTGGCGGTCGGACTGACGTTCGGTTTGCTGAATAGCCGGCCCGTGCCGGTGATCATTGCGGCCCAGGCGATCAATGGTGTTCTGTTACCCGTTGTGACGATTTTTTTGTTTCGGGCCGTCAACGATTCCCGACTGATTCCGGTTGAATACCGGAATACACGGTTACAGAATGTTGCGATGGGGCTGGTGATGGTCGTGACTTTGCTTTTGGGGAGCTGGAACATCTGGCAGGCTATTCAGAAACTTCTGGCTTAGCAGGTTATCCCGTTCATAATACGTTCATCCTAAAATGATTTGACTATGGCATATCAGACTTGTATCTTCGGTACGACTAACAAATGATGGTATGAAAACGAGAAAAAATATACTGATCAGTTGGGTTTGTTTCGGGATTTTGGCCGGATTAAGCGGTTGTGCCCCAAAGGTGTATCAACTTAGGCCCGTTTCGGGGGATGTGGTCCGAATTGAAGGCCGCCCCACTACAAAAGCTGAAACGAATGGAATCGTCGTTGTTGCTTCGTACGAACGGCTGGATTTGCAATACGTTGCGCTGGATATCGAGGTTAAAAACAAATCGGACCGGCCCTTCGAGGTTGATCCGGCGGATTTTCAGTATACCGCGCTGGATGAGGAGCAGAAGACGGTTTTTATCACGACGAGTTCGCCCCAAAAACCGCTCATGTTTTCAGCGGCAGACCCGATCCGGGAAGCCGACCGGACCGCCTACAACCAGGAACGGGAAGTGAAACGATTGAAAACCGCTAAGGTAATCAATACGGTTTTGCTGGTGGCTGCCGTTGCCAGTGACGTAGCCAGTTCATCGAACCGCAACAACCATCGTCCCGAACGCTGGGTGCAAAACCGGGTGACGCACGATAATATCTACGCAGCAATTCAGGCCAAACGGATGATCGACCACGGCCTGTTTGCCGACCGCATGCAACGCTACGATTACGAAACCTACCGTTGGAAGGAACTCTCGATGAAACCCACGACGCTCCGGCCCGGCGAATCGGTGCGCGGGCTGGTGTACCTGCCCATGAGTCGGGATGCGAAGTACATGCTCATTAACTACCCGGTTTCGGATACCGAGTCGGTGATGCTGACGTTTCAGCAGGAGTGGGTGAAAGAGAAACAGCGGAAAAAGTAAGCCACTCACAAAGCCGTAGGACAAAATTCTCGGATTTATGGACAAATTTCTTAAATTTGTTTTCATAAGCCTTTTACATACATGGCATCAACTCATCTTTCTGTCCCCCAAGACCGCAATAAAATCGTATTGCTGGCGATGAAAGGAATTCCTGCGTCTACTTTTTTTGAAACGGCAGACCTAACCGGTTATCGGAAAGATCAGTTGGCGGAAGTATTCAACACCTCCGTCAAAACGTTTCAGCGGTACGAGCGGGAAGCGAAAAACCTGAATCCGCAGGACAGTGAAAAGATATTGAAAATCATGGCTCTGTTTGATAAAGGTGCCGATGTTTTCGGATCATTGGAGAGCTTTCGTCGTTGGATGGATAAGCCTGCTTACGGAATTGGAGGGCAAATCCCCTTTGACTTATTGCACACATCCGGAGGAATTGATCTACTTATGGATGAATTGATGCGGATTGAGTACGGGGATTTAGCCTGATGCGGGTTTATAGGATCACTAAGGCTCGGTATGCCGGGCAATTGACGGCTTCAGGAGGGGCCGCCCGATGGAATTCAAGAGGTCAGTATGTTATTTATACCGCTGCCACAAGGGCGCTGGCTTGCTTGGAAAATGTCGTTCATTTAAGTGGAGAAGGTCTGGAGGCCGATTTCAAAGTAATGTTGATTGACATTCCGGATGCGTTATTCGTTGAGAAAATAGCCATCGATCAGTTACCGGATGAATGGTTTACCTTTCAGAATTACAACACTTGTCAACAAATTGGCGATGACTGGTTGCAGAAAAACCGGTCGGCAGTTTTGCAGGTCCCTTCAGCGATTATCCCTGGCGAATGGAATTATCTGTTAAATCCTTTGCATCCCGAATTTGGCCGAATTCAATTGATTGGATCAGAACCCTTCGTGTTTGACCCTAGGATCAAAAAGTAATATGCAGAAACGCTACCCGAATCAGTTGTCCTACGGCGCGAATAACCTGGTGGTGGCCTTGTCTGAAACCGAGGTCGCCAAGGTGTTTCGGGGTGATACGCGGTCCGACATCGGTTCGGAAGCGGAAAAAATGAAGTATGCGAATCAGGTCAATGGCTTGATCGCCCGGTTTATTCGGTTGGACTACGACGAAGCGAATGAATGGGATATGCTGGTGATGGAACGACTTTATCCGCAGGATTTCCGAAGTATTGAAATTTCAAAGCGCGAGTTATTGCTGGATGTATTTGAGGATGAATTGAAGGAATTGCATAAGGCCGGTTTTGTGCACCGCGACATTTGCAGACCGTCTGATCAGGGTGGTGAAAAGTACGACAATATTATGCTGACTGACCGGGGGTTGCGCCTGATCGACGTCGGAATTTCGGCCTTACAGTCGCAAGTGGGCGAGAAATTGTTTGGGAAATACCTCGAAATTGAAAACAACGAAGTTGAAGAATTTAAACGGTATTTTTTGAGTCGGTGAATTTCCATGAACAGCCAAAAACCAAATCTATTTTCTTTCGCTACCAGTGAATTATCCCAAGACGCGTTCATTTGTTGGCTGGCTTCCTGGGCAAAACCGGAACTGAAAACGCTCGATCCATTACTTCATAAAACCGCTCAGGAGTTTATCATTTCTCTAATTTTAAATGGTAGGAGAGAATACGAAGCCGCTCAAATTGAGACGGTTGACGTTCAGCGTCAGGATGACCGAATTGACGTAATCATTTTTGTAAATCGGTACTTAAAAAATCGGTTGGCAATATTGATTGAAGATAAAACCCATACAAATCACCATTCCGGACAGCTTGATCGCTACTACTCGTTGTTGCAGGAAGAAAAATATGGATTCAGGAAAGAAGAAATTGTTCCAATTTTCTTCAAAACCGGTTATCAATCGTTTTTCGACATCGGTATTTATCATCTTTACTCAAGAAATGACTTTTTGAGCGTTCTCAATCAGGGGAAGGTGAACGGTGTTCAAAATTCCATTTATGATGATTTTTTGGAACATCTAACAGAGATGGAAAATGCTATTCATCAGTACAAGACCAAACCGCTTGGTGATTGGTCTCCGACAGATTGGATTGGTTTTTACCTGGATTTGTATCCATTAATTACGAAATCAAAGGAAGTAAATTGGAGTTATGTAGCCAATCCGGCTGGGGGATTTTACGGCTTTTGGTGGCATTTTACGGATGTGGAATCAAGGTACAAAGCCTATTTGCAATTAGAGCAAAAAAGGTTATGTTTCAAGGTTGCAGTAAATAGTGAAGCGGATGGGAAAAGTGTACGCACGGAAGCGTTAGAGAAACTTAAAGCGACTGCGGATCGGTTAGATTATAACGTTAAACAAACGCCGTCCCGATTAGGAAAATGGATGACGATTTTACGCTATAATGGTACTGGGCCATCAGGAAAAGACTACCGGGTTTTCGAAGACGGTCAGTTTAGTATGGCTAAAACTCTTGCAAACCTTAAAAAGGCAGAGCAGGTCTTAACGCAAGCATTTAGGAATTGATTACAAGCCGATGAACGAAAAATCCGCTAAAAACCGCCCCAATCTCTCCTCAACAGCTTTCTGGGATATTGATTTTCAAAAGATTGACTTTGACGAAAAGGCCCGGTTTGTAATTGAAAAAGTCCTTAATTATGGGCTTTGGGACGATATAAAGGAGGTGTTTCGGTATTACGGTTTTTAACGAGTCAAAACCGAAGTACACGAAATTGCTTACCTGAAAAAGAAAACGCATTCGTTTTGTTGCGTTATCTTTGATCTGAATCCTGAACAATTTCGATGTTATACACGGCAACAGCTAGCAGATTACAACTCATGAAAGGAATTAGCTATTTGACCAACGATCAAGGCCAACGTACGGCGGTGGTCATTGATTTACAAACATACGGTGAAGAATTGGAGGATTTTCTGGATGGCTTAGCTGCTGAGGAACGGCGGGATGAACCAACTGAAGATTTTCAAACCGTAGTCAGTCGAGTTTTGAAGTCGAAGTCGGCCGATGAGTAAGTACAAACTAGTCATTACCAAATCTGCTGAAAAAGAGTTAGTTAAGCTGCCGGTTCAGGTTATCCAGCAAATTCAGGAGGCCGTTTTGAAATTGGCTGATGATCCGCGCCCTGCGCAGTGCAAAAAATTGAAAGGTTTCAAGGATCTTTATCGAATACGAATTGGTGATTACCGAATCATCTACAGCATCCGGGACTCGGTGCTAATTGTTGAAGTTTTACGAATAGGAAACCGTAAAGACATTTATAGTTAATGCAATTTTCCCACCTCCATTGCCATACCCAATACTCGCTGCTCGACGGGCAAGCTGAGATCAAAAAGCTGATTAAGAAGGCCAAAGCTGATAACATGCCCGCCGTAGCCATCACCGATCACGGCAATATGTTCGGCGTGTTCGAGTTTGTGGCCGAAGCCGCCAAGCAGGGCATCAAACCGATCGTCGGTTGCGAGTTTTACGTGGTCGAAGACCACACTAAAAAGCAGTTTACGAAGGAACAGAAGGATATTCGGTATCACCAGTTGCTGCTGGCGAAAACTCCACAGGGCTATAAAAACCTGATCAAGCTGTGTTCGCTGGGCTACATGGAAGGCCTGTACGGCAAGTACCCCCGAATTACCAAGGCGCTGATCGATCAGTACAAGGAAGGACTGATTGCGTCGACCTGCTGCATCGGGGCCTCGGTGCCGAAAACGATTTTGAAAAAAGGCGAGGAAGCGGGCGAGAAGGAGTTTCAGTGGTGGCTCGACCGGTTTGGAGAGGATTATTACGTCGAACTTCAGCGCCACGACATTCCCGATCAAATCAAGGTGAATGAGGTGCTGGTGCGGTTTGCCCGCAAATACAATGTCAAAATCATTGCCTCCAACGATTCCCACTATGTCGACCGCGAAGACTGGGTGGCCCACGATATTCTGCTGTGCGTCAACACAAACGAAAAGCTGAGTACGCCCTCCGAAAAGGAGTTTAACGACGAAGAAGGCTTCAAAAAAGGCACCCGGTTTGCGTTTTTCAATGACCAGTTTTATTTCAAGAATACCGAAGAAATGTCGACGCTGTTCCGCGATTTGCCGGAAGCGATCGACAACACGAACGAGATTGTCGACAAGGTTGAGACACTGAAGCTCAAGCGGGATATTCTGCTACCAAACTTCGTGATTCCCGACGGTTTTGCGAGCCAGGACGATTACCTCGACTTCCTGACCTTCGAAGGCGCCCGGGAGCGGTACCGGGTGCTGACGCCGGAGATTGACGAACGTCTGCGGTTTGAGCTGGGCGTGATTCGCCAGATGGGCTTTGCCGGTTACTTCCTCATCGTATCGGACTTTATCAAGGCCGGGCGCGACCTGGGCGTGATGGTGGGGCCGGGCCGGGGCTCGGCAGCCGGTTCGGCGGTGGCCTACTGCATTGGCATTACCAACATTGACCCGATCAAGTATAATCTGCTGTTCGAGCGGTTTTTGAACCCCGACCGGAAGTCGATGCCCGATATTGATACGGATTTTGACGACGAAGGGCGTCAGAAGGTGATCGATTATGTGGTGAAAAAATACGGCAAGCAGCAGGTGGCTCAAATCGTTACCTACGGCACGATGGCAGCCAAATCGGCCATCAAAGATGTGGCCCGGGTGATGGAGTTGCCGCTAGCCGAATCAAACGCCCTGGCGAAACTGGTGCCCGACAAGCCGACCTACAACATGACCCTCAAAAAGATTTTTGAGGACCCAATTGATTCGCTGGGCCAGATGATTCAGCCGGAAGAGGTCGAGAATGTGAAGAAGATGCGGCAAATCGAAGCGGGAAACGATTTGCAGGCCAAGGTTCTGAAACAGGCCCGGAAGCTGGAAGGCAACATCCGCAACACCGGGATTCACGCGGCCGGAATCATCATTGCGCCCGAAGACCTCTCGAACATCGTCCCGGTTTCGACCTCCAAAGAATCTGATCTGATCATTACACAGTACGAAGGGCGGGTGATCGAAGATGCGGGCGTGATCAAGATGGACTTTCTGGGGCTGCGAAATCTCACCATCATCAAGGAATGCCTGCGGCTGATCAAGCAAAACCACGGCGTTGAAATCGACATCGACGGCATTCCGCTGGATGACAAACCAACCTATGAACTGTTTCAGCGGGGGGAAACGAACGCGATCTTCCAGTTCGAATCCGACGGGATGAAGAAGTACATGAAGGACCTGAAACCCGACCGGTTTGAGGACCTCATTGCGATGAACGCCCTGTATCGCCCCGGCCCAATTGCCTACATTCCGACGTTTATCAACCGGAAACATGGCCGCGAGGAAGTGAAGTACGACCTGCCCGAAATGGAAGAGTACCTGGCCGATACCTTCGGGATCAATGTCTACCAGGAGCAAATCATGCTGCTTTCCCAAAAACTGGCCGGTTTTACGAAGGGCGATGCCGACGTTCTGCGGAAGGCCATGGGGAAAAAAGACCGGGCGACGCTCGATAAAATGAAGGGGAAATTCATGGATGGTTGCCAGAAAAACAACCTGAATCTGAAAACCTGCGAGAAAGTCTGGACTGACTGGGAAGCCTTTGCCTCGTATGCCTTTAATAAGTCACACTCAACCTGTTACGCTTTTGTAGCTTACCAGACAGCTTACCTCAAAACGCACTACAAAGCCGAGTACATGGCGGCCGTTTTGACGAGCTGTTTGGGCAACATCGAAAAGATTACGTTCTTTTTGGAAGAGTGTAAAGCCATTGGCATCCCGGTTTTGGGGCCGGATGTGAATGAATCGGAGCGGTTTTTCGGGGTCAATCAGAAGGGCGAGATCCGGTTTGGGCTGGGAGCTATCAAAGGAACCGGCGACGCGGCCGTGGAATCGATCATCGAGGAGCGCAAAAAAGGCGGACCGTTCAAGGATGTGTACGATTTTGTGATTCGGATCAACCTGCGGACGGTGAACAAGAAAACGCTCGAATCGCTGGCTTACGCGGGAGCCTTCGATAACATCGATGAACTGCACCGGGCGCAATATTTCGACGTTCCGGCGGGCGAAACCGGCACGTTTATCGAAAAACTGACCAAATTTGCCAACAACTACCACGCCGAGAAGTCGGCAGCCCAGCAGTCGCTGTTCGGGGGCGCGGGCGGAGAACCGAACATTCCGCGACCAAAAGCGCCGAATGTGCCGCCTTGGGGGGAGATCGAACGACTGAAGTTTGAGAAAGATGTCGTCGGTTTTTACATCACCGGTCACCCGCTGGATGAATTCCGGATCGAACTGGAAAGTTTTTGCACCTGCACGCTCGACCGTTTATTCGATGAAGTCAATCAGGGCAAGGAGATCACCGTGGGCGGTATTGTGACGAGCAAGCAACTGCGGCAATCCAAAAACGGCAATCCGTTCGTAATTTTCAAACTGGAAGATTACAATGGCTCGGTCGAGATGAGCCTGTTCGGGGAAGATTTTGTTCGGATGGGCAATTACATCGAGGAAGGCCTGTTTCTGCACGTCAAAGGAAAGCTCCAGAACCGCTGGAATTCCGACGCCTTTGAGTTCCGCCCGAACTTCATCCAGTTACTCACCGAAGTCCGGGCAAAGTACAGCAAGGAACTTTGCGTTCAGTTGGATTTGAAGCTGATTAACAATGAGTTTGTGGCCAAAATCACCGACCTCGTCAAAGCTTATCCGGGTTCCTGCAACCTGGTCCTGAAGGTCACGGATGAAGAAGAACGGGTCAACGTCAGTATGTTATCCCGACCGTTCAAAATTGCGCCAGTCAACGAACTGCTAAAAGCGCTGGACGCGATGGATGGCGTTGGGTATCGACTGAATTAAACCAAGCAAAGCGATGTTACCGCCAATTTTGGAGCAGAATTTAGAGCCAATCCGGCAAATTGCCCTTCGGCATCACGTCAGCAAATTATATGCTTTTGGGTCCGTTTGTACCGATCATTTCTCTCCGGAAAGCGACATCGACTTATTGCTTAGCTTCGACCGGGATACGGTTGAGTTGGAGGACTACGCCGACAATTACTTTGACCTGGCGGAAGAACTGGAACAGTTGCTGGGGCGACCGGTGGAACTGATTGAAGAAGTTACCCTGCAAAATCCCTGGTTTAGTCGATCTGTCAATCAATCCAAAATACCGCTCCTGGAATGAGCGATGAGTTGAAAAAATACCTGGCGGATATCCAGGTAGCCATAGATTCCATCGATGGCTACCTGGTTGCCAATCGATCATTTCAAGCTTACCAGTCCAATAAGATGCTTCGGCGGGCCGTTGAGCGGGAACTGGAAATTATTGGCGAAGCCACGAATGCGGCCTTGCGGTTAGATCCGGAATTGCCACTTTCAAACGCCCGACGAATTGTTGATACCCGAAATCGGATTATTCATGCCTACGATGCGGTGAATGACGCCGTTATATGGTCAATCATTATTAGGCATCTGCCAGTTTTAAAGCATGAAATCGAACAAATTGTCGGGCGTCTGAAAGATTAATAAATTGTTGTTAAAGATACTTTTGGGGAAAATGTTGCAGGTATATTAACGACTTACTTCTTCTCCGCAAACTCATCCACACTCACCCGGATTTTGCGGCCCGGCATTTCGGCCACTTCCATCAGAAACGTCAGCTTTCCTTCTTTGCCTTCGAGCGTTAACGTGGCATTTTGCTGGTTGCCCGATGGGTCCTGAAAAAGGGCTTTCACCACAGACTTTCCATCTTTGTACGGGACGCTCCAGGCACAGGCATTCGACTGAATCTTGCCGACCATTTTATGATCTGTTTTCCCGCCAGGAATGATAATCACCTCAGAACCATTCATTTCGATCGAACTTTTTTCATCTACCGATCGCTCCACGGTATTACTGGCGTCGAGGTATTCGGTTTTGGAGGTTGACAACGCAACGGTTTTGTCGCACTGACCGAAAACCGGGGCTACACCAATCAACAGCAAGGGTAACAGGAGTACGTTTTTCATATGTATTTGATGTTTAAGGATTAAAAGTTTAATCAAATCTACTTTTGATAATCATACTGGGCAAAACATAGTAGCTTGTTTTGCAAGTTTATTGATGAGTGGTTGGATGATTGGATAATAGGTAGTAGAATTGTAAAAAAGTAGTAGAGTATTGCTTAAAATCCGGATGAACGGAGCAGTTATACGAATGCAACGATCCGTTGAACTTTTTTCAAATTCAAAACATTGTCTGTACATAAGTGTTAAAAAGACAAAAATCGAAATAAAGTCATGGCAAAAGCGATTGAAATAACCGACGCTAACTTCGCTGAAGTAATCAATTCAGATAAACCGGTTCTGGTGGACTTTTGGGCTGAGTGGTGTGGACCCTGTAAAATGATCGGTCCGGTTGTGGAACAACTGGCTGGGGAATACGAAGGTAAAGCCGTTATCGCCAAAATGGACGTTGATATGAATGCGCAGGTTCCGGCTCAATTCGGTATCCGTAGCATCCCGACCCTGATGGTTTTTAAAAACGGGAAAATGGTCGATAAAGTAATCGGAGCCGTTCCGAAATCGGTTCTGGAACAAAAACTGGTTGCCCAGTTGTAAGCGCATTTACGGGTTAGAGTTTATGAATTAGGGTTTGCGGTACCTCAATGCCGGAAACCGTAAGTCAAATCACTTTGAAAAATTGAAGAAAAGCTGGGCGAGGGTCTGGCTTTTTTTGTTTCGCACGATTTAAACCGGGTAAACCCTGGGTAATCGGTTGATCGGTATTGTGTTTTGGTCTATCTTTCCTTTTTGGATATGACCTAAACAATGAAGCTATTCGCCTTTTTCTCCGCCTGGCTGCTGGTCGGTCTGGCCAAGGCCCAATCGTTTCGACCTGATGAAATCGCCCGGTGGAAACAACGCGCCAACGCCATTACAATCATCCGTGATACCTGGGATATTCCGCATATTTACGGCAAGACCGATGCCGACGTGGTGTTCGGACTGCTGTATACGCAGTGTGAAGACGATTTTGCCCGGGTCGAAGAAAACTACATTGATGCGATCGGGCGGATGGCTGAGGTAGAAGGCGAGTCGGCTTTGTACCACGATTTGCGAGCCCGGTTATTTATGGACACCACCCAGGCTATGGCTATTTACCAGAAAAGCCCGGCCTGGATGAAAAGCCTGCTCAATGCGTTTGCCGACGGAGCCAATTATTACCTTCATACGCACCCCACCGTCAAACCACGTTTGCTGACCCGGTTTCAGCCCTGGATGCCGCTGATGTTCAGCGAAGGCAGCATTGGCGGAAACATCAGTGCGGTTTCGACTGAACGGGTAAAAGCGTTTTACACCCAAACCAAGTGGTCGTCGGCAGTTCAAGATTTTGAACGGTACGAACGCGAGCCGGTTGGCTCTAACGGTTTTGCCATTGCACCCTCAAAAAGCGCGTCAGGCAAGGCGCTCTTGCTGATTAATCCCCACACATCGTTCTACTTTCGGTCGGAAGTTCATATGAGTAGCCAGAAAGGTTTGAACGCCTATGGTGCCGTAACCTGGGGGCAATTCTTTATCTATCAGGGATTTAACGAAAATTGCGGCTGGATGCACACGTCCAGCAATGCCGATTCGATGGATGAATTTCTGGAAACCGTCGAAAAACGCGACGGTAAGTTTTATTACAAACACGGCAACGACTGGAAACCGGTGCAGACCCAACAGGTGATTTTGCCCTATAAAACCGAAAGTGGAATCAAACACAAAGCGTTTACGATTTACCGCACGCACCACGGCCCGGTGGCCGGTCAACTGGGCGATCAATGGATTACGGTCAGCATGATGGACGACCCGCTGAATGCCCTCGCCCAGTCGTACCTGCGAACCAAAGCCACGGATTACACGAGTTACAAGAAAGTAATGAAGCTGAACGGCAATGCGTCCAACAATACGGTTTATGCTGACCGGAAAGGGACGATTGCCTACTGGCACGGGAATTTTATGCCCAAACGCAATCCGAAATTCGACTGGAACCAGCCCGTCGACGGCAGCAATCCGGAAACCGACTGGCAGGGACTGCACGATATCGACGACGTGGTGCAGGTCAAAAACCCGGCCATTGGCTGGATCCAAAACTGTAATTCGACGCCTTTCACCGTTTCGGGTAACGACAGCCCAAACCGCAGTCAATATCCGGCTTACATGGCCCCGGACGCCGAAAATTACAGGGGAGTCAATGCCGTGCGGGTGTTGAGCCAGAAAACCGTGTTTACGCTCGACACGCTGATCGCGGCCGCCAACGACCCCCACCTGCCCGGTTTTGACGACCTGATTCCGGCGCTGCTAAAAGCCTATGAAAGCAGGAAAGCAACGGATGCAACGACCGACCTGACCGAAGCCATCGACCTCCTCCGGGCGTGGGACAAAACCTACGGAACCACCTCGGTACCAACAACCCTGGCCATTCACTGGGGCGAAAAGATCCAGCGGTTGGCCCGACCACGCGTGAAAACCGGGCAACGCCTTGACTTTCTGAGTTTTACAGAGTTTGTTATCAATAACACAACCGCCGAAGAAAAAGTGAAGGTTTTGGCTGAAACGCTCGACGAGCTTAAAAAAGATTTTGGAAACTGGAAAACCGCCTGGGGAGATATCAACCGGTTTCAACGCCTGACGGGCAAAATCAATGAAACCTTCGATGACCAGAAACCGAGTCTCCCGGTTGGATTTACGTCTTCAGCCTGGGGTTCACTGGCGGCTTTTGGGGCCAAAACTTACCCCAGCACCAAAAAGCGCTACGGCACGGTCGGCAATAGTTTTGTAGCCGTAGTCGAGTTCGGCGACCGGGTAAAGGCCCGGACGGTGGTCAACGGCGGCCACAGCAGCGATCCGGCATCTCCGCATTTCAACGACCAGGCCGCGCTATTTTGTGCAGGGAAGTTTAAAGAAGTCTGGTTTTATCCCGAAGAAGTCCGGCAACACGCTGCCCGAACCTATCACCCGTGAGGTGTTAAGAGTAAACAATTATGAGTTAAGAGTTGCGCTGCTAAACAGGATGCGTCCGCTAACCGCCGGGCGGCCCCGTCTTAACTCTTAACTCATAATTGTTTACTCTTAAATTTCTGAATAAGGTCCAGCACCTCTTCGCCGATCATTTTTACTTTCGTTTTCCCGAATCCTTTAACCGTCAGTAGTTCGTCGGGGGTGTTGGGCTGGATGCGGCACAATTCCAGAATGGTTTTTCGGGGCAAAATCATGTATCCGGCCGTGTCATGTTCACCGGCCAGATCATCGCGCCATTTCTCCAGGGCTTTGTATAAACTGGTTGGTCCTTTGCCACCGGTTTCGGGGTTATCGGCGGTTTTGCGGTTTTCCTTTTTTTGATTGAACTGGAATTCGAGCTCGGCATGGTTACGGGTTTTCAGGTAGGCCAGTGCTTCAAAACCAGTCAGGGAATTTTCAAAGCAACGTAGTTTAACGAAAAGTTCTTTGCTCAATTCTCCGATGGATTCGCGCAGCGAATCGCGGACCTGCTTGTTGTCGGTGTCCGTTGGGCAGGCTTCCAGGGACGAAATCAATTCATTCTGAATCAGTTCTTTAAAATAAGTGCTCGCCTTCCGGACCCGTTCCTGAAGGTGTTGATTCTCCTCCGGGAGCAATCCTTCGGCAAAATAGTGTGCGAGTTGTTGCCGGAATCGTTGGGTGATCCCGCGCCCTTTTTCGCGAAAAACCGCCTGGAGTTGGTTTAGGGCCGGTTCCAGACCTTCGTCCAGACTGGCCGCGTGCTCGCTCACTACCCGCCGGCATTTGTTGAGCAGATAGTCGGTTCGGTCAAAGGAAAACAGGTCGAGCAACAAAAACTCCTGATTTGCCTGCTTTGACTGCCACAATTCCTGTTCATCGGGCGTTTGTTGTTGTACCTGCTCGTGAAATTCCTCCAGCAACAACTCGGTTTTTATGCTGTGTGAGGGCAGGGGAGCCCGCAAAACCAGACCCTCAAGCGTTTTGCATCGGCTGAGAGCCACATAGACCTGCCCGTGGGCAAAAGCCGCAGCCGCGTCAATGATGGCTTTTTCAAAAGTCAGGCCCTGGCTTTTATGGATCGTTATGGCCCAGGCCAGCTTGAGGGGGTACTGAACAAATTTGCCGATCGGTTCTTCTTTGATCTCATTCGTTGTCGCATCCAGTGAATACCGCACGTTGACCCATTCCATCGGACTGACGGCCAGCGTTTCCGGATCGTGCGGGCATTTTACATAAATAACATCATCGTCAATGTCGGTGATTCGGCCGATTTTGCCGTTGTAGAACAGTTTGTCCCGCGAACTGTCGTTCTTGTTGAACATCACCTGGGCACCCACTTTCAATTCCAGACTGGCTTCGGTGGGATAGGCATGGGCCGGAAATTCCCCTTCAATCGTGGCTTCAAACGTGTGCAGAAGTGTTGTCAGGGCTTGAAGTTTCTGGTTGTTGATTTGCTGGGCCGCCTGGTTGTGTGTCGACAGGGTAATGTATCCTTCCTCATCATCGGGGGTAAAACCGGGAATATACCGTTTGTTCAGTTCATCCAGGTGCGCGCGTGTCACCCGTTTCTCCCGCACGCTATTCAAAATCTCAATAAACCGCTCGTCGGCCTGCCGATAAATATGGTCCAGTTCGATTGAAACGTAAGGCGTTTTCTGCAAAGCGCGGCTGCCGAAAAAATATCCGGTTTCGTAATGCGGTTTCAACAACACCCAATCTTCGTCCCGGATCACCGGCGGTAATTGCTGCATGTCGCCAATGAGCAGCAATTGAACTCCGCCGAACGGTTCGGGGTGGTGGCGAAACCGGCGTAGCACCTGATCGATGCCGTCGAGCACATCGGCGCGCACCATACTGATTTCGTCCACGATCAGCAGGTCGAGCGTTCGGAGCAGGTTGATTTTCTCGCGGGTGAACTTGCGGGTTTCCCGGGTCAACGTCCCCGGAACCAGCGGACCAAAAGGCAATTGAAACAGCGAGTGAATCGTGACACCCCCGGCATTAATGGCGGCCACGCCGGTCGGGGCCACCACCGCCAGGCGTTTGGACGACAGGGTTTTGACCTGGTGCAAAAACGTGGTCTTACCTGTTCCGGCTTTGCCCGTCAGAAAGACGTTGCGGTTGGTGTGCAGCACAAAGTCGTGGGCAAGCTGGAGTTTTTCGTTAACGATGGTGGGCATATGGTAGCAATAAATAAACGAATCTTGGAAGTTATTTACAAAGGCTAATCCGGCCTGAAAAAGACAGTCAAGATACGAAAAGAAAACATCGTGAGCCAGCGGATTTTATATTTCAACATCTCGCACGCTTGGTAAAAAACAGGGGAAAGTTCGTATCTTGCTGTAACGAACCATTGCTCAACATGGAAGCTGTAGAGAAAAAGAAGCGGAACGTTTCGGCGAAAATGACTCAGAAGGTGCCTGCTTACCTGGTTGCTGAAGAACTGGACGGTAAGCCCGTTTATTACAAAGGCTACCGGGACGTACTGTCCGGAACGAAAACCATTGAAGACATTATGGGGGCTAGTGAACTGCAATCACTTGTGGCAAGTGTTATTTTGGAGTATCTGTACGACCATCTTGATCGGAAGAAATATCAAATTGCCAGCAACGAACTCGGTTTGCACATCGAGAAGAGAAACAACCTGAGCATGGATGTCGTTGTTTATGAAAAAGAGCAGTTCAAGACAAGTCCTATTTCTAGAAATTACTCCGTAAGACCGCCCCGCGTCGTCATCGAAATCGATATCGAAGGTGATTTTCCAAACCAGCAGGAATTTGCCAATTATTACCTGAAAAAAACGCAGAAACTCCTCGATTTTGGCGTCCGGCAAGTGATCTGGTTTTTTACCGATGTGCGAAAAGTGGTGATTGCCGAACCGGGCAAACCCTGGCTAACCGTCGATTGGCAGGAAGAAATCATGTTATTTAATCATTACCGGTTTTCCATCAAAAATCTTCTCGAAAGCTCAGGACTTCCGTTTAATTTTGAAGCGGAATAATGCAAAATAATGGTGATAATATCTCAATGATTTACATTTCTCTATTAAAACAAGATAAAATTATTTATTGAAACGAGTATAGACCTCCTGAACTTGTATCTTTACTCATCAGATGATATGATGACTCCCGAAACCATCTCGATTAAGCGTGAAAGTCTGGCCGATGCCGTGGTAAACCGATTGCAGGAACAGATTGCCGCGAACCACTATTCACTGGGTGAAAAGCTGCCTTCCGAACCGGAATTGATGCAGCAATTTGGCGTTGGGCGCTCGACCATCCGGGAAGCCATCCGGATTTTGACGAACAAGGGACTTGTCCGGGTGCAGCAGGGCGTGGGAACGTTTGTACAGGCCCAGTACCAGAATGTGGAGCCGTTTCACCAGAGTTTGTCGCGGGCCGAGGGTGTGGAAGTAAACGAAGTTCGCCAATTGCTGGAACTGAAAATTGCCGAAAAAGCCGCCCTGAACCGCACGCAGGAAGACATTGAAGCAATGACGGTTTTTCTGCAAAAACGCCACGAAGCGGCATTGCAGAACCATCCGGAAGCCTGTATCGAAGCCGATATTCAGTTTCACATCCGGCTGGCAATAGCGTCTAAAAACGATGTGCTGGCCGATCTGTACACGATTATTGCCGAAAAAATGAAGAAGTCTTTTATGGAGGTTTTTATCACGACCGAAACGCTTCTGAGTGCGCAAAGCATGCACACCGCGTTGTTACAAAGCGTCGCCGATCAGGACCCGAAAAAAGCCTGGTTCTGGGCCGCCAAAATTACGGGACAAATTCAGTAATCAGACAGTTGAAATAAGCTAACCCATTTTTAATCTGGACCTCACGTTATGGATTTAATCCGTTCGGCTTTGCGAAAACCCATCACGGTGCTGGTGCTGGTGGCGGGCCTGTTTTACTTCGGGGTTGGTGCGGTTCGCACGATCAAAATCGACATTTTTCCGAACCTAGATTTGCCGGTTATCTACATCTCGCACCCCTACGGTGGGTTTACGCCCAACCAGATGGAGTCGTTTTTCGGGAAGCAATATGTCAACCTGCTGCTATACGTTTCGGGCGTAAAAAGCATTGAAACCCGCAACATTCAGGGGCTTACGCTGATCAAGCTGTCGTTTTATGAAGGTACGAACATGGCCCAGGCAGCCGCCGAAGTGTCGTCATATACCAACCGGGCGCAGGCCATTTTTCCGCCTGGGTCGCAGCCGCCGTTCATACTGCGCTTCGATGCCTCAACGCTACCGGTTGGGCAGTTGGTTCTGAGCAGTCCCATCCGGACGAACAACGAGTTGCAGGACATGGCCAACGTTTACATCCGGGCCGGTTTTAGCTCCATTCCCGGTCTGGTGGCTCCGGCCCCGTTTGGTGGTAACTCCCGGACGATTGTCATCAAGGCCGACCCGGAATTGCTGCGTTCGCATAACCTGACACCCGATCAGGTGGTGGCGGCTCTGCGGGTCAACAACCAGGCGACGCCGGCCGGAAACGTGCGGGTCGGCGATCTGAATTACTTTACGCCAGCCAACACGACCATCAAAACCGTCCAGGATTTTGAGAACATCCCGATCTACACCGGAGGAGTGCAGAATATTTACCTGCGCGATGTAGCCAAAGTAGAAGACGGTGCGGATATCACATCGGGTTATGTGCTGGTAAACGGACGCCGTTCGGTGTACCTGCCGATCACCAAATCTGCCGATGCGTCGACCTGGGAAGTCGTACAGAATCTGAAAAAAGAACTGCCCCGGTTTCAGTCCTTGCTCCCCGAAGATGTCAAGCTCTCGTACGAATTCGATCAGTCGGTTTATGTGATCAATTCGGTGGAAAGTCTGGTGACGGAAGGCATCATTGGCGCAATTTTAACGGGGCTAATGGTGCTACTTTTCCTGGGCGATCCCCGGGGCGCTTTGATCGTCATTATTACGATTCCAATCTGTATCATTTCCGGCGTTTTATTTCTGTCGTTATTCGGCCAAACCATCAATATTATGACGCTGAGCGGTTTGTCATTAGCGATCGGAATATTGGTGGATGAATCAACGGTTACGATTGAAAATATTCACCAGCATCTGGATATGGGAAAGCCGAAAGCGCTCGCGATCTGGGACGCCTGCCAGGAGATTGCGTTCTCCAAACTGCTGATTTTATTCTGTATTCTGGCGGTTTTTGCTCCGGCATTTACGATGAAAGGGATCCCCGGAGCGTTGTTCTTACCGCTCTCGCTGGCGATAGCTTTTTCGATGATTACATCGTACGTAATGGCCCAAACCCTGGTACCGGTTTTGGCCAACTGGCTAATGAAAGGGCACGGAACCAAAAACGGGAAGTTAAAAGGGAAAAACGGCCCGGTTATTTACCCGAATGGTAACGGCGTATTGGTTTCCACTGAAAACCGTACACTGAACGGGAAAGCGCATCTGGCCCATCAGGAAGATTTAAATCGTGATGGAAAAATCAGCCTTTTCGAACGACTGAGGCTCTATTTCATTCGGTTCATTGAGTGGACAATACCGCATAAAAAACTGATTACCCTCGGGTATTTTGTTATTGCCATTGGTGCTACGGTTTTGTTCCTGAATATGATTGGACGCGATGTATTGCCCCGGGTCAATGGCGGACAATTCCAGGTTCGGCTGCGGGCACCGGACGGGACACGTCTGGAGAAAACCGAAACGACGATGCTCAAAGCCATCGACGTTTTGCAGGAGCTGGTTGGCAAGGAAAATGTAGCCATTACGTCCGCCATGGTCGGTATGCACGGCTCACAATTTTCCACAAGCCCAATTTATTTGTTCATGGCCGGACCGCACGAAGGCGTTTTGCAGGTTAGTTTAAATCACGACTATGAAGTCGATCTGGATCAGTTAAAAGACCGTTACCGAGCCAAAATGAAAGCGGTTTTACCGAATGTAAAACTTTCATTTGAACCCTTGGAATTGACGGATAAAATTTTGAGTCAGGGTTCACCGACGCCTATCGAAGTGAAGGTGATCGGGAAGAATAAGATCCAGAACGAAGAGTACGCCAACAAAGTGATTGCCCGGCTGAAACAAATACCGTATCTCCGCGATGTGCAGATTGGTCAGGCCGTTAAATACCCGGCGATTAACATCGATATCGACCGCGTGCGAGCCGCGCAATTGGGAACGGATATTTCAGCTATTTCGCGCTCTTTGACGGCTTCAACCTCGTCGTCACGATTAACGGAAAAAAGTGTTTGGATCGACCCAAAAAGCAGTCAGATGTATAGTGTTCAGGTTCAGGTGCCTGAGAATAAGATGACAAATATCGGTGATATCGGCGAAATTCCGGTTTTGCCCAATACCAACCGGCCCGTGCTGAGTGATGTGGCTACGATCAAAACCGGTACCACCTACGGCGAAAACGACAACATTGGCGCAGTTCCAGTGCTGTCAGTCACGGCCAATCTGAACGACATGGATTTAGGAACTGCCACGACTGACGTCAAAAGAGCCATAGCCGATCTGGGCGAACTGCCGCGCGGATTGTCCGTCGAACTACGCGGACTGTCGCAGGTGCTGACCGAAACACTGGATAGTCTGCAAACCGGTCTGCTAACGGCCATCATCGTAATCTTCCTGATGCTGGCAGCAAATTTTCAGTCATTTAAGGTGTCACTTGTGGTCTTGTGTACAGTTCCGGCGGTGTTGGCCGGTTCGCTGGCGCTGCTGCTGCTGACCGGTTCGACACTTAATCTGCAGTCGTACATGGGCATGATCATGTCGGTGGGCGTATCGATTTCCAACGCGGTTTTGCTGGTGACCAATGCCGAGCAGTTGCGAATGAAAAATCACAATGCGTTGCTGGCGGCCCAGGAAGCCGCTGCCTTGCGGATGCGCCCGATCATCATGACCAGTGTGGCGATGGTGGTCGGGATGTTGCCGATGGCGTTGGGTTTTGGGGAGGGAGGCTCGCAAACCGCTCCCCTCGGTCGGGCGGTTATCGGGGGCCTGATTGCTTCAACGTTTGCCGCCCTGCACATTCTGCCGATGGTGTTTGCCTGGGTGCAGGCTAAGGCTTCGGTGCAGTCGGTTTCGCTTGATCCTGAAGATAAAGAAAGTAAACATTATGTTTCCGGTGTCTATGAATCGGTTAATTAAAAAGGGTGTGCCTTCCCTGCTGACACTCAGTTTGGGATTGTTGGTGATCAGTATGTTTCAGGGGTGTCATTCCTCGGAGGGAAAAAATGAAACCGCAGCGGTGGTGGATGAACCCGAACCGACGGAGGTGTTTGCGTTGCAAAAAGGCAAACTGTCGTCCTCGCTCCGGATTCCGGGGGAACTGGTGGCTTATCGGGATGTGGATCTCTACGCAAAAGTGAGCGGTTTTATCAAGTCCATTCATGCCGATGTCGGAACGGAGGTTCGGGAGGGCCAGTTGCTGGCCCTGGCCGAAGCGCCCGAACTGAACGCCCAACTGGCCGCAGCCGAGTCGAAGCTGAAGGCGCAGGAAGCCCTGTACATCGCCAGCAAATCCAATTACGATCGCTACGTGGATGCTGCCAAAACGCCGGGAACCGTCGCGCAATCGATGCTGGAACAGACCCTTGCCAAAAAAGAATCGGATTATGCCCAGCTTCAGGCCGCCAAAGCGGCCTACCGCGAGGTGTCGGATCTGCGGAAATACCTCGAAATCCGGGCCCCTTTCAGCGGCATCATCAGCCTGCGGAATGTCAGCACCGGCGCGTACATCGGGCCGTCGGGTAAAGGCTCAGAATTGCCGCTTTTCGTGCTGACCGAGCAGAAGCGCCTTCGGCTGGTCGTGGCCGTTCCGGAAGCGTATACCGGCTATGTCAACCAGAATGACGAGGTGAGTTTCACGGTAAAAGCCTTCCCCGACCGGAAATTTACGGGCAAGGTCAAACGTCTGGCCGGTGCCTTGGACAAGCGGCTGCGTTCCGAACGCACCGAGGTTGACGTGGAAAACAATGACCGGAAATTACTGCCCGGCATGATTGCCGAAGTGACCATTCCGCTGCCGACCAAGAGCAACACCTTTGTCGTGCCCAAATCGGCGGTTATTAACTCATCGACGGGCGTTTTCATCGTTAAAGTCCTAAACCAGAAAGCCGAATGGATTCCGGTTCAGAAAGGGCTCGAAAACGGTGATCAGGTGGAAATTTTTGGTGACCTGAAAGAAGGCGACCAGATCATGACCACGGCCACCGAAGAAGTCCGGAACGGTTCGGCGGTTCGGTCGGTGAAACAGGCTTCCTAGCCCTGCCGGGGTCTGCGACCGCTGGCAGGGCTTCAGATCGCATTCAAAATCACCGCGCAGGCTTCCCGGATTTGTTCCTCGGTGATGATCAGGGGCGGAGCAATGCGCATCGAGTTGTCGCAGAACAGGAACCAGTCGGTGATGACTCCGCCTTCGATAGCCCGGTCAATAACCGGTTTGAGTACGTCAAAACTTTCAAATTCAGCCGCCAGCATCAGCCCCTTGCCCCGAACTTCCCGGATGGCGGGGTGTACGAGCAATTGCCGGAATAGTTGTCCTTTCGCTTCGGCCTGTTCATAAAGCGTTTCGTCCTGCACAACGCGCAGAGTCGCCAGCGAGGCCGCTGCGCAAACCGGGTGACCACCAAACGTCGTGATGTGGCCCAGAATGGGGTTGGTTTTGAACACACCCATAATCTCGGGCGAACTGATAAAAGCCCCGATGGGCATACCGCCCCCCATGCCTTTGGCGCAAACCAGCACATCCGGCACTATATCGAAACCCTCGAACGCCCAGAACGTGCCGGTTCGGCCGAAACCGGTTTGAATTTCATCGAAAACCAGCAACGCGCCGACCTCCGTACACCGTTGCCGAACCGCATGCAAATAGGCGGGGTCGGGCACCCGAACGCCCGCTTCGCCCTGGACTACTTCCATGATCACGGCCGCCGTTCGCTGGGTGATGTGCGCCAGATGCTGCCAGTTGCCGTGCTGAATGTGCCGGATGCCGGGCAAAAGGGGCCGAAAACTCCGCTTGAAATTTTCGCTGCCCGAGAGTGACAGAGCCCCCTGCGTGGCACCGTGGTAGGCATTGAAACAGGAAATGATCTCATTCCGGCGCGTAAACCGTTTGGCTAGTTTCATCGTGCCTTCGATGGCTTCCGTGCCCGAATTGGTAAAATAGACATGGCTCAGGGGCGCGGGAAGGGTTTGCGCCAGGGCCTGCGCCAGTTCAACCTGGGGCGACTGCACATATTCGCCATACACCATCAGGTGAAGGTACTTGTCGAGCTGTTCCTGAATGGCCGCCAACACGCGCGGGTGCCGGTGGCCGACATTGCTGACACCAATGCCCGAGATCAGGTCGATGTAGCGGTTTTCGGGTCCGTACAGGTAAATGCCTTCGGCCCGCTCAATTTCGAGCGCCAGCGGAAAGTCGGACGTTTGGGCAACGTGCTGGAAAAACAGTTGCCGATGGGTTACTAAGGGGTTGGTCGTCAATCGAAATAGTTATTAGCCGGTATAAAAATACACCATTTCAACACTTGGGCGAAACCGCTAAGTTTCCTACCTTTCGTAAATACTCAATTGGGTGCCTATGAAGCTATTTTACCTGTCTGTATTTCTGGTATTTTGGGGAATTTCGAGCAGTTGGTCGCAGGATGTATACTACGAACCCGGTCAGGCTCACATTCCCGGTACCTACGATTTTGTCCTGAAAAATGGCAACATTATCCGCGGACAGTTCGTTCGCCGGGATAGTGTGTCATACCTGATTCGGACTAAAAAAGAAGGGGATCAACTTCTGCCCATTCACGATATTCTCCGGGCGGACCTAGTGGGAGGGACGCTCCGCAGCGGACCCGACTTTCCGAACGGGTTTCCGTTTCGGCTATATTTCATGCCTACGGCTTACAATCTTGAAAAACGAAGCCTGTATTTTCAAAGCAGCTACGTGCTGTTCAGTCGGCTCGACGTTGGGATTACCAAACACTGGAGCGTAGGCACGACATTTCAGACCCTGAGTCCACAGAATTTCCACACGGTCTCGACCAAGCTGGGCACCCGGCTGACGTCCCGCAGCCACATTGCCCTGAACATGCAATACATCGGGATTCGGCTAAACGAACGATTGCTAACCAAAATCGGACTGGCTCAGGGCATTGTTACGGTTGGCAATTCCGACCGCAATATTACAGTGGGGGCGGGGGTGACATTTTCGCGGCAGGGTATTGCATCGTCAGGGGTGGTCACGATTGGGTATGTTCGAAAAATTACCCCGGATTTAACCTTCATCAGCCAGAACAACATTTTGGTCGGTGATGCCATCGAACCGCAGTATACCTACCTGACCGGTTTGTCTTCCGCCGGGTTGCGGTTCAACCGCCGTCGTCATGCGTTCGATACCGCCCTATTACTGCCCATTTACATCAACGATGGTTTGGTCCGGACAAGCCCCGTGCCGTACCTAAGTTATATGGTGCGAATTGGGAAGTGATGATTGGATAGGAACACGGATTGGACGGATCAAAACGGATTAAATCGGTTCTAATCCGTCAAATCGGCTCAATCTGTGTTCCTATCCCTATTCTTCAAAAAAACAAACCGTACCGCCGACCCAATCGAAATCCTTGTTGAACCGCACACCGATCATTTCTCCCCGGCTCAAACGGGCCAGGTTGGTTAGGAGCGTCGGATGCGGGTCTTTGTCGTGCCAGATGTAGAGCATCCGAATTTCACACTTCACCAACCCGTCGGGCGATTGGATCACGGGCTCGTAGCTGACTTTACGCTGTAGCAGGTAATTCTGACGGTCTTCGATGGCATCCAAATCGGCTTTGGTAATGTTCAGCTTTACGCCACTCCCCGCAAACGAGAAAAGTGGTTTCAGGACGTAATTTTCCAGATCGGCCGGGTACGTTCCGAGGGTGTTCAGGTAACGACTTTCCGGCACATAGGGGCTGTTGAGCAACGGGAGCGTGTGTTTACTGATTCGGAAAAACCAGTTTGGGTGACCGACCCACTCCACATCCACGTCGTCGGTTAACGAAAAGTCGGTTTTCAAGTCTGGCAATGTCGCCAGTTCATCGAAAATCAGACGATTATAAATGCGTTTAATGTGATGGCGCTGTCCGTCTTTTTCGTAAAACAACTGTCGCCCTTCCTTCTGAATCCGGGTCAGGCAAACCGCTTCGATGCCCAGCATTTCTTCGGTTATCCGGAAATCGATGCGAGTCTTCTGTTTTTCGGGATAGATTTCCAGCAGAATCACATTCTCGGGTTGTTCCAGCCCAACGATCAACCGGCGCAGGTGCTGCCGATACGTTTCATCCGAATCGACATCGAACAAATGACTGAACCCGTCAGGAATAGGGAAGTAGTTCCGAAAATTTCCAGCCAGGTATGACTGAAATCCGTACAGGGATGGGAAGCCCTGAAGTTCAATGAGTTGAGGAGTTAAATCTCTGGTTTCATCCCGGCAAATAGCAAAATCGATGGCTAAAAACGAACTATGGTCATTTTCGTTCGGAACTCGCTGGCCCGGCGGAATAGCGGCTTCCGAAAGATCTTTGAAGTCTTCCCGGGTGATGGTTTCGATGATGGAATCGCAGGCTGCCAGCAGGCGGTTTTTCAGCGTTTTCGGAACAAAAACGGGCGTTTCGGCCACCCGAAAGTCAAGCTGCCCCGGATAATCCCGGTGAATCTGGTCTACAAAAGCCCGATACCGCTCCGGGCTAAAGGTCTCATTGTAAGCCCGACGAATGGATTCTTGCATGATGGTAAATGCTAAAACGGAACGAAAAACCACTTTCCCGGGTTGACCGTTTCGTTCGGGTGACTATTTGCAAATCAGCATACTGTGGCGCAAAAACTCCGGAATGAGGACCGATTCGGTCAGGGCTATTTTTTGCGGGTCCTGCAGCGATGCGACCATTTCATTGTATTTGGCTTCGCCGTGGTTTTCCGTAATCTGCTGCTTCTTTTCGTCCTGACTGAAATACCGTAACATGCCTTCACCGTCAGCTTCCGGGTGAAACTGAGTCCCAAAAATCTCGTCGGTAAACCGGACGGCCATGATGGCACGTTCCAACTTCACATGCGGGCGGATTTTCTCCAGACACAATACCTTCGCATCCAGTTTGCCTATTCGCTCCCAGTTCGGTTCAATCAGTTGGTAATCCCGCGAATCGACTGCAAAAAACGGGTCGGGAAGCTGCTGAAACAGCGGATACTGCTGGCCTTCGACGGTTTTATGCATCGGAAAAATGCCGAACGAAGTCGATTTCCGCTTGCTGACCGTTCCGATGCCCAGATGCCGGGACACCAGTTGGAACGAATGACAGATAAGAAACAAATACTTCTTTTGTTCGCTCGTCCGGTTGTGGGCGAATAGCTGATCGATCAACGCAAAATACGGTTCTTCCCAGGGCTCCTCGCTGGGTAACGGACTGCCGGGGCCTCCGCTCGATATATAAATGTCGTAATCCAGTCCCGGCACTTCCTGTTTGCCCCGCACGTCGAAAACCGTGTAAGCCAGTTCTACCTTTTCTTTTTGGCTCGTATTCCGAATCAATTGCAGAATACAGCGCATTCCTTCGTTCGGGACGTTATTGTACAGATCCAGAACGGCTACTTTCAGTGATTCCATAAAACTCGCACGATTCAATTGACGATGGGTCGTCCAGGAATAACTAGATCAGGCCGTGAGAAGTTTCCTCGACAATGTAATCGACAACGCGTTTCAAATCATTGGTTTGGCGAAAAACCGCCAGTTGCCGGTCGGCGCCGGTGCCCATTTCGAGAATGGTTTTTACGTATTCGATTTCCTTGCGGCTGTCGAGTTCATCCACCACATCGTCGATAAACTCCAGTAGCTCCTGCGCCAGGGTATGGTACGGCACTTCTTCCTGCTTGCCGAAGTCGATCAGCTTGCCTTCGATGCCGTAGCGGGCGGCCCGCCATTTGTTTTCATTGATCAGAATCCGCCGGTAGGGGCGGAAATTCAGGTTCTGTTTTTGCAGCTTGTGAATTTTCGCTACCAACGCCTGCATCACGGCTGCCAGACAGATCGTTTCATCGACCCGCATCGGCACGTCACAAATCCGAAACTCGATAGTATTGAAAAACGGGTGCAACCGAATGTCCCACCAGATTTTCTTACCATTGTCGATGCAGTTCGTCTTGACGAGCAGGTTGATGTAGTCGTCGTATTCCGAAGCCGAGGCAAAGTAGTCGGGAATGCCCGTTCGCGGGAATTTATCGAACACCTTTGAGCGGTACGACTTAAAACCGGTATTGCGCCCACACCAGAACGGCGAATTGGTCGAGAGCGCGTAGACGTGGGGTAAAAAATACCGCACCGCATTCATGATGTGCAGCCCCTCGTTCCGGCTTTCGATTCCGACGTGCACGTGCAGCCCGAAAATCAAATTCGAGCGGGCCACATCACGCATCTCGTCGATGAGTTTATCATAGCGTTCGTTGTCGGTAATGAGCTGGTCCTGCCAATCGGAAATGGGGTGCGTTCCGGCGGCTGCGATTTTCAGGTTCTGCTTTTCGGCCAAATCCAGAATCATCTTGCGCAGGTACGTGACTTCCTGGCGGGCTTCGTGGATGTTCGTGCAGATGTTGGTGCCCACTTCCACCACGGCCTGGTGCATCTCGGATTTGACCCGTTCCTGCAAGGTTATCTGACCGCCCTCCACGATTTTCGACATGTGCGAACGCAACTCCCGCGTGACGGGGTCGATCGTCTGAAATTCTTCTTCGATTCCTAAGGTGAAAACTGGCATGAAACAGCGGGCTGATGACGAATGATTACTTGGCCTTTTTCTCTTTTTTACCGCCATTTTTAGCCGGTTCTTCCGCTTGAACGCTGGCTTTCTTCTTCGGCTTGTCGGCTTTTTTGTCTTTTTTCTTGTCGGGCAACTCTTCCGTGGATTCTACGACCTCGATTTCCGGCGAAAATCCGCGCCCCCGCGCCGAACTCTGCACGTAGGATCCCCAGGTTAGGTTATCCTGACCCGGTTTTTGGGCTTTGGCCCGGTTGATGGCCATGTTGGCAGCCGCTTCAACCACCCACTCAAAGTTGGCCTGACCGACCGAATAGATATCGGCATCCGGGGCAGGGTTACAAAAGTCGATGGCGTACGGAATGCCATCGCGCACGGCAAACTCGACGGTGTTGAAATCGTAACCGAGCGCGCGGTTGAGGGCGATGACGTAATTTTTGACGGTCGTCATCAGTTTTTTGTACGCGTCGCCGGTGGCTTTGGGTTCGGCGGCATAGCGGAGGTGGTGCGGGTTGCGCGGTTCGTAAGGCATAATCCGGACATCGTTGCCCCCAATGCAGTAACAGCGGAAATAATCGTCAAACACAATTTCTTCCTGCAACAGCATCACCAACTGCCCGGTTTCGCCGTATTTCGTCCACAGGTCGTCGGCGTTGTAGATTTTATAGACGCTTTTCCAGCCCCCGCCCGAGTGCGGTTTCATGTAAGCCGGAAAACCGATGTAGTTGAAAATAGCGTCCCAATCCATCATTTTCAGGTTTCGAAACGAATTTTCGTTGGTGTCATCGGGACGGTCTTTGGAGGGCAGCAACACGGTTTTGGGAACAGGCACATTGAGTTTCGTTGCCAGGCAGTTGTTGAAAAACTTCTCGTCTGCGCTCCACCAGAACGGGTTGTTGATGACGGCGGTGCCAGTGAGGGCCGCGTTTTTGAGGTATGCGCGGTAGAACGGCACGTCCTGCGAAATCCGGTCGATGATCACGGCGTACTCGGTGGGGTCGCCCTGCACGACTTTGTCGATGCTGACAAACTCGGCCACAATATCCGTCTCTTTTTTGCTGTTGACCCGGTCCACGAAGGCCTGCGGAAACGAATTTTCCTGTCCAAAAAGAATGCCTATTTTCTTCATAAGGTTGTCACGGGATCAGCCGTTGCGGTTTTTGATTGGTAAACGTGTGGTTAAAGCGATTTGAACTCGAATTGTTTAACGTGATGGGTGATATGCGCGACATAGTCGATGATCAGCCACGACAACGGCACGGTTTCGGCGGCATCCGGGGGCAAAACCGGCTGCTGCAAAACCGCTTCCGGAATAGACTCGGTGACATATACGATCTGCTGGTTCAAGGCCTGCCAGAGCGTCAGTAAGTGCTCCGTGGGAAGTTCCTGATAGCGATTATACACCACCGATTGAGCCTGATTATAGCGCAGAATTGGAAACGGTGCGGGCTGAAACTGGGCGTCGGTAAATCGCTTCAGGTTGTTGAGCGCCGAGTCGATGAGGTGTCCCAAAATCTCTTTCCGCGACCATTTGCCGGGTGCATGGGCCGTCAGTTCGTCGTCGTTAAACTCCCGAATCTGGTCCGGCAGCGTCTTGATGTACCGCCGGAGCTGTGCCAGTGATTCGCGGTAAGGCTGATGCAAGTGGTCGTATCCGTATTTCAAGGCGGTTTTTTCAGTTTACGGTTTTCCGGATCGGCAGGCGATTTCGTTATTCGTTATTCGATATTCGTTATTCGTTATTCGATATTTCCGAAATTTAAACTGAGAACCAAAATAACGAATATCGAATGTTGAATAACGAATATCGAAGTATTGGAAACCTACGATACCATCGATAGGTAATGCGGAAACATCTCGCGCCAGACGGGCCAGTCGTGCTCCCCCCAGGGCCGGATGTCGAGCCAGTGGTGAATGCCTTTCCGATTGAGCAACTCCGACATTCGGATGTTGTCCGGTTTGCAGAAATCGTGTTCTGACGTTCCCAGCACAATTTTCATCCGGTAAAAATGGTCATTGTGGGCATTCGGCATATAGTCGGGCGGGTTGTTAAAGTACACATTGTCGTCGTAATGCCCGTTTAAAAACGATCGAATGTCAAATTTGGCCCCCATCGACCAGAGGTAGGCTACCTTTTCGGGATGCCGGAACGCAAAGTTCAGCGCCTGAAAACCACCGAAGCTGCAACCGGCCACCCCAACTTTATCGACCTGACACTCGTGCTGCATCCACGGAATGAGTTCTTCATTGACCATGCGATCGTACCAGATGTGGTTCTGAACCCGGACCGCCGGATGCAGGTGTTTGGCGTACCAGCTATCCCGGTCGATGCTGTCAATGCAAAAAAGCTTGATTTTTCGGTTATCGATAAACCAGCGGACGGACTCAATCAGTTTAAAATCCTTGGCTTCGTAATACCGGCCCATCGTGGTCGGGAACACCAGAACCGGATAGCCCCAATCGCCATAAACCAGCATTTCAATGTCGCGGCCCAGTTGGTGCGAATACCATTTGTGGTAATCTTCGTGCAAAATATTGTTCGGTTAGTTTGCGAATGAATCAGGAGGAAATATAACCATTATTACGAATTTCCAAGAAATCTGTGTGTATTTTTGGCACTTGTCCTTTCTTTAACTAAAATCATCTTCCGGTTTTATAAGCTATTCGGTTGATCGGTAAACAGTTGTTGATGAGTACGTTATTATCTTGGAATGCAGTTACAGGTAGCGTCACGCACCGGATTGATACGGGGCTGGTTTCCGCGTTTTTGAACCGTTCGGTGCGGCTGGACGTGGTGCTGCCACCGGCTTTCGACGGCGCAGATCAGCGGTTTCCGGTTCTGTACCTCAACGACGGGCAGGATTTGGAGCGGCTTCAAATGATCTCGCGGCTTAATTCACTTTATGCCCAACAGGCTGTTCGGCCGTTTGTGCTGGTGGCCATTCACGCCAGCGACCGTATCCAGGAGTACGGCATTGCCACGCAGGCCGATTACCTGCATCGGGGGGCCAAAGCGGGTGCCTACACGAATTTTGTGCTCCAGGAACTCCTTCCGTACATTCATAAACATTATTCGGTGAGCGACGATCCGGCGCAGGCGGTTTTTGCCGGTTTTTCACTGGGCGGCTTGTCGGCTTTCGATTTGGTTTGGAACCATCCGGAGCGGTTTCGGAAAGCGGGTGTTTTCTCAGGGTCATTCTGGTGGCGGCAGCGCGGCCTGAACGACGGCTATTCCGATGCCGACCGCATCATGCACGCCCAGGTCCGAAAAACCGCCCCGCCCGTAGGTTCGTCTTTCTGGCTTCAGACCGGCACCCTCGACGAAACCGACGATCGCGACCACGACGGCGTCATCGATTCCATCGACGACACGCTGGATCTGATTGCTGAACTCGAACGGAAAGGGTTTCGCTGGGGGCAAGATGTGCGGTATGTGGAGGTTGAAGGCGGTCGGCACGATCCCGAAACCTGGGGACAGGTGATGCCGGAATTTCTAGTTTGGGCGTTTGGGTCCTAAGTCGAAATTATGTAACTAGGCTAAAAATCCTGAACCCATGCGAATCGTATTGTGCGTACCCGTGCTGGCGGCTTTGCTCGCCTGTCAACTTGTTGAGACGCCCAAACCGGCCTCCGAGCGAAAGCTAGTCTGGTCCGATGAATTTGATAAACCCGGTTTGCCCGATGCTGCCAAATGGAAATACGACGTGGGTGGACACGGTTTTGGCAATAATGAATTGCAGTACTACCTTGGTCCCCGAACTGAAAACGCCCGGGTTGAAAACGGAATCCTGATCATTGAAGCCCGGAAAGAACAGCACGAAAACCGGGCTTATACCTCTGCTAAATTAATTACGAAAGGCTTGGCTCAATGGCAGTATGGTCGGATCGATGTGCGCGCCAAACTACCGAAAGGACGCGGAACCTGGCCCGCCATCTGGATGCTAAGTGCCAAAACACCGATGAAGTGGCCCCTCGACGGCGAAATCGATATCATGGAGCATGTTGGTTTCAACGAGGACCAGATTCACGGTACTATTCATACCGAGGCTTATAATCATACGAAACACACTGAAAAAACCGGTATCAAAAAGGTGCCGGGAGCCACGCAGGACTTCCACGTTTATTCCATCGACTGGTCGGCCGACCGGATCGATTTCCTGATCGATGATGCGAAATACTTTACGATCACTAAACAGGAAACCGGCAGTAGCTACGAACAATGGCCGCTCGATCAGCCGTTCTACCTGATTCTGAACGTGGCCGTGGGCGGAAACTGGGGCGGGCAGAAAGGGGTAGATGATACCATCTGGCCACAGCGGATGGAAGTCGATTACGTGCGGGTATTTCAGTGATTGCGTTCGACCTTCCCGATTCCGATTTATAAGGTTGTCAGAAAGGTCATCGTATCCACGCCATCGGCGTAATCGTTTAGTCCGGGGCGCTGGGTCTGGCCAAGTGGCACACTGCCCGGAAAAAAACCATCTTTTGATGTTACACATTGAATCCTTTCTGCCAATCCGCTGAGTTTCTGTTCCAGCGCTTCAAGTTCGGCGTATGTCTGGTAATAAACCGTTGAAATTGGAGAGACCAAGCCTTCATTCTCGGTAACCATCAGAAAACCGTTGTCAAAGTGCGGAACGCCATTGATCAGGTAGATCGACTTGTTGTAATCGTAGTTGTTATTATACTTATGCTGTCCGGTAAAGAACGGAGCTAAGGGTTCCAGTTCCCGAAGCAAGGGCACAAAATCATAATGTTCGGGCACAAACAGCGTCGAAACGTTGCGGCAACCGAGACCGAAATAGTCCAGCATATCCCTGCCTAATGCCTGTAAATCTGCTGATGTCTCCCGGTTGGACAGCACGGCCACTGAAGAGCGGTTTCGGCGAATAATGTGCGGTTTTTTCGAAAAGTAATACTCAAAGTACCGGGCCGAGTTCGAACTGCCCGTTGCGATGTAGGCATCAGCCTGGTTCAAGCGTTCCGAGATGTGAATAAATTCGGCGAATTTGGGATTGATCTCAATGATTTTTTGTATAAAAAATTGAATTAGTACAAAATCTGGGGTACTTAGTTTCACCAGCAAGCGATGACCGCTCATCAGGACGCACAACAAATCATGAAAACCGACAGCCGGAATATTACCAGCCATAACAACCCCCACATTTTTAATAGATTCGGAAGTAACGTTATAACCTTTTATCCAGGCCGATAACTTTTCTTCATTCAGGAATTCGGTAGCGATTGCGTGCAGTGCTTTCAGGCTGTTATCGGGCGTGAACCAGGTGTTGGCGGCATACGCTTTTTCGGCAATAGCCCGCAAAACAGGCGAATTTTGCGGTTTTTGTAAATAATTACCCAACTCAACGAATGTATGGATGCGGTCAGTTAAATGCATTGAAAGTAAGAAATAAGTCTAATGAGTGAACCGGCAAAAATAAATTATAGTTTGGTGCCAACCTTTAAATAATTATATTTGTTGATTAATAGTCGAAATAATCCATCAAGCAACGGTTTCGTACGGTGCTGGTCTGCTTTCCGGTCGGTCAGATCCGTTTCGAATCATTAAATTTCTACCTGCAAATGGCAATCATGATCACAGATGAATGCATCAATTGTGGTGCCTGCGAACCCGAGTGCCCCAACACGGCCATCTACGAAGGTGGGGTGGAATGGACTTGGGGAGGAGGCACCGAATTGGATGTCGTCGATTTTGGTGATGGTACGGTCGTCAACGGGAAAGATCCGCAAAATCCGGTTTCCGACGAGTTTTATTACATTGTTTCGGACAAATGTACGGAATGCGTTGGTTTCCACGAGGAACCGCAGTGTGCGGCTGTCTGCCCGGTTGATTGCTGCGTGCCCGATCCTGACCACGAAGAAGACGAAGAGACATTATTGGCGAAAAAAGCCTGGCTTCACGCGGAAGCGGTCTAACTGACTTACCCCATACACCAGAAAATCCCGAATCGTCGATTCGGGATTTTTTTTATGCCTCTTATAAAAAGAAGTAGCCACTATAATGGTATTATTCTAATAAATAATTGAATAACCGATTTTGGTCAAACTTATAGAATATTTTAAAATAATTCATTATTTCAAAATAAGCTAAATCATCAAAAAAGGTAATAAAATTGTGAATATGTGTTTAGTTTTAAGTAACATCTGGCAATTTAATGTTAGAAACTGCCGAATTTTAGATTAAAATTTATCAAATGCTTGCAAATAATATATTCGTTAATAATATTTGTGCGTCTATTCAAACTATCAATAATCCCTCAGCAAAACCAAAGAAAATTATGAAGAAAACTATTTTACTGGTATGTTGTTCGTTTTCTTTCTTATTGTCTAAAGCGCAGGACAGTACTTCTAAGCCACCAGAGGCTGCCGTTGCCGCTGCTCCCGAAACGGGAACCGAAAACAAGGGGAAATTTACGTTTTCAGGGTATATCGATGCCTATTACACTGGTAACTTAAATAACCCCTTATCACGGAGTAATTTAGGAGCTGCCGGTACGGCCCGGGTTTTCGATCAGCGCGCCGGACAGTTCTCACTGGGACTCATCCAAACCAAAATCGGATACAGCACCGATAAAGTAGATGCCGTACTCGATCTCACATTCGGTCCAAATGCGGACTTGGGGAACTATGGAAACGTTATCGGGCCACTCGGGTCAGGAACTTCTCTCGCTGCCATCAAACAGGCTTATATTAACTGGAAAACTTCGGATAAATTTTCCATCCAGATCGGTCAATTCGGTACACACATCGGTTATGAGGTCATCGATGCCCCGGTCAACTTCAACTATTCGCTCTCCAATCTTTTCAACAACGGTCCGTTCTACCATACGGGGATCAAGGGAACGTATGCCTTCAGTGATAAAGCATCCTTGATGCTGGGGGTTGTCAACAACGTCGATAGCTGGCGAGATAACAACAAGGCCAAAGGGATCATTGGGCAATTGTTTTTCGCACCGGTATCGGGCTGGAACGTGTACCTGAACGGGATCGTCAGTAACGAAGCCAACCCGGATTCGACCGGAAAATCTGTGGACGGCATGTACACTGTATTTGACTTGACGACTACCTACCAGATTACCGAGAAATTTTACCTGGGATTGAATGCCGCCATCGGTTCGCAAAAAGAAGATTTTCAGGGATATGCACCTGTTAAAACCGGTACATCCAACTGGAGCGGAGTCGCCTTATACACCAACTATGCGATCAGCAGCAAATTTGCTCTGGGTGCCCGGTATGAATATTTCGATAACAAAGATGGCGCACGGGGGCTGCGCAACTTCAACGGCGAAGGTACCAGTGTAAATTCGATCACGATTACTGGTAACATTACAGCGGCTGACGGCAACCTGTTGATCAAGCCCGAGTTTCGGCTCGATAGCTACGCCAAACCAGGCGGTAGCAATACCGCAGAGCAACAGCAATTTGAAGACAGTGACGGCAATTACACCAAATCCTCACAATCAACGCTTGGCCTGGCTTTCATTTACAAATTCTAATTTATACGCAACCCCACACCGGTCCATCCGGGCCGAACTAACTTAATGTACAACTAAACCGTTTATCAGTACCATGCAAAAACCGTCTTACTTACCCCTTGTATTACTGCTGATTGTCAGTGTATTGGGTGTCGTTTTTCCGGCCGTTCCAACGACCATCGTCACGGAAGGAATCGATACCGGTGACACCGCCTGGATGCTCGTTTCGGCTGCATTAGTCTTGTTGATGACGCCGGGCTTAGCCTACTTCTACGGAGGGATGGTGAACAACAAAAACGTTATTTCAACGATGCTGCAAAGCTTCATTGCGATGGGGGTGATCAGTATTCTTTGGGTAGTTGTTGGTTTCAGTCTGGCTTTTGGCGAAGACATTGGGGGCTTTATCGGCAACCCGGCTACGTTCTTTATGTTCAACGGCGTACTTGATGGAAAGCCCTGGTCGCTGGCGGCTACCGTACCGCTGGTCGTTTTTGCCTTCTTCCAGTTAAAGTTTGCGATGATTACGCCCGCGCTGGTAACGGGATCCATGGCTGAGCGGATCAATTTCAAATCGTATGTTCTGTTCATGGTCCTGTTCAGCCTGGTTGTTTACACGCCCCTGGCCCACATGACCTGGCACCCGGATGGCTTCCTGTTCAAACTCGGTGTGCTCGACTTTGCCGGTGGTACGGTGGTTCACATGTCGGCTGGCTGGGCTGCGCTGGCGGGGGCTTTATACCTGAAACGCCGGAAATCGCACGCCGAATCAAACTACTTCCCACCGGCTAACATTCCGTTTGTGTTGTTGGGTACTGGGTTGCTGTGGTTCGGCTGGTTTGGTTTCAACGCCGGTTCGGCGGTGGGTGCTTCGGCTCTGGCAGCCTCGGCTTTCGCAACGACTAACACGGCTGCGGCTGCGGCTGGTTTAAGCTGGGTGCTGTTCGATGCCGCTAAAGGCAAAAAAGTATCGGCTTTAGGCTTCGCCATCGGCGCTGTAGTTGGTCTGGTTGCCATCACCCCGGCTGCCGGTTTTGTCACCATCCCGACTTCGATTTTCATCGGTACCATTGCTGCCATGATTAGCAATTTCGTGGCTCACCTGCGTACGAAATCAACGCTGGATGATACGCTGGACGTATTCCCCTGCCACGGCGTTGGCGGGATGGTCGGTATGGTAATGACCGGTATTTTTGCCACGAAAGGCGTTAACTCAGCCGTTGCCGACGAAGGTCTGGCGTTCGGAGATACGAAATTGTTCTTTACCCACATGATGGCACTGGTGATCGTATCGGTCTTTGCTTTCGCAGCTTCTTACCTGCTGCTGATCGTTACCAATGCAATCCTGCCGCTGCGGGTTAGCGAAGAAGATGAAAAAGTCGGTCTGGATATTAGCCAGCACGACGAATTCCTGGTCGACGCTTAGTCTACGATATTATGACAGAGCCACAGGGGTTGCCTGTGGTTTTGTTGTACTCGATGAAGGTATCTGTCTTTGACGGATACCTTCTTTTTTAATAATGAATGATGAATGGGCTACCGCAGCGCAGCAACTCATAATCCATTATTCATCATTAAATATGTTGTTCATAAACCTCGCATTCAGCGGCTTCCATCAGGCCGTCGGCATTGAGGCCAGTCAGCAACACTCGCTTGGGTTCGTTGATGAGGAGAGGATCGTAAATGGCCGTAACGCGGACGTAGTTTTCGGTAAAACCCTGCATCTGACCATTTTCGATATCTTCCTCGAATAAAACCGTCGCTTCACGGCCGACTTGCTGTTCGTAGAAAAACCGCTTTTTCTTATCAGAAAGAATGTGCAGCATTTTCGAACGTTCTGAACGTTTCGCCGGTGGAACAATGGGCCGGATCGTGAGGGCGTGGGTGTTTGGTCGTTCGGAGTAGGTAAAGACGTGGAAATAAGAAACCGGCAGTCCGTTCAGAAATTCATAGGTTTCCAGAAAAGCATCGTCGGTTTCGCCCGGATGGCCAACAATCACATCGACCCCAATGCAGGCATGGGGCATCAGAGCTTTGATATTCGCAACCCGGTCGGCGTAAAGTTCGCGCTTGTACCGACGACGCATCAACCCCAGTACCCGGTTGGAGCCTGATTGCAGTGGAATGTGAAAATGAGGAACAAACCGCTTCGAACTGGCCACAAATGATATGATTTCATCCGTCAACAGGTTGGGCTCAATGGACGAAATGCGGAACCGTTCGATGCCTTCAGTTTCGTCAAGCGCCCCAATCAGGTCCAGAAAGGATTCGTTCCTCTGCCCGGTTCGGGAATCAAGCCCAAAATCGCCGATGTTAACACCGGTCAGCACAATTTCTTTCACCCCACGGTCGGCAATCTCCCGGGCCGCATGAAGCACGTTGGCAATTGAATCACTCCGGCTGTTACCCCGGGCCAGCGGAATAGTGCAGTAAGCGCAGGGGTAATCGCAGCCGTCTTGCACCTTCAGAAACGTCCGGGTCCGGTCGTTGAGCGAATACGATGCGTGATAGTCGACGGCTTCTTCAATAGGCGAATTATACACCCGGGCTTTTCCGGTCGGTTCCTTGACAAAATCACCGAGCAAGTCGGCCAGCCGGAATTTTTCGGCCGCACCCAAAACCGCATCGACGCCGGGAATGGAAGCAATTTCGTCTGGTTTGAGCTGGGCGTAGCAGCCCAGTATGGCTACGTAACCATCCGGATTGATCTGATGGGCTTCCCGCACAATTTTGCGGCATTTTTTATCGGCATTGTCCGTAACCGAGCAGGTATTGATAATGAAGATGTCCGGCTTCTGATTAAATTCGACGCGTTCGTACCCTTTCTGCTCCAGGATTCGGGCCAGGGTCGAGGTTTCGGAGAAATTCAGTTTACAGCCGAGCGTATAAAATGCAACTTTTTTCATGACCTGCAAAGGTACGAAGTATTTCAGTATTCACGGATTAGTACCCACGGACTTTAGTCCATGTTCTTTACCCAGAAACTCGAATTGCAGGGAAATACACGGACTAAAGTCCGTGGGTACATCATTTGTTCAGAAAATCCTGGTACGATTCTTCCTCGTAAGCTTCTCCTAACTCAACATCTTGTTTATCAACGGATCCGCTGGACGAGATAACCCGTCGACTGGTATTGTCAAAAAGCAGGTGGCGGTTAGGCTGAACGACCCCAAATCCATTGTTGAAGGCAAAGTATGCAAAAGGACGGTTTTGCGGATTCAACAGGTCACGGCTCCAGGAAAAAGGGGTCGCATCCAGATTCAGTTGGTGGAGTAGGGTAGCAGCCAGGTCGGTTTGTGAGCCGATTTGGTCAATGAGCTGTGGTTTGGCCTTTAGGGCTCCACCCAGCCAGAGCATCGGCACGTGAAAATCCCGAACGCGGTCGTTGGTCAGCACTGGGAGCCGGTGACCGTGATCAGCCGTAATAATTACCAGGGTGTTGGCCCACCAGGGTTGCTTTTTCGCTTGTGCAATAAAATGACCCAGGCTATGGTCGGCATAGTATAATGAATTCAAAAAAAGGGATTCTTCATCGTCGCCGGAGAAAACGGCGGGCATCGGCACCTCAAACGGCTCGTGGCTGCTCAGCGTGAATAAGGAAAGGAAAAAAGGTTGTTTTGCACTGCCCAGATCCGACAAAATCCGGTTATAAACCACGTGGTCGTGCGCGCCCCATTTCGAGTTCCAGTCCCGCGCATCGAAATCGCTTTTCGACACGATCCGGTCGAACTGGTTGTGGTACAGATAGGACTTGATGTTGGCGAATTCGGTTTCTCCACCGTAGTAAAAAGAAGTCTGATACCCGGCTTTTTTAAACACCTGACCCAGGGTGGGCAATTTGGCGGCTTTGGTGGGCAGCGTCATGATGGAGGCTGTGGCCTGAGCCGGAAACCCACTCAACAGCGCAATAAGTCCTTTTTCACTGCGGTCACCACTTGCATATATCTGGTTGAAAAACAATCCTTTGTGGCTCAGTTTTTCAAATTGGGGTGTCACACCGGTTCGTCCACCCAGGGTCGCAACGGACTTAGCCGTGAAACTTTCCCAGATAATTATGATCACATTTGGCCGTGGGTTGGTCAGCAGCGACTTGGGGGTGGTGACGGGCTGGTACAGGACCTTCAGCGTCTGACTGGCCCGTTGCCGGGGGAGAAAGGTATACGGGTTGCTGCCGTAGTTTTTCTGTTCCAGACAGGAGTGAATAAAATTCCACTGGGGAGTTACGGCCGCATAATTGGCAAAGGCTATCGGAGAAAAATAAACCGTGCTCACGTTCATGGGGGCCAGTTGCATACCACCCCGGATGGGAATAATCAGGGCGAAAGTCGCGACCAGCAGAACGGGGGTGGCCATCCTACGCCGGACTGGTCGGAACCGGTGCGTAAACGGTCGAAGCAGTTGCTGAAATCCGTATGAACCAACCACCATCAGACCGCCAAACAACAATGCCAACAGGAAAAGGGGCGAAGCGGCTACGGATGCAGCCGCTTCGTGCGGTGATTTCAGATAATGCAGGGGTGTTACGTCCAGATGAAAGCCCCAGGTTCGGAATACTTCCAGATCAGCAACGGTAATCAGCGATACGGTGGCTAATTCAAACAGGGCCACAACGCGCAGGGTGGTCGTTAGTCTGTGGGCGGGTGTATTCGGAAAGAAGGTTATAACCAGGGCTGGCAAAATCGTCAGGTAACCCGCCGTGGACAGGTCCATCCGAAAACCGTGCGCAAAAACTCCGGTCAGGGTCGGCCAATCCAATTCCCGGGATTGGGTTTGATAACCCAAAAACACAAGGCGATTGAACGCCAGCCAGCCCGTCCAGCTTAACAAAACGGCAAGAATAAATAAAAAACGACTCTTCATTAGTACAGTTGCGAGAGCCACAAAGGTATTATGAAATCATAATTTTTTACAGGGAATTATGTGAACGGTTCGACTGACAAAATAAACTTAAACCGGGCTGGGTACAATTTTATCTAACTTCGATGCAAAATATCTTGAAAATAGTTCTTTTTTGAGAATATGATTTACGAGCGAATCAAATGTGACTTTTGTCAATTATGACATTTTTTTATGGAATTAAGGTTAAAACGATAGTGATTTTTTGGAAATTAGATCAAAATGTCAGTATTTTTGAGCGTTTTTAATCCAAAAACCACCTCAAACCTAATATGTCAAACTTTCGGTTTAAAGCGCTCGAAATTGCACAAAGTCGGCAAGCTCTGTCTGTTCCGCCACCAGCTGAACGTGTCACGGAATACTACGGTTCGTATACGTTCAACAACGAAGTTATGCGTTCCCTGCTCTCGCCGGAAGCATACCTCAAAATCACTCAGGCCATTGAAACCGGCGGTAAAATCGACCGGGATATTGCCGATGAAGTGGCAAATGCCATGAAATCCTGGGCGATTGCGAAAGGAGCTACTCACTACACCCACTGGTTTCAGCCGCTGACTGGTGATACGGCCGAAAAACATGATGCCTTCTTCGATGTAACGATGGAAGGAAAAGCGATTGAGAAATTCAAAGGTGGTGCGCTGGTTCAGCAGGAACCGGATGCGTCTTCATTCCCGAGCGGTGGATTGCGCAACACCTTCGAAGCGCGTGGTTACACGGGTTGGGACCCCAGTTCACCAGCCTTTTTGATGGACAATGGGGCGGGTGGAAAAACCCTGTGTATTCCGTCGGTTTTCATTTCTTATACCGGCGAAGCGCTGGATTATAAAACACCCTTGCTGAAGGCGCTATCCGCCGTCGACAAAGCGGCCACGGCCGTATGCCAGTATTTTGACCGGAATGTGACGAAAGTAACACCGACGCTTGGACCGGAACAGGAATATTTTCTGGTCGACAAGGCACTGTTTTACGCCCGTCCGGACCTGGTTATGGCCGGTCGCACGGTTTTCGGTCATTCTCCGGCGCGTGGTCAGCAGTTGGAAGACCACTACTTTGGTACCATTCCTCCGCGTGTCAACTCGTTCATGGTTGATTTCGAATTCGAGGCCATGAAACTCGGTATGCCGGTTCGGACCCGTCACAACGAGGTGGCCCCCGGCCAATTTGAGGTGGCACCGACATTTGAGGAGGTAAACCTGGCCATCGACCACAATGCCTTGTTGATGGATTTGATGGAGAAAGTGGCTGAGCGTCACAACTTTAAGGTCTTATTCCACGAAAAACCGTTCGCTGGCATCAACGGTAGCGGAAAACACAATAACTGGTCGCTCGGAACCAATACTGGGGTGAACCTGCTGGCTCCCAGCTCGAAACCGAAAGAAAGCCTGCGGTTCCTGACCTTCCTGGTCAACGTCATCAAGGCCGTTCACGACCATGCCGATTTGTTACGGGCGAGCATCGCTTCGGCCGGCAACGAATACCGTCTGGGTGCCAACGAAGCCCCCCCGGCGATCGTTTCGATCTTCCTTGGCGAGTCATTGACGAAAGCGCTGGAAGACCTCGAAACCAAGTCCGAAGTGATCGTTAACAAAGGCGATAACGTTTATTATAAACTGGGAATCAATCGGATTCCATCGCTGTTGCGCGACAATACTGATCGGAACCGGACGTCACCGTTTGCTTTCACAGGGAACAAATTCGAGTTCCGCGCTGTCGGGGGCGGTGCCAACTCGGCATCGACCATGACGGTGCTGAATGCGATCATGGCCGACCAGTTGAATAAATTCAAGCAAGATCTGGATGCCCGTCTGGCCAATGGCGAGAAAAAGGAACTGGCTATTGTCGATATTCTGAAAGGATACTATGCGGACTCGAAACGCATTCTATTCGAAGGCAACGGGTATTCCGACGAGTGGGTTGAAGAAGCGGCCAAACGCGGTCTGTCAAACATCAAATCGACGCCGGAAGCCCTGGGAGTTTACCTGAAACCCGAATCGCTGGAGTTGTTCGAGCGGGTAGGGGTGCTGAGCCATGCCGAGGTTGAATCACGTTACGAAATCGAACTCGAAAAATACATTAAAAAAGTACAGATCGAGTCGCGTGTGGTGGGTGATTTAGCCATGAACCACGTCGTATCGACGGCATTGAAATACCTCAATAAACTAGCTGAAACGGCCAAGGCGCTAGTTGACCTCGGGATGACCAATGAAGCTGAGCCAATCAAAGCCCTGATTGCTGAGATCTCGGGTCGGGTTAATACGATCAAAATGAATGTGGAAGCCATGACCGAGACCCGTAAAAAAGCAAATAACCTAGGCTCAACCGCTGAAACGGCCAAAATCTACGCTACGGAAGTAAAAGACTTCTTCGATGTGATCCGCTACGAAGTTGACAAACTCGAGCTGATTATCGACGACGAAGACTGGCCGCTGGTAAAATACCGCGAAATGCTTTTTGTGAAGTAATCCATTTCCAACCATACTGCTGCACAAAGCCTGCGCCAATTGGCGCAGGCTTTTGTTTTTAAGCAACCGTAATTAGTTAACCAGTAAACTTTGTAATGAGCGTCGGTTTCTGTACATTTCCGGGATTCTCCAGCTCTTCCCGAATTAGGACTGTTAACCTTAAACCAATGCGGCATGCCGTTTACCGTTGAGACAATGATGCGGGATTTGTGTCGCCTGCCGCATCGGGGAGCTGCAACGATGTTGGAAAAATCAGCCTTAGATATCCTTTCGGCAACCCTAAAGGATCTTCAGGTGGAGGTGACGGTCGAGTCGTTTCAAACCCCTCGGACGTATGTGACGACCCTCTATTGGCTCGTGTTTGGTATTGCATCCGGCCTGTTGGGTTTTCCCTGGCTGGGTTGGGGGGCAGTCATCTGGACCTGGTGGTGGATTGGCTTGACCTGGCTCTACTTCAACTGGCGCTTCTCTCCCGTAACCAAATTGCCCCCCCTCAGTACGGCTCACAACCTCATTGGGCGCTGGAGGGAGAAGGAGCGAGGATATGCCGGTGATCGGGAAAAACCGGTTTTAAAAGTCATCCTAATGGCTCATTACGATACGGCACCGATCTCGCTGATTTATCGAAATAACCGCATACAAAGTTTCCATGTTTCCCTGATCATTACCTTATTCCTGATGCTGGCGGCCGGACTACTGATGTTGGCAGAGCAACTTGGCATCGATTCAACTTGGCTACCCTGGATTCGATACGGCCTGGTGGCATTTTTTGTCCTTCAGGCTCTGCTGGCAACGCTCGGCTACTGGCTTTATGGGTATTCGAACGGGGCCAGTGACAACGCAACGGGCGTGGTGGCGGCTATTGCGACGGCCCAACGGCTTCGGCAGCTCAATCTGCCCGGTGTTGAAATAGACCTCGTTTTTACCAGTGCGAAAGAAGCGGGCAATATCGGCTCCCGTGTTTATTTGCAGAAACACGTTGCCGATTGGCCCCCAGGCCGTACGGTGGCGGTGAATTTTGATACGTTGGGGAATGGCTCCCCCCGGTTGATCAAACATACCGGCACGGTGGAAGAAATTGAATATTCGAATCCGTTGATGGACCGGGCGGAACGATTGCTGGAAGAAACACCGTTTCGGGGCGTAGTGCAACCCGCCCGCTGGCACACGGCCGAATTCGATAGTGTCTGGTTTGTCCGTAAACAGATTCCGGTTATGACCCTGACAGCAATGGATGCCCGTGGCCGGATGCCCAACATTCACCGGCCGGATGATCAATTGCTGGTTACGGATTTGTCAAGCATCCCGATTGCGGTCGACTTCGCCATTCAGACCCTGGTTCGCTATTATCAGGCTTTTGAACTAACCGCCGAGCGTATCTAATCGAAACACTAGGAGGGGGGAATGAGTTGAAAATCGTAAGCAGGTTTGTAGCTTTGCCGATAGAATCAATCGCATACTTTAACAATTCACACATGGCCACGTATAAAAATGAAGGATTTGACCCGGCAACCATTCAGCGTCTGAAAGAGGAATGCCAGGCGGAAGGAAGTGCCTTCGTTTATGTAGAAGATGAAGACGACGATCTGGAAGTGCTCAATTCCGGCGAATGTGTGCATGTTCAATTTGTCGGGAAATACAAAGGGGATGAAGTAATTTATGACGCCATTATTTACACGCTGCGGCTTCACCACAGCAGCCTGGTGTATGAAATGGCCATGGAAAAAGTAAAAAAGTCCTTTCCGCAGTACGTCCCCGTTGAAGATCGCAAACCCGGTTATCGCATCGACCCCGAACTGGAAGAAGAAATCGAATTGTTTCTGACCGAACTGATCGAGGAAATCGAAGAGAATGAGTCGGTGAAGGTACAGGAGCATATCGAAACCGACCTTGATTTCGAGTTCGGCATCAGCCTGGATGTCTGCCTGAACGTCGAGGAAATTTCGGAAGATGTCATTGAAGACTTCATTGAACAGTTTAATAACAATACCCTGAAACTGGATACGACGCTGTATTCCTTCACGAGCGAAGAGACCGAAGAATAACCGCCCGGGCCGTTGCCATGCATTTGTTTTATCAGCCTGATGCCGAAAACCAACCGTATCTGAACGAGGAAGAATCCCGGCATTGTGTCAAAACGCTGAGATTGGGTCGGGGCGATACCATCAATGTGACCGATGGGGAAGGTAAGCGTCATAAATGCGTCATCGAAACCGCCGATTCGCGCCGGTGTACGTTCCAGATTCTCGAAACGTACACCGAAACCTTGCGACCCTACCGGATTCATCTGGCTGTGGCACCCACCAAGAACGCTGACCGAATCGAATGGTTTGTCGAAAAAGCGGTTGAACTGGGCATCGACCGGATCAGTTTTTTTCTCGGACAGCACTCGGAAAGGCGGGCCTTAAAAACCGACCGGATCGAGAAGATTGCCGTGGCCGCCATGAAGCAATCGTTGCAGTTGTTTAAACCCGCCATTGACCCCTTGCTGGATTTTAAAGACATCCTAACGGTGTTAGCTGAACAACGATACATTGCTCACCTCCCTGAAAACGAGGTTGTTGAGCCGCTGGCTCAATCGGTAAAGCCGGGGCAGACCGTGCTCGTGCTAGTCGGTCCGGAAGGGGACTTTTCGGGCCATGAACTTCAGTTGGCGATCCAAAATGGATTCAAGATGGTTACGATGGGATCCACCCGCCTTCGTACCGAAACCGCAGCTCTGGTTGCCTGCCACACCATTCATCTGGTGAATGCGCTGCGGGCCTGAACTGGTTTTTCCGGAAAGCCATACTAGTTAGGTGGTTTTTTTCGTATATTTAATGAAACGACGTTGACGATACAACCCTGAAGCTTTTCATGAGACACGCTTTTCGACTTCTGTTGACGGTTTGGTTGGTCACATTGGTATCCGTTACGGTAGTTCGGGCTCAATACTCGTACAAGATTGCCAAGCTGAAATACAATGGTGGGGGTGACTGGTATGCCAATAAAACTTCACTGCCAAACCTGATCAAGTTCTGCAATGCCAACCTGCGGATGAATATTTTCCCGGAAGAAGACATTGTGGAGGTCGGGAGTCCGGAGTTGTTTTCGTACCCGTTCGTTCACATGACGGGCCACGGGAACGTGGTGTTCTCGGACGCCGAAGCCCAAAATCTGCGCCGGTACCTGATGTCGGGCGGTTTTCTGCACATCGACGACAATTATGGACTCGATAAGTTTATTCGACGGGAGATGAAGAAGGTTTTTCCGGAACTGTCATTTATTGAATTACCGTACAATCATCCGGTTTACCACCAGAAGTTTAATTTTTCAAATGGGTTGCCGAAAGTACATGAGCACGATGGAAAAGCTCCTCAGGGATTTGGATTAATCTGGGAAGGTCGTTTAATCTGTTTTTACAGTTACGAATGTGATCTGGGGAACGGATGGGAGGATCAATCTGTTTATAATGACCCGGAAGAGGCTCGCCAACAAGCGCTTCGCATGGGTGCCAACCTGTTACAATACTCGACAACGGCTTTTTGATCGAAAAATATTTTTTTGTCTTATTCGGTTAACTATCGGCTTTATTGTTTAGATTTGTAGAATTCAATTGTACTGAAGTTGGTTTTTAGCCATTCACCTTTAACAACATTACGCCTGTGGTAATAGTCCTTATTGCCTTTGTTTTTCACTGGTACCTGTCTCTCTTCTGCCAGACGTTCTTCCTGCACCGCTATTCTGCTCACAAAATGTTTACAATGAGCAAAGTGTGGGAACGGTTTTTCTATTTCCTGACGTATGTCTCCCAAGGCTCGTCCTACCTGAGCCCCCGGGCGTATGCCGTGCTGCACCGGATGCACCACGCCTTTAGCGACACGCCCAAGGATCCGCACTCTCCGCATCATACCAAGAACGTTTTCACGATGATGTGGAAGACGAAAGACATTTACAACGCCGTTTTGAACCGGACTCGTCCGGTCGAGGCTAAATTTGACCGCAATTACCCGGTTTGGGAAACCATCGAAAAAATCGGTGATTCCTGGATTTCACGGGTAGGTTGGGGTACGGTTTATGCCCTGTTTTACATCTTTGCGTATGTTTACCTCGATATGCACTGGGCGTTCTTCTTTCTGCTGCCGATTCACTTCCTGATGGGGCCGATCCACGGTGCTATTGTGAACTGGAGCGGTCACAAATACGGGTATGCTAACTTCGACAACCACGACCGGTCGAAAAACTCGCTGTTTATCGACTGGCTGATGATGGGTGAACTGTTCCAGAACAATCACCACAAACGCCCGAATGCTGCCAACTTCGGAGCTAAATGGTGGGAAGTTGACCCAACGTACCCGGTGATCAAGTTGCTTTCTGCGTTGGGAATTATCAAAATGCGCCCGGCCAAAGTAACCACCGGCGAATTTGAAACCGGCCACGAGCGGCTGGTTGAGAAAAATGAGACCCAATCGGTTTAACGGTTCTGCAACCTATGAAAAAGCCCCGCCAGCGAAACTGGCGGGGCTTTTTCATATTGTCAGTTCGTCTTAAAGTAAAATCCGGCCAACTTGCTCCCAGGAATTTACCCGTTCAAAGAGCGTGTTATCGCGGTTGTGGGGCGCATCGAACAGCAAGCCTTTCCCCTGAAAACTCACCAGGTTATAGGGCATGTCATCAATCATGACGTCGGCCCGAATGATGCTTTTGTCCCCGCAGAAAACCCGGTTTTTCCAGTGAATGTGCGGAAAATGCTCGTCCAGCCAATCGTACTTCTCCGATAGCGAGTTCCGAAATTCCATAGCCGCCGAGGTGACGTAGAGATCATACTTCTCCGACAAAGCCCGGGTTACTTCCTGAGCACCTTCCATCACGGCGATGTCGGTAAAGAAACCGGGTTGGTGAACGGAATCGGCCAATCGCTGATAAACGTCTTTTTCCAGAATTTCGTGAAAGGAATTTTCCCGGAAAAATGTCGGGAGGACGGTGGTGTCAAAATCACGACGGTAAATGTCAATAAACTTGCCGACAGTGTCCGCCAGCACGTCGTCCATGTCAATCGCAATGCGTGGTTTCATTCGTTAAATTTTACGCCAATAGCTCTTTTTCCGCTTGAATATACGATGGCATCAATCGGTTTTTTGGCTTCTTCGGTTTCTTTTTTTACCCGGCGGCTGAATTGTCCCCTTACAAAATCTTTCGGTCCGCGTCGAATCTTTCCAGGTAATCCGAAACCCGTTTGACAAACTGGCCACCAAGGGAGCCATCGACAACCCGGTGGTCGTAGCTGTGGGAGATAAACATTTTTTGCCGGATGCCGATCAGGTCTCCCTGGGGCGTTTCGATGACGGCCGGTTTTTTCTCGATGCTGCCAAACGCCATGATGGCTACCTGCGGCTGGACGATAATCGGGGTGCCCATCACATTGCCAAATGTGCCGATGTTAGAAACCGTATACGTGCCGTTCGCCAGATCGTCGGCGGTGAGTTTGTTTTCACGGGCGCGTCGGCTGAGGTCATTTACTTTTTTCGTCAAGCCCACCAGGTTGTATTGATCCGCGTTGTGAATGACCGGGACAATCAGGTTGCCGTTGGGCAGGGCCACGGCCATGCCGATGTTGATGGCTTTTTTGACCAGAATCCGGTCGCCGTCTACCGAGATATTGATCATCGGAAAATCGCCAATGGCTTTCACAACTGCCTCGATCAACAGCGGGGTGTAGGTAATGTTTTCGCCGTATTGCTGCTGAAACTGCTTCTTGACTCGTTCGCGCCATTGGACTAAAACCGTCATATCGGTTTCGACAAAGGAGGTTACATGGGGTGCAATTCGCTTCGATTCGACCATCCGTTCGGCGATCATCTTCCGCATCCGGTCCATCTGGATAATGTCGCTCTGCCCATTGACCGAAACCGCTTTCGGGAGCGAGGGTTCCGCAGGCACGGAGGCTGCTTGTTGGTTCTTCCGTTTTTCGAGAAAAGCCAGGATATCGTTTTTCGTAACCCGGTGTTCGGCTCCAGTCCCGACTATGGTGGCTAAATCAGCCTCCGAAATGCCTTCGGTTTTAATCATATTCAGCACCAACGGGGAATAAAACCGGTTAGCGTTGGCGGGGCTCGCTTCAACGGGTGGCGGAAAATCCGGATTGCGTGACGAAAGCTGAGAGACATCTGCTTCGAGTTGGGCAGCCACGCTGGCAACGTCCTGTTCGTCGGTTTCGCCCGCCGAAGCCGCTTCGATTACCGGGGAAGGAGGAGAAGGCGGACCGACCGGTTCATTTTCTTCCTGAACCACTTCAATCCGGGCCACCGGGCTTCCGATGGGGACCACATCGCCGTCTTTCACCAGAATTTCTTTCAAAATACCGGAATGCGAAGCCGGGACTTCGGTATCCACTTTGTCCGTGGCCACTTCCAGCAAGGAATCATCGGCTTCGATGCGGTCGCCGGGTTGTTTCAGCCAGGAAATAACCGTGCATTCAACAATACTTTCGCCCATTTTGGGCATAACCATGTCAACGAGTGCCATAGTGGAGTGGTTTTATTGTTCATCCAGCAGCGTTTGCCGCAGAAGGTTTAAGACATAGACTGAAGTTTGCTGAATATTTTGTTCGCGGTAAGGGCCGAGTTTCAGCAAGCGGGCCACGGTTTGTTTTTCCGTCGAACAGGCAATCCAGATCGTGCCGACCGGTTTTTCGGGGGTTCCGCCGTCCGGACCGGCAATGCCGCTGGTCGAGATCCCAACGTGGGCACCCAGGGCTTTCCGGACCCCTTCCGCCATTTCGCGGACGGTTTGTTCGCTTACCGCTCCGAATTGAGCGAGTGTTTCGGGTCGTACGCCCAATTGGCTGACCTTAACGGTATTGCTGTAGCTGACGACGCCACCGACGTAATATTTCGAAGAACCGGCGTATTTCGTAAGCTGGCTGGCGACAAATCCGCCCGTGCAGCTTTCGGCCGTGGCCAGCATCCAGCTTTTTCCCGACAATAACTTCGCAACGACGGTTTCCAGTTCATCGTCGTCGTAGCCAAACACATACGGCTGAATGAGCGGCATGACGGCGTCAACCTGTTCCTCAATTTCCTGTCGTAACCGGACAGAATCGGTTCCGGTACCGGTTAGCCGCAGCCGCACCTGCCCAAAGTTGGGTAAATACGCCAATTTGATATGATTCGGCAGGCTGTTTTCCCAGTCTGCAATAGTTTCGGCCAGGAACGATTCCCCGATGCCGACGGTTTTGATCATTTTATGAACAATTACCGGCGTCTCGAAATGCTTCTGGACCATCGGAATGATCCGGTATTGCATCAGGTTTTTCATTTCGAACGGCACGCCCGGCAGGGAAACATACACTGTGTCGTTTTCGTAGAACCACATGCCCGGCGCGGTGCCCCAGTCGTTCGGAACGTAGGTGGCATTCAGCGGCAGATCGGCCTGACGGGCGTTGATTTCGGTGATCGGTCGACCCCGGCGCTCAAAAAAACCGGTCACAAAAGCCAGTGCATCGGGATTTCGTCGCAGCGAGGTGTTGAAAAATTCGCAGAGGGTAACTTTGGTAATATCGTCCTTCGTTGGGCCAAGACCGCCCGTCAGAATCACCAGATCGGCGCGTTGAGTGGCTTCCTGCAAAATGGTTAATATGGCCTCCCGCTGATCACCAACCGAAGATTTTCGGACCGTGCGGATGCCAATTTTAGTCAGTTCGGCCCCAATCCACTGCGTGTTGGTATCCGTAATTTGCCCAAACAGTATTTCATCTCCAATCGTTATTATTTCGGCCAGAATGGGTTTCATGCAGAAGAATCTAAAAATTTTTAGGATCGGCCTTATACTTTTGACCGGAAATCTTGTCTTAACGAACAGCAGCCTGTTGAAAATCCAGCCAGTGACCAACCCCTAAGTGCCAAAAGTACGTAAAAAACGGGTTATCTCTTGCCACCAATTGACGGTCTGCGCGTTCATTCATTGAATCAACCTGGAATAACCATGAAAAAACACGTAGTAATTGGTCTGATGCTGACGGCCCTTTCGGGGACGGCGATGGCCCAATCCGACTCCACTCAACCGAAAAAGAAAACCGTATTTGGGCAGATTCTGGAAAAAGTAGGTGAAGCCGCTACGGGTGGTTCGTTGTCGAGCGACGAAATTGCCAGTGGTTTGAAAGAAGCCCTGCGCATTGGCATCAGCAAGGGATCCGATCAGGCGTCAGCCACGGACGGCTATTATAAAAATGCGCTTATCAAAATTCTGATGCCGCCGGAAGCCCAGAAGGTTGAGTCGGCACTTCGGAAAATTGGTTTGGGCAAACAGGTCGATCAATTTATTCTGTCGTTGAATCGCTCCGCTGAAGATGCGGCCAGAAAAGCTAAACCGATCTTTTTGAACGCACTGACTTCGATGACGATCCAGGATGCCGTCGGCATTTTGCGGGGCGAAAAAAATGCGGCCACCCAATACCTGAAGCGAACAACGTCTGACGAGTTGATGGCGGCTTTTACACCGGTAATTGACAGCACGTTGAAGAAAAATCAGGCTACCCGGTACTACAGCGATTTGGTGAAGACTTACAACCGATTACCCATTGCTACCCAGAAGGTTGATCCCAATCTGACAAACTATGCCGCCACCAAGGCCGTCGATGGGATTTTTGTGCTGGTTGCCCAGGAAGAAGAACGCATCCGTGAAAACCCGGCTGCCCGGGTGAATGATTTGCTTAAAAAAGTGTTTAGTCAGCAGTAAGCAGGCTGATCGACCCGGGATTCGTTCCGGCAGAATTGCAAATCCCTTTTACAAATTCGTACCTTTGCGGTCGAAAAGCTCCGCCCAATCCAGGGCCGTCGTCGGGCGGTTTTGCTGGGGCGGAGTTTTTAATGCGTAATCAAACCGATGAAAAAATCAGACATTAATTTCTCCGTTGAGCTTGACAACCAGAATATTCCGGAAAAAATCTTCTGGAATGCTACCGATAATCCGAACGAAGGCCTGAGCGACACCAAAGCGGTGGTTGTCTCGGTATGGGATCATTACAACCAGGGTACGCTGCGACTCAACCTGTGGACCAAAGACATGCCGGTGACGGACATGAAGCGGTTTTGCGTTGAAGTGCTGGGCAGCCTGGCCGACACCATCGTTACGGCAACGGGCGACCAGTCGATGGCCGACGAAATCGATAACCTGTGCCGGACACTGAGTAAAAAAATAGAAGAAGAGTACCGCGCTCAGCAACAGCAATCCTAATTTAATCTTGTTTATGGTTTATTGTTTATGATTTATAGTTATCGATCTTCACTGGGTAGGACGATAACTATAATCCATAAACCATAAACAATAAACCGAAACCCGACTTCCTTGACCTATGAAAACTTTGAAGGCAAGTTTGATACTTGTTTGGCTTACGATTGGTTCAGCGCTGGCGCAGGGCGTGCAGTTTCGGCCGGGCGATCTGTCGGCCGTGTTCAGTGCCGCCCGGAAAGCCAATAAACCGGTTTTTGTCGAGGTGTATTCGGAAACCTGCCACGTTTGCCAGAGTTTTATACCGACGTTTGCCGATAAGAGCGTCGGTAAATTTTATAATTCCCGGTTTATCAGCACGAAAGCTGATATCAATTCAAAAAATACGGTGGCGTTTCTGGATAAAAACCGTCTTTTTGTACCATCGTTGCCACTGTTTCTGTATTTTAACGGGCAGGGTAAGCTCATTCACATGGCGATGAGTAACAACACCACGGAAGAAGTGATCCGGCACGGCACGACGGCGCTGAATCCGAACCTGCGTACGTCGGCCATGCGGAAACGCTACGAAGCGGGCGAACGCTCAGCCAATTTTCTGATCGATTACGGGATGTTTGCCCGGGTGACACGCGATACGGTCACTAACCTTGCCGTGATGAATGAGTATGCAGCGCGGCAACCCGCGGGGAGTTATGCCAACCAAACCAACTGGCTGGTGTTGCAGAAGCTGATTCTGGATGTTGATAACCCGTTGTTTCAATACATGATCGGGCACCTGGATCAGTACGTAAAACCGTACGGAGCCGAAGCCGTGAAGCAAACTGCGGAAAACATTCTAATGTCGTCGCTATACAGCAGCCGGGGCAATCAGTATCCGGCCAGTAAGATTATCACCATCCGCAATCAGTTGCAGCAAATCGGGATCGATGGCCGGGTTGCCAACAACCGGACTCTGTTGCCCGAGGTGAACGCCTACTTCCGGGCCGGACAATCCGCCCGGGCCGCCAGCCGGATGGACGATCACATTGCCCAGAGCCAGTTTTCAACGCCGGAATACCTGTACGTGATTCGGTTGTTCAACCGCAAAAGCCCGGATGCCAGCGACGCCCCGACCGTTGCGAAATGGGCCAACAAGGCCATTCCGCAGGCAAAAGGTGCCAATGAACAGGCCGATCTATACTTCGAACTGGCGGAAGTTTACCGCCGTGCCGGAAAAACCGCCGAAGGGTTAAGAGCCGCCCAAAAGTCACTGGAAATAGCGAAAGCTGCCAAAATGGATACCCGGCGCAACACGACGCAGATCAGCCAGTTGAAGTAAGCTAATCCCGGGCAAACTTTGCGCGCAATCGCCGGGCAACATCGTAGGCCAGGTCGTCGCGCATACTGGCGTAGAGCCGCCAGCGGGAAGGGGGAAAAATGTCGGCGGTTTTTAGCGAATTTCCGTTCAGCGCCCGCTCGTCCCCACTGAAGGTTTCCCATTCCGTCACCCAGTTCCGGCTTTCCCAAATGGGTTCCTCCCACAACACCTTTCCCGTTTGTGTATCCAGGGCGCGCATGCTCAATGTCAAGCTGGCACGAATTTCCCGCCGGTGGGTCGTTAGGGTCCCACTCACTTTTTCCATAATGTCGACTTTTGTCGAATCGTTGATTTTCTTCTCCCCAACTTTATACGTTTTATTACTGTAGACGGTGGTGGAAGTAGTAGTAGTGGTTTCCTGATATGGCCAATAACTGGTTACCTGCATCTGAACGGCCTGGTGTAACAGATAGCCGTCACCGGCCTGCTCATCGGGTAAATAAAGCCGCACAAAAGTAGAGGGGGTAGTATTCTGGCCAATCCGTTGAAAGATTAACTGTTGCAATTCCCGGTTGTCGCCGGGGCTGATTTCCGGTGTCGGGCTAAGGGGTTCGATAATCACTCGCAGGATGGCAAACGGAAGGGCTTCGGCCGCTTTCGCCCGGGCCTGACGGTAGTCGGGAACCCAGTCCATCGCTTTATGATAGTTGAGGTAAGCCTCTTTGGCGGCCAGGCGGTTTTCATCGCGGAAAGCAAAAGCCTCTTCTGCAACCTGATAACGATCGGCTGCGGCTAATTCGCGAACTTCCTTTTGCCGGTCCGCGTACGAACTGGGATAGGCCGCCAACCACTCCATACAGGCTTCGCATGGAAAGGTTTGTCCACGCCGGATGAATCCACGCCGGGCATTATCCGTCAGGGTTTGCAGTTTGGTATATTCCTGATAGACGGTTTCCCAACGATAGGCAGGGGGCTGATTGGGGTCTGTTGGTGTTGCCAAAGAAAGCCGCCGGATGGTACTTTGGTGCTGGTTATAAGCATGAACAAAGGCTTCTTTCAGTACCTGGGGAGCTGTTTCGTACCCTCGTTTGAAAAGTCCGCGAGGCTGAGTCAGTCGTTGCGAAGCTCTTTCGACGGCAAGGTCAAAATGACCCCGTTTGAGCGCTGTTTTCCCACTGCTGCATCCCAGCAGCCCAATAGCGATTCCTACGGAAAGCAGAACCAAGCGAGTCATACATTGCCTACGCTTTTTGCCCATTTGATCAAGTAATGGGTAGTTGGTTTGTTGTTGACCCTAAAATAACTGTCGGCGTTGGATTTTCTCTACTTGAATTTATACTTACTCCGAAAGGCGTATTAATCCTGCCAAAAGTGGAGAGTTAAGGTAGTACACGTAAGGCAGCAAATGGGAAAAGAGAGTGGTAAAGTGACGTATCCTAACCGTTGAGAATTAAGAATAGATAACATTCGAGAACGGCGGCTGCTTCAAGAGGTAAGCCGCATTTTCGTCACCAAGTTCGATGGCGCGCACCAGGTCATTACGGGCCTGGGCGTATTTTTCCAGGTGGAGAGCCGCCAGCGCCCGCCAGCGGATGGCATCGGGGTCCAGACCCCGCGAATACCAGATGGCTTTATCGAATTCCCGGAACGCTTCGTCTAGTTCATGCAGCCGATACAGCGCAATTCCTTTGTCGAGGTACGAGTCGGAGAGGGTATTGTCTAGGCTGAGCGCTTTGTTCAGATCGAAAAGAGCTGAGTAAAAGTTCTCCTGGTGCAAATGGCACTTGGCGCGGTAGCCAAACGCCAGTGATGACTTTGGGTGGTGCTGAACTGCTTCGTTGAAATAGCGGAAAGCTTCGTTATAGCGGTGGAGTTGAACAAGCTGGATGCCATCGGCAAACCGACGACGGTCTTTCTCCGCCGGTGTGTCGTGATCGATGACGAAATACCGGACGAAAAGATACAGAATAAAGAACAGCCCTAAGAGTGCAACTTCCATAAACTTCAGGGTTCACGAAACCACCGAAAATAATCGAAAAACCCGGTATTTACAACCAAAAAGCTAATTTTCGAGCGACAAACGAACGGTTTTCGGTAAGCTGCCGACAATCAGCTCATACGAATGGTCGATCCATCGTTTGACCTCACTTTCGCGAACCGTTCCGTTGATGATGACGGTGTTCCAATGGGTTTTATTCATGTGATAACCCGGTCGAACGGCATCATATTCCTCGCGCAACTGAACCGCCAGCTCAGGGTCACATTTCAAGTTGACGCTCAACGGACTTGCGTCCAGCGAGGTAAGCGCGAACACTTTACCGCCTACCTTGAAAACCAGTGTTTCGGGGCCAAACGGAAAGGATTCGGTAGCTCCGGGCTTGCTCAGGCAATAATCTCGCAAGGTTTCAATGTTCATCGGAGGATAGCGCGAACGATCATAACGATCACACAAATCAAAAACATAATGATCGAAATCCGGTTAATGCCGTGCATCATCCGGATATTGGCATTCGTGGGGCGGCTCGGGTCCGGTTTTTGAAAAACCTGGTAAAAATACCGAAAAACATCCCCCAATTTGAAATAATCGCCTATTCTTGACATAAGGAATTATCAGTTAAGAGTTAATAGTTAAGAGTTAAGAGTTGGCTCTGCCACTTTACAGGAAACGGCGGAGCAAACTCTTAATTCATAACTCTTAACTCATAATTCATTTTCCGGTTCCGTCCAACGGCCGTCTTCTTTGATGAGTTCGATGAGTTCATCGACGGCGTGGTCGGCGTGGACTGATTTTTTAATGACCTGCTGGCCGCGATACAGGGAAATTTTGTCTTTCCCAATGCCGACGTATCCGTAATCCGCGTCGGCCATTTCGCCCGGACCGTTGACGATGCAACCCATAATTCCGATTTTAACCCCTTTCAGATGATCGGTGCGCTTGCGGATCATGGCCGTTGTTTCCTGCAAATCGAACAGCGTTCGGCCGCACGACGGGCAGGAAATATACTCGGTTTTTGACATCCGGGTACGAGCGGCCTGCAAAATACCGAATGCGATGGAATTGTAACGGTGAGCAGTTTGCAATTGTTCCTCCGGTGAGGATTCTGATAACAAGTCGGTGCCTAGCCAAACGCCGTCGCCCAGGCCATCGACGAGCAAACCACCGAGGTCGGTGGCTGCGTAAAGTTGAAGCGTGTCGCCCTGGCGGTCCGGGTAACTTCGCAGCGATACGACCGGGCAACTAATGCCGTGCTGAATCAATTCAACGTACAACCGCCGTAGCTCGGCCATCGCGTGGGCGTTTTCGGTCCGAACCACCAACACCACATGACGGTCTTCCCGCAGCGCATCTGCCAATGAATCAGACCAGTCGGAAAGTCGGGCTTGGACGAAATTTAAAAGCGGATGCAGATTGCCAGTTTGTTGACGAAGACTCAAATACCGACTCGTTTCGAGGAGCGGGAATTTATGAACCGGATCACCAGCCACCAGCCAGGCGGGATAGTCCAGGATCTCTTTCAGCCCATTCGGCAACATGAACGAAGCCGGTTTCGAGCCCGTGTAAAGATAATCAGCGCCCAGATCGTTCATTCGCCATTTGTCGGGAACCGGCAGGTAGAAGTGGCCGATGGGCCGGAGTTGTTCGTGCTCGGTCACCACAATACCGGAGTAGTCGGCCACAACGCGGGGCACGTTGATGCCGCCGAAGTTGGCCACTTCGTGGGTTTTCCGGTGCGTGTACTGGAACGGATCGATCGGATACGAATCGATGGCCGGAATCGGCGCGTGGCCGCTGCGGTTGGTATACCGGTCAATCAGGGCCTTGGCAACCGGCGCTTCCCGTTCAGGATCTTCGGTCAGCGATACCCGAACGGTATCGCCCAGGCCGTCTTCCAGCAGTGTTCCGATGCCGACGGCGGATTTGATGCGGCCATCTTCGGCTTCTCCGGCTTCCGTCACGCCCAGGTGCAGTGGATAGGGTTTCAGTCCTTCCGCATCCAGCCGGTGAACCAGCAGCCGGTACGCTTCTACCATCACCTGCGGGTTGCTCGACTTCATCGACAGCACGATGTTATAATAATTCTCGTCTTCACAAATTCGCAGGAATTCGAGGGCCGATTCCACCATGCCAAGGGGCGTGTCGCCGTAGCGGCTCAGAATCCGGTCGGAAAGCGAACCGTGGTTGGTACCGATGCGCATCGCGGTTCCGTACTCCTTGCAAATGCGGACCAGCGGTAAGAATTTATCGCGGATCCGTTCCAGTTCAGCCGCATACGATGCATCGGTATAATCGATGGTTTCAAACCGTTTGCGGTCGGCGTAATTGCCGGGATTGATCCGGACCTTCTCGACAATCCGGGCGGCCAGTTCGGCGGCATTCGGCGTGAAGTGAATATCGGCCACGAGCGGAGTCGTGTAGCCCCGGACCCGCAATCCTTTCCGAATGTTTTCCAGATTTTGGGCTTCCTTGACACTCGGTGCCGTAATTCGGACGTACTCACATCCGGCTTCGATCATCCGAATGGTCTGCTCGATCGAGCCTTCCGTATCCATTGTATCCACGGTCGTCATCGACTGAACCCGAATCGGATACGCTGACCCCATCGGCACCGAGCCAATGGAAACCGTAATCGTCTTGCGACGGGCGTATTCGGTGAGAGATGGGCAATACAAAGCCGGTTTTCCGGCCGAAGAGGGAGTGGGTGGTGTTACCAGATCAAGCATAACCTACAGCGCGTGCGGAAGAGAGAACAAAGGTACAAAACCATACCGTTTTCCCTGCTTTGTTAGGACTAGAACCCGGTTTTTGACGAAAATGTTCAGCCCGGAATGGGTTCAATCCCTACTGTCACCACATACTTCATCAGAAAGAATGGTCTGCCAAGTGGCTTGTAAGGGAAAGCCTGGAATCCAATGGCGATTTTCAGGTTTATCGGCTCCGAAAAGTTGTACTGATCTTCCGACTGGACGGGGCACCCGGTTTTGTTGAATGGCTTCCTGACCAACAGTTTGCGTTCATAATCAGAGCTATGCAAGTTGAATTAATTTGAACACCCCTTGAACACGGCTCTTAATCAACGCGCGCTACCTTTGGCTTCATTCAATAATTTTTCACGCTGCCAATCAAACAACAAATGCTCATGAACCGGATAAAATCCTTGCTAGTTACGATCCTTTGTACGGGTCTATTCAGTATACCGTCAGCGACGGCTCAGTCTTCCAGAACGGCCGGAAAACCAACCGGGATCATCAACATACCGATGGATCCGAGGTACTGGGAGTTTGATTCCAGTAAGGTTGTGTTTTTCACGAATCGGTCGGTAAAGGCTGTGCGGGGAAAAAACAAAACCAATTATCAGATTTTTCTCAAGGACCAGCCGTTCACCGACGGTACGATTGAGTTTGACGTTGAACTCATTGGCATGGGGTTTCCGGGAATCAACTTTCGGATGTCGGCAGATCGAAAGAATAGCGAAAATTTCTACATCAGGTCCTTTGGTCCCGTTTCGCCCGAAGAGCGCTCCACCTTGCAATATGCGCCGATTGTGAATGGGTTAAGTATGTGGGATCTGGCAGACGAGTATCAGACAGGAGCCATCATCTACCAGGAAGGGTGGAATCATGTAAAGCTTGTTGTTTCCGGTCGACAAATGAAAGTCTATGTCAATGACATGAAGGCTCCTGTTCTTCATATTCCTCATTTGGAAGCGAATACGAATACGGGAACCATCTCGCTGACTGGAAATGTGATCTATGCTAATTTCAAAATTGATCCTGCACGGCCTGAAGGACTACCTGCTGAGTCTGGTTTCAATCCAGTCGCAGCGGACACCCGGTATCTGAGGAATTGGCAGGTACATGGGGTCATCGACTTTCCCTTTGGGAAAGACCTTGTCTTCCCACTTCCCAGCATGTATGGGACGCTAACCAAATCCGACATACCGGATAGCACGGCCCAATGGGTAACGATTCAGGCTGATCGGAAGGCGATGGTCAATCTGTCTGCCAGGTATGCCGGGGTCGAAAAGGACGGACGCCGACTGGCCTGGTTAAAGACTACGATTGATTCGGATCGCGTGCAGCAAAAAACCTTGAATCTAGGCTTTAGTGACGAAGTATGGCTCTTTGTGAATGGGCAGATTGTTTATGTCGATAAAAATTATTTTGGTACTCCCAACGCGAAGCAAAAAGGCCGATGTACCATTGAGAATGCAACCGTATCAGTACCCTTGAAGCAAGGCAGGAACGAATTGCTGGTCGGCTTGGCAAACTATTTTTACGGATGGGGCCTGATTGCCAGATTCGCTGATCTGGACGGAATTAGACTCGCCAGATAGTAAAGGCGGCATGTTTGGGCTGTTGAAACGAATGGCTCGGTATTCTTAAGCCTTCGTTTCTTCCTCCATCGAATAATCGAGGCCGTTGCCCTTCGCATTCAATAGTTTCCGCGAGGCCACACGCACGTGACCGGGGGCGTAAGCTACCAGGCAGACGCCCCCACCTGAATCAGTGATGGGGCACCCATTTGTTCGCTAAACTAACCGATGCAGCCGGGTGTCGAAATGATTAATTGACTCATTACCAGTCGGTTTTTTTGTTTCCTGAAAGAGCATAATACAGAATATAGCTCAGTAAAGGCAAAATCATGGCATAGGCCATCTTAGGGCTCACGGTATCAGTCAGGTAGCCGTGAAGCAGAGGCAGTAAAGCCCCCCCCGAAATCCCCATGATCAACAGGGCCGAACCCAGTTTGGTAAACCGCCCCAGTTTATTTAAAGCCAGCGGCCACATGGCGGGCCAGATCGGCGCAATAGCAAAACCCAGCAGGGCAATACAAAGAACGGAGGTAAAACCGTCGGTCAGTAAGGCTCCTACGGTCAGAATCAAACCGAGACTGGTGCCGAGAACAAGCGATTTTTGCTGGGAAAGAAACCGGGGAATCAGAATGATGCCCAAAATGTAACCGGCCAGCATGCCGTACAGGGTGTAGGCTGTAAAATACTTCGCTTCGTCATTCGAGAAGCCCAACGCCGTGCCGTAGTTGATAATTGTATCGCCCGAAATTACTTCGACGCCCACGTAGCAGAAAATAGCCAGGACGCCCAGTACCAGGTTGGGGTATTGCCAGATGCTGTTTTTCGTCGCGATCCTGGCGGTTGTTGAATCGTTATCATCCTGTTCTTCCGAGACTTCCGGTAGGGTCGAAAACCGGATCAACAGCGCCAGCACTACCAGTACACCCGTCAGAATCAGGTAGGGTGTCACGACTTTATCCAGCGATTCGGCGGCTGAAATAACATTGCCACCCGTTAATAAAAGACCACCAAATATAAATTGGCTAATAATGCCGGCCAGTTTATTGGCAACGCCCATGAAACTAATTCGTTGGGCGGCACTTTCACGAGGGCCGAGGATCGTAACGTAAGGATTTGAAGCGGTTTGCAGCACTGTTAGCCCAATACCAATCAGAAACAAACCTACCAGAAACAGCGGATAGGAGACCGATTTAGCCGCCGGAATGAAGATGAGCGTACCGACGGCCATAATGATCAGGCCTACCGACATCCCGTTTTTAAATCCGGTTTTTCGCAGCAGCCAGGACGACGGAATCGCCATCAGGGTATAGGAAATGAAAAACGCAAATGCTACCAGGTTCGAACCGACTGTACTAAGCTGGAACGCCTGTTTGAAAAAGGCAATCAGGACCCCGTTCACCCATGTAACAAATCCGAAAATAAAAAATAACATGCCGACGATCAGGAGCGGCCCCAGGTAACTTTTGGTTGAGTTTTGTGTTGCGGTTGGGGTCATTGTATTGGAGGATTAAGGTGTAAACCAGTCTGCAATATACGAGACAGTTACTCAATATTTTAAAAAAATTTATAAATACGGTTTTTTATTTTGCTCATCCCGAAGTTCTCCGTCAAACCTTATCGTTTACAGCAAAAACTGGGTTATTGATACATCCCTAACGGTCTCATTCGGCCGGTAAGGCACCTGTCCGAAACGATCGTTCTAAGTCGACGAAGGCCAGATGAGCTTTTTTTGCTGAACGGTAGTGCCGATCACCACCGCTGGAAACAAGGGGTCAGACGAAACACGGGTTGCTTCTGAACCCAGAAAATGCGGTCGATTCGTTTTCAAATAGTTCGTTATTTTTGCCCTTATAAAGAATAATTTGTAATAAAACAGAAAAAAGCTGGCTGAACCAAAGAACCCACCAGGAATCTGACCAAACCCAGAATGAAGGGTCAGTCAATATACGCAAATGGATTATTTCAGGCTATCAGACTCTATTCTTTGAACCAAATCCATGAACACCCTGTTGTCGTTTCAGAACTCACTGAAATATCTCCAGAAAGCGGTTTTGGCCACCGCTTGACGGCTTAAATGTGTTGCAGACAACCTTTCTGACGACATTTTGGTCGAGACAGTTTCATCAAAAGCCGGAGCATCGGCGCTGACAGCATGCACAAAAAACGGGTAGCGGTGTTCCGCAAAGAACACTTCAATGCGGCTCATCGTCTCCATAATCCGGCCTGGTCGGAGGAGGAAAATCAACGGATTTTCGGAAAATGCAACAATCCGCACTATCACGGTCACAATTATGAGCTGATCGTCCAGGTAACCGGCGAAGTGAATCCAGAAACCGGTTATGTGGTGGACATGAAGGTGCTGAGCGACTTGATTAAAACGCATGTGATCGACAAATTTGATCACAAAAACCTGAATCTGGATACCGAAGAATTCAAAACCCTCAATCCATCCGCCGAACATATTGCTATTGTCATTTACGATTCGCTGCGCAGTCAGCTTGATTCACCATTGGAATTGAAAATCAGACTTTATGAAACCGAACGGAACTTCGTTGAATACCCGGTCTAACGGCCACCCGCTGAATTACGAGTTGCTGAAAGAGTTGACGGTCGATGAGATTGGGGATGATCACCTGGCATCCTCTACCGACACGCCCCTGCGTGAGGATGCATTTGTACTGAGTGATGATGCCAAAATTGATCTAATTGAGGATCATTTCCGGGAAATTATGAACATCCTGGGGCTTGACCTGACCGACGACAGCCTGAACGGAACACCGCGACGCGTGGCCAAAATGTACGTAAAGGAAATATTCAGCGGCTTAAATCCGGCCAAAAAACCGAAAGCCACGCTGTTTGAAAACCGTTATCAATACAGCGAAATGCTGGTGGAGAAAAACATTACGATTCATTCGCAGTGTGAACACCACTTTGTGCCGATCATCGGTCGCGCGCACATTGCTTACATTTCGAGTGGAAAAGTCATCGGTCTTTCGAAACTAAACCGAATCGCGCAGTATTTTTCCAAACGCCCCCAGGTTCAGGAACGCTTGACGGTGCAGATTGCCGAAGAATTGAAAAATGTCCTGCGAACGGAGGACGTGGCCGTCGTCGTCGACGCAAAGCATCTCTGTGTCTCCATGCGTGGCGTTCAGGATGTGAGCAGTTCCACGGTTACGGCACATTACAGCGGCAAATTCAAAACCGACGAAGCTACCCGCCAGGAATTCCTTCGCTATATCAGCGAAGGAATTAAGAGTTAAGAGTTAGGAATTAAGAGTTAAGAGTTAGGAATTAAGAGTTGGCTCTGCACCAGTAGAATGCGTCAGCCAACTCTTAACTCTTAATTCCTAACTCATAACTCCTACTCGTTCGAGGAGGGCTTTGGTTTTTTTGATGCCTTCGTACTCGCTGAGGGTGGAACCTTCGTATTCGATGCCAACGATGCCTTTAAAACCGCTGTCTTTGACGATTTTCATCATGCGGGTGTAGTCGGTATCGGTACAATTGCCGTTGGCATCGAAGTCGTGGGTTTTGGCACTGACCCCTTTGGCAAACGGCATCATCTCCGCAACGCCTTTGTAGCGGTCGTACTCTTCGACGCATTTGCCGCCCCACTCGGAATTGTCACTGCGCTTGATGCAGAAGTTGCCGAAATCGGGCAGAATTCCGACGTTTTTCATGTTTACCTGCTTCATCACGCCCGTCAGCCACTGGCCGTTGGAGGAATAGCTACCGTGATTTTCCACGATGACGTTGATGTTCATGGTTTTAGCGAATTCGCCGAGTTTCCCCAGTCCATCGATGGCCGCTTTCGCTACTTCTTCTTCCGTTCCGCGCCCGAACGCATTTACCCGGATGGTTTTACAGCCCAGCGTCTTGGCGCATTCGACCCAGGGTTTGTGTTTTTCAACGGCCTCATTGCGCTTGCTGGTATCCGTATCGCCGAGGTAGCCCTCCCCGTCGATCATGATCAGGTGGTTGCGCACGCCGTTGTCTTTGCAGCGCATCATCAATTCCTTCAAATAGGCAGCATCTTTCGCTTTGTCTTTGAAAAACTGGTTGACGTATTCGACAATCTCAATGCCGAATTCGTTTTTGGCCAGTGCCGGGAAGTCGAGGTTCGTGATTTTTTTCTCGTTAAAAAGCGCCTTGTGCAACGACCATTCGGCCAACGAGATTTCGAAGAACGGTTTTTTGGCGGCTGCTTCGACCAGGGCTGGCAAGGAGGCCGAGAGGGCGGTCAGAGCGCCGAGTTGCTTAAAAAAATGGCGACGTGATGACATAAAATTCGATTAAGGTTGGGTGATCCCGGTATCGGGTTTGTAGTCGGCTGGCAAGATAACGAAAAAGCTTGGCTTGAGCATATCAAGTAATCGTGAGCTTTTCCGGAACGGACTCCGCTAAAAATGCGCCAACCCGGTATGGTTCCTGACGGAATACCGGGTTGGATAGGTGGATCAGGCAACTTGCTGGACGTCAAACCGTCTGAAGTTGCTGTTCCAGGTCCCTGATCTGGGTCAGATTCATTTCATAAATTTTTTCCTGTCGGGCAATTTCATTCAATTTCGTTTGAACGATTTCGGGAGCGGTTGTCGGTGACTGAAGCAGGGGCGATCTTTTCAAATTGGAGATCATAACCGCCAACGCATTAGTTTCCCGCTTCAGACGGGCTAAACGGTCTGTTAGATTATCCATTTGTTTTTTCCTATTAGTTACCTACATACTTTGTCGCTAGTTTACACAATTTCTTTAAAAAGTGCAACAGGGGTAGGAGTGAATTTGGAGAAAAAGCTGTTTTGAAAAATTCAAAGGTAGCCATTGCAATCAGGCAAAAATCGCTAAGGAATGGTCATAGCGATTTACTACTATTCTGTTCAAAAAAAAATTATAAAAATACTTTCAAAATGCTTGGTCGTTCGGAACTATTTTGTAATTTTCGGTGAGAATTTAGTGCTCAAATGAGATACTTAATTCAGGTTGTATTCATATCCCGGTTAAAAAGGCCCTTCCTAGCAACGGAGAGGGCCTTTTTCCTTTTTTAAGCCTCTACCAGACGAATTTTTCGATTCAGTTCGACACAAAAACATAGGCCATTCACTGGTTCTGCACCGGTTGCTGCCGACTGTTGAGGATTTCTCGTTACTTTTGCTTTTATGGAGTTTACCAACAATCCCTGGAAGACGATTACTTCAACCGTCGCTTATGAGAATAATTGGTTGAAGATCAGGCACGAAGAGGTGATCACGCCCTCAAATACCGATGGTATCTATGGTGTCGTCAGTTTTAAGAATAAAGCCGTTGCCGTGGTGCCGATTGATGAAGAAGGGTACACGTATCTCGTCGGACAATACCGGTATCCCCTGAATGAATATTCCTGGGAAATTCCGGAAGGTGGAGCACCGATCGGTACGGACTTACTGGAGTCGGCGCGTCGGGAATTGAAGGAGGAAACTGGGTTGGAAGCCGCAAAGTGGACGATGATTGGCCGAATTCACACCTCGAACTCCGCAACCGACGAAGAAGGTTTTTTATACATTGCCGAAGAATTGTCGCAAGGTTCCGACGAACCGGAAGAAACCGAACAGCTACAAATCCGGCGCGTTTCGCTGGCCCGGGCGGTCGATATGGTCATGAACAGTGAAATTACCGATGCGCTGACTGTCTGCGCGATCTTAAAAGTGGCTCGTTTGAAACAGATTTGAGGATGATTGAAGCCATTTTATTCGGTTTCGTGGCGGGTATTTTGTTGTGTCTGACCTTTGGCACCGTCTTTTTTTCCTTACTACAGAATAGTGTCGACAATGGATACCGCTCAGGCATCAAGATTGCGTTTGGGGTGGTGGTTTGCGATGCTATTTTCGTCGTTTGTGCGCTGTTCGGCACCGCTTTTTTACCAAAAGTCGATGGATTCGAGCTCTATCTAACGCTGTTTGGGGTGATTTTGCTGCTGGCGATGGGAATAGCTAACTTGTTCAAAGGAACGCCCCGGCTTGCTTATCCCAAAACCCGGTTTGGGAATTTTCTGTATTATTTTTCGACGGGTTTTGTGCTGAATGCCATCAATCCGATCAATTTCATCACCTGGGTCACGCTGGCCGCGTACCTGCACAAATCGCTTCATTACAGCGCATCCGAACGCTATGTATTCATGCTGTCGAGTCTGGTTGGAATTTTTGCGACCGAATCGGCCCTGGCGGTTTTTGCCCACAAACTCAAACGGTTTTTTACGCCCAAAGTGGTTTTAATTTTCAACCGGACGACCGGCGTTGTTTTCATTTTCATTGCCCTGCAACTCGCCTGGACCCGGCTATATGATCCCCTCGTAGCCATGCTGAAATAGCAAAACCCCTGTCAGCGGCCATTGGCCCTGATAGCGGGTGTTAAGTGCTATTAAAACTCTGCCCCCATCCTCCTAAAGGGCAATGCTGTTAAAATTCACCCCCAACCCCCTAAAGGACGGTCGGCCGCTGCCGGGCTTTTGAATCCGGATGTTTCAGGTCCCTTTAAGGGGTTGGGGGTAAAAAGAGTCCGGAATTTTTCAAAATATGGTCATAATTCAAGCACTTAACAGCCCAGCCCTAAAGGGGCTCAACGAATCCGGATCAAAAAGCCCGGCAGCGGCCGACCGTCCTTTAGGGGGTTGGGGGCGAAAAAAGGCCGGAAATTGTCACTTTCTATGGTCGTCTCTTGAGCACTTAACTGCTCTAACAGGGAAATCAAGATCGCGGCCCGCTAACGGAGGCTACTTCAATCCCCCGGTCTTTCAGAAAACCGTCCCAATCGGCAATCAGGTTCTTCTTCAGCACACGCGGGAATTTATGCTGACCGCCCAGCTTGCCCTTAGCTTCCATCCATTTGTAAAAAGTCGCCGAGGGTAATACCGTCACGACAACTTCCTTGAGCGCATGGCGACGTTCGACGGCATAGTCATCATTTAATTCCTTCAGTTTGGCATCGATCCGATCACGCAATACGGTTTCGTCTACCGCATCGTCGGTACCGATGTACCAATGGTGTGCAAAGAGAGTTTCGTGAGCAATTCCGGCAACGGTAAATTCCCGCACGTTGATTTTAAGTTCCTGCGAGGCTAATTCAACGGCTTTGTTCATGTTGTCGACCGACAGGTGCTCCCCGCACAGGCTTAGAAAATGCTTCGTTCGGCCGGTAATCACAATTTCGCAGCGTTTTTTCGACACAAACCGGATCGTGTCCCCGATCAGGTACCGCCAGGCCCCGGAGCAAGTCGTCAGCAACAGGGCGTATTCCCGGCCTTCTTCCACTTCGTCGATCATCAGCGTCTGCGGCTTTTCGACCACCTCACCGTCGGCGTTGAAGTTCTCATCGTTGAACGGAATAAACTCGAAGAAAATCCCATTGTCGAGCACCAGTTGCATGCCTTCGGCGTTGGGATGGGTCTGGTAGGCGATGAAGCCTTCCGAAGCCAGGTAGGTCTCGATATAGGTGATCGGGCGGCCCAGCAGGTGTTCAAATCCTTGTCGGTAGGGTTCGAACGAGACGCCACCGTGGCAGAACACCATCAGGTTCGGCCAGATGTCGTGGATGGTTTTGACCTTATAGTGCGCGATGATCTTCTCCATCAGCAACTGAATCCAGGCCGGAACGCCGACGACAAAACCGATGTCCCATTGTGAAGCCCGCTCCGTAATTTCGTCCAGTTTCAGGGCCCAGTCGCGTTCCTGGGCAATCTCTTTGCCGGGCTTATAAAATTTTTGGAACCAAAACGGAATCTGACTGGCCGTAATGCCGCTCAGATCGCCTTCGAAATGATTGTCTCGATAATTCAGGTTGGTGCTGCCGCCCAGCATCAGAAAGCCTTTTTCATACAGTTGAGCGGGCAGGTGCTGGTACCGTCCCAGGCTCAGAATCTGCCGAATGCTGGTCTTCTGAATGGCTTTCGACATGGTTTTCGTCACCGGAATGTATTTGGAGGCCGCTTCCGACGTTCCCGAACTCAGGGCGAAATACTTCACGCGCCCCGGCCAGCAAACATTCTTCTCCCCATTAACCGCCCGGTTCCACCAGTCCTTGTAGATTTTGTTGTAATCGTAAATCGGAACCAGTTCCTTGAATTTCCGGTAAAATTCCTTCTCGTCGTCGAAAAAAGCGGCATTCTCAATGTCTTCAAACTGGAACGCCTGACCGAATTGCGTGTAGCGGGCTTTGCCGATCAACTTCACAAAAGTCTTTTTCTGCAATTTAAGCGCGTTCAGTTTTTTTCGTCTGACCACGTTGGTCAATGAAATACCGCCTTTCAATAAACTGCCCAATAAAGCCATAGGGTTGTCTGTTTGGGTTCGTTGACTAAGTGTTTGGATGGGAATGGGCGGGAGTTTCAGGAATCGCACCATTCCGTTCGTTGATGTTCCAGGATTGCAACACACCAATGCTGTTGTAGTCCGTGAGGTCGAGCTGGCAGGGAACTACTGAGGTACAATTCTGCGACAAGGCATACTCGTCGGTATCCTGCCCGGTGTCGTCGTTGACAAATTTGCCCGACATCCAGAAATAACTACGCCCATACGGATCTTTCCGCTGGTCGAATTCTTCCTGCCAGCGCGCATCGGCTTGTCGGCAAATCCGGATTTCCCGCAGCGGATGATCCGATTTGGCCGGAAAATTGACATTCAGCGTGACGCCTTTTGGGATACCATTTTCCAGCGCGTGTCCGGCAATTTTCAAAATATGGTCGTGGGTATGCGAAAAGTCGGGGTCGTGGGCGTAGTCGCAGAGCGAAAAACCGATGGCCGGAATGCCTTCAATGGCCGCTTCGATGGCTGCCGACATGGTCCCGGAATACAACACACTGATGGAGGTGTTGCTGCCGTGGTTGATCCCACTCACGACCAGGTCGGGGTTGCGGTCTTTCAGTATGAAATGCTTGGCGAGTTTGACGCAATCGGCTGGGGTGCCGGAGCATTCGTAGGCCGGAATTCCGGGAAACAGGTCCACTTCGTAAAGCCGCAGGGGGGCGTTAATGGTGATGGCGTGACCCATGCCCGACTGCGGGCTGTTGGGAGCAACTACCACGACCTCACCGAGTTGGGTCATCAGTTCGACCAGGTTACGGATTCCCTGGGCCGTAATTCCGTCATCGTTGGTTACTAATATAAGCGGTTTTCGGTCCGATATCATAGCGTGTGTTAGCGTGTTTACTGGTCTTCAAAGGTAAGCATTACTCCGCGCTTTCTGCTATTATTGCCTTCCAAAACCGTTTTCCAAATGTCATTGACTTTCCAAACCGCTACGCCGAACGATATTGACGCCATCATTGCCTTGCAGGAACAGATTTGGGAACCCACCTACCGCGCCATTCTCGACCGCGAACAGATCGACTATATGTTTCAGCGAATTTATTCGAAAGAGGCTCTGCTCGACCAAATGACTACGCAGCAGCACGTTTTTGTACTGGCCTATTCCGAAGACCGCCTGACCGGTTTTGCGGCTTTCTCCCGGAGCGCATCGGAAGCCGACCGGTTTAAGTTGCATAAAATCTACGTGTTACCGTCGGAACAGGGGCGTGGTACCGGGCGGTTTTTGCTGGAGGAGGTCGTTCGGCGGTGTTGGGAGGACGGCGGTAACTGGCTGTACCTGAACGTCAACCGATACAACAAAGCCCGGCAGTTCTACGAACGGCAGGGCTTTCGGGTGGTCCGGGAAGAAGACATTCCGATCGGACCGTACTGGATGAATGACTACGTGATGGAAAAACCGCTATCGGTTGACGGTCGCTAACTGACTCCGGTACCCGAGCAGGGGCGAGTAGCCCCGGGTTTCTTTGGCGTAGTAGCCGGTTCCGTCGTAGGGCCGCAAATCCGGGTCGGTTTTGCAGTCGTCACGGCAAGTTCCCTGGTGCTCGTCACCGCAGGCTTCGCAGAGCGGCACGTGGTTGTTGCAGGCCGGGCTGGCGCAGTTGATCATGCGGTCGGAGGGCTGTCCGCAGCGGTAACAGGTCGAAATAACAACCGGGTTGACCTGGTTGACTTCCACGGCCACGCGGTTGTCGAATACGTAACACTTGCCGTCAAAATCTTCACCGCCCGCTTCCAAGCCGTATTTGATGATCCCGCCGTGCAACTGGTAGACGTTCTCGAAGCCCTGTTCAATCAGGTACGCACTCGCTTTTTCGCACTTGATGCCGCCCGTACAATAGGTAATCACCTTCTTGTTTTTCAGGTGCTTGATCTCGTCCATGTGCTGCGGCAATTCGCGCAGGTTTTCCATGTCGAACGTGATGGCCCCTTTGAATTTCCCGACCGCGTGTTCGTAATTGGAGCGCATGTCGATCAGCACCACATCGTCGGCATCTTTTAATTTTTTGAACTCCTCCGGCTCCAGATGAACGCCGGTCCGGACGCGCGGGTCGACGGGCAGGTCGGAATTGACAATCTCGTCTTTCAGCCGCACATTCAGCTTCTGAAAAGCATGCTCGTCGGCTTCATCGACCTTAAACTCCAGGCTGGAAAAGCGCGAGTCGGCTTTGACAATCCGCATGTACTCGTCACAATCGGCGGGTGTGCCCGAAACCGTGCCGTTCAGCCCCTCGGCGGCTACGATGATGCGGCCGAGCAAATTGAGCCGAATACACAGCCGGTGGTGTTCATCCCGAAACTGCGCGGGGTCTTCAATGGTTGTATAACAGTAATATAATAAGACGCGATAGGGCTTCATAATGAAAGGGGTACCTGTCTTCGATAAACACACAAAGATACAAAAAGTATCCCTGACGTTCACGTCGGGCTTAAAACACGTTACGATGCACATTGCAATAACCGGAAACATCGGGGCCGGAAAAACCACCCTGGCGAATTTGCTGGCGGCTCAGTACGGCTGGGAAGTGTTGAAAGAAGCCGTGGAAGGCAATCCGTACCTGGTGGATTTTTACCAGGACATGAGCCGCTGGTCGTTCAACCTGCAAATTTATTTCCTCAACAGCCGGTTTGAGCAGATGCTGACGATCAACGCGGGCGGCCGGTCGGTGGTGCAGGATCGGACGATTTACGAAGACGCTCATATTTTCGCCCGGAACCTGCACGAAAGCGGCCTGATGAGTCCGCGCGATTATCATACTTACGGGCGCGTCTTCGAGAACATGCTGGCGCTGGTTCGGCCCCCGGATTTGATGATTTACCTGCGCGCCGATTTGCCGAAGCTCCAGGAACAGATCCGCAAGCGGGGACGCACCTACGAAAAGTCGATCAGCCGGGAATACCTCGAAAACCTGAACCGGTATTACGAAGCCTTCGTGGCCGACTATACCGCCGGGAAATTGCTGATCATCGACGTCAATAACCTGGATTACGTCAACAATCCGGCTGATTTACAGACCGTTCTGTCTGCCGTGGATCAGGTCATCTGACAACGGGATCAGGCAATGACCTCCGCCCGCATCGCTTCTTCATCCAGCGGCTGCATCAGCTCCTTGATTTCGGTTTTGGTCAGGTCCGGGTTGAGCCAGCGCCGTTCTTCGTCGTGGCTCAGCATCAGCGGCATCCGTTTTTTGGTGTTGTGAATGTATTCCATGAGCGGATTGGCCTTCGTGGTCACGATCGAAAACGTCGGCTGGCCTTTCCAGACGGAATAAATGCAGCCCAGCGAAAACGGTTTGCCGTCGGCGAGGGTGAGGTAATACGGGATTTTGGCTTTGCCCTCGTGCCGCCATTCGTAAAAACCGTCGACCAGCAGCAGGCACCGTTGCGCGCCGATGCTGTCGCGGAAGGACGGTTTTTCAAACACCGAATCTTCGCGGGCGTTCAGGGTCATGTTGGCCAGTTCAGCGGCTTTGTCTTCCTTTGCCCAGGCCGGAATCAGGCCCCAGCGAAACAACTGAATTTCCCGGGGGCTATCCTGCGCAATCACCGGCAGGAGCGGGTGGGCAAACCCGGAGATCTTGCCGGTGGGCTTATAGTCGTCCGGAACCTGATCTGCTTTATACAGTTTGGCTAATTCGTTTAATTCGGTAATGGCGTTGATGGAATAACACATGGCGGCTGGGGAGTTGGCAGTGGATAAAGTCTACCAGGATAACAAAAAACCGCCTTTTCGGGTTGCGATACCGGCTTCAATTTATCCGTCTTGAAAAAGAAAAAGTCCTGCAATTGCTTGCAGGACTCCTCAGTTTGGTCTGTGTCCACGGAGGGATTCGAACCCTCACACCTGGCGGCACCACCCCCTCAAGATGGCGTGTCTACCAATTCCACCACATGGACAGTACGCCTTGTTTTTGTGGATGCAAAAGTAGCGGTCCGGATCGAAAAAATCAAGGCATGACCTATTTTAACGAAAAAAGAAGGAGAGATGAGTAAACCGTCAACGTATATAGCTTTGGCTATCAGAACGTATAGGATGTATCCCGTACTGCGACCTGCACGGTACCGGGTGCCCCTGGTCAGTCGGTATCCGGGATACCGGCTGGTTCGTTCATCATAGGTTAGCACGGGACCTGGCTCTTCTCCCGACAGAGGAGCCAGTGTTTTTTAAGAGAACACCGAACCGTTATCCGTGCCTTTCCCGGTTTTCAGTCTTCCTCCAGCATCGCGACCAACGCGTCGATGGCCGATTTGATGTTATTGCGTATATCCAGAATGGTGGCTTCCATCATGTAACAGGGTGCCGAAATGATCCGGTTTTCCCGGTCGATGGCAATTTCCCGCACCGAGCGCATTTCGGCCTGCTGGCCCAGCGAATGGATGCCGGCCGCGATGCCACTGATCTCGTACGGACTGTCTTCGGCATCCGTTCCCACGGTCAGATGCGCCGAAACCGAACTGCCTTCCAGGGCTTTGGCCAGGGTGGTCGGGCTCATGCACAGCGCAACGATCGGTCTTTTGAGGGCTACCAAATCCAGAATCAGTTGTTTAACGGGTTCCAGAATCGCGCCCTGAGGTCCTTCAAAAGCCCACTTCGTAATGTTTTTGGCCGTTCCGAAACCGCCCGGCATGACGAGGGCGTCGAGTTCGTCGGCCGTCAGCGAGGCCAGGTTCCGGATGTTCCCCCGCGCAATCCGGGCCGACTCGACCAGCACGTTGCGGGTTTCGGGCATTTCCTCGCCCGTCAGGTGGTTGATGACGTGGTGTTGCGGAACATCCGGAGCAAAACAAATCACGTCCGCACCCACTTCGGCCAGGGCCAGCAAGGTCAAAACCGCTTCGTGAATTTCGGTGCCGTCGTAAACGCCGTTTCCGTGTAGCAAGACTCCTATTTTCATCGTTTCGGAGATCGTTAAGAGGGTTTTTTGACGGAAATTAAGCCAAAAAGTTGTAACTTCAACGTTTCGTTTCAACCTTCGTCCACCCAAAAAGTTTTGTGGACACGTAACCAAATCGAAATCAAAACCTTGTTATGGCACTGGAATTAACTGGAAAACTGGTGAAAGTTTTACCCGAGCAGACGGGCCAGGGACGGAATGGAACCTGGACCAAACAGCAATTTGTGATTGAAACCATCGACCAGTTTCCCAAACAAGTTTGCCTGATGGCCTGGGGCGACAAAACTGGCGACCTGGCCCAATTTGCACCCGGCGATACGATGCGCGTCGCCATCAGCATCGAATCGCGGGAATACAACGACCGCTGGTATACCGACGTGAGAGCCTGGCGCATCGAAGCCGCCGACGGTGAGTCACAACCCGCGCCAACCCCGGCTTCGGCACCCCGCCGGTCGGAGGGGCGGCCAGCCAACGACCGGCCGCTGACGACCTTCGAAGAAGAAGACAACGGACTGCCGTTCTAAATACCGCCCCGGTTCGGGTGGGTTTCAGCCCTGGAAATTCACCCGAATCATAATTGGGCAAATAACTTTTCCATGCCCTCATCAATCTGCTTCTGCAATTTGGCCGGTTTGTCCGGCACAATTCCTTCAACGATTCCCCGCCAAACCATTTCATTTCGCTTCGGATCGACCAGGTGAATATCGATCGTTCCCTGCCGGTAACGTCCCACTTCCACTTCCCGGCTTCGCCAGCTATACCGCCGTTGGCCGATGTAAAACGGCGGATCGGTTCGGATATCGGTCTGCCGGGTTTGCACTTTTTCGTCGATGGCCACGCCAATATTCATCAACAAATCGGGTTGTGCGTCCACCCGGAGCAAGCCTTTCCGCTCCAGTTGACGGGTGATGGCGTTTTTGAGCGCATCGACCTGCGAACGGTAAAAACCGCTCTGCGGAATATCGCCGGTGGACTCGATATCAGAAAAGGCAAACGTGCGGTAATTCGTCAGGGAGAAATTCGGGGCCGGTTCGGTTTTGACGACCCGCACCGAACTGCAACTACTGCCCACCAGCAGCAAGAGAAAAAAGAGAAACTGAACGGGCGTTTTCATGCGTGCTAATTCCGTTTAGGACAGGATGGAAAAACCGTTTTTGGTTTCTTCTTCTGTCGCCACCCTTATAACGGATCTGACTCATGAATGTTGAAAGGAGTAAGGCTGGGCATAAAAAATCCCGCCCCTGGGAAGAGTGCGGGTTGAATAATGAATAATGAAGGGGGCAATTCATTGTAGATTATTAATTATTCATTAGATTTTTAGTGATCCGGCTGGGATTCGAACCCAGGACCCATACATTAAAAGTGTATTGCTCTACCAGCTGAGCTACCAGATCGGAGGAATTAACAATGAATAATGAGCCGGAGTATTCATTGTACATTATTAATTATTCATTAGATTTTCAGTGATCCGGCTGGGATTCGAACCCAGGACCCATACATTAAAAGTGTATTGCTCTACCAGCTGAGCTACCAGATCAAAAAAAGGAGAAGATGAAAAGAAATGACGAAGTTCGTACTCTTTCTACTTTTACCTTTTGTAATTTTGGCTGCTTTCCAAAATTGCGATGCAAAAGTACCCTTTCTGAGGTGATAATGCAAGGATACCGTTCAAAATTGGTCTACTTTTTTTCTTTCATCCTGCTGAGCCCCCTGGTTTGGGCTGAGGGGCGGAAGGCTCCGATGTCCTTGTATCAGACTGATTCTCTGTTTGCTGCAGGCCGTTATTCGGCGGCTGTTGAAGGTTACGAAAATCACATCCGAACGGGCTACAAACCGACTGATTCCATGCTCTTGAAACTGGCGTATGGCTGGGAAAAGCAGGGTGATGTGGCCCGAATGCTGTATTATTTGCAGGTTTACTTCGACCGACACCCCGACGAAGCGGTACTCCGGAAAATGCACGACGTAGCCACCCAATACAACCTGCGGGGGTACGAAACCGACGACCTGAATTATTTTTACCTGTTTTATAAGCAGTACGGCCTGTACATCACCCTGGCCCTGGTGTTGCTCGGAACGTACGCTTTCGGGATTTTCTGGTTGAAACACCGCAACCGGGAGCCCACGCACCGGCGGCACAAGCTGATCATTATGGCCTACCTGATGGGGTTGCTGTTGCTGTTGAACCTGCCCGAAACCTACCAGTCCGGCATTGTCAACCGTGACCGGGTTTTTCTGCGACGTGACCCATCGGCGGCTGCTCCGGTAGCTGATGTGATCAACCGGGGCCACCGGGTCAAAGTGCTGGGCAGTCAGGATGTCTGGCTGTACGTTTTCTGGAACGACGGCCTGTATTACGTCCGCAAAGACAATGTCTGGGTGATTTGAAAGGGCAGAGGGCATAGGGCAGAGGGTGGCTGACGCATTCCCCACATCTCACGCCCTTTGCCCCATGCCCTCTGCTATTTCCTCAACGGAGAGTCTTTTTCTTTGGCCAGGGTGTTGTACACCATCCGGTCGGTCAAACCGGGGAGCCATTTGTTAAGGAAGACGACCAGTTTGCCCTGGGTGGTCAGGATAAGGTCGCGTTTCCGGCGTTTGACGGCTTTCAGTATGTGGTCGGCGCATTCCTCGGCGCTCATCATTTTGCTCTCATCCCGCATGGTTTCGCCGGCCGCTTTCCCCTCGTTGTTCAGGGCCGAAAACCGGATGTTGGACGTAGTAAAGCCCGGAGAGGCCACCAGAACATGAACACCCGTGTTCAGCAATTCCGTGCGCAAGGCTTCCAGAAAACCGTTCATAGCAAACTTGGAAGCTGAATACCCACTGCGAACCGGCAAGCCGCGAAAACCGGCAATGGATGAAATGCCGACAATGGAGCCTTTGGTTTTTAGAATGTGGGGGAGGGCGTACCGAGTGGCGTAAACCGTACCCATGAAATTAATGTCCATTACTTTCCGGATGACCTCCGGGTCGAGGTCCTGCACCATCGCGCGCATCGTGATGCCCGCGTTGTTGATCAGAATATCCAGACGGCCGTAGCGGTGGATGGTGGCATCGATGAGGTTTTTGACATCCGTCTCGACACTGACATCGGCCTGAAGGGCCAGGTTTTCAATGCCCGCCTGACGCAACTCCGCGCTGACGGTTTCGAGCGATTCGACGCGCCGGGCGCAGATGACGATGATGGCCTGCTGACGGCCGAACGCAAATGCCAGGGCCCGGCCAATGCCCGAAGAGGCCCCCGTAATCAAAACAACATTGTCTTTCATGAACACTTAATTACCGGATATAAGGCAATCGGGAAGGCCGATAAATAATTGTGTGGCGGGGTAAGAAACTTCCCGTCCAAAAAAGTTATATAGCTATTGCCCGCCTTAGGTTGTAAACAATTACGGCAAAGTTAGTATTATTGCGGTGCAATCTGGACCATTTAACATACTCCATTTATGAAAAGAACATTTGCGTTTCTGATGACCGCCTTCGTGGCAACGGCCCTGGCGGTAACATCCTGTTCACCCATCAAAGATGCCCCCGACAAAAAAGATACGGTTGAATTTGAAGCGACCCTGAACGGCGGTCAGGAGGTGCCTTCCAATGCTTCCTCGGCTACCGGAACCATGACCGGAACGTACAATAAACCGACAAAAGAGTTGAGTTATACCGTAAACTATACCGGTTTAACACCCACAGCCGGGCACATTCACCTGGCACCCGGTGGCCCGGGTACGAACGGGGGTGTCATCATTCCGTTCCCCTCCTTAACGAGCCCGATCAGCGGAAGAGCTACGTTGACGCAACCACAGGAAAATGCGTTGATGGAAGGCCGGTTGTACGTCAATCTGCACACGGCGGCTTATCCGGGTGGTGAAATCCGGGGCAACATCATGCGGGTTAAGTTTGAAAACTAACCCACCCGGTTTTAGAGTAAATCGGTAAAGGTAACCGGCAATTTGCCGGAGAAACCTGAAAAGAATTTTACAAAAAAGAGCAGGCCTTGCGGGGTTTGCTCTTTTTTGTTTTTCTGAAGGTATTAAGTTTTTTGCTGATTTTACCCCCAACCCCCTAAAGGGGCTGAAACATCCGGATTCAAAAGTCCCTTCAGGGGGTTGGGGGCAAAAATCAGTAAAAATCATCCATCTTGGAGTTCTTACTTTCCTTTTATCAAACTCATAATTAGGCTATTACCGTAAAACCGTCAGGTTTCCTTTGTACGAACGATTCACATACTGAATCAAATAATAATACTGCCCCGGTGGATAATCCCCGCCATCCCAGCGAAAATTTCGGTTGGTGGACGAAAAAACCGCTTTCCCCCAACGGTTCACAATGTCGACCCGTTTAAACTGATCGGTGCAGTTGTCGGCCGGGAGGTTCGGCACGCTGAACACATCGTTTTTGCCATCGCCGTTCGGCGTAATCACGTTGGTAATCTCAATGTCATAATCGACCGGAATGTCTTTGACCACGAATGTCACGCGGGTGGTGTCCAGTTGCGCCGGACAACCGCTGTCTTCCGAAATAAAATCCAGTTCATAGGTCATTTCCGACTTGCCCTGCAATACCGGACAGCCGGGTTGCCAGACAAACTTTGAGATTACCGGACTCGGGCCGGTTTTGTTTTCAAACTGCATCCCGATGCGCGGCCAATCGAAATTATTGCCCACGGCAGTAAGCTTGATGGTTCCCGGATCGGGGTCTTCGCCGATCACATCGAAGCGAACCGCAGCGGGAATCGAGTCGCCGTGGGTGATGGTCAGTTCGACCACGGGCTGGTCGAGCGTGGTTTTGACCGTGGGCGGGCGGCTGGTTTCCGGCGCAGCCTTGAGTCGCACCGTGACCGTGTCGCGTTGGTTTCGGTTGCACCGGGTGTCGGTCACGATGAAATCGACTACATACTCCGCGCTGGTCACCTGATTACACTGCGGAGTCCAGCTAAACTGCTGGCTGACTTTTCCCTGCCCCGAAACGGCGGCAAAACTCATCCCGGCCTGCGCCAGACTGAAACCGCGCCCGACGGCAGTCAGGGTAAGCGGATCGAGATCGACATCAGTCCCGTTGACCTGAAAGGTGAGCGTTTTGCCGGTTTGTACGGTGGTCAGGTTACCCGGCAGAGTCGTTTCAGCTTCCGGTTTTCGATTCAACTGCGGGTCCATTTGAAGCGTAATGACCAGCGTATCTTTCAAGCCCTGCGGACAGCCTTCGTCAGTGGCCAGTACCGAGAGGTTAAACGGTTTTCCTTCGGCCAGGCAGGGATCGAAACAGACCTGGGTTCGGGCGGTATCGCCCGGAGTCCGGATCAGGACTTCGTTCGGCGAAAAAGTAATGCCCTGGGTCGTTCCATCCAAAACCGTCAGCCGGACGCGCTGATTGGGGTCTAAGTCGGTAATGTACAGGTCGAAGCAATTGGCGGTTTTGTCGGTAATCGTCAGCAGCGTTCCTTCCTTGTAAAAATTAACCTGACCAGTCGGGCGCATGGCCATTGAGGGTGGGTTATTTTTCTGACAATCAATCACTTTTAGCTGAAAATCCCGGCGTACCAGACCAATGCGCTGCCAGACGCCCGAGGCATTTTTCCGGTATTCTTCCACCTGCACACAAAACACATAAAGCCCCACCTGCCCGGCGGTCACGGTTAGCAAACCCGTCCGGGAATTGACCCGCAACGGATCGGGGCCGGGGATGGCCTGCGTCTGACTCAGCCCTGACACCCACCGTACTTCCGGATACGCTGAACTGGGCAGCGCAATCTGGGGAATGGGGTTGGAAGCCGTGCTAAAGCCGTTGTAGGGCGTCACCAGCCGGTAGGCTAGGCTGTCCCCATCTGAATCCGTCGCCCCAAAATTGAAGGTAAACGGTTGGTTAATGCAGATGTAATCACCCCGGACGGGCTGGAACGAAGGCGAAGAATTGATAAAATCGGTACCGTTGCTAGCCTGCTGGGCCGGAAATTCCAGGTAAAACGTGGACCCTGCGGCTCCTGGGTTCTGAATGTTGTTGATGCTGTTGTTCCGGCAACACCGTTCCCAGACCATGTAGTAGCCGCGTGGGTCGTTGAACGCCCGTAGGTTGAAGACGACCGGACTGCTGTAGCGTAACAAACGGGTGCGGAGGGAGGGAAGGGCGCATTCGGGTTTGGTGTAATCCACGATTTGTGACGAAACCAGGGGCAGACTCAGATCACCAACGTAGGCATTGTCTCCTTTTCGGTAAATAAAAACATTCACAAAGCGGTCTTCGGCCTGCGGGTTGCCGTTCAGGTCGTCAAAATACAGATTGAGATTGATCAGGTGCGTGTATTCGCTCTGGTTGGTTACGCGCTTCAATTCCAGTTCGCCCCCTACAATGTGGGTAGCCGATGCCGACAAAGCCAGGCCGAGCCAACACCACATCCACCAACTGAACCCGACTGTAATCCGATAAAACTGTTTCATTCAATAAAGAGCTGGGTTTGTCGAAACCAAAATACGGTGCTTAATTTACAGAATTTTTAAGGTTACTTATGCGTGGAAAGACCCAAAAGATGCCGCAACGGTTGCAAAACCTGCGGATTGACGACGTTGCTGCGGAAGGAAAATGCCTGATTCGAACCGAGGAAGGCGTGATATTTGTGGAAGGGCGGCTCGGCGGGCCGGTTCCGGCGCCGGGCGATCTGGTTGACATCCGGATTGTGAAGCAAAAAAAACAGTACCGGGAAGCTGTGGTCGAAACCATTCACGCTTATGGGCCAAGTCGTGCCGAGCCATTTTGCCCGCATTTTGGAACTTGTGGAGGATGCAAATGGCAACATATCCGGTATGAGGAGCAATTGCGGTTCAAGGGCCAGCAGGTGGTCGACCACCTGACCCGCATTGGCAAGGTGCACTTGCCGCCGGTTTTACCCACCTTTGCATCACAGGAAACGACTTACTATCGCAACAAACTGGAGTTTACCTGCGCCGATGGCCGGTGGATTACCGACGAGGAAATCAAGGCCGGCGCGTCGGTCGATAAACGGGCGGTGGGTTTTCACATTCCGAAACGGTTCGATAAAATTCTGCCCATTGTTCATTGTTACCTCCAACCGGATCCCTCGAATGCGATCCGGCTGGCCGTGGCCGATTATGCGATGGAGCACGGGCTATCCATGTACAACTTAAACACCCACGTCGGTTTTCTTCGGACCGTCATCATTCGGACGGCGTCAACGGGTCAGGTCATGGTCATAGTGCAGGTCGCCGAGGATCGCCCGGCTGAATTGAAGGGGCTTTTGGAGATGCTGAAACAGCGGTTTCCGCAGATTACGTCCCTGAATTACATCCTGAATCAGAAGCTGAACGATTCGTACCAGGACCAGGACGTGATTCCGTACAGCGGAAAACCGTACATCGAGGAGCAGATGGACGATGGCAGCGGGGAACCGTTGACGTTTCGGGTCGGTCCGAAATCGTTTTACCAGACCAATGCCGGACAGGCGTTTGAGTTGTACAATATCGCGCGGGACTGGGCCGGATTGACCGGCTCCGAGCGGGTCTATGATCTCTACACCGGAACCGGAACCATCGCTTTGTTCGTGGCCCGGCAGGCTCGGCAGGTGATTGGTATCGAGTACGTTGAATCGGCGGTGGCGGATGCCCGGGTCAATGCCGAGATCAACAACATTGGGAACACCGAGTTTCTGGCGGGTGATATGGGCAAAATTCTGACCCCGGAGCTATTCCGGCAATACGGCGCTCCGGATGTGGTCATCACCGATCCGCCCCGGGCCGGGATGGACGAAGCCGTAACCCGGAATCTACTGGCAGCAGCCCCGCAACGAATCGTCTACGTCAGTTGCAACACCGCCACCCAGGCCCGCGACCTGGCCATTCTGGATGAACTATACGAAGTCAAAGCCGTCCAGCCCGTCGACATGTTCCCCCACACCCACCACGTTGAGAACGTCGTGAAGCTGGAAAAAAAGAGTTAAGAGTTATGAATTAAGAGTTGCTCTGTCTCAATGCAATTTAATGCGTCAGCCAACTCTTAACTCTTAATTCTTAACTCAAAAAGGTGTTTCCTGCTGGTTGGGGTCGACGTGGCCGAAGTTGGTGAAGTTGTTGGGTGGGTTCGGGGTGTTGAGGGTGTTGGCCCGACTTTTCAGGGTGCTTCCGGGGCTTTCGAAGGATTGCAAACCGGTCGTGTTATTGTCAAAACCGGCGGACGGTCCGCTGAACGGCGCGGGGGATTGCTGCGGCATGAAGAACGCATCCAGGTCAGCAAATTTTGTGTATTTCCCAACAAACCGAAGCTGGACGGTATCGAGCGAACCGCTCCGGTTTTTGGCCAGAATCACTTCGCCGATTCCAGAGACCGAGTTGCCGTTCTCGTCGGCCGTAATGCCGTAGTATTCAGGACGGTAGAGGAAGATAACCATGTCGGCATCCTGCTCGATGGAACCGGATTCCCGAAGGTCAGAGAGTTGCGGTTTTTTGTCGCCACCCCGAGTTTCGACGGCCCGGCTCAACTGCGACAGGGCAATCACCGGCACGTTCAATTCCTTGGCGAGGTTTTTCATCGCCCGCGAAATCGAGGCAATCTCCTGTTCCCGGTTTCCGCCCGGACGGCCCGAGGAGTCGCCCGACATCAACTGAAGGTAATCGATGACGACCAACTGAATATCGTGCTGGGCTTTCAACCGGCGGCATTTGGCCCGCATTTCCAGAATGGAGAGGGCCGGGGTGTCGTCGATGAAAATCGGCGCTTCGGTCAGTCGCTGAATTTTATGGTGAAGCTGGGCCCATTCGTGCGGAGCCAGGTTCCCTTTCTTGATCTTTTCACTATCGATCTCGGCTTCGGCCGAAATGAGCCGGTTGACCAACTGCACCGACGACATCTCCAGGGAGAAAATCGCCACGGCCTGCCCGAAATCCACGGCGGCATTTCGTAAGGCGCTGACAACGAAAGCGGTTTTCCCCATCCCCGGCCTAGCGGCCAGGATGATCAATTCGGACCGCTGCCAGCCGGAAGTAATTCGGTCGAGGGCGCTGAAACCCGACGGAACGCCCGTCAGGCCATCTTTCATGTTTTTCTTCTGTTCGAGTTCGTCGAGGGCCTGCCGCATGATCGTGCCCATGTCGGCGTAATTTTTCCGGATGTTCGATTCCGAGATCCGGAACATCGACTGTTCGATGCGGTCGAGCAGGTTGAAAACGTCCGTTGTATCCTCGTAGGCGTCGCGCTGGATTTCGTTGGCGACCGTGATGAGCGCCCGTTTGATGGCGGCTTCGGCAATGACGCGGGAGTGGTACTCGATGTTGGCGGCCGAGGTCACCCGGGTGGTGAGTTCGGTGATGTAGCCCGCCCCGCCGACGACTTCGATTTCACCGGTTTTGCGCAACTGCTGCGTAACCGTCAGCATGTCCACCGGTTCGGCATTGCCGAACAGGGTCACGATGGCGTTATAGATTCGTTGATTGGCTTCTTTGTAAAAACTTTCCGGTTTCAGGATATCGATCACCGCCGAAAGCGCATCCTTTTCGATCATCAGTGCCCCCAGCACGGCTTCCTCCAGGTCGATGGCCTGCGGAGGCAATTTGCCCAGGCCGGTGGGCGTGAGCATGTGGTTGACACCGTCGGACATACTGCGACGGTTACCGCCCAGATACGGGGTCTTTCGAAACGGGGAGTTGGTGGGACGATCGTTTTCCATTGCAATGCAAGTATAGCCATTCATCGGTAGAATGAAAAGCTGTCAGGTGGATGTCGGAATTGGGTGTGGCTGGAAACCGGGGCAGTAAGTTCTTGTCCCTAAAGTACATATTCCGGCTCGTCCGGCGGAAAAAAAAGTGAAAAAAAAACCGCTATTTAGCTTACGGTTTTTACGGCTTAACTTGCTGATTCGTATTGAGAATAGAGCATGTATTCAAGTTAGGCAGTAGGGTTTCGACAACTGGTTAACGATGAATGATTTGCACGAAAATACCCTTGACGGGAGATAATATTTGCTGGTTTTTGTTGTTTAGTACGTACGAACCTCTAAATTTAGAAGGGAAATCGGATTGTTCACCCTGAAAATATGAACCAGGATTTGGTAGAAAAAGTAATCACTCTTGACAATGTATCGCTCATCGACTTTTTGGGCGTTGAAAACAACAACATCAAAGAGGTCGCGGCTGCCTTCCCGATGAGCAAGATCATCTCCCGTGGCAACGAAATCCGCATCAAAGGAACCACACCGGAAATTTCCCGCATCACCGACATCCTCGACTCGCTGATCGAACATTACCAGAAGTACGGGAAACTCACCCATGAAAACGTCCGAAGCTTCCTGCAACACACCGAGCGCGAAGCCATGCCGGTCGTGCAATCGGAGGATAACGTGCTGGTCTACGGGACGAAAGGCGTTATTGTTCGGGCCCGAACGGCCAATCAGCAAAAGCTGGTCGATGTGTCGGAAAAATTCGACCTGGTGTTTGCCATCGGTCCGGCCGGAACCGGGAAGACCTACACGGCCGTTGCCATCGCCGTCCGGGCGCTGAAAAACAAAGAAGTCCGAAAGATCATCATTACCCGACCGGCGGTGGAAGCGGGCGAGAACCTGGGCTTTCTGCCCGGCGATCTGAAGGAAAAAATCGATCCGTACCTGCGCCCGATTTACGATGCCCTGGACGATATGATTCCGGCCGAAAAGCTGAAAACGTATATCGAGAACCGCACCATCGAAATCGCTCCGCTGGCGTACATGCGCGGACGTACGCTCAATCATGCCTTCATTTTGCTGGACGAAGCCCAAAACACCACGCCCATGCAGATGAAGATGTTTCTGACGCGGATGGGGCCGAATTCAAAAGCCATCATTACCGGCGACCGTTCGCAGATTGACCTGCCCAAAAACCAACGCTCCGGTTTGATTGAAGCGGTAGACCTGCTGAAAAATATCAAAGGCATCGGCTTCGTTGAACTGGATGGCAGCGATGTGGTGCGGCACCGGCTGGTCAAAGAAATTATCACGGCGTATGAGCGGGCTGAAAAATAACGCTATTGTTCTAACCCTGAGTTTCCTTCTTGGTTTGGTCTTGACGGAGTCGCGCGCCCAAACGGCCGTGACTCCCCAACGCTGTGGCATTGACCAGCGGGAGGCCACCCTGCAACGACGCGATCCGCAGCGGCTCCTGAAGCGGCAGCAACTCAATCAACAGGTTGAACAGATTTTGCTCCGAAACAAATTGGAGCCAAGGTCAGCACGAATTTCTGAAGACGTCTACCGGATTCCGGTGGTGGTGCATGTCGTGCACAACAACTCCTCCGGTTTTATCGGCGGTGCCAACAATTCCAATATTTCTGACGAGCAGATTGCCTCCCAGATACGGGTGTTGAACGAGGATTACCGGAGAATGGCCAATACCCGCGGGTTCAACACAGACCCGGTTGGAGCGGATACCGGCATTGAATTTTTTCTGGCCCGGGTCGATCCCGAAGGTAACGCAACCTCCGGGATTACCCGAAATTACACCCAGCGCACCAGCTTCGACATCTATGATTCGGTTAGTGGAGATGATCGCGTGCTATCCGGGATTGCGTATTGGCCAAGCGATCAATACCTTAATATCTGGGTGACGACTTTACGAAATGATTACCTGGGGTATGCGCAGTTTCCAGAAGCTCAGAATATACCCGGATTATCATCGTATGAAAATGAGCTGACGGATGGGGTTATTATTGATTACCGCTATTTTGGGAGCGACATCGGTGCCGTCACCAGCCCGACGTACCGGTACGGACGTACGACGACCCACGAAGTTGGGCATTGGCTGGGCCTGATTCACACCTGGGGTGATTCGGTTTGCGGGGATGATTATTGCGACGACACCCCACCCACCGAAAGCGCCAACCAGACCACGTCCTGTTCCGAACGGTTTTCGACCTGCAACGGCACCCGTACCCGCAACCAGATTGAAAATTACCTGGATTACACGCCGGATGCCTGCATGAACCTGTTTACGCAGGATCAGAAAGCCCGGATGCGGGCCGTGATCGAAGCGAGTCCTCGGCGGCAGCGCGTCGTTCGGTCGGCGGAACCGCTGCCCCAACCGGCAACACTCACAGTCAACGTCTACCCAAATCCGATCCAGGCCAGTCAGCGACTATCAACCCTGGAGGTATTGTTTACGGGTTTCCAGACATTTCAGGTCGATGTGGTTGATCTGTCGGGCCGCGTCATTCGCACCCAGAAATTTACGGACTACCCCAGTTCATCCATCAATCTGCCGCTTGAAACACTCGGTCGTGGTGTTTATTTTGTCAAAGTTTCTACTGATAAAGAGACCACTTCCAAACGATTAATGATATATTGATGAACGGTTTTCGGTTTCCCGTATACGGTGCGACCCCTGAAAGCGTTAGCCACTGTAAATCGCATACCGTAAACCGAAAACTGTATACTGTAAATAGTCCACCGTATGATCCAGGTGATTCAGGTAAATCGTCCGGCTGAACTCCAGCAGATTTTTGCTATTCGGGAGGAGGTATTTGTGAAAGAGCAGAATGTTCGAAAGGAAGACGAATACGATGAATTTGAACCCACAAGTCGCCACTTTCTGGCTTTGCATGACGGAACGCCCTGTGGTACAGCCCGCTGGCGTACGACTTCGAAAGGCATCAAACTGGAGCGGTTTGCGGTTTTGGCGGCTTTCCGGGGGAAGGGCGTGGGACAGGCTTTGGTACAAGCGGTACTGGACGATGTATTCAGTCAGCAACCCGAACCCATCGAATCGGTGTACCTCAATGCCCAGGTAACGGCTATGCCGCTCTACGCCAAATTCGGCTTCAAACCCGTTGGGCCGATGTTCGAAGAATGTGGCATTCAGCATTATAAGATGGTTTTACCGGGCTCGTCATTTCCTTCCTGATGCTACGCTGGAATGCCTTTCCTTTCATTCGGTACGTGGCCGCTCTTACAGGCGGAATCGTGGCCTATTTACTATTTCCCAGCTTAAAACCGGTTCTATGTACCATTTATATTGTTAGTACAACCATATTTATTTTGTCGTTCTTCGTTAAATCGATTCAGTGGCATACTCTGAAAGGAGTCACCGGATTGTTTGTTTTTAACGGGTTTGGATGGTTGATCACTTCCTGGCACACGGCTTCCAACGATCCGATCAATCTAATTCACGGTCAACGTCCCATCCGGGCGTACGAAGCGGTGGTAGGCTCCCAGGCTGAAAACCGCACTAAAACCTTTCGTGTAGAACTGGAAGTGCGGAGAATTCGGACGGATAGCGCCTGGCAACCGGCCAGCGGTCGGCTGATTGTTTACCTGGATAAGTCGGTTCCGGACAAACCCCGGTACGGCGATGTCTGGCTGGTTCGGGGGCAACCCCGCCCGATCGACCCGCCCCTGAATCCCGGCGAATTCAATTACAAACGGTTTCTGGCTAATCGGGGAATCTATTACCAGCAGTATCTGCGTCCATCGGACCGGCGGGTAACCGGCTACCAGCCCCTGAACCAGATCACCGCGCTGGCGTATACCATCAACGACTGGGCGGACAGCGTGTATACCGCCAATCTCGGCAGCGGTGCGGAGTTTGCCATCGTGAAAGCCATGATTCTGGGCATCCGAGACGGCATCGATCCCGAACTTCAACAGGCCTATTCGGCGGCTGGTGCCGTGCATATACTGTCGGTTTCCGGTTTGCATGTCGGGGTGCTGTTCAGCGCGCTGAGTTTACTACTGGGTTTTTTGCGAAAACGAAAAGGAGGAACGTACGCCTTTGCCGCCCTGATGCTGGGTTTGCTTTGGTTTTATGCGCTGATGACGGGCTTTTCGGCCCCGGTTTTGCGGTCGGCGTTCATGTTTTCGCTACTGCTGATCGGCCAGACCATTGGCCGGGCCAATACCCCCCTTAATACGCTGGCCGCTTCGGCTTTTTTGATCCTTTTGTTCGATCCCTACGCGCTGACGACGGCCGGTTTTCAGCTCTCCTACCTGGCCGTGGGCGGTTTACTTATCGGGTATCAGCCTTTCTATCAGCTATTTACCGCAAGTAATTGGCTACTAGACCAGCTTTGGCGGTTAACCGCGATGGCGCTGGTGGCTCAACTGGTGACGTTTCCGCTGGGCGTCTTTTATTTCCACCAGTTTCCAACCTACTTCTGGTTGGCGAATCCGGTCGTAGTGCCTTTGTCGTCGGTAGTGCTGATGCTGGCAATGGGTTTGCTGGCGGTCGGCTGGATTCCGTTTGTCGGCGTTTGGGTGGGCAAGATTCTTTTTGGGGCCATGTGGCTGCTAAATCAGGCCATTTTGTTGACGGAGCAACTACCGAATGCGCTGATCGCTCCGCTGACGGTTACGGGTTGGGAATTGATCTGGCTGTATGCCGTACTGGTCTTTGGAATCGCGTTAGCCCTGTCCCGCGAAAAACGCTGCGGCTGGCTGCTGGTGGGTAGCTCGATTTTGCTGACTTCCCTGGTGGGCTGGACGACCGTAGGGCGCAAACACCAACGGTTGCTGGTCGTCCATTTCGTTCCGCACGAATCGGCCATCAGCCTGGTTGCCGGAAAGTCGGCGGTTTTTCTGACGAAAGATACGCTGACGGACCAAAGTCGGGAAGTACGCTTTTATGTAAAAAATACCTGGGATAGCCTGGGAATCAGCCGGGTTGTTTACACCCGTCCACAAAAGATGACCCCGTCACTGGCGCTCTATCAAAACCGGTCGATTGTCTTGATTCGCTGGCAGGGGCGGAGTGTGTTGCTGATTAACCGAATTCCTAAACGAAGGTTCTGGCGAGTGCCGATGGTGGTCGATTATGCCATCATCAGCCGGAATGCCATCCAGTCGTGGGACCAGCTCAAAGGCCGGGTGGCGGCCAGGCACCTGATTTTTGACGATTCGAACAAGACCCCGCTGACGGACCGCTTGCTGGCTGAAGCCCGTCAGCGGGGCATTTCCTGCCATTCGGTCCGTCAGCAGGGGGCTTATCTGGTCCGGTTATGAATGTCACTTGAGCACTTTTCGGATGTAAAACTGATTTCCCAGCTGAACCGTAACCAGGTAAAGACCTTTGGGCAGTGATTGCAGATTCAGCGTCTGGGCATGGCTTTTGGCGGTTTTATTTCCGGTTTGGCTGATCCATAGATTGCCGCTGGCATCCGTCACTTCTATGTCGACAATGCCCGTTTCTTCCGATTCAAACCCGAGAGTTAAAACAGAAATGACCGGATTAGGATAGAGTCGAAGGGCCGGAGTTTGTTCGCCCAGGGTAACAGCGATGAGCTTGGAATAATCGAACGAACCGTCGGTATCGACCTGTTTCAGCCGGTAATAGTACGTACCCTGTTGAACATCACGATCTGTAAACTGATAGACCTTGCTGCCATTTTGAGTACCTAGTGGGTCCACTACAGAACCGCTGATGGACTGAAAATCCAGGGCATTGGTCGATCGTTCGACTAAAAAGTGGCTGTGGTGAAGCTCGGAGGCCGTCTGCCAGTCCAGCCGGACCCCCTGCGACAGCGGCTGAGCCCGGAAGTAGGCATAAGTTACCGGCATGGCGACCGAGCAGCCACTGCAGTTGGCAGTAACCAGGGCCGATCCCAGATTCGATGGAACAAAAGAACCCGGTAAACAAACCAGGACGTTGTTGGAATTGGTCAGCGAGTTGTTCAGAAACGTTTGCCCGTTTTGAGGCTGTGCGATAGAAATGCACCCTTTTGTGGATTGAGCGTTGGTGCTGTTGGTGCTGTTATTCTGGAAGTAGGTTGTGTGAATCTGACCCAGATTCTCCATACACACCGTTCCGCTGCCGTTGATTCGTAACAGGTTGGAGGTGTTGAGGGTGCCACCATTGACGACCAGGGGACCGTTGACATCAAAGTTGGTCACATTCATCACCCCGCCGGATTCGATCACCACCCGGGCACCGTTGAAGTTGGTATTTACTGGATTGGATAAGGTGCCGAAAACCCGCAGATCGCCAGAGTTGGCCCCAAAATTTGTGAGGGTGCCTCCGTTGAAGATCAGTGTACCACCATTCAGGTTTGAATTGATCAGAGAGCCGGAACCGCTTAGACAAACCACGGCGCCCGAGCCAATGTTGATGTTACTGACTGCAGTTGTGATGCAAAAGGTTCCGGAACTGAGATTTTGATTGTCTGCCGTGAGGGGCATGCAACCGGCGCAGGTAGGAGCCGGGGGCGAACATTGACCCAATACAATCGTGGAGGTCAGGTAAAGCACCAGACCGATCAGGTAAAAGAGTTTTTTCATGAGGTAAACAGAGAATACGAAACTACAAACCTACAAATTTATTGCTTGTGTATGCAAATATTGGGTTTGAATCTGAAACTTGTCAAGATCGGGTGAACTGGTCCGTTGGCTGTTGTCCGAAACCCGGTTGGAGAGAATTGGAAATGACCTTACCTTTACAGGGTATCCGACCAGCGATCCGGCTGGCGTTTTTTCAGAAAGTATGGCTTCGTTTGATATTGTTAGTAAGGTAGATCTTCAGTTGCTGGATAATGCGATTAATGTAGCTACCAAAGAAATTGCCAATCGGTATGACCTTCGTAACAGTAAAACCAGCGTTGAGCTCAACAAGAAAGATTTGAACCTTCGCATCGAAACCGATAATGACATGAGTTTGAAATCGGTGGAGGATATACTCCTGAGCCGGATGGTGAAACAAGGCCTCGATGGGCGAAGTCTGGATTTTTCGGCTGAGCCGCAACCCTCGGGAAACCGCCTGCGCCGGGATTTGAAAGTGCGCCAGGGACTTGACAAGGATCAGCAGCGAAAAATTTTGAAACTGATTAAGGATCAGTTCCCTAAGATCACTGCCCAGGCAATGGACGATCAGGTTCGGGTGACGAGTAAAAAGATCGATGAACTGCAGGCCGTCATCGGAATGCTGCGCCGGGCGGAATTGGACATTTCGTTGCAATTTGTGAACATGAAAAGCTAAACTTTTTTGCTCCACGCTTCGTTTGCGAAGTATGGAAAAGCAGGAAAAAATCCGTAAAGCCTACACAGAATATGTGCTGGAACACGGAACCCCACCGCCGAGTGTTTTTCAATTTACCAAGAAACTGAAGCTGACCGAAGCTGACTTCTACGAGGAATATCCGTCTTTCGAATCGATCGAAGCGGATGTCTGGCTGGCGTTCTTTCAACAGGCGGTTCAAACCATCGAAGCCGACCCGGTTTACCAGACGTATTCTGTCCGGGAAAAACTGCTGGCGTTTTACTACACCTGGATCGAAGTGCTGCGGTCGCAGCGTAGTTTTGTGGTCTACAGCCACCAGCGCATCCGCGAGGCCAGCCAGTCTGCTTCGCCCGTTGCGAAAGTCCGGATGCGTCGGCAGACGCCCCGCATTTTAGAGCCGTTCCGGGAAACCTACTTCGATTTTGTCCGGGATTTGCTGGCCGAAGGGCGCGAAAGCAAGGAGGTCGAACCCCGTCCGTTCCTGTCGGATCGCTACGCCGACGGCTTTTGGATGCAGACGCTGTTCATTCTGAATTTCTGGGTCAACGATCTCAGCAAGAACTTTGAAAAAACCGATACAGCCATCGAAAAATCGGTCAACACCGCCTTCGATCTGATTGGGCGCTCCCCGCTGGATTCGTTGTTCGACCTGGCCAAATTCATCTACCAAAACAAGTGAGGAGTTAAGAATTAAGAGTTATGAGTTAAGAGTTGGCTACCGCAGCGCAATTTTTAACTCTTAATTCTTAATTCTAAACTCTTAACTCCTCAAGCATGAAGACACAGAACCATATCCCAACGACAAAAGTGGCCCGGGCGAGTCAGTTTGTGAAAGCGGGGGTGAAAGTTGGTGGGAATTACCTGAAACATTACAGCAAGAAGATCCTCCAACCTGATTTGTCGAAGGAGGAACTGCACCAGGACAATGCGGCTGATATTTACAATGCCCTGAGCGAACTGAAGGGGAGTGCGTTGAAAATGGCGCAAATGCTGAGCATGGACCGAAATCTGCTGCCCCGGGCCTATGTCGATCAATTTACGATGTCGCAGTACTCGGCCCCCCCGCTGTCGGGGCCGCTGGTGGTCAAGCTATTCCGAACGTATTTTCAAAAAACACCCCAGCAGATTTACGACCGGTTCGACATGAACGCGGTCAATGCAGCTTCGATTGGGCAGGTGCATCAAGCCTGGAAAGACGGTAAAAAGCTGGCTGTCAAGGTGCAGTATCCCGGCGTGGCCGACAGTGTCAGTTCGGATCTGCGGATTGCCAAACCGCTCGCCATCCGGTTGCTGAACCTGAACGAAAAGGACATCAACCGCTACATGGGCGAGGTGGAGTCGAAACTGCTCGAAGAAACCGATTACGACCTTGAACTGAAGCGCTCCATCTATATATCGGAGCAATGTGCGGCTATTCCGAACCTGGTTTTTCCGCAGTATTATCCGGAATTGTCGAGCAAACGCATTCTGACGATGGACTGGCTGGACGGACTGCACCTGAAGGATTTTTTGAAAACGAATCCGTCGCAGGCAATTCGCAATCAGATCGGGCAGGCGTTGTGGGATTTTTACAACTTCCAGATTCACGACCTCAAACAGGTCCATGCCGATCCGCACCCCGGCAATTTCCTGATGCGGGCCGACGGCACGATGGGCGTCATCGACTTCGGCTGCGTGAAGGTGATTCCGGACTTTTTCTACGAAAATTATTTCCGGCTGATCAATTTCGACACACTCGACGACGAAGGTGCGACGACGGCCATTTTCCGGAACCTGGAGTTTATCGTTCCGGAGGATTCGCCGAAAGAACAGGCCTTTTTTACTGACCTGTTCAAGAAAATGATCGTGCTGCTCGGCAAACCATTTGCCACCCAGACTTTTGATTTTGGCGATAACTCCTATTTCGATACGGTGTATGCCTTTGCCGAGGACCTGGCGAACATACCGGAATTGAAAAACTCAAAAGTGGCCCGGGGTTCACAGCACGGCCTGTACATCAACCGGACGTATTTCGGACTGTATTCGATGCTCAATGAACTGAAAGCCAACATCGTAACCAACAAACCCGACTGGCTGGTGTCGAAAAAACTGCGCCGGGAAATGGAAGGTGCGGTTTGAGCGGGGGGGGGCGGTTTTTAATTTCGTTATTCGATGTTCGTTATTCATTATTCGTTATTTAAATATTGAACACTGAATAACGAACACTGAATAACGAATACCGAATAACGAACACTGAATAACGAAGTTGGCATCCCAATACCGAAAACGGAATACCGTAAACCTGTAAACAGATTTCCCGTTTTTTCGCTTACTTTGAGGCTGTATCCGCAACGCCGTACCGCCGATGAGCAAACCCCGTTTTGACGATATTTTTATGGAACTTGCCGTCAATCTGTCGCGACGGTCCCACTGCATCAAGGCGCAGGTGGGGGCGGTTTTGACGAAAGACACCCGCATTATTTCCATTGGCTACAACGGTCCGCCGTCGGGAACTCACAACTGCGACGAAGAATTTCCGGAGGTGGGTTGTCCGCGCGACTCGAAAGGCAGTTGTTCGCTGGCGCTGCATGCTGAACAGAACGCTATCCTGTATGCAGCAAAAAACGGCGCAGTGGTCGACGGAGCCACGATTTACGTGACACTCTCCCCCTGCATTGCCTGCGCCCGGATTATTTACAGCATGAAAATCGCTAAAGTGGTTTTTCTGCATTCCTACGCCCGCTACAAAGGCATTCCGACCGACGAGGGTGTCGAATTTTTGCGTAAATTCGGGGTAGAAACGATCCAATACCAGCCTTCAGAAGGGTTTGAAGCGACGTTTGTGCAGGGTGACCCACATCTGTAGGCGGTTTTCTGAATGAATATACTGGCGCACGCATTCCTATCGGGTAATGATGAAGGCTTAATCATTGGCAATTTTATTGCGGATTTCATTAAAGGAAATCCCGGACACCCCCGGCATGGCCTGTCGATTGCGGTGCAGCGCGGGATTTGGTTGCATCGCCAGATCGATACCTTTACCGACCAGCACCCGCTGGTGGAAGCCATGCGCGTGTTGGTTCGTCCGCGCTGCCACAAATACGCGGGAGCGGCCATCGATGTGTTTCTCGATCACTTTCTGGCCCGGCGGTTTTCGGTCTATTCCGATCAATCCCTGCCGGTTTTTATTCGCCAGTTTTACGGTATCATCCGGCAAAATCGAAACGACTTGCCCGAGTCGGCCCGGCGCATGGCCGATGCCATGATTCAATACGACTGGCTGACGAATTATCAATTCGCGGAAGGAATCGACCGCAGTCTCAAAGGCATGGCGCGCCGGACGGTTTTTCCCTCGAACCTGGAAACGGCCATTGAGGATTTCCATCATTATTACCTTACTTTTGACGACTATTTCAGCCGGTTTTTCCCCGAATTGCAGACTCATGTGCGTCATTTCCTGACGGTTACCCAACCGGCTGACTGAGTATCGTAAATGAATTAAAAGGACGTATATAGGCTATCGTTATGACCCCCGCCGTTGAGCAGTTGCTGAAAGACATTCGAAAAAAACAGTTTGCGCCGGTTTACCTGTTGCACGGGGATGAGCCCTATTTTCTGGATTTGCTGACGGAAGAAATTGAAAAAGCAGCCATTCCCGAACACGAGAAGGGCTTCAACCAGTTTGTCGTGTTTGGAAAGGACGTACAGGTCGGTGCGGTGATTAACATGGCCCGGCGGTATCCGTTTATGGCGGAGCGGCAACTGGTGCTAGTCAAAGAAGCCCAGCAACTGGGCGGTTTTGGGGAGAAAGCCAATGTGTCCTTGCTGGAAGACTACGCCAAAGCGCCCCTTTCATCGACTATTCTGGTGTTGAGCCATACCGGTAATTTTGACGAACGGAAGGCGCTGGCGAAGGCCATCGGGCAGAAAGGCGTTCTGTTCAATTCGAAAAAACTCTATGATAACAAGGTACCCGACTGGATCGGAGACTACTGTCGGCAGCAAAACGCTAAGGTAAGTCTTAAAGCCATTCAGATGCTGTTTGAAGCCATTGGCAATGACCTGAAACGGCTGGCCGGAGAGATTGATAAGATCATGATCAACCTGAAACCGGGCGAGGAAATCAGCGCCGAGACGGTGGAACGGCTGGTCGGTATCAGCAAGGAATACAATGTGTTTGAATTGCAGAAAGCGCTGACACTCCGGGATGTGGTAAAAGCTAACCGCATTGTCGATTATTTCGGCCGCAACCCGAAAGACAACCCTTTGCCGCCGATGTTGATCATTCTTTACCAGTTTTTTACGAAAGTACTGATGGTTCAGGCTTCGCGCGACCAGTCTGAAAAACACCTGGCGACGCTGCTCGGAGTCCATACGTTCTTTGTGAAAGATTACCTCCAAACCGCCCGGGCGTATCCGTTATGGAAAGTGGCCGGGATCGTGCATTCCATCCGCAAAGCCGACGCCTGGTCCAAAGGCATTGATACGCCTTCGATGAGCGAGGGAGCCATTTTAAAGCAGTTGATTTTTGAAATTTTGCACTGAAGAAAAGGCAATTGCTCAATAACCAGTATTTATCGTCAACACCGTTTTAGCAAAAAACCGCCTTGTCTAAGGCGGTTTTGCGTTCGTAGCGGGGACGAGATTTGAACTCGTGGCCTCAGGGTTATGAATCCTGTGCTCTAACCAACTGAGCTACCCCGCCAAATTTTTCGTGCCACAAAAGTAGGAAAAAAAAAGACTGCTCCAACAACTTTTTGACCACCGTGTTAAAATTCTGCTAACTTTGCCCCGTTACCCTTTAAAATTCACTGATATGGAAAAATACAAATTCGTTGCGGAATACGAGCTTCGGGCTTCACCCAAAGTTCTTTTTCCTTATATCAGCACCGCTTCGGGCCTTTCCCAATGGTTTGCCAATAAAGTGAATGTTCGGCCCGATCATCAGTTTGATTTTTTCTGGGATAACGAAAGTCACCTCGCCCGGCAGGTTTCCATCCGGCAGAATAAAAGCGTACGGTTTGAGTTTTTAAACGGTAACGGTTCCTCCGAAGAACATAATTACATCGATTTTCGGGTGGACGTCAGTGAGTTGACCCAGTCGACCTTCCTGCGGATTACGGATTACTCCTCCAATGCCGATGCCGACGAACTTAAATCCCTCTGGAACAGTTTAATTGATAAGCTTAAAGAAATTGTGGGGAGTTAGGAGTCTATGAAGAAAATTGACAAGCTCGTACTGAAGTCGTTCTGGGGACCGTTCGTACTGACGCTTTGTGTGGTTATTTTTATTTTTTTGATGCGGCTGATGATGTTTTACATCGATCAGTTCGTCTCGAAAGACATTGATCTACTGGTTTTTGGCAAAATAATCGGTTATTTCAGTCTCATCACCATTCCCATTGCCCTGCCGCTGGCGGTGTTGCTCTCTTCGCTGATGACTTTCGGGAATCTCGGCGAATTCTTCGAACTGACGGCCCTTAAAAGCGCCGGAATTTCCCTCACCCGGGCCATGCGTCCCATGCTGATCGTAGCGACCGGAATTGCTATCTTTTCCTTCTGGTTCAATAACAAGGTAGCGCCCTGGGCCAACCTGAAAGGCTATAGTTTGCTTTGGGATATTAAATCCGCCAAAGCGACACTGAGTATAAAAGAAGGTATTTTTTACAACGACCTGCCCGGGTACAGCATCAAAGCTGATAAGAAGAACGGTGAAACCCTGCGCGGTATGGTCATCTACAAACACCAGGAAAGCGGGATGGAAACCGGAAACCGCGAGATCATTCTGGCGGATTCGGGGCGTATGTATACTACACCCGATAAACAATACCTGATCTTTGAGCTGTACAACGGCAACGATTATACCGAATACACCGACAATTCGAACGTGTCATATGCCAGTACCGGATCACAGAATCAGCTAGCCAAATTTCTGCGGAACGGGTTTCAACATTATAAACTCCGGATCAGCCTGGATTCATACGGTTTGAAGCGAACCGACGAGCAGCAGTTCGAGTACCACGAGTACATGAAAAACCTGGCCGAGCTGGCCACCCTGACCGATTCGCTCAAAAAAGACCTGAAGACGACCAAGGCCAGTACGGCGACGACCTCCCGGCAATACTACAGTTACCAGTTCAAACCGGCTCCCCCCGTCGTCACGCCCGTTGCGTCGACTACGGTCACAACTCCGCCAACGGTTCGGTCCGGCAACTGGATCGATTCGCTGCTGGCCCGGCCGGTCGAAGCCCGGATTAAGGGTGAAACCGTGGACATGGCGCTGTCGCAGGCCCGGAATATGCTGTCGTATGCCGAGTCGAATCAGACCTATTTAAAGGAAAAGCAGAAAACCGTCAACCGTTACGAACTCGAAAGCCACCACAAATTTACGCAGGCGATTTCCTGCTTCATCATGTTTCTGATCGGGGCACCGTTGGGGGCCATCATCAAAAAAGGCGGTTTTGGGGTTCCGGTGCTGGTATCGATTCTGTTTTTCATTCTGCTCTATGTCTTAACCCTGACCGGCGACAAGTACGCCAAGGACGATCTGATCTGGGTTCCGGCCGGTGCCTGGATGGCCAATGTGATCCTGCTGCCGATTGGGCTCTACCTCATGAAACAGGCCCGCAACGATTCCCGGCTGTTTGATAAAGATGTGTATGTCATCGGCTGGGAGCGGCTGAAAAAGCAATTCCAGTCCTGGCGGGCGGGTCGTTCGCAGACACGAGTTGCCTGAAATATTCTCAACCGGTTTTACCGGATATCCTAAAAAAATTTATAATTTTGCGTTTCATTCAATTATCCATTTGTTTTTAGCTGTCTGACGATGTATTTAAACACCGAAAAAAAGCAAGAAATCTTTGCTGCCCAGGGGTTCAAACGAACCACGGAAGACTCTGGGTCGGCTGAATCTCAGATCGCCCTGTTCACTTTCCGGATTAACCACCTGACAGAGCATCTGAAAAAGCACAAACATGATTACGGCACCCGCCTGGGCTTGCTGAAACTGGTCGGCAAGCGCCGTCGGTTGCTCGACTATCTGTATAAAAAAGACATTAGTCGGTACCGGGCCATCATTGCTGAGTTAGGTCTCCGGAAGTAAAAACTTCGTTCGAATCAGGGAATCCATCAAACAGGTTCCCTGATTTCATGTTTACGTACCAAGTCTCCCATTTTTGGTTCATTTATTCCGTTCGGATGGTCCGAACGAGCGGTCAGTGAGTAGAGTAGCTATTGTTGCGGTCTTTTCGTAGAAGCAATCGGTTGAAAAAGCGGCTGTCGCGGGTAATATTCTCTAGTATATGTCACAAATCATCACACACTCCACTAACCTTCCTGACGGACGAACGATTACCATCGAAACGGGCAAACTGGCCCGACAAGCCGATGGGGCTGTCGTCGTTCGATTGGGCGATACCATGCTGCTAGCCACCGTGGTATCGACGAAAGAAGCGAAAGAAGGCGTCGATTTTCTGCCCCTTTCCGTCGATTACCAGGAAAAATTTGCGGCATCCGGCCGGATTCCGGGCAGCTTTCAGCGCCGGGAAGGTCGGTTAAGCGATCACGAAGTCCTGATCAGCCGGTTGGTCGACCGGGCGTTGCGTCCGATTTTTCCGGAGGACTATCACGCTGATACTCAGGTGATGATCACCCTGATTTCGGCGGATACCGAGGTGCTGCCCGATTCGCTGGCGGCTCTGGCGGCTTCGTCGGCCCTGGCGGTTTCCGACATCCCGTTCAACGGTCCGATTTCGGAAGTCCGGGTGGCGAAAATTGACGGGGAATACCAGATCAACCCCAAAACCTCCGATCTGGAGCGGGCCACGCTCGACCTGATCGTAGCGGCTACGGCCAAAGATATCTGTATGGTGGAAGGACAGATGAACGAATGCTCGGAGCAGGAAGTCATCGAGGCTCTGAAAGCCGCCCACGAAGTCATCAAAATTCAGTGTGCTGCGCAGAAAGAACTGGAAGCTGCCGTTGGCAAACAGCAGAAGCGCGTGTACAGCCACGAAACGCACGATGAAGAACTGCGCCAGTTGGTTCGTGAACAGACCTACGACAAAGTGTACGCCGTAGCGCTTCAGCAGAACAAGAATAAGAAAGTGCGCAGCGAGTCGTTCAAGGCGGTTTTTGAAGAATTTAAAGCCACGCTGTTTCCGGAAGGTGAAGTTGATCCGGCCAAACTGACGCTGGCGAAGCAATATTTTCACGACGTCCAGTGGGAAGCGTCGCGTCGGCTGGTACTCGACGAACGGACCCGGCTGGATGGCCGGAAACTGGACGAAATCCGTCAAATCACGACCGAGGTGGATTACCTGCCGTCGGCGCACGGATCGGCGGTTTTCACGCGGGGAGAAACCCAGTCGCTGACGACGGTGACGCTCGGCACCAAGATGGACGAGCAGATTGTCGATCAGGCCATGTTTCAGGGGTTTGCCAAATTCCTGCTGCACTACAACTTCCCCGGTTTTTCAACGGGTGAAGTGAAACCGAACCGAGGAGCGGGTCGGCGCGAAATCGGTCACGGGAACCTGGCACACCGCGCCCTGAAGAAAGTGATGCCGCCGGATGCCGACAATCCGTACACAATTCGGGTAGTTTCCGATATTCTGGAATCCAACGGGTCGTCGTCGATGGCTACGGTATGCGCCGGTACGCTGGCGTTGATGGACGCCGGAGTGAAAATCAAAGCGCCGGTGGCCGGGATCGCCATGGGCTTAATCACGGATGAGGCCGGTAAATACGCCGTCCTGTCCGATATTCTGGGTGACGAGGATCACCTGGGCGATATGGACTTTAAAGTGACCGGTACCGAATCCGGAATCACGGCCTGCCAGATGGACATTAAAGTCGATGGCTTGTCGTACGAAGTGCTGGCCGAAGCGCTCGAACAGGCGCGGGTTGGTCGTCTGCACATTCTGGGCGAGATGAACAAGTCGCTATCGACGCCACGTCCGGACCTGAAACCGCATGCGCCCCGTGCGGTGACGATCAAGATCGACCGGGAATTTATCGGTGCCGTGATCGGGCCGGGTGGCAAAGTGGTGCAGGAAATCCAGAAAGAGTCCGGCGCTACGATCGTCATCGAAGAGAAGGACAATGCCGGTTACGTCAACATTTTTGCGACGAACCAGGTGTCGATGGATAAAGCTGTTTCGCGGATCAAGGGCATTGCCACGGTTCCGGAAGTCGGTGAAATTTACGACGGAAAAGTAAAAACCATCATGCCGTTCGGCGCGTTCGTGGAGTTCCTGCCGGGTAAAGACGGTTTATTGCACATTTCCGAGATCAAGTGGGATCGTCTGGAAACGATGGAGGGCGTTCTGGAGGTCGGTGAAGAAGTCCGGGTGAAGTTGATTGAAATCGATAAAAAAACCGGAAAATACCGTCTCTCGCGGAAGGTTTTGCTACCGAAGCCTGCGAACAAAAATCCGGCTTGATTTGTTACAATTTAGTGTATCGAATCAGTTTATGATTTCGTTACTAATTGGACTTGCAAGAGCATAGCGCCCGATGAAGTAGTATAAAAAACCGGACTGCGTTAGGCAGTATTCCGTACATGAGACAGCTAAAAATTTCCAAACAGATTACCAACCGCGAAAGCCAATCGCTTGACAAATATTTGCAGGAGATTGGTAAAGTGGACCTGCTAACGCCGGACGAAGAAGTACAGTTGGCCCAGAAAATCCGCGAAGGCGACCAGTTGTCGCTGGAACGGCTGACGAAAGCCAACCTGCGGTTCGTTGTCTCCGTAGCAAAACAGTACCAGAACCAGGGGTTGTCGCTGGGTGACCTGATCAACGAGGGAAACCTGGGGTTGATCAAAGCTGCCCAACGGTTTGACGAAACCCGGGGTTTCAAGTTTATTTCCTACGCCGTTTGGTGGATTCGTCAGTCGATTCTGCAGGCCCTGGCCGAACAGTCACGGATTGTGCGGTTGCCGCTGAACCGGGTAGGCTCACTGAACAAGATTTCCAAAACGTTCTCCGATCTGGAGCAAAAATTCGAGCGCGAACCGTCGCCGGAAGAACTGGCCGCCGTGCTTGAAATTTCGGCCGCCGAGGTCGTCGATACGCTGAAAATTTCGGGTCGGCATGTCTCGATGGATGCGCCATTTGTGCAGGGTGAAGAAAACAGCCTGCTTGATGTACTCGAAAACGACGGTGAAGACAAACCGGATTCCGGTTTGATCAACGACTCGCTCCGGAAAGAAGTGCAACGCGCTTTGTCGACGCTGACTCAGCGGGAAGCCGACGTGATAACGCTGTACTTTGGCCTGAACGGCGAACACGCCATGACGCTCGAAGAAATCGGCGAAAAATTCAACCTGACCCGCGAGCGGGTTCGGCAGATCAAGGAAAAAGCCATCCGGCGTCTGCGTCATACCTCGCGCTCGAAAGCGTTGAAGACGTATTTAGGATAAGACGGTATTCGGTTTATAGTATTCAGTATACGGTTTCTGAACACCGAAAACTGTAAACCGAGAACCGCCAACAGATCATCAAGCCGGGGATGCAGGGCAACTTTGCAGATCCGGCTTTTTTATTGCGTTTTTTCGGCAACTTAGCTTTTTATTTTTGTGGCTATTCATCAGCATGTCCTAAATCTGGTTGAATTGTGTGTTCGGAAAGGTGTCCGGCAGGCAGTGATTTCGCCCGGCTCCCGAAGCGCTCCGCTGACGCTAGCCCTGGCGCGGCACCCGGCAATGACAACGCGTGTGGTGGCCGATGAACGTTCCGCCGGTTTTATTGCCCTTGGAATTGCCCAACAAATCCGCCAACCGGTGATCGTAGTCTGTACATCCGGCAGCGCGGTTTACAACCTGGCTCCGGCCGTAGCCGAAGCGTATTTTCAGGAAATTCCGTTGCTGCTCCTGACCGCCGACCGACCGAAGGAGTGGACCCACCAACAAGATGGGCAAACCATTTACCAAACTGGCATTTTTGGCCAGCATGTCAAAAAGTCCTTTGAACTGCCCGCCGATTTTGTGCATCCCGACGCCAGTTGGTTTGCCGGGCGGGTTTCGAACGAAGCCATCGACCTGGCCCGGACCGAACCGCGCGGCCCGGTTCACATCAACCTTCCCCTGCGCGAACCGTTGTACCCCACCGGCGACGAAACGTTTCAATTTGGTCCGGTTCGGGTAATCGAGCAGGTTTCGGCCAGTCCGGTTTTGTCATCGGAAACCTGGCACCAGCTTCAGGATGAATGGGAATCGGCGGAGCGAAAACTGATTGCCATCGGGCAGGGGCCACACGACCCGGCGATGCTGGCGGTTCTGAAAAAAATAAGCGACGAATGGCAGATCCCGGTGGTGGGCGATGTGATTTCCAATCTGCCCCGCAATGGCGAATTTATCACCCAAACCGATGTTTTTCTTGGTGTCTCGGATGAAACCGTCAAGGAGAATCTGGTGCCGGATTTGCTGATCACCTGCGGGCAGTCGTTCATTTCCAAGCAGTTGAAGCTGTTTCTGCGCAACTATCCGCCCCGTCAGCACTGGCAGATTCAACCGCACCGACGATTGGCCGACCCGTTTCAGTCGCTGACCCGTCTGATTCCGCACGAACCGGTGGCTTTTTTCCAAAAACTCTTTTCGGATATTGATTATCAGCGGTTTGTCAGTAACGACCACGAAACCGACTCTGATGATAGCTTTCAGGAAAACTGGCAAACGCTCGACCGCAAAGCCAGACGGTTGGTGCAGCAGTTTCTGAACGACGATGCGGTTTTTCATGAATGGGCGGTGATCCAGCGTATCCTTGATGCACTGCCAACCAACAGCCAACTGCACGTCGCCAACAGTATGCCTGTTCGGTATGTCAATTTGAGCGGAATTTCTGAAAACCAGCGGGTTGAGGTGTTTGCCAACCGCGGAACCAGCGGCATCGACGGCTGTCTGAGCACGGCCGTTGGCGCGGCATTAACGACGGAAAAAATCGTAACCGCCTTGCTAGGCGATGTGGCTTTTTTCTACGACCGGAATGCGCTCTGGAATAACCTGATTCCGGCCAATTTGCGGGTTATCGTGCTGAACAACCACGGTGGCAACATTTTTCGGATCATCGATGGACCCAACCAGCAGCCCGAACTGGAGCCCTATTTTGAAACCAGTCAACCGCTGTCAGCCAGGAATACCGCCAAAGATGCCGGGTTATTCTACCAAAAAGTGACGTCTTTTGAGGAACTAGAAGCGGTTTTGCCCCATTTCTTTGCCGAAAGTGCAACGGGCAAACTACTGGAAATTGAAACCGACCGCCGAATCAACGCGGAACAGTTTCAGCGCTATAAGCAAATGGTGCAGGAGACCTTCCGTACGCCTTAGCGGCAAAACCGGTCGGCCAACTGCCGGGCGAGATCGTCGCCAGCCGATTTGCCGGTTTTCCACGCCTGACAGGCCTGGGCGGGATCATTGGCCAGTTGGTAGGCCTGACCCAGAAAACCGTATACGTTTTCCACCGACGGATCGAGTCGTTCGGCTTCTTTCAGCGCGGTAATGGCCTGATTGGCTTGCTGTTTCGCCAGGTAATACAAGCCCAGGTTGCGGTGAGCCCAGCCGTTCTGATCGTCCAGTTTCAACGATTGCTGGATGAATTTCAGGGCTTCGTCCGGCTGATTGGCTTGCAAGAGCAGATACCCTTTGTTGTTGAGGTAATACGGTTGTCCGGGTTGCAGGGCCAGCGCGCGGTCGATCAAAGGCAGCGCTTCCGCGTACTTCTGCTCCCGACCCAGCAGCAGGCCGAGGTTATTGAAGGCAAAATGCTGTTTCGGATCGAGTTGCGTAGCCGCCCGGAAATCCGCTTTTGCCAGTTCGTACTGTTTCTGGTTGAAATACAACACGCCCCGGTTGGTGAGCGCTTCGGCATTTTTCGGATTCAGTGTGAGCGCTTTTTCATACGAAGCTTGGGCCGCGGAGGTATTCTCTTGCTTGATCTGCAAATTGCCAAGCCGAACAAAATAATACGAAGAATCCTGATAAACCGATTGGATTTTTACCAGATCAGCGCTGCTACCGTTCAGATCGTTCAAATCCGACCGGACTTCGGCGCGGTTGAAATAGGCTTGCCAGAATTCGGGATCCTTTTCGATGGCCTGGTCATAATCAGTCAGTGCCCGTTGCGGATCACCGATTCGGTAATAGGCCAGTCCACGGTTGTTGTAGGCGTCGGCAAAGTCCGGATTTTTTTCGATAGATTCGTTGTAAAATCGGATCGCTTGCCGGTATTCACCGGTTTGATACAGACGGTTGGCACGCTGGAAAAAGACCACGGCTTCCTCGTTATTCGAATTTGAACAGGCAAGTAGAAAGAATGAACAATGAATAAAGAATAATGAATAGTGAATGGCGAATAATGAATAACGAAGGGGGCGGTTGGGGGATTGTCGGGTCATGGAATATAAAGTTGATACAAAATTAACCGTCTAACACTGTTAATCAGTAAAGAATGCGCTATTTGAAAGAAATTCCGCATCCGGCTTTTCGAGTTGGCCTGTATGCCTGGAACAACAAATACCTGATCAAGATCGAGGCTGGGATGTACGAACAGACGTATAAGATCAGTGAGATGGATGTTAGTTCCCCCGAGGAGGTGATTCGGCTGGTGGACGAACCATTTCTCCAGAGGGTGAACGAGCGCTTTGCCCAGATGCACGAGGATTTTACGAAAACCGTCGAGCGGCACGAGTTTGACTGAATTTACCCCCGACCGTCCTTTAGGGGGCCGGGGGTAAATTCAGCCATTTTCTGTATAACACCTGCTGTTCAAGGGTTGGGCTGGCAACCGGTTCTAAACGATAAGCAGCCAGTGGATTGCCGGTTAACGGGATCGACAATGTTTTGAGTTGTCCACTTCGGTTTATCAATACCGAAATCGTCGTGCCGGGGTGATACGTTTCCAGGACTTTTTCAAGATCGGCACCAATCCGCAGGTTGTCGATGGACAAAATTTCGTCGTTCACATTCAAACCGCTTGTCCAGGCTGGTGAGTCGCGCCGGATGGCCGAAACCGTAACTTTCCCGTCGGTTTGTTTCGTCATGGCACCCAGGTAGGCGTCCTGTTTGCTGGCGCTGGCATCCACGAGTTGGAGCCCGACCGGGTTGAAGAATGCATTGTAGTCGATTTGCTCGGTTCCGAACACGTAATTTCGGAAAAAATCGTCCAGTTTTCGACCCGCTACCGTTTCGACGGCGATCTGAAATTCGTCGTCGGTAAAACCGCGCTGAAGCTTTTTGTAGTACGTGCTATACAATAGCCGCATGACATCATCGAGGTTCTTCTGACCCTTGGTGTTCGAAACGATCGCCAGGTTGAGTAACCCGCCCAGAACGCTCCCTTTGCTGTAGTACGATACCGTACTGTTGACCGAATTTTCGTTCGGACGGTAATACTTGATCCAGGCATCCAGGCTGGATTCGGCAACCGACTGTACCCGGTTTCCCGGTAAATTTTCGACACCGGTGATTTCGCTACCCACCGAACGCAGGTAAGCATTGGAGGTTAGAAAACCGCTTCGCTGGAGAATGGCGGTCTGGTAAAAGCTCGTGATGCCTTCAGCTACCCACAGCAGATGGGTGTAATTTTCATTCTCGTAATCAAACGGCCCGAGGGCTTTGGGCCGGATGCGCTTGACGTTCCAAAGGTGAAAGTACTCGTGGGCCACCAGACTCAGGAAATTCTGGTAAAGCTGACCGTTGAGGAAGGCATTGCGGGTAATTTGCAGCGTCGTCGAATTGGCGTGTTCCAGGCCACCCCCGCCGGTTGGGGTTTGGTGGATAATAAAGGTATAGTCTTTACACGGGTGTTCGCCGATGACCCGAAAAGCTTCTTCGCAAACGCGCTTCATGTCGTCGGCCAGGCGGGCTTCGTCGTACAGCTTCTCGCCGTACATCGCCACCGTATGCGGAACGCCGGCCGCCGTGAACGAAAACGTATGGTGGTTACCGATTTCAATGGGGCTGTCGACCAGCACATCATAGTTAGTCGCTTCAAACGTATTGGATTGACCAGAAACAGCAACCAGACCGGTCGATATCTTTTTCCATTCCTGGTATGGCTGAATGACTATGCGATGCGGCAAATTGCGAAGCTGATCGACGTACAGGAAAACGCTCGCACCGTTCAGGTAGCCGTGCGAAGCATCGATAAAGCTGGTCCGGACGCTCAATTCATTGGCATATACCCTGTAGCGAATCGTGAGTTGGTTGGCCGTTGAGTAAACCCGCCAGGTGTTCTTTCGTATTTTTTCCGAGCGAACGGGCTGATTTCCAGCCGTGGCCCTAAACCCTTCCACGTTTTTGGCGTATTCGCGAATCAGGTACGAACCGGGAGTCCAGACTGGCATCTTTACATCGATGTATCCGGCAGTGGCATTCTTAGTACCCGTCGAAGCGTCGGTTAGCTGCATTTCCACCTCAAAATAATGCGTCTGTGGCTCGGGCATGGAGAGGGTGTACGCAACCGAAGCCGGGGCCGCTGGGGGGGGCGTTTCCGGCTTGGGAATGGCCGGGATGGCCCCGCTTACCCACAGGGGCAAACCGAGTAAAAAGAAAAGCCAATGATTTTTTTTCATACGGAAAATGCGTGTACTTTCGTTTTCAGATGGTGAAAACCCGTGCTTATAGCTTACAAAAGTAAGAATGTAACTACGATTCCGAAAATCTGTTTAACTCCAACGTATGCGTTCGAACCCGTTTGGAAAGGCCTTCCAAGTATCGGTTTTAGTCATTGGCTCGATCCTGTCGACGACCGTTTCAGCCCAGCGAACCCTCAGTTACACCGAACCCGACGCGCTGTTCCGGAACGGTCTGGAATGGTTCGAGAAAAATAATTATGCAGCCGCCCGGCAGGAATTTCTGCAGTACCTGGAACGGAAGAAGCCGATCACCAACATCAGCGACCAGAATGCTATTTCGGCCGAATACTACATCGCGTTGTCGGGATTGTACCTGGACTTGCCCGAAGCCGAGGTGCAGGTCGATCGGTTTGTGAAGAATCACCGCGAACACCCGAAAGCCGGGCTGTTGTACGGCGATCTGGGGAAATATTATTTCGACAAGGGCGATTACGACCGGGCGATCACGTTTCTGGAAAAAGCCCTGAAAAATAATTCCAATGCCGGTGGGCAGGCTGAAAGCAAGTACCTGCTGGCGATGGCCTACTATTCGAAACAGGACTTGCGGAATGCGCTGCCGTTGCTGAACCAGATCAAGCAGGATCCGGGTCTGGAGCAGGCTCCGGCGGCTTCGTACTACGCCGGGGTGATCAACTTTCGGCAGGGGAATTACCGGGAAGCCATTGCCGACTTCCGCCGGATTGAACAAAATCCGACTTACCAGAACGAGGTGCCGAACTGGATTGTGCAGTCGATGTACAAAGCTGGTCGGTATGATGATTTGCTGGCCTATGCTCAACCCCTTTTGCAACGAAACCGGGGCAACGCCACCCAACTGGCGGAAGTAGCGCTGTTTACGGCGGAGGTGCTCTACAAAAAAGGCGATTACGCCAAAGCGATTCCTTTTTATAAACAATATAGTAACATCAAAGGCCGCAGTGTTCCGTCCGCCGTCCAGTTTCGCTATGGCGACGCCTTGTTCAAAACCGGCGATTACCCGGGTGCCATCACGGCCTTGAAGACGGTTTCGGCAGGCAAAGACACCATTGCGCAGTATTCCGCGTACCGCTTGGGCATTAGCTACCTGCAAACTGCCAATCCGAGCTTTGCCCTGAATGCCTTCGACCAGTCGGCCCGGTTAGGTTTTAACAAAGCCATTCAGGAGGAGTCGGCGTTCAACCATGCCAAGCTGCAACTCGATCTGAACAATGGGGGCGAAGCGGTTCGGGAGTTTCAGGATTTTCTGAAGCGGTATCCGGACAGCAAGTTTGAGAACGAATCGAACGAATTGCTCAGTGAAGCGTATTTCTCGTCGAATAATTACGCCACCGCCATTTCGTACATTGAAGGATTGAAACGCCGGACTCCGCGGATCAATGCTTCTTACCAGCGGATTACGTACAACCAGGCTGTAAACGATTTTAATGCCGAACGCTATGAACAGGCGATTGTCAACCTGGATAAATCATTGAAATATCCCGTCGATACTGAACTGCGGAACAATGCCCTGTTCTGGAAGGCGGAAACCTACTCGGCCCAGAAAAGATACGATGAAGCCATTCCGCTTTACCAGCAGGTCATGCGCGGAAACGCCAACGCTGAGTTGCAGGGCAAGAGCTTGTACGCGCTGGGGTATGCGGCTTACAACAAAAAGAATTATGCCCAGGCCATTACGTATTTCCGGGATTTCATCACCAAATCCGGATCTTCGGACAAGCAGGCACTCGAAGATGCGACGGTGCGGGTGGCCGACAGTTATTTTGCAACCAAGAACTACAACGAAGCGATGCGGTATTACGACAATGCCATCGCGCAGGGTCGCATCGACCGTGATTATTCTGCGTACCAGAAAGGGATGATTCTGGCCTTTATGGAACGGGATGTGGAAGCCAAGGCCCAGTTTGAGCGGGTGCTGAGCCAATTCCCGAATTCGCGTTATGCCGATGATGCCCTGTTCCAGATGGCGAATGTCGATTTTGAAAAAGGGGCGTACCAATCGGCGATTCGCGGCTTCAGCCGGTTGATCAACGACAAACCGAAAAGCTACTTGATCCCGGCTGCTTTGCTGAAACGGGCAACGGCCAATACCAACCTGCAATTGTATGAACCGGCTATACAGGATTACCGCCGGATTCTGGATCAGTTCGGCGGCAGTCCGTCGGCTTCCGGAGCCCTACTCGGGTTGCAGAACGCCCTGAGCGATGCCGGCCGCGCGGAGGAGTTTAGCAATGCCCTGTCGAGCTACAAGAAAAATAATCCGGGTAATACGGATCTACAAAAGGTTGAGTTTGAAAATGCTAAAGGCTTATATTTCAATGAAAAATATGTTCAGGCAATTCCGACCTTACAAGCGTTTATTGACGACAATCCATCGAGCCTGCTAGCGTATGAAGCGCGGTATTACCTGGCCGATTCGTATTATCGTTCCGGCGATCTGCCTAATGCCCTTCGGTATTTCTACACCGTGGTCAACGATAACAAGTCAGATTTTGTAACAAGGGCGGCTTCCCGGGCGGGTGATATCGAACGCCAGCAGAAGAACTATCCGCGTGCGATTCGGAACTACCGGACGGTCATGGTGCAATCTCGGAGCAAGAACGAACAGTCGCAGGCTGTGCTTGGGTTGATGGATACTTATTACGCAATCGGTAATTACGACTCAACCCAGGTCTTGGCCCGCGAGGTATTGTCGATGGGAAACGTCGTGCCGGGTGCCCAAAACCGGGCTCAGCTCATGCTGGGTAAAGTAGCGTATGCGAAAGGGGATTTCAAACAGGCGACGACCGAGTTCGAGAAAACCATCGCCCTGGCGAAAGATGAACAGGGGGCCGAAGCCAATTACTGGATCGCCGATATTTTGTACCGAAATAAAAAGTACAAAGAATCCATCGATGCGCTGCTGCGGTTTAACTCCGATTTTGCGCAGTTCGATTACTGGAAAGGCAAAGGATTTATTCTGGTAGCCGATAACAACGTAGCGCAGAACGAAGTCGCGCAGGCTAAGGCTGTATTGAATTCGATCATCGAAAATGCGGAGAACGAAGAGATCATCGCCGAAGCCAAGCAAAAGTTAGCTGCCCTCGACGCGAAGAACTAAGGCTCAGCATCACATCATTACCATCATTTAAATCGTTTATCCGAACCGTTCGGGTTCAAACTGAATCGCTACATGTTCGTCCCCAAATCGTCTCTCGATCACCTGGCTTTGATTTCATTGGTAACCGGTAGTCTGCTGTTCACGACGGTTGAGGCCCGGGCGCAGCAACCCCAACGCCCGCCCGTGCGGGAAGGCGAAGTCGATGACCAGGAGATTACCATCGAGAAGAACCGGAAAATTGAAATGCCGCCCGCCAACCGGCTTTTCAACAAAATTCCTTCCGTCAAACCATCAACCGAGCAACGCAAGCTGACGTATGAGTTCAACGACCGGAGTTTGTCGGTGGGCGATCCGAAGCTATCGCCTTCGGCCCTGCCCATTCCGGCAGCCCAGGCCGAGCAACAGGAATTGTTCAACAACTACGTCAAAGCCGGTGCCGGGAATTACGGAACTTTCTACGGCGAAGCGTTTGGGAGTGGGCAAGTCATGGAGAACATTGCCGTGGATGGCTCATTCAAACACCTCTCGTCGTCGATGGGACCAGTGGATGGCAAAAACTCGGCGACCGGCGAAAACCGGCTCAAGCTGAATGGGAGTTACCAAACCGATGCATTCAAACTAACGGCCAACCTGGGCTACGACCGCGAAGCGTTTTATTTCTACGGCTACCGGCGACCCCAGGAAATCGACCGGGAGTCGATTCGTCAGGTGCTGAAGACTTCGCAGTTCCGGCTGGGAATTGAAAACGTCGACCCCGAGCGGGCGATCGACTACTCACTAAAAACCGGCATCATCAATCTGTCGGATAATTATGAAGCGACCGAACTCGACTGGGGAACCAACCTAAAAGGATCGGTGGGCATTTCGGATAACTTTGTCGCACTCTTTGCCGCCGATGCCTATGTGACCCAACGGACGGACGGGCCGGTCGATAACCGAAATTTGTTCCGCGTAAAGCCGACCTTTAAATATTCAAATTCGTTGCTGACCGTTACATTCGGGGTTAACGCTGTTAACGAATCCGATAAACGGCTGGATATCAACCGGACGCGGGCTTTTCCGGTGTTAGACCTGGATGTGGTTCCGGCTGGGAATATTCACTTTTTCGCTGGAGTCGATGGCGACATCAACCGCAACACGCTGCGCAGTTTATTGAACGAAAACCGCTGGCTGGCTCCGCAAACCGTGTTGGCCAACACCGAAAAAACCTGGGATATTTACGGCGGGAGCAAAGGCGAACTCGGGGGCGGTATTTCGTACGAAGGGAAAGTCTCGTATGCCCGGTATCGCAATTTTTACGGTTTCAACAACACCTGGCCGGACACGTCTCAGTTTTTCGTGGTGTACGACGGGAACCGGTCGCATGTGCTGACGGTGACGGGTCAGGTGGGGTACACCTATAAGGAGGTTTTCCGCTCGACGCTTCGGGCCGACTTCTACGACTACAGCCTGAGCCGGATGGAAGAAGCCTGGCACCGCCCGACGGTTACGGGTTCGTGGTCGAATTCGTTTATTGTGAATAAAAAATTATTCATCACGGCGGATTTGTACCATTATCAGGGCATAAAGGGAAAAAACTTTGTTACTAATCAGATTTTCACCCTTCAACCCATCTGGGATGTTAACCTGAAAATTGACTATTTCCTGGGAAAACAGGTTTCAGCGTTTGTTTCGTTAAATAACATTACCGGCCGTAATTATCAGCGCTATTTGTATTATCCGCAACAAGGGCTTAACTTTCTCGGAGGATTGTCGTACAGCTTCTGACACGCCTAAACCGAAATGCCCATGACACCTGTATCGGATTATCTCAAAAAACTGCTGTTTCAGTACGATTGCATCGTGGTTCCCGAGTTGGGAGGCTTCATTTTGCACTACATTCCGGCTACTTTTGTGGAGAGTACCGGTCTGTATATGCCTCCCCGGAAGAAAATCGCTTTCAACGAAGCGCTGAAGCTGGACGATGGCTTGCTGATCAGCTACCTGATGTTGCACGAAGGCTGTACGCGGGAAGAGGCTTTACAGGAAATCCGTCAGTTTGTCGATCGTTTAAAAAAGGAGGTCCGTCAGCAACGAATCTTTACGTTAGAAGGACTGGGCTTATTCTCGGAAAATGAGGAGAATAAACTTCAATTTGACCCCGAAATTCGACATAATTTTCAGGGCGAATCCTACGGTTTTCAGCCCGTACCGGCCCAGTTGGTGAACAGCCTCGAGGTCGCCGAAAAACCGGTTGTCGACTTGCTGAAACCGGGTAAAGAAAGCCTGATAGCGGTCGAAGCGGAGGAAGTACCCTCGACAGTGGTGGAATTGCCCGTCACCCGAAACCGGCGTCAGTACCTGGCCTGGGCGGCTGCGGTACTCCTGATTTGTTCACTGGGCATCGTCTCGGTTCAGAAATCACCATCGTTGGTTTCAAGTCTCAACCCTTTTGCGCTTTTTGTTCCCGACGATAAGGCTCTGGCAGAACCTGTGACGGAAGTTCCGGCGGCTCGTGTTGAAACGCCTGAAACAAAACCGGTCGTCGTTTCAGTTGCGAATCCGGCTTCGGTTCGTGAACCGGCAAAACCGGCCGTGGTTGCTGAGTCGGGGGCTCTGGTAGTGGAAGTGAAAAAGCCGGAGACGTTTTACCTCGCAATTGCGGGGAGCTTTGCCAGTAAAGCCAATGCCAAACGATTGATGCGCCGGTTGCGCCGAAACGGTTTTGAGACCGCGTACATTTTGCCCCAGTCGAAATCGAAAGAACTCGTGAAAGTCGCTGCGGTGGGGTCGGAAAACCGGGACGAAGTGCTGGCATCGCTGGAGACGGTCAGCAAACTGTCGGGCGCACAAGCCTGGGTGCACAAGATTGACCAGTGATTACGGTGATTGAAATGATAGTGTTGATTTTTATGAGATAAGTAGGAAGGCGGCCTTTGGGTTGCCTTTTTGCATTGATGAACCTTAGATTCCAGGAAATCGTTTTATTTTTGCCGGGGCCGGACAATACACGACACCGGTTTTTCCGTTAATGCCTAAACACTGCATCCATGAATCGCACCACCTTGGAAAATGAGAACGAATACCGGGTTACGGCGCTGGCTGGGTCGTTCGCCATCTGTGCCCTGTTGTTTTTCCTGCTGTTGTATATCCGGCTGTGGCAATCGATTCCCGATCCTCCGCCAATTCAATACGTGGATGTCAACTTCGGAACAGATCTGATCGGAAGTGGCTCCATTCAGACGTATAACAAGGCCAGTGATTCGAAGAATAAAGAGGATGTGAAAAAGGAGGAGGATAAACCGAATCCGAAAGTTACCACGACCTCACGGGTGGAAAAAACGCCGACGTCTCCGGTTCCGAAAATCGCAGATGCCAAACCAAGTAAGGTAGTGACTGAAAAACCGGATATCGCCAGCAAACTGGAAAGCCCCGTGACGGTTCCGGAAAAAGCCGAACCAAAGAAAACCGAAGCCGCTACGACACCGAAACCAACACCAGCCCCGCCGAGAGCCGAACCGGTTGCCGAACCGAAGAAGGTGGACGCCAATGCGTTATATAAAAAAGCACCCGCCGGAGGATCGAACGGGACTGTCGGGAAAGCATCCGGCGTAGGAGGGAACAACAATGGGGACGATGCTTCGGGGGTTGGTGATAAAGGAAATCCGGATGGTAACATCAACGCCAAGCAATTCTATGGTACGCCGGGAGGGAGCGGTTCCGGAGTTTCGCTGAATATGGCGGGTTGGCGCCTGGCCAGTAGCCGGATCGCTCAGGATAATTCCGGGGAAAGCGGTAAAATTGTGTTTGAAATCAAGGTCGACGACAAAGGTGATGTTACTTACGTTCGGGTAAGAGAAACGCGATTAAGTCCAACGGTGACCGAATTCTATAAACAACAGGTGTACAAATTGCAACTGGTACCCAAAGGATCGTCGGCTCCGCCAATTTCCACCGGTACCTACACCATCAATATCCGATCTAATTAGTGCCGAATGACGTATTCGGAAACCATTGACTACCTGTATGCACAGCTCCCGGTTTTTCACCGCGTAGGAGCGAAGGCCATCAAACCAGGCCTGGGCAACATTCTTCAGTTTTGTGCGTATCTGGGTAATCCGCACGAGCAATTTAAAAGCATTCATGTAGGCGGCACAAACGGCAAGGGCAGTTCGTCGCATATGCTGGCGGCCGTGCTGCAATCGGCCGGTTATAAAACCGGTTTGTATACGTCGCCCCACCTCAAATCGTTTACCGAACGAATCCGGATTGATGGTCTGCCTGTTCCGGAAGAGGAGGTGGGCAGCTTTGTCATGAAGCATCGCGCGTTTATCGAGGATTTGAAGCCTTCTTTCTTTGAAGTAACCGTTGCCCTGGCTTTCGACTACTTTGCCCGTCAGAAGGTCGATATCGCCGTTATAGAGGTAGGGTTGGGGGGGCGTCTCGATTCAACGAACATTATCACCCCGCTCGTTTCGCTGATTACGAACATTGGCTGGGATCACAGCGATATCCTGGGTGATTCACTTTCCAAGATAGCTTACGAAAAAGCCGGGATCATCAAACCGGGGGTGCCGGTCGTCATCAGCGAACGCGATCCCGAAACAGAGGATGTTTTCCAGCAAAAAGCGGAGGAGGGTGAAAGTCCAATTCTGTTTGCGTCAGATGGTGTTTTTACCATTTCTGATCTTGGCGTGAGTGCCTCGGGACGGCGGGTATTGGTCAATAACCGGGATGGGATGGAATCTCCCCTTCCTCTGCACATTGGTTTGCTGGGGTCGTATCAGCTAAAAAACGTAGCGGGGGTATTGACAGTACTTGATGCACTGAAAAATTATTTCGTTATTTCTCAAATCGCTATTGAAACCGGCCTGGCCGGGGTGGTTGAATTGACCGGGTTGAAAGGTCGTTGGCAGATTTTGCAGCAAAATCCGACGGTTATCTGTGATACCGCGCACAATGAACCCGGTTTGCGCTCGGTATTGGAATCGTTGCAGTCGGTTCCGCACCGCAAATTGCATCTGGTGGTGGGCTTTGTGAAAGATAAAGATCTGTCGAAGGTAATTCGGTTGTTTCCAATCGATGCTGCCTATTATTTTTGCCAGCCAGATATTCCGCGGGCGCTGGAGGCTTCCCATCTAGCGGAGGATTTTCGAGCATTGGGGTATTCCGGGACGGTTATTGAAGATGTAAATCAGGCCTTGCAAGCTGCGCTCCAACAGGCAGAACCGGAAGATTGTATCCTTGTTACCGGCAGCACGTATGTTGTAGCCGAATTAAATCAATTATAAACGTGAGTAGGAATAAGTTAGCCCGTTTTGAGCACAATCGGCTGAGCCCGAATGTCCTGGAACCGGGTAAAGCGCTTTTTGAATCGATTAAAGGAAACTGGCACCGGGATTATTTCCAGAATGCCAACCCTATCGTGGTCGAAATCGGGTGTGGACGGGGTGAGTATACCGTTGGTCTGGCCCGGCATTTCCCTCATCTAAATTTTATTGGTATCGACAAAAAAGGCGATCGAATTGCGCAGGGGAGTATGCGGGCGCTGGAAGGCGGTTTGACGAATGTGGCGTTTCTGCGTACGGATGTCTTTCGGTTGCTGGAGTTTTTTAGCAACGATGAGATTCAGGAAATCTGGATTACGTTTCCGGACCCACAGCCGAGAGTCAGCCAGGTCAAAAACCGCCTGACCGGTCCGCGGTTTTTACCGCTCTATCAGCAAGTGCTTTCGCAAGGAGGAACCCTGCACCTAAAAACCGATCATTCCGATTTTTTTGAGTATAGTATCCAAACGTTGTCAGCGTACGGTTTTCAGGATATGGTAGCTACCGACGACTTGTATGCCTCCGAAATGAACAACCTGCATTTGGGAATCAAAACCAAATACGAAGAGATCTTCACCCGAAAAGGCTTTTCGATAAAATATTTAAAATGCAAAAAGGCGGGGTAGTTTCCCGCCTTTTTTGTCGCCTTATCTTACTATATTACAATTTAGCGATCAGGTCAGCAATCCGGCTGGAATAGCCAAATTCGTTGTCGTACCAGCCAACGATTTTCACCAGCGTTCCGTTTGCTGAGGTTAGTTTCGAATCGAAGATACAGGAACTAGGGTTTCCAACGATGTCGGTTGAAACGATTTCGTCGACACAATACTCCAGAATTCCTTTTAACGGACCTTCTGCGGCTTCTTTCATTGCGGCATTAATTTCTTCTTTCGTCGCTTCCCGCTTCAAAATTGCCGTCAGGTCCGTTACCGAACCATCCGGAATGGGCACGCGAAGGGCGTAGCCGTCTAGTTTTCCTTTCAATTGTGGAAGGACTAAGCCAACGGCTTTAGCAGCACCGGTCGAAGTCGGAACAATTGAAAGAGCGGCTGCGCGAGCCCGGCGCAGGTCGGAGTGAGGAGCATCCTGGAGATTCTGATCAGCAGTGTAAGCATGAATCGTTGTCATGTACCCCTTTTCTATGCCGAAAACATCGTCCAGTACTTTAGCCATCGGAGCGAGGCAGTTTGTCGTACAGGATGCGTTAGATAGGATGGTTTCGGTACCCGTCAGGGTATCTTCATTTACTCCCAAAACAACCGTTGGAATGTTCCCTTTGGCGGGAGCGGAGATTACTACTTTTTTGGCACCTGCGGTCAGGTGTTGACCTGCACCTGCTTCATCGACAAATCGTCCGGTAGACTCCAATACAACATCGACGCCTAAATTAGCCCAGGGCAAAGCTTTAGGATCGCGTTCGGCATAAGCGTGAATACGAACTCCGTTGATGGTTAAACTATCGCTGTCAGACGCAATTTCGCCTTGAAACTTACCGTGAACGGAATCATATTTCAGCAAATGAGCTAATGTTGCATTGTCAGTAAGATCGTTGATGGCAACAATTTCTACATTTTCTTTTTCTAGAAGTCTTCTGAAAGACAGCCGGCCGATACGACCAAAACCGTTAATGGCGACTTTAATTTTGCCCATTGTTTGTGAATAATTAGTTAGCATGAACGCTGCAAAGATACTATTCCAAATTGAAACAGAAAGGGCCTGTGAAAAGAGATTAGGTCAGTCGGTTAGCAGCCAAGAATCGCTCTGATTCAATTTAGTTTATAAGTAGTGAGAAAATAGTTGTCAATATATTTAGTAATAAATAGTAATTGTGCAACTATTTTCCAGCATAGATTAGTATTATATGCTTATATATTTAGTATATTACTAATATATGGCTTATTTTTTACTAAATATAATAGTATATAGTTAGCCTTTATTTTGTGTATTATGTGGTATCTCTAAAACACCTAGGATATTATCCAAATCACCTTTACATTTATGTCATTATTTTCTAGTTCGCTTTTATGCGAGACTGAGAACAGACACCTTGGGTATACTTCAAATTTTATTTTATTTTATTTAATTTATTTGAGACTTGTTTCTTGGTTCTAGGAGTTGATTTTATCTGTTTCATTCAACTAGTGGAGAGATGATCAACTAAATAAAATTTTAGTCCTATTTGAATTTTTGGCGAGGTAACACCATTATCTGTGGTTTCCAAAAATATCGTTTATTCTATCCCTAACACTCGACCAACTAGGTATGGGGCTAGACAAAATAGGATGACAGGGTAGACGTTAACTTTCACGAATCTCTGATTCACTCAGCTAGTCTCCAGGAAGATTAAATAATGAAACACTGACCTTGTAATTCAGTTTCTATGGCAGATTCTATTTATGTCCACCCCTAAACTTTTCTGCCAGAATTGCTATGATACAATTGTATTATATGAGAAATTTACTATACCGAATTACCATTCTTGATTCTGCGATATCTTGGAAAATTAATTTCAATAAACCCGTCGCTTACAGGCTAAAAATTTTTATGTAAATAATTTAACTTTTCCAATTAGAATCCAAAATACACTAATCAGTTAAATAACTGATAACGAGACATTTAATTACTTTAAAATCTAGTGCTTATATACATAATATTTTGAACTAATGGAGTATAAATCTCTTATTGAAAACTGCTGGACAGACCGCAGTTTGCTGAGCGATTCAGCTACGCTGGAAGCAATTCACCATATCATTCAAGAACTGGATAAAGGCCGGCTTCGAGTGGCTGAGCCGGGCATTGAAGAGGAGAAGTGGCAGGTCAACGAATGGGTCAAAAAAGCGATACTGCTGTATTTTGTCTCTCAATCTATGCAGACGCACGAAGTTGGTATTTTTGAGTACCACGACAAAATACCGCTGAAAAAGGAGTACAGTCGGAGTGGGGTTCGAGTGGTGCCACCTGCCGTTGCTCGCTATGGATCGTTCATTGCACCGGGTGCTATTTTAATGCCTTCTTATGTCAACGTCGGCGCATACGTTGATGAGCGAACAATGGTCGATACCTGGGCAACGGTCGGCAGTTGCGCACAGATCGGGAAGGACGTTCACCTCAGTGGGGGAGTTGGCATCGGTGGAGTGCTGGAGCCACCTCAGGCATCGCCTGTGATTGTGGAAGACGGAGCCTTTATTGGTTCACGTTGCATCGTTGTCGAGGGTGCGCACATCGGAAAAAGAGCTGTGTTAGGCGCTGGTGTTACCATCACCGGCAGTTCAAAAGTAATCGATGTTACCGGATCTGACCCAGTTGAATATCGCGGCTATGTCCCGGCTAATTCTGTCGTTATTCCTGGCAGTATTGCTAAAGAATTTACGGCTGGTGTGTTTCATGTCCCGTGTGCCCTTATCATTGGCCAGCGGAAAGAATCAACCGATTTGAAAACATCCCTGAACGAAGCATTGCGTGAAAACAACGTAACGGTATAATTGTAAACAGTTAACATTTACCATAGACCAATTTACATTTGTAGGTTGGTCTATTTTGTTGCCGCTATTCACACTTTTCAATTTACACTTATAAATTTAACATTTGCTTACTGTTGTATATCGATTAACTTTGTGAAAAATACGCGATTTATGAATGTAAATGACAAAATTAAACAGGTGTTGAAAGACCGGAATATGACACCGTCTTACTTTGCAGACGAAATTGGCGTTCAGCGTTCAAGCATCTCTCATATCTTGTCGGGTCGAAATCGCCCTAGCTTTGATATCATTCAAAAAATTATCCGAAGATTTCCTGAGCTAGGCTATGATTGGATACTGGAAGACGAACCGGGCACTTTTACAAATGTAAATTCTCAGCCAACTGAGTCTGCCCGGACAATGCCTAGAAAACTCATTGCACAACCAGAAATCACGGATGAAAAACCGGTCTACCATGCCCCTCCACAGACGTCTGTAGCGAAAAATAAAGAAGAAAAAATCATAGAGCGAATTCTCGTCTTCTATACGGATGGCACATTTCGCGAGTACTCTCCCTTGTAAGGTTTGCATTCTGTAGGACCGACATAGTTTCAGGAGGCTACCGGATCTGTCGGCGGTTTATCGTGAACAGGCCGAAACATTGTAGTGCTCTGGACGCATTCAGCACATCGCCATTCGGGCCAGAGCTTTGCTATGAGCAGCTTGTTAAGCCGTTATTGCATATTCCTCGACATTACTTACCTTTGCCGCATGAGGTGCCGCCTGACTTCAGGTCAGCGATGGCTTAATAGGGAAGCCGGTGCAAAACCGGCGCTGTCCCCGCAACTGTAAACCTGTACAAACCGATTTCCTCTTCATGCCACTGTCTGGTCTCGATCGGATGGGAAGGCCGAAATCGGTGGGTAAAGCCAGGAGACCTGCCTCATATCGCTTTTTCGACCTTATTTCTTTCGGGTGTAAAGGGAATCAGGCCTGTCAGGACGGTATTGACCGGCCACTTTTGCTTTAGTTAACAGAAACAGTATGCGGTATAGAGACGGGATTTTCCTGTCCATGCTGTTGGGTTCGTTCGGTCTCGCCAACGGACAGACCAGCGGTATTGACCAAACGTTACCGTCCGTAACAGTTCGGGGTTCTACACCTGAGCGGTTCTCGGCCGGGCAAAAAACGCAGCGCATCGATTCCCTGACGCTGGAACAATTCCGGTTTCAAACACTGACGGACGTGCTGACGTACACCACTCCGGTTGCGTTTAAGGTATACGGTCCTGGTCAGTTGGCAACGGCTTCATTCCGGGGTACCTCGGCGAATCACACGGCCGTGCTCTGGAATGGTATCAACATTAATCAACCGACACTTGGCCAGACGGATTTCTCGACACTGCCCATCGCGGGTTTCGAGCAGCTTTCGGTTCAGTATGGTTCATCAGCCAGTTGCATCGGGTCGGATGCCGTGGGTGGCAGCATTCTACTTCAGGCAAATCCGAAATGGCAACAACCCGGTTTTTCCGTCTCGGTCGGGCAACAACTTGGCAGTTTCCGGAATTCGGGCACACAGGCCGGGGTGCGGTTTGTTAGCCCGACCAACAAGAGTTGGCAAATCGCGGGTAAAACCTTTTTATACAGAAACCGGCTTCCCAATAACTTCCCATACCGGGAACGCGGTAACTATTTTGTCGAACAGTCGACCACCCGCCAAGAAGGGTTCATCCAGGATTTGTATTTCCGGAACCAGCGGAACCAGCAACTCTCGGTCAATACCTGGCTGACGGACAACGATCTGATCGTTTCGCCTTTTGATACGACTGTGCGGGAGCGGACCCGGATGCAATCGTACCGGTTTTTGGCTACATACGAAACGCCAAAATGGACGGCCCGGCTGGGACTGATTCGTGACGTGATCGATTACGCCAAGGGAAATTTTAAAACGCCCAGTCATTCTGAAACCGATCGACTGGTCAGTCGAATCGAGCGGGAATTTACGAAGACATACCGATTGGGAAAGGCATCACTACGGGTAGGGGGTGAGTGGTCGCACTACTGGACGCGGGTCGATGGCTACGGCGGAACAACCATTCAGGAAGATCGGGCGGATTTCTTTGCTTTGTTCCGGTATCAGATGAGCCGGTTAAGTCTTTCCGCGAATCTGCGACAAGCTTTTGTTACCCGGTTTGATCCGCCCATAACACCTTCGCTGGGTGCGGAGTATATTTTCGTTCAGCGCGGAAAAAATACCCTTACGGCAAAAGCATCCGCCGGGCGGAGCTATCGCGTGCCAACATTGAATGAACGGTACTGGAAAGAACTCGGTAATCCAAACCTGAAGCCCGAAAACGGTTTTAACCTCGAAACCGGTTTACTGACCAAGTGGTCCCCGAATGAACGGTGGCAGGTTTCATCGGAAGCCACGGTTTTTCGAAACCGCATCGACGACTGGTCGTACTGGAATCCGGACTACGGCTACCGGGTCGAGAATCTGCAACTGGTCGTATCGAGGGGTTTGGAGTGGACTGTAACCCTCAATTATTCAACGCCCACCTGGCAATCAGGTCTGACGCTCGGCTACGCGCTGACCCGTTCCAGCCAGGAGCGTGTGTACAACGTATACGCCCAGGACATTGTTGGCAAACAACTCGTGTTCGTTCCCAAACACAGTGGACGACTCACCGCCTTTGTTGCCCGACGAAATACCCGCCTGACCGTGCAGACTCAGGCCAACTCCCGGCAATACACCACCTTCGATAACATTCAGTTCCTGCGCGGTTTCGTGCTGACCAACATAATGCTCGAAACCACCGCCAAATTCGGTCCGGTACAAACCCGCATTCAGGGACAAATCAACAACGTCTTCGATACCGTTTACCTCAATGTCAAGCGCAACGCCATGCCGGGGCGCTCATATTCCGTCCAAGTAGTTTGCAATCTAACTAGTAATAAAATCTGATGAAAAAAATGAATACTGCCTCAGCAGTCCGCCTAAAGCTGGCTCTTTCGCTGCTTGTCGCCTTGAACTGGTCCTGCAAGAATGACAACGACGACCCGGCCGCTGTGCCCTACGGCTCCGGCGTGGTAGTGATCAATTCCGGTAACTTCCTGCAAAACAACGGCTCGTTGTCGTTTCTTAACCGCTCTTCCAAAACGGCCAGTTATGACATTTTTTCCCTCGTCAACCAACGAACGCTTACTGGCGGGGTGCAGGGCTACGCAGAAGTCGACGGGAAAGGTCTCATCCTGGTGGACAACAGCACAGCCGCTCAGGATAAACTGGAAATTATCGATGCGAATACATTTAAATCGCTGGCAACGCTAAAAACGCCGGAAATTGAAAATCCCCGGTATGCCGTCAAAGTCGGAACCAACAAAGCGTATGTAAGTTGCTGGGATGTTTCGGGCGATTTTGCTAACGGCACCTTTTACAAAGATCCGGGCTACGTTGCCGTTGTTGATTTGAGCACGAATACGGTTACGAAAAAGATCAACGTACCGAAAGGTCCGGAAGCGATGGTCGTTGTCGGCAATGAGGTTTTCCTGGGTTCAGTCGGGGAGGTAAAAAATCTGACCGTAATCGATATCAATACCGATGCCGTGAAAGCGCCAGTTGAAATTGGTACCAATCCAAGTCCAGTCGGCGTCGATGCCAATAACAAGCTCTGGATAAGTTCAGGCAATGAAATTGTCCGGGTCAATCCCCAGACAAAGGCTGTCGAAAACCGCCTAAAAGTCGGCACGAGCACCACCAAATCGCCGGGCACGTTCCGAATGAGCCCCGACAAACAGACGATTTATTTCGTGTATTCGTTTTACGATCCGGCCGATAACTTCAAACAGAAAGGAGAGACGTACCGCTTTTCAGTAAACGATACGACCATTCCGGCCACGACACCGTTTATCAACCGCCTGTTTTCCGGCTTAGACATTGATCCCACTAGTGGAACGATCTACGCCGGTTTCACGCCATCGTACGGTCAGGCAGGCTATGTGTACCGATTCCAACCCAACGGCACCCTGATCGATTCAGTCCGGGCAGAAATCGCACCAACCGGTTTTTACTTTAAATGAGAAACTTGATACTGGATGGGATGCTGGCTGTTCTGGATACTTGAAAAAGGTAGATGAAATCCAGAACAGCCAGTATCTAGCATCCAGTATCCAAAACATCTAGCATCCAGCTCATCCAGTTTGTATGAACAAAGCCATTATCAGTTGGAGCGGGGGCAAAGATTCAGCCCTCGCTTTATTTTTGGGGCGTCAGTTTGACGACATTGAGATTGTTGGTCTGCTCACAACCGATAACACGGAATTCAATCGGGTGAGTATGCACGGCGTCCGGACCGAACTCATCGAAGCTCAGGCGATCTCGATTGGATTACCGCTGTATGTCATCAACTTACCGGGTGAAGTTTCTATGGAAGTTTACACCAACATCCTAAAACACCAACTGGCGGAGTTGAAGGCTCAGGGAATTTCACACGTCATTTACGGTGACATTTTTCTGGAAGATTTACGGCAATACCGCGAACAACTGCTGAACGAACTTGGCTTGATTGGCGTGTTTCCGTTATGGCAGCAGGATACGGTTTCATTGATCAGGTTATTTTCGCAAACCGGCTTCAAAGCCGTCCTGGTTTGCCTGAATGCCAATCATTTGCCGGAAAGTTGGGCTGGTCGGGAGCTGAATGAAACGCTACTGGATGAGCTACCGCCGAACGTCGATCCGTGTGGGGAAAATGGCGAGTATCATTCGTTTGTTTACGACGGTCCAGTTTTTCAAAAACCGGTTTTGTTTCAGAAAGGCGAGGTTGCCTGGCGGTCGTATTCGCAAGCCGGGAACTGGGATACGGCGTTTATATTTCAGGATCTAACTCTGATAACCTCTGATGTTCTCTGATCAACTCTGTGTAATAACACCTGTTGGATCACAGGGTTAATCAGAGAACATCAAAGGTTATCAGGGAAATTGTTCCACGTGAATCCATAAACCGTTCATCTACACTACTTTATACAAAGATCTACCAATCAGCGTTTTACAATCCAGAATCCAGCCTAACTTTAGCTCAAAATAATTGTTGCATAATTTATATTATGTTAACTAAAATTCCCCATAATTTAATTATCACCCCCGCATCAAACGTCCGGTAAGGTAACCCATACTCAAACCGACGAACGCACCCACACTACCCCACACAATATCCATTATTTTAAAATACCGATGCGGCAGCAGCAATTGCCCCAACTCAGCAATGACTGCAATAAAAGTCAGTCCCAGAAAAGCCAGTATCCACCGGGTGACTGCGGGAGTTGTGTTTTGGGAAAACCGGACTCCGATCATGGTTCCTAAAAACAAAAACGGAATCGCAGTTCGTAAATCGCCATTGGTTTGCCTATCGCTCCAGCGCGCCAACCAATCAGGAATAAACCATACTCGCTCCATCGACGGAGACGGTATCCAACTTAAGTAGAACACTAGCGCTATGCCCAATGCCATTAAAAAATAGATGATCCGCATCACAGTCGTTATCCTGGCGATTCAAAATACTGGCAAAAAAACAGGACACCCTTTGCTGAGTGCCCTGTTTATCAGAACTGGTTTTCGTTACTTGCTTTCGACACAGGCAACTTTCTTTTCTTCAAACTGTTTCAGGACATTTTCCAGGTTCGTCAGGTTATCGTTCAGATCCTGTTCGTTGTCCTTGATCGTTTTTGCCTTTTTGAAATACGGCAGCGCTTGTTTGAATTTACCGCATGCCAGGCCTTCAACTTCTTTACCGCGGGTCTGGTAATCTTTCATATCCATCGACTCGACCACTCTCCGCACCTGAATGGCCTCGTTGAAGTACGAAGCACCCAGGTTGAAGTTGGCATCATAATGGTTCGGATCGACCTGCAACACTTTGCCGTAATACTCCCGGGCAACGGCGCGATCGCTGTCGATTTGTTTCTTCAGATCGGCAATTTTCTGCTCAGAACCGCTGTTGGCCTGACCGGCCTGTGCCTGTACCTCTTTCTCCAGGTTGGCAACCTTACCCTGTGCTTCTGTGATCATCTGCTTCACGCGGGTAATCTGGTTTTTCACGTCTACATTTTTGGGTTCGCGTTTCTGGCGGGCCGTCAACCGGGCCAGCTCTGCCTGCGACTCCTTCAGGACGGTTTTTTCTTCTTCCAATTGCTTGGCCGCGTTCGGACCTTTTTTCGCGCTACTTTCCAGCTTGTTCAGTTCATCCGATCCTTTAATGACACGGTTGTCATAAATGGAGGCAACCGTTAACAGGTTCTGAACGTTATTGGGCTCTTTGGCGATCAGCTCTTTCAAACCAGCCACCGCTTCGTCTTCTTTACCCGTCGACACGAGGATGCTTACTTTCTGCGTACTCAGGTCTTTGCTGTTCGGCAGGCTGGCAACTCCTTTGTCAATCGTGGCCAGGGCTTTTTCAATTTCCTTATCCTGGTAGTATAGACTTACCAACGTCGTATACACCGACACATCTTTCCCGCCATTGGCAATGTACCGCTCGAAATTAGCCTTGGCAGCGTCTTTATTCTCGGCGTTCTGCGAGAAAATACCAGCATACAAAGCGGCCGTAGTATCTTTCGGATTGATCTCGCCCGCCCGGGTCATCAGCGCCGAAGCGTCTTTGAAATTCTTAGCCTGGTATTTGTAAATACCCGAGTTCATAAAAGCCTGGAACAACGCCTGCCCTTTCAGGGCTTCTTCGGCTTCTTTGGCCATTTTGCCCGGACCACCGGTTTTTTTATCCTTGTCTAACTCAATGACTTTCTTGTACGCTTCGTAAGCAACATTAGCAGCATTGGAGTCAAGTTTGATGGCCTGCGTGGCAATAGACTCGTAGGTTTTAGCGCGGTCCATCCAGGTTTTCGGCTTGACAGAGGCTTTCTCATCCGTGATGGCCTTGTCGCTTTTTTCTTTCTCAGCCTGGAAAGTTTTCTCCGTCAGAGCATCCAGGCCTTGCTGGGCGTACGCTCCTACTGATAAAAATCCCGCCAGTAGAAAGAACGAGAGTCGTTTCATATTACTAGAATTTGGGGTTGAACGTTGGTTTCTCACTTTAATGCTGGAAAGTACCGAATAATTTATGGGAATATCAAGCCATTTGATCGGGCTCAGCCGTTTCCGGCCCTTCCGCCAGGGGCTCAGTACCCTCAGTCGGCCCCTCCGTTTCTTCATCTTCCTCGCGCGGAATCCGGGTTACCGACGTGATTTCGTCGCCATCACGCAGGTTGATCAGCCGTACACCCTGGGTATTCCGGCCAATGACCCGTACCTCTTCGACATGCATCCTGATCGCGGTTCCTGCTTTGGTGATGATCATCAGGTCATCCGAGTCCGTCACTTCCAGAATGCCCACCAGATTACCCACTTTATCGGTCACTTTCAGCGTTCCGACGCCTTTAGCGCCCCGGTCGGTCGTGCGATATTCATCGATCGGCGAACGTTTGCCGAACCCTTTCTCCGATACAACCAGCAACTGGGCGTCGTCGCGGCCGATACACACCATTCCGACGGCTTTCACGCCTTCCTCCAGGTTGATCCCGCGAACCCCGGCGGCTGTCCGACCCATCGGCCGAACCCGGCTTTCGTTAAACCGGACGGCTTTGCCCTGGCTCGACGCAATGATGATGTCGTTCTGTCCATTGGTCATACAGACGTTCAGCAGCCGGTCGCCCTCCTCTTCATTGATTGTAATGGCAATAATTCCATTCTGGCGCGGGCGTGAGTACGCTTCCAACAGGGTTTTCTTGATCGTCCCCTGCTCGGTACACATTACAATGTAGTTGTTGTTGATGTAATCGGCGTTTTTCAGGTCCTTCACGTTAATCACCGCCCGCACCTTGTCATCGGACTCAATGTTGATGAAGTTTGCCAACGGCCGTCCTTTCGAATCACGCGCACCTTCGGGTAATTCATACACCGGTAACCAGTACAAGCGGCCTTTCTGCGTAAAAATCAGCAGCGTGTTGTGCATGGTCGCCATGAAGAGATGCTCCGTGAAATCATCTTCCTTCGTTTTGGCCGCCCGCGAACCAACCCCTCCCCGACTCTGCGCCCGGTATTCGGTCAGCGGAGTCCGTTTGATGTACCCCTGGTGCGAAATCGTGATCAGCATTTCTTCGTCGGCAATCAGCGACAGGTCACTGATGTTGCCATCGCCCAGCACGTTGATTTCCGTCCGGCGAACATCACCGTAGCGGGCTTTGAGTTCGAGGAGTTCCTCCCGGATCACCTCCAGCTTCTTCTCTTCGCTGGCCAGAATGGCTTTCAAATCCGCAATCAAACGGGCCAGTTCTTCGTATTCGGCCACGATTTTGTCGCGTTCGAGTCCCGTCAATCGTTGCAGCCGCAGTTCGAGGATGGCCTTCGCCTGCACTTCCGACAACTGGAAGCGTTCGATCAACCCAGTTTTGGCTACTTCCGGATCGCGCGAACTCCGGATCAATTCGATCACCGCGTCCAGGTTATCCAGAGCAATCAGTAACCCTTCCAGAATGTGCGCCCGCTTTTCGGCTTCACGCAGTTCGTATTGCGTCCGGCGGGTAATCACCTCCTGACGGTGCTCTACATAATACCGGATCAGGTCTTTCAGGTTCAACAAAACCGGGCGGCCTTTCACCAGGGCCACGTTGTTGATGTTGAACGCCGATTGTAACTGGGTATGCTTGTAAAGGTTATTCAGAACCACGTTGGGCACCGCATCCCGTTTCAGATCATAAACGACGCGCAAGCCGTCGCGGTCCGACTCATCCCGAAATGCTGAAATCCCTTCGATCTTCTTGTCGTTGATCAACTCCGCCGTTTTCTCAAGCATCACGGCCTTGTTAACCATATACGGAATGTCAGTAACGATAATTTGAGTCTTGCCCTTGTTTTCCTCGATTGTCGCGTGCGCCCGCAGCACCACCCGACCCTGGCCGGTGCGGAAAGCGCTCCGGACGCCCTCAATGCCGTAGATCGTGGCCCCCGTCGGAAAATCCGGCGCGGTGATGTGTTCCATCAACTCATCGATGGTAATGTCGTGGTTATCGATATACGCCACGATGCCGTTGACGACTTCGGTCAGGTTGTGGGGCGCCATGTTTGTGGCCATCCCGACGGCAATACCCGAAGAACCGTTCAACAACAGGTTCGGAAGTTTGGCCGGCATCACGGCTGGCTCCTCCAGCGAGTCGTCGAAGTTCGGCTGAAAATCAACGGTTTCTTTGTAAATATCCGTCAGCAGTTCTTCGGCAATCCGCTTCAGACGCGCTTCGGTATACCGCATGGCCGCCGGAGAGTCACCGTCGATGGAACCGAAGTTTCCCTGTCCGTCCACCAAAGGATACCGCAGCGACCAGTCCTGGGCCATCCGCACCATCGTACTGTACACGGAGGCATCGCCGTGGGGGTGGTATTTTCCCAGCACCTCCCCGACAATCCGGGCCGATTTCTTGAACGGTTTATTGTAATTGACACCCAACTCCGCCATTCCGAACAACACCCGGCGGTGTACCGGTTTCAGGCCGTCGCGGACGTCGGGCAAGGCGCGGGAAATAATGACCGACATCGAGTAATCGATGTAAGCTCCGCGCATTTCGTCTTCAATGTTAATGGGAATAATCTTGGTGGATTCGTTTGGTTCTTCTGTCTCTTCTGCCATAAGAAGTTCAATCTCTGTCCGATAAACGGACGAAGCGATGATTAAAAAGTGGAGCCGTCTGATCGAAACCTGTCAAACGGGACACGGTCTGTTAGACAAGGCGCGTATCATACAAATATGCAAAAAAATCGCCACAAATAAAAGTATCTGCCGTGTGAAGTACAATTTTTGCGGGGTTTACTACCTCCGGACAGGTACGCGGAACCGCAAACCCGGCCAATGCCCGAATCGGGCCGATCAGGCCAATCGACTACCAAATAACACCCAGTCTCCCGGCGTGCAAATAAGTTACAAAATATTGCTATTTAGTAACAAACAGCCAAATCTTACCAAAATGTATGCTTTATAACAAAACATAGTATATACTGCTAATGGAAATCTTTGTGACAGGGAGAAATTGTATTTGATATATATTACTTATCTTTGAATGAAGAAGCACTATCCACTGGCCCCAATCCCTGAGTTGAATGACCCGCAAATACCGTATCATTATTACTGACGACGATGACGACGATAGGCTACTTTTCAAGTCTGTTTTCGATGCCGGTTGGGTTGATTGCGAGGTACTTTTTGCGGAAGACGGAGTCGAACTACTCAATCAGTTAGAAAGTACGCGGCAACTACCGGCGCTCATCTTTCTGGATCTGAATATGCCCCGCATGGACGGGTTTGCCACCCTCAACGAACTGCGTTCCAATCCGATCTATCGCTCGGTTCCGGTTATCATCCTAACGACCTCTTCGCTGCCCGAACACATTACGCGCTGCTATGAACTGGGAGCCAATTCATATTTGATCAAACCCCCCGGCTACCAGCAACTTACCCAACTGGTGGAACAAATTCGTTCATTTTGGTTAAACACCGCCCGCATTCCTGCCAATAACTAAATAAAACCCGGTTAATCAACACTGATAAGCCGTATCCGTGCACCCTGTAATCGAACCTGTTGGACGAAGGGTTACGGATGCGTATAATTACGCACTGGTTCAACACGTTTTCGTTGGCAGCCGGGCTGATTCGGGCCGAATTTAACCTAAGTAAATACTACGGGTCCCTGGCAAGGTCTTTGTCTGGTAATCGATAGTCTTTTGAACTCAACGCAGGAATTGAAAAGTGGTATGAAAAACCGTTCCCTTTCAGGAATGGCCGATCGTCGTCCTGTTCCGGGACTTCTCGGTTTGATGATTTTTCTGGTGTCAGGATGTACTTATTGGGGGATAGGAAACGGAAAATCGGACCTGCCGGTTGCCCGTCAGGGGTTACTGGATCTGCGAGCGGTTGACCTTCAACGCCAAACACTTGCCTTGAACGGAACCTGGAAATGGTACTGGCAGTCGCTGCGAAAACCCGGCGATCCCGAAACCCGCTTCGAATTCACACGCTTCCCACAACGCTGGACCCTGCACACCTGGCAGGGCAATCCCATTCCGGCCTACGGGTACGCTACCTATGCGTTAACGGTTTTGCTCCCCCCCAACCGACCGAAGCTAGCCCTTTTTCTGCCGGATGCCTACACCTCCTACCGGCTATTTTTGAATCAAAATGAACTGGCACACAGCGGTTTTCCCGGAACAAACCGGCAGACGACAACGCCCTTCTGGTCAACGCAGGTCCAACCCATTCCGTCCACCGGCGATACACTACGGCTGCTGCTACAGGTTGCCAATTTTCAACACTCGAAAGGGGGTGTTTATAAATCGATCCGGCTCGGGCCTGTCGATACCCTGCAACTTACCCTTCAACGGGACCGATCGCTTACGTTTTTTCTGACGGGTTGCCTGTTTATGGGCGGGCTGTTTTTTCTGGGTTTATTTTGGTTCGGGCGGCACGAAATCAGCATGTTGTATTTTTCACTATTCTGTCTGCTGTACAGTTATCGGGTCATCGGCACGGATCACTACGCACTTCATTCGCTGTTTCAGGACACTGCCTGGTCGCTGACGCTCCATCTTGAATATTTGTCGCTGTTTCTGGGTGTGCTCGTATTCGTCCTCTATACAGGCTCACTGTATCCTGCCGACGTTAACCCGTGGATCATTCGGGGTATGGCCCTGATTTGCGCCTTATTTTCGGCCATAACTATTGTCTTCCCTCCCACCGTCTTCACGCGCCTGATCAATCCTTTCCTGGGTCTGATGTTTCTGTACATCACCTATGCCTTTTATATCTACTGGCTGGCCGCCCGCCGGAATCGCCCCGGAGCAATCTATTCGCTGATGAGCACCGGCGTTTTGCTGGCCGTTTTTATCATGATCATTTTTAAGTATTTCCAAATCGCCTACCCGGAAAATCTCGTCCTGTTTGTCGGCTACGTTAGCTTTTTCTTTCTGCAATCCCTGGTACTGTCGTACCGGTTTGCCTTCAATCTTCAGCAAGCCCGCAATCAGGCGGAAGAGGGCTTACGGGCTAAAAATGAATTTCTAAGCACGATTAGCCACGAAATCCGGACCCCACTCAACGCCGTGCTAGGCATGACGCAACTGCTCGAGCAGGACAAACCCCGCCCCGATCAGAAACCGCATCTGGATTCCATCCTGTTTTCAGCCCGGAATCTGCTGCACATTGTCAACGATATTCTGGACTTTAACCGGATGGATGCGGTCGGAATTACGATGGAGAGTGTTCTGATGAATCCAGCCAGCATCCTGACCAACATTGCATCGACGTACCGCCCGGCTGCCGACGAAAAAGGGCTCCATCTGAATGTATCAATCGACCCGGCTTTCCAAAACCAGGTGATCGGCGACCCGACCCGGCTGGCCCAGGTTTTAACCCACCTGGTCGACAATGCCCTAAAATTTACCCAGGAAGGTAAAGTTCGGTTGAGTCTGGTGGTCGACGCGCAAACCGATTCGTCGATCACCGTTACGTTTGCCGTTGACGATACCGGGATCGGCATTGCCCCTGAAAAACAGGAACTGATCTTTAACCGCTTCACGCAGGCTGATTCGTCTCACTCGCGCAGCTATGGCGGCACGGGGCTGGGTCTGAGCATCAGCCACCGGATTTTACAGCTTCAGGGAACCGAATTGCACCTGAGCAGTGCCCCCGGCAAAGGTTCCCGATTTTATTTTACCCAGACGTTTCCCAAAGTACCTCCTTCCCCCAAAACCATGACCGAAACCAAGTCCGGGCCTGGCGAAAAACCGTTGAAAGACATCTGTATTCTGCTCGTGGAAGACAACGCCATGAACGTTATATTAGCCAAAAGTGTGCTCGAACGGCTGGGCGCTACGGTCGATGTAGCGAACAACGGTCGGGAAGCCGTCGACATGCTGGATTCAACCCGCCACCAACTGGTGCTGATGGACCTGCAAATGCCGGTTATGGACGGTTTCGAAGCCACCCGCATCATGCGGGAGCGCCGGGAAACCCTGCCCATTATCGCCGTAACAGCCAGCCTGGCCCAGGATGTGGGCGAGGAAGCCCGGCGCGCCGGACTCGATGAAGTCCTCGTTAAACCGTACAATACCGGCACACTCACCCGCATGATCCTGCACCACCTCTCCCGGTCGGAATGAAAAAATGGGCCCGAATCTAGTCCGTTTCTACATAGTTCAAATCCTTTTTGAACGTCTCTTCCATGAAGTATAAGGCCACCAGTGCCAAAGCCGTCGTGAGTAAACCAACGCCGAGTGCGCTGTTAAGCGTACCGAACTGTTCTTTTCCGTAAACAAACAGGGAGGTCAGCGGAATAACTGCGCCCCTGACAAAGTTCGGCACGGTCGTCGCCACCGTCGCCCGCAGGTTGGTTCCGAACAATTCGGCCGCAATTGTCACGAACAAGGCCCAGTAACCGTTGGCTACACCCAGCAGGACGCACACCAGGTAGAACGTGTTCAGGTCTTTGAGCGATCCCAGCAGGTAGACCAGCACGAAGACTAGTGAAACCAGCACAAAACCGGCAATGACTTTCCGGCGGCTTTTGAAGTACTGACTCAACAAACCGCTGGCGATGTCGCCAAAAACCTGCCCGGTAAAAGCCAGCATGACGGCTTTTCCGGCGACCACCGGTTCGTCGAGCCCCATTGCTTCGCCGAATTCGGGCGAAAAGGTGATCAGAATCCCGACTACGAACCAGATCGGCAAGCCAACCAGAATGCACTGGATGTACCGCAAAAACCGACCGGAATGGTTAAACAGCATCAGTAGGTCGCCCCGCTTCACCTGCCGTTCTTTCACCACTTCAAAAATACTGGACTCGAACACGTTCACCCGCAGGATCAGCAACAGTAGGCCTAAACCGCCCCCCACAAAATACGACACCCGCCAGGCAAACAGGTCGGCCACGAAATAGGCCAGGATGGCACCCAGAACGCCCATCGTCGCGACGATTGTGGTTCCATACCCGCGAATCTGCTTCGGCAGCACTTCCGTCACGAGCGTCACCCCCGCGCCCAGTTCTCCGGCCAGCCCTACCCCGGCGACAAACCGCAGCAGCGCATACATCGGCAGGCTGTTAACCAATCCATTGGCAATGTTCGCCAGCGAATAGATCAGAATAGACCCGAACAACACCGACAACCGCCCCTTTTTATCACCCAGAACGCCCCAGAAAATACCCCCCAGCAGCATCCCAGCCATCTGCCAGTTCAGCAGAGCAATCCCTTCAGGCAACAATTGGGGGCCTTCGACGCCCAACGCCTTCAGACTCGGAACCCGCACGACACTGAACAGAAACAGATCGTACATATCCACCAGGTAGCCTAATGCGGCCACAATGACCGGCAATTGCAGCAATTGACTACTCAGGCTTTTTTCAGTTTTCGGTTGCGGAATCATTTTTTCGTTTAAGGTTTAAGGTTTGACGTTTAAGGTTGTCCGAATGAGGTTTAAGGTGTTCAGACGAAGTTTAAGTGGATATTCAGGCTACGTTAAACCTTAAACGTCAAACCTTAAACGAAAAATCATACTTGCTTCGGCAGCGCGTAGGGGGCGCGGTATTGGCGGCTCAGGTGCGAATTGGCTTCGGAGTCGCCGATGAATTCTTCTTTTTTCGGATCAAACTTCAACTGCCGACCCAACCTGTAGGCAATGTTCCCCAAATGGGCCAGCCCCGACGCCAAATGGGCGGTTTCGACCGGACCGTTCAGCTTTGATTTATCGCGCGAGCGCACAGCTTCGATGAAGTTCAGGTAGTGGTCGCCCCCCGCATGGCCCGCCGGACCCGGTGTGCGCTCTTTGCCCAGGAAAGTTTTATAATCGTTATAACCATTGATGACCATGTAGCCCTTGTCGCCGTAAAACAGGTTGCCAACTTCGACGCCATCTTCCTTGTTGGTCATCCACGGACGCACTTCAAACTGAATCACCTTGCCTTCTTTGGGGTAATTGTAGGTCGACGTCAGCACTTCCGGCGTTTCCTTGCAGTCTTTCCAGAGGTATTTCCCCCCGGCCGAACTGATTTCTTCGGGCAACCCCACATCCAGGCCCCACATAGCGAGGTCGGTTTCGTGAATGCCCTGGTTTCCGATGTCGCCGTTGCCGTAGTCCCAGAACCAGTGCCAGTTGTAGTGGACGTAGTTTTTGCTGAACGCCCGGGCTTTGGCCGGTCCCTGCCACAAATCCCAGTTCAGTCCTTCCGGAACCGGGCCGTTGCCCTGATTGCCAATATCCGGACGCCATTTGTACACCAGGCCCCGTGCCATGTAAACCTTCCCGATCAGGCCGTCGCGCAGGTGTTTGATGGCTTCCTGAATGGCCGTCGAACTGCGGAGTTGCACCCCATGCTGCACGATGCGATTGTATTTCGCAGCCGCTTCGATCAATTTTCGGCCTTCGCGCAAATTGTGTGTACCCGGTTTTTCAACGTACACATCCTTTCCGGCCTGACAGGCCCAGATGGCCGCCAGCGCGTGCCAATGGTTGGGCGTGGCAATGCTCACGGCATCGATGTTCTTGTCGTCGTACACCTTCCGCAAATCCTGTTCGGTTTTCACTTTACGGGCATACGTTTTTTCGAACTCAGCCGCGCGCTGGGCCGACACTACGTTGTCGACATCGCAGAGCGTGACCACCTCCACGTTGGGCAAAGCGGAAAATCCGGAAATGTGGCTTTTACCGCGCCCGTTGACGCCGATGACGGCGACCCGGATGCGGTCGTTAGCGCCGAAAGCGTGCGCCGGAATAATGGTTGGCAAAGCCAGCACGGCCAGAGAGCCGGTGGCTGCGGTTTTGAGGAAAGTCCTCCGGGAGTCTGCGTTTTTCATGGTTTAGGGGGTTTAGGAGAATTTTAAGGTTGTTGTTACACAGGGTTGATCAGAGGACATCAGAGGTTATCAGGGATACTCCGGTTACCTCTGATGTTCCCTGATTAACCCTGTGTAACAACCTCACTCAAACTTACAATCTCGGAATCGTCATCCCGCCATCCACCATGATCACCTGGCCGGTGGAGTACGGGAAGTCGTTGCGGGCCAGTGCGGCCACCGCCCGGCCCACATCGTCGGGATACCCCCAGCGCTTCTGGATGGTCAGCCCTTCGTCGATCAGTTTGTCGTATTTGCCAACCACACCCGCCGTCATGTCTGTGCGGATGATGCCCGGCCGAACTTCGTACACTGGAATGTTAAACTCACCCAAGCGAGCCGCAAACAACTGCGTCGCCATGCTCAGACCCGCTTTCGCAATGCAGTACTCCCCCCGGTTGACCGACGCCACCGTCGCCGAAATCGAGGAAATCGTAATGATACCTCCTTCGAAATCAGCGCTTTCCGTTTTTTGCTGTACGAGCCAGTTGGCCACCGCCTGCGTCAGAAAGTATGCGCCCTGCAAATTGGTCGAGAGTACGTACTCAAAGCTTTCTTCCGTTGCTTCCAAAATGTCCCGGCGCTCTTTCGGGGCTACGCCCGCGTTGTTGACCAGCACATTCAAACGGCCAAAATGCGCCCTAATCTGCTCCAGCATCCGGCTACGATCGTCTTTCGACGCAATATCGCCCTGACAGTAAATTACGTCGGCTCCCAGTTCCTGCAAACCGTTGAGAGCTTCCCCAACCGCTTCTTCCGGACGAACGCCGTTGATCGCCAGGTCAAAACCGGCTTTCGCCAGGTGCTCGGCAATGCCATAGCCGATTCCCCGACTACCACCCGTTACGAAAGCTACTTTTCTCATAACTCCGGAATGTCGATCCAACACCGTTTTTCCCAGCTTTCGATGCCTTTTTCGGCCAACTGAACGCCTTTGGCACCTTCCCGCAGATCCCAGGGGAACGGCTCATCTTTCACGACGTGCTTCAGGAATAATTCCCACTGAACCTTGAAGGCGTTGTCGAACGGTTCCTGCTCCGGCACTTTGGCCCAGCCTTCAAAAAACTTGATCGGCTGTTCAATGTCGGGGTTCCAGACCGGTTTTGGGGTGTTGCCGTAGTGCTGAATGTAGCATTCGCGCAACCCGGCCACCGCCGATCCTTTTGTGCCATCCACGTGCAACGTCAGCAGGTCGTCGCGCCGGACGCGGGTGGTCCAGGAGGAGTTGAACTGCGCAATGACGCCCCCTTCGAGTTCAAACGTCGCGTACGCGGCATCGTCGGCGGTGGCGACATACGGTTTTCCCAGCTCATCGATCCGCTCCGGAATGTGCGTCGCCCCCAGGCAGGAAACCGCTTTCACTTTGCCGAAAATATTGTCGAGTACATACCGCCAGTGGCAGAGCATGTCGACAATGATCCCGCCGTCGTCTTCCTTGCGGTAGTTCCAAGAAGGCCGTTGGGCCGGAATGGTATGGCCTTCAAACACCCAGTAGCCAAATTCGCCCCGAACCGACAGAATCTTCCCAAAGAAGTCATTCTGAATCAGCCGCTTCAGCTTCAGCAAACCGGGTAGCCAGAGTTTGTCCTGCACGACCCCGTTTTTCAAACCGGCGGCTTTGCAAAGTTCGTACAATTCCAGCGCCACCTCGGTACTGACGGCCGTCGGTTTTTCACAGTAAACGTGTTTTCCGGCCTGGACGGCTTTGCGGACGCCCTCAGCCCGGCGACCGGTGGTCTGGGCATCGAAATAAATGAGGTTATTAGGATCGGCCAGGGCTTCATCGACGTTGGTTGTCATTCGCGTGACGCCCGACTGCTGGCAGAGTTTTTCGAGTTTATCGGCGTTTCGGCCCACCAGAATCGGATCGGGCATAATGACCTCGTCCGATCCAACCCGAACGCCACCTTGTTTCATAATCGCAGCAATGGAGCGCAGCAGGTGCTGATTGGTACCCATCCGGCCCGTAACGCCGTTCATGATAATACCGACTTTGTGTTCTTTCACTGGTAAATGGATGGCTTAATGGTTAACAATGATTGAATGGTTTAATGGATAAAAATACCCCTAAATCCCCTGAAGGGGACTTGGACACAGCAACATCCGGATGCAAAAAGTCCGGCACCGGCCGCCCGGCCTTCAGGGGATTTAGGGGTATTTTTCACGAATGGTACAAATAACCGTGCTTGATTTTTTCCAGAAATTCCTTCTGATCTTCCGCCCAATACCGGTTTGAAAAGATTTCGACTTCGTTGAATCCACCAAAACCGGCGGCTTCGACCCACGACCGAATCTGGCGAACGTTGATGCAGCCCTCACCCATCAGCCCCCGGTCGTTGAGCAGATCGAGCGTCGGCGTTTTCCAGTCGCAGATATGGAAAGCATACAAATGCCCGTTTTTACCGCAGCGGTAAATTTCCTGCTCCAGCGTCGGGTCCCACCAGAGGTGATAGACATCGACGGCCACGCCCACATACGGCGAATTGAGCTCCTCGGCCATGTCGTTGGCCTGCCCTAAGGTGTTGATTGCCGAGCGATTATCGGCATACATCGGATGTAAAGGTTCAATCGCCAGCCGGACATTATTGGCTTCGGCGTGGGGTAACAGGGCAGCAATGCCGTCGCGGATTTGCTTGCGGGATTCCGTCAGCGGCTGACCCGGTGCAGCCCCGCACACCAGCACGACGTGGGGTGCGCCCAGTTCCGCGGCTTCGTCGATGGCCCGGCGGTTGTCGTCGATGGCCGCCTGACGACCAGCCGCTTCCAGGTTCGGGAAAAAACCGCCCCGGCATAACGATACGATGGTCAGGTTGTGATCCCGCAGGAGTTGGCCGGTTTGGTGAATGTTTCGGTTGGCGAGGGCATCGCGCCACACGGTTATCCCGCCAATGCCCGAGCGGGCAAACTGCTCGGCGGCTTCCTCAACCGACCACGGTTTGGTCGTGATCGTATGCACGCACAGTTTTGAAAAGTCCCCGAATGGAGATTCCCCGAATGGAGATTCCCGGAATGCCGGTTCGGTGGGTTGGGTCGTACTCATGCCAGGGCACCGAAAAAGGTGTAGTATTTTTCGTTTTTCAGTATCCGCTGGAGGTACAGCGCCACTTCGCGGGCGTGGTAGTCGCCCCACATGCTCGATTCGCCGTACGGAATTTTGCTGCCCTGCGGAACGTGATCCCAGCCGTTAGGCCGGTGGTAGATGGAATGCAGAATCAATCCCTGGTGATCCGGATCGGTGCTCAGGTAGGGTTCAGCAAACAGCGAATCTAACACCGTTAATCCCGCCTGCCAGTACCGAAGGCCATTTTCGATCTCTCCTTTTTCGGACAAATACTTGCCCAGACGAAGCATTCCCTGCGCCCCGATGGCAGCCGCTGAGCTATCGACCGGTTCGAAATCGTTGTACGGATCGGCGGGCCGATTGAGGTAATCACCCATTTTTGTCAGACCGGGCGCACCCGTGTCCCAGTACGGAATGCCATTCACCGGCGTGTGCTCGATGTAGAAATCGCAGGTGGCCCGGGCGGCTTTCAGCAGGTAGGCTTCGATAACCATCCAGCCGCCGAACGGTTCCAGATCCGATTTTTCGAAGGTATCAAGAAATTCCAGTTGTTCAGCAAAACCGCACATGGCCCAGGCCAGGCCGCGCGTCCAGGTCGAGAAACCGGTGTAGCCCTGCTGTGAATTCGGGCAGCGGAAATTCCCGTCTTTCGTGTTGAATACACTTTCGTGCGCCGTGCGGCCCCAGAGGTCGTACGTATCGCGGCCCTCGCCGTAGAAAACTGAGTAGTCGGCGGTGGCTTTCATGTGTTGCAGCGCCCGGTCGAGCAGGTTGATCACCACGTCGCCCTCGCCCTGAAAAACGTGACCCAGGCTATGGCTCAGCACCACAGCCCGGCACGAGCGGATGGTGTCGACAAACAACGAATGCGGCCCGTTGAAGGAGTGGATAAAACCGGCAGACGATCCTGCGCCGGTTTTGATGGTCGTCCAGCGGTTGACCTGCACGGCCCCGGAGATTTTGAGCGCCAGTTCGTAAAAATTCTTTTCCCACTCGTTGAAGGCAATCCGGCCTTCGTGCATCAGTCGCAGCAGGTTGCCGTACGTACTGACGTTATTGAACCCGTGGTCGTGGACGCCGACGTGGCTGATGTGCGGAGCCATGACCGTGAGCGTTTTTTGCCGACCCGTTTCCAGAAAATGCGTATCGCCCGTGGCGTCGAATTGCAGGATGGATGAACCAAACTGGAAGCCTTGCGTCCACTCGGTCCAGCCGCGCGTGGTGTAATGACCCTGCACCGTGAAAACCGGGGAGCCTTTGGCGGTGTCGTAGTGGGTGTCGATCAGGTTAATTTTTTGGGCGGATAAGTCCCAGAACTGTTGAAGTCGGGTGGTAAAGTCGGCCGGTTGAAGGGCGTTGTTGATTTGAATCATTGGTCAGGAAAAATCGGGAAACAGGCGAAAGGGCATTAATTTATCCATAGAAGTCAAAACCGCCCCGGAATTACCGTATTCCGGGAAAAATAGTGTCAATTTTCAAGAAAATGCCGGATTGTTGTCGCAGCACGGTCCAATTGGAACCGCATATCCGGGCGGTTTTTCGTGAACGGTAACAGTATCCTGCAACAAAGATCAGAACTTGCGGACCGGTTGATTCTGAAACCATTATGCACACCACCGTCTTCCTGACCCTGTTATTTGCCGCTGCGTTCAGCCCGGTTTTCGCTCAGCGGAACCCACCCACGCAGGCGCTAAATCATTACGTTGCCTTTTTGAACCGCTCGGCCGATGTGGTTTTCGAGCGGATGCGAATGCTCGATTCCTACTACGAAGCCAGTCAACAGGTTCGAAAAAAAACGGAAACGCTACTCCGCTTATCATCGTCGGGCCCACTGGAAGAATACGAATACCGGAAAGCCCTCGAAACCGCCCAATCTGGTCTAAGCGCCCAGGAATTTCAGCTACTGAATAAAGAAACCGAAGCCCTCTGGCAGTTGCTCGAAGCCTTTGATCAATCGGAAAAAGCACTGGAAACCTACGTCCGACTAAAAGATTACCAGCGCGACGGGCTGAAAAAATCGGATGAATTGCTGGCCGACTTGCAAAAAAAAGCGGGCCAGATTAGCCGCAAACGAGATGCCATGTACCGCCAGATTCAGCGGATTTACCGCCAGCACCAGCCCTATGATGCCCGCGACCCTTACTTGAAACTGGAGCGCGAAATGCACCAGATTTTGCAGCGCGAACAACGAACGATGGCGCTCTGGCCGTATTACCTCGACGAAAGCCTGAAAGCCGACTGGCCCGTCGACAGTATCCGCGACAGCATGCTGGCCGACGCCCGAAAACTGAGCGGTTTTGGCGACGAAACCGGTATCGCTTACCCGGCTTCCAGCATGATTGGTTCGTTCAAAAGCGCCCTGCACTCGATTCAGGATGTAAAACAAACCGCAATCAACAACTACACCTTTGCCGCCCGGCAGTCGGCCCGGCACGGAAACGAGGTGTATCTCAGCCTGATCAACCACTACAACAACGATTTGCTGGCTTTTTACGAGTCGTTTGTCAACTACAGCAAACCAGCCCGGCACTTGCTCGACTACCCAAAATTCAGTCCGGTTTTTGCGCTGGAAGCCCCGAAGGCAGAAGCACCGCGAATTACCCGTACTCCCCCGTTTAAAGACGCCCCCCTGATTCCGTTCCAGACAAAACCGTCGGCCAGTCCGGCTCCCGATGCTACCTTCCACGCCCTGAATGCGTACGTGGAATTCATCAACGAGTCGCTGCGGCAGATGAATCATCTCCAGCTTCAGGCGCGGAATTATCAGACAGAAGCTGAGTACCACCGCTATCCGGAATGGCACCGTCGGCGCGGCCCATTGACGTATCGGCACGATGAGTTTAAAATTCCGGCGGCCGACTATTCCTTGCTGGTTAACCGGAGCCGGGCCGTTCCCGAGCCCTACCGGACCGTCCTCAATTCGCAGGCCGAGGTGTTGATGAACATCCTGAAGGAGATGGACGGCCTGAGCATCGAGCTGATTGGCTACACCCAGGCGAAACAGTACGAACAGGACCGGCTGGAGCGCTCGGACGCCATTCTGGACCGGTACGCGGTTTTGTTCGACACCTTCGACCAGAAAAAGGAGCAATTATATGCCGACGTGCGCCGGATTCACGAGAGTTATAAACCGGGCAATCCCACCAGTTCATGGCACGTGGCGGGTCAGGCGCTGCTGAAAGCGTTGGATTTGGACCGGGCGGTTTTATTCGGAATGAAGGATTATTTTAAGGGTAAAACCGGTCAATTACCAGACACCAAAACGGCAGAAAACGAAGTTCGGACGCTGATTACCGACGAATACAAAAACCTAAAAGGGCTCACGCGCTACGGACGAAACAACGGTTTGTGCCCGTATTCGCCGTATGAGGACCTGGCCGAAAACTCCGGGCGGTTTGCGGAGTTGGTGCCAAACGTAAAACCGATTCCGGCAATGGGTGCGTATTACGGTTCGCATCCCTACGAATCGTTTTATTACTTCTACAACAACCAATTGGTGTATGAATACAACAAATTCAGCGAACTGGCAAAAACCGGGGTACTGAAAATGATCAACCAGCCGAACTGGTTTGCTTTTCAACGTCCGATACCCGCGAAACCGGTTGAGTCCCCCAACGTCTCTGAACCCGAACGAGTCCCTGCAGAACCGAAGCCGGTGCCGACCGAAGCCGCTCTGACCCTCGACGGTTTTGCTACCAACCACCTGGTGTTGTTGCTCGACGTGTCGGCGTCGATGGAATCGCCGTACAAGCTGCCGTTGTTAAAAAAATCCATTAAATCCCTGCTGCCGCTGTTGCGGGCGGAAGACCAGGTTTCGGTTGTGGTATACTCAGGAAAGAGCAAAGTAGTCCTGCCGCCAACCTCCGGTTCTAATCGGGAAGAAATTGCCCACGCCATCGACCAACTCCGATCGACCGGAGAAACCGACGGCAACGAAGGCCTCCGAACCGCCTACAAAGTGTCCGACAAACACTTCATTTTGGGCGGCAACAACCGCATCATCCTGGCCACCGACGGGGAGTTTCCGATCAGCGAGTCCACCTATGAATCGGTCGGAGAACACGCCCGAAAAGACATTCACTTAACGGTGTTAACCTTTGGCCGAAACGTTGTCAATTCAGCAAATCTGAAAAAGCTAGCCACCTTAGGACAAGGCAGTTATGACCACGTAACGGAAGAAAAAGCTCAGTTACAGCTCATCCTCGAAGCCCAGGCCAAAAAATCTCCCTGACCTACCCCCATTTTTAACTCTTAACTCCTAACTCTTAACTTCCTATGTCTGCCCGCAAGAAACCCATTGAACGACAGTTTACGGCCCGGCCTGATACGCTTGATTTTCGCGACAAAATTTACGTCTCCAATCTGTATGAAGTTCCGGTTCGCATCGATCTGGAGGAATACCTAAACTGGAAAGTCCCGATTCTGGACCAGGGTCAGGAAGGAGCCTGCACCGGTTTCGGGCTGGCAACGGTGGCCAATTACCTGCTGCTTCGGCGGAAAGTTGTACCCGACCCGGTTCCGGTGAGCGCACGCATGATTTATGAAATGGCCCGGCGGTATGACGAATGGCCCGGGGAAGATTACAGCGGTTCCAGCGCGAGGGGTGCCATGAAAGGCTGGCACAAACACGGCATCTGCGCCGATGAACATTGGCCCTACGTAGCCACAGCCAAAAATGAGCGTCTGACCGAAAGGCGTACCTCCGATGCCCGCAAGCGGCCGCTGGGCGCTTACTACCGGGTGAATCACAAAGACCTGGTGGCGATGCACAGCGCGATGGCCGAAGTGGGCATTTTGTATGCCACCGCAACGGTCCACCAGGGCTGGCAGGAGGTAAACGAAAGCGGGATTATCCGATTCTCGAACCAGGTATTGGGCGGGCACGCGTTTGCTATTGTTGCCTACGAAGAGCGCGGTTTCTGGATTCAGAACTCCTGGGGGCCGGACTGGGGCAGTGGCGGTTTTGCCCTGATTACCTACGACGACTGGCTGGTCAATGGAACGGACGTGTGGGTGGCCCGATTGGGAGCGCCAATCCGGCTGGCCGAACCGCAGTCGGTGGCCATCAGCAACGCAGCGGCTTCCGGCAAGTCCAACGCCTACGCCTTCTCCGAACTTCGTCCCCACATCATCAGCATCGGTAACGACGGGCGGCTGAATGAGGGCGGCAGTTTTGGCACTTCAGCCGCCGAGGTGGAAACAATTTTTCAGGAAGATTTCCCCGAGAAAACCAAAAACTGGAAAAAGAAGCGGATTTTGTTCTATGCTCACGGCGGTTTGGTCGGTGAAGAAGCGGCCGTCCAGCGACTGGCCGACTACCGTCCGGCCTTGCTGGAAGCCGAAATTTACCCGATTTCCTTCATCTGGCACACCGATTTCTGGTCGACGGCCACGAATATTTTGCAGGATGCCCTGAAACGTCGGCGCCCCGAAGGAATTCTGGATGCCAGCAAAGACTTTATGCTCGACCGGCTCGACGATGCCCTGGAACCGGTTGCCCGGCTGCTGATGGGCAAAATGCAGTGGGATGAAATGAAAGAAAACGCCAGCCTGGCCATGCGGAAAACCGGTGGTGCCCGGCTCGCCCTGGAACAACTGGCCGAGTTGGCGAAAAAAGAAGACGTTGAAATTCATGTTGTCGGCCATAGCGCGGGCAGTATCTTTCATGCGCCGGTTGTGCAGGCCCTGACGGACGAATTCGGATTAAAAATTGCCTCCTGTACCCTGTGGGCACCGGCGATTACCGTCAAACTTTTCAAAGAGTTGTACATGCCCTCGCTGCAATCGGGGAAAATCAACCGGTTTTCGCTTTTCACCCTGACCGATGAAGCCGAGCAGGACGATCATTGCGCCCGAATTTACAACAAGTCGCTGCTTTATCTGGTGTCCAACGCGTTTGAAGCCAAACCCCGGATTCCGCTTTTCCGGGACGGCGAACCCATTCTGGGCATGGCGAAGTTTGTCGCAGAAGACCCGGAACTGACCGCGCTGTTCAAAACCAAACGGGCCGAATGGATTCAATCGCCCAACACGGAGTCGAAAGATCCGCGCAAGAAGTCGACGGCCCGGCACCACGGCGATTTCGACGACGACCGGCCAACGGTGGAAGCCACGCTGGCGCGCATTCTCGACAGCAGCAAACAAGCTGCTATGCCTGAATTGACGTTTATGCGGTCGGCATCCTCCAATCGGGAAAAACGCCTGCAACTGATGAATTAGCCTCGCGAATATCCTCAAATTTAAGGATGTAAAATCCGTAAACCCGGGGATGGAATCGCACGGTTCCGTCCCCGACCTTTACCATCAAATCTATATCCACCCCACCTTCTTTTCAGGTCAGGAGCACATACCGGTAAAAATCGACATTTTGATTGATAGCGGTTGGTGTATGGTGGTTTATTGACCAGATTGTAGTACTGACAGTCAAGCTTATGCGCATTCTTATTGCTGAAGACCACCGAATTTTACTGGACAGCCTCGCCCTGCTTCTTGCGAGTATCGAAGGGGTTGAGGTGGTATCCAAACACACGAACGGAAAACAGGTGCTAACTGCCCTGGAAGTTGATCCCACCATTGATCTGGTCGTTTCCGACGTGCAGATGCCCGTTATGGGCGGGATTGAACTCACGCTTCAGCTCCGTCAGCGGTTTCCGCAGGTCAAAATCTGCCTGCTGACGGTGGCCGATCAGCCCGAAGCGATCAAGGAAGCCATCCGGGCCGGGGCCGACGGCTATGTGCTGAAGAGCGCCGAACGGCATGAACTGGAAACCGCCCTGAAGCTGGTTACCAAAGGCAACAAATTTTACAGTGAACAGGTGATGCTGCAACTAGCCAACGACACCGGTATCGAGTTTACGCCCGATGCCGAAAAACCGCAGAAAATTGCGATTACACAGCGCGAACTGGATGTGCTGAAACTGATTGCGCAGGAATATTCGGGAACGCAGATTGCCGAGAAACTTTTCATCAGCCCGACCACCGTGGAGACGCACCGCAAGCACCTGATGCAGAAGCTCGGCGTACAGACTACGATTGGGTTGGTGAAGTACGCGATTAAATATAATCTTATCTAACCAAACTGTTTCACTTTTAACGCTCGCTTTACAGATGGAAAATCCAATTCCTTACCCCATCCCCCAAACAACTAATTCCACATTAAAGTACATTTTGTTACAGGGACGCGTCCAGCTTGGGTACATCAGCGACCCTCAATCGTTGACCGAAACCGATCCAGCAGCGGCCAAACCGGGTCCGGCCCTGGTCCTGACTCCCCTTGATGATAAATTTGAGCCTATTTCGGCCTTAAAACCGATTTATGTGTATTTACACAAAGACGAAGTAGTTAAAGTACTTGATATCAACCTAATTGCCGAATTTAACAAAGAGGGTTTTGATCAAAATATTGCTACCATCAGGCACCTGAACCCTGGGATTGGCGACTGGGACACCCTCCAGGCCTCAACGGACTCTCCCGAGATGAACCCATCGGGACCGCCCAAATCCCGTGGCTAATTGGTCTGAAATCGCTTTATGGAAGATTCCCATTGATCCTCACGGTTTCAATGGGAATTTTTATAAGTATCCAGGTGCCCTTTTCACTGGGTAAAACCGTGTTGAAGGTACCGCCGAGGGCGTCCAGCCGGGTCTGAATGTTCTGCAACCCGATACCCCGTTTGGCCTGACTGGGTTGCAGCCCGATGCCATCGTCGGTGACCGTCAGGTCGACCCCGGCATCGGTCCGGAACAGGCTTATGCCGACCGTAGTAGCCTGGGCGTGTTTGATGACGTTGTTAAGTAATTCCAGCGTAATGCTGTAAAGGTTGAATTCGATTTCGATGGGCAGCCGTTCCTGCAAACCGGTGATGGTCAGCGAAATTTGCAAGGGGGAACTTTGGTTTAGTTTGTCGACCAGCGTGCTCAAGGTGCGGGTCAGTCCTTCCCGTTCGAGTTCGGCGGGCAGAATGTTGTGCGAAATATTCCGGACTTCGGCATAGGCGTTTTGAATCAGTTGCCGAACGGTTTGGTAGACCGATTGCTCCGGTTCCGTGAGGTTTTTCGGATTAATCGATTGCATGCTCATGCTTACCGCGCTCAGCAGGCTGCTCAGATTGTCATGCAATTCGAGCGCAACACGTTTGCGCTCAACCGTTTGCCCCCGGTAGTGAGCCTGTTTAATTTCCTCATTCTTCCGGATCAATTCCTGATTGGCTTTCACAAGCTCCCGGGTGCGTTCTTCCACCCGGTTTTCCAGGTTTTTGTTCACATCGGCCAGTTCTTTCCGGGCCATTTCCAACAAGACCCGTTGCCGGTTGATCTGCCGGTTCTTGGCCTGCAACCGCCGGTTATTCCAGAAAAGCAGGGCGACAATCAGCACCACCACGACGATGCCCAGAAACAGGCCATCACGGGTTTTTGCAAGTTGCAGGCTTCGGTTCCGCTCGGCCAGCCGACTCATCCGTTCGGCCTGCAAGGCATTGGTTTTCTGCTCATTATCATACTGGGCCTGAAGCGTTTCAATCCGGTGTTGGTTTTTCTCCCTCGACAAACTGTCTTTCAGGTTCACAAAATTTTCGTACGCTTCCAGGGCAGGGGCGGGCTGGTTGGTTTGGCGGAAAATCCGGTATAATTTTTCTTCGGCTTCCGCCACCAAGCTACTGTTTTTGACCTGACGGGCGGTCTGGCGGGCCCGATAACAATACCGCAACGCCACTTTCCATTTCTGACGTCGGACGTATACGTCAACAATATGGAGCAGAATGCTGCCTTCCAGGTCGATACTGCCGATTTGTCGGCACAGCGACAGGGCCTGTTCGTAGCAACGGAGTGCAGTAGTCAGGTCGCCCATTTCCATGTAAACCCAACCGATCGCGTGTAAGCCGTGCGATTCGTACCAGGTTTCGCCTTCGCGCCGGGCCAGGGAATACATCCGCTGGTTAACCGCCAGGGCTTCGGCCAGTTTTCCCTGTTCCCGGTACATGGCTCCCTGAACGTTCAGAATGCCCAGTTCGACGTTGGCATCCGATTCTTTCCGGAGCATTCGTAACCCTTCCAAAATGTGGTGTTTCGCTTTGTCGAATTGCTTCAGACTCGCGTAGGCATGGGCCAGTCCCCGGTGCGATCCCGCCATCCGGGCGTAGCGGTCCAGTGAATCTGCCAGCGTGAGGGCTTTGAAATAGTGCCAGACACTCTGGTGATAATCGCCCCGAACCTGATACAGATAGCCCTTGTATTGGTACGCATAAATTAGTTCATTCGGCCGTTTGGCCATCTGGCAAAATGTGCGTAACAACTGGTTATAATACTCGGCTGAATCAACGTCGACATCCATGTAAGCCCGCATGAGTCCCATCAAAATCTGGCAGCGGAGTGAGTCGCGGGCAGGGCCTTCAGGCTTAATTCGAAACGCACTCAATTCCCGCTTCAGGCTATCAATTTCGCCCGCCAGCGCCGATCCCGTTCCCGCCAGTAAACAGCAAAAAAGCAGAAGTTTTTTCATAGGAAACCGGTTTGGAACAAACTTACGCAAGATGAACCTATTTTCAATCAGGTAAATATCCTCAAATTACAGGATACAAAATCGTCAGAATCAAGGATTTGGTAACAAGCATGGCTTATCGACCTTTGGGTTAGTCAACGGCCGGAAACGTTCGTCCGACCCTAGTGATTCAAAACCTTTCTTAACGGAATTAATTCCCATGAACCTCAGCCTGATTCGGAAGGATTTCAGTGATCAGTCGACCCTGGGCGCGCTCTCGATCGACGGGCATTTTTTCTGTTTTGTTCTGGAAGACCGGGAGCGTGGGCTGCACAGCGCCATGAGCCACTCCGAGTTACTGGCAAACAAGGTCTTCGGGAAAACCGCCATCCCCACAGGGAGGTACGAAATCATCCTTAGTTTTTCGGAACGGTTTCAAAAGCAGTTGCCGCTACTCCTGAACGTACCAGGTTTTGAGGGAATCCGGATTCACAGCGGCAACGTAGCGGCCCACACGGAAGGCTGTCTGCTGGTGGGTTCCGGCATCCTCCCCAATCGGGTCGGCAATTCGAGAGCCACCCTGAACAGCTTGATGAAATTGCTGAACAAAACCGCCAAAAAAGAAAAAATATTCATTGAAATCAGCGGACACAGGCCCGTGATGCCGGACCTGGTCCCTGAGCCGCATCGAATTCCCCACCGTAACCATCTGGTATCAACCTCTAATCTCCTAAAATGATGAACGCTGAATGTACCTCGGCCGAATGTATTCTGATCAACCTTCTGCTGAGCGGACTGCTCGGCCTGATTGGGCAGGGCATTCGGGTCATTGTCGGCTTGAAAAAATTGCGCGAAGAAGCCACTGCGGAAGCCTCCACCAGTACCGCAGACGCCAAAACCGCCTTCGACAACCACTTTGATGTCCGGCAACTCTGGCTGTCGCTGTTTATCGGCTTCGTCGCCGGTTGTTTGGCGAATCTGGGCCGCCCGGATGGCGAATTTACGAAGGAAGTCCAACTCGCGATTATTGCCGCCGGGTACGCCGGAACTGATTTTATAGAAGGTGTATTGACTAAAGTTTTACCTAAAAAATAAATCAAACTCCCCATGTTAAACCCACTCGATCCGCAAAACCGCCCCCTGTTTGAAGGCATTCAGGGCAACATTCTCAAAGCCCACGGTCGGCATCATACGGCTAATTTGTTTATCCTTGGCTATGCCGGTCAGGTTCCGGAAGCGAAAGCCTGGTTAAAAAGCCTGGTAACCGGCAAAGAAGCCATTGTTCACTCCGGTTATGAGCAGTTGCGGAATAACATCCTGTTCAAAGAAAGCAAAGGGCAAGTCGATACCGGCTTATTTGCCTGTGTTCACATCAGCGCGGCTGGGTATGAGTACCTGTTCGGTACAGGAGCCAAAAACCGGTTTTCGGACAACTCTTTTCAGCAGGGAATGAAGAAAGCCCAGCTTAATGACCCAGGTCCATCAGAGTGGGAAATTGGTCATCAGGCCGATAACCACTTCATGTTGTTACTAGCCCACGCAAATCCCGATGCCCTGACGGAGGCCATTGAACGGGTCGGGGAGTCTATCCGGGATTTCGGACGCATCACCACCTTGGAACGGGGCGAAGCGCTATTTAATGCCGAAGGGGCCGGAATCGAACACTTCGGCTACGTCGATGGAGTCTCTCAGCCCCTGTTTTTTACAGATGAACTGGATGCCTACAAAGCCGCCAACAACATCAAGGCAGCGGCCGATTTTAAATTCAACCCCAGTGCCGAAAAGGAATTAGTGTTGGTAAAAGACCCTTTTGCTGACCAGACTAATGCCAGCGCGTTTGGCAGCTACTTCGTTTTCCGAAAACTGGAGCAGGATGTGAAGGGTTTCAAGCTGGCCGAAAGCGCGCTGGCCGACCTACTGGGGCTGACGAATGAGGCCAGGGAACGAGCCGGAGCTATGCTGGTCGGCCGATTTGAAGATGGGACACCAATTGAAATGAGTGACCGCGAAGGAATGATTCACGGGGCCGTTTGGAACAATTTTGATTACACAAAAAGCGAAAACTCAAAGTGTCCTTTCCACGGCCACACCCGAAAAACCAACCCACGCTCGGACGTGCCGGGTGGGGTTTCCCAGGCTAAAACGCATATGATGGCCCGGCGGGGCATCCCGTTTGGCACCCGCACCGACGACCCGAGCGACGGTCAGATCTATAACAAACCCGAGAAAGGAGTAGGCTTGCTGTTCATGAGCTACCAGGCCAGTATTGAAAATCAATTTGAATTCATACAGAAGTCCTGGGCCAACAATTCGAAATTTCCAAATTTTGACCCCCAAAAACTGGATGGTTTGGATCCAATTATTGGTCAGGGTTTACCCCGAGTAGAGGGTACTTATGCCACAAAATATGGGGACCTCAGCACCCTGAAATCCGCTGCCTTCGGCCAATTTGTGCATATGAAAGGCGGAGAGTACTTCTTTGCCCCCAGCATGAATTTTTTGGAAAACGTCGATCGATTATAATAACCGGTATCGACAGAACGAAGGCCTTTGACCAGCACAAATAAAAAGTATGTCCCCTTAATCCGACCTATCATGAAACCCTTTTTAACTTTATTCCTTGTCGCAACTGTGAGTATGCGGCTGGCCTATGGTCAACGATTTGACTTCGAAACAGGCATAGTTGACAATTTGAACGCCCAAAAAACCGGCGAAATGGTCAAGTTTACGGTAAATAATGTTAACACCTTTCGCTATAAAGTAACAATTAAAGGCTCAAACATCACCTATGTCACGCCTATTCCAACCGAACTACAGACCTTATTCCGGTTACCTGAACCTACACAATCGGCTTCAAAAGCAACAGAAGGAGCCTCGAAAGCAGAAGCGGCTAAAAATGATATGGATAAGTTAAAGGTCGCTACCGCCGGAAACTTTCGAGTAGTCATGGATGAGTTGGTGAGGCTATGCAGTTTGTTTGTGGTTGAAGCCAATGCGGTTCGGTCAATAAAATACCGAAGAGCTACTCTTATTTCGATTGCCAAACAGAATTGGCGTAATCACAGTACAATGCTTGGTACATTGCCGACTCGATTCACTGTCCCGGTTATGCAGGCTCACGTCCAGGGTTTTATGGACGCTTACCAAAAAGCAGAAATGCAGTATGAAGCGGCTAAACAGGCGGCTAAAAGTACGCCATCCACCGACGATGACGAACGTATTGAAAGCGCTCTCGAACGATTTGAAGAAGGGTATCATGATGTGGATGAGGAAGATTTGATCAAGTTGATTGAAGATGTCGACCTCCTGCAAAATGCCCTGCTGGATCCCAAAAACTTTTCAGTCATCTCACCGGCAATCCAAGCAGAAGGCGATTACCTGGCTTTTACCATTTCCATCGAGCCTGATCAAACCAATGCTTTACTGCCACATGAAGCATCAAAAGAAGTAAACGTAGAAATTCCCGTTCGAAAAGGCTGGAAAGCCGATTTCAGCGTAGGATCAAATTTTTCCGTGGGATACGAAGCCAGGGATGAACGGTATTATTTAAAGCCAACGTCAGATGGAAAGGGAGCCTTGACCCGGGGCGCAAACTCCAATTTCCTGCGCCCGGGCGTGGCCGCCATGCTTCATGCTTACCAGCGTACCGGCAAGAGTTATGCCGCCGGAATCATGATGGGAGTTGGCGCAGGGTTCAAGGAAGAAAACGCACTCACAGCAGCGTATTACCTGGGCGGTTCTCTTGTTCTGGGAAAAACAGAGCGTCTTATGATTAATGGTGGTGTCAGTTTCCTACAAGTCAACCGGTTAAAAGCAGGCTATATCCGGGGAGACGACTATCCCATTGATTCAACAAAAATTGACGACTTAACTGAAAAAGTCTTGAGACCCTCCCTTTTTCTGGGAATCTCATACAACATCACCAATCGTGTTGAACGCAATTAGCTCAAATATTTCCAATTCTACTTCCCGTTCGAAAAAGGCTATAAGATTTGATCTTATGGCCTTTTTCGAACGGGAAAGACCAAAGTCCATTTAGCAGGTTCTCATCATGCTGCCTGCCGCAAAAACCGCCGTTCCATCAACTGGGGCGTTTCAAACCGGTTGCCCAGAACCCGCAGTTGGCGGGCGTGCGGAGCACTAAGCGAAAACGCCGGAAAACCGCCGGTTCCGAAAGGCTGAAACAGGGCGTACCCACACCGCTGGCTCGACCACGCAATCTCGAAGATACGACCGTCCCACTCGACCAAGTCATTTTCGTACAACAACGTTCCCAGCTGATCCGGTTGACCGATGGTGCGCATCAACCGCCAGGAAGCGCTGTTGGTCTGCGTCAACTCGTCCGTTTCCGGGAACTGGCTGGCCAGCGCCAGAGCATCCTGCAACCAGATGGTCAGAAAAGGTTCTGTGGTTAAGGGTAGTCCGGTCAGGTAGTGCATTTTCTGACCGTCCCAGATGCGCGATTGAAGAGGTTGCATAAACTTAACCCTATTTTAGTTATACTATAGATACTAGCAAATATATGTTATAAATCGAAAGATTTAAAACCGGAAAGTACCTTTTTATCGGATTTCTAAAACTTTTAAGTTAACGACATAAGATTTACGGTTAATTGGCTTAGCCCAATAAACGGATATACACAAACGGTTTTTGGGCATTGGTATCCGGGCACCTAAAACCGGCCCGTTGGCTGTTTTTGAGTTTATTCGGCTACCGGCGGAGGGCTGACGGCCGTCCAGCCGCCATCGACAACCAGACTCTGGCCCGTGATATGCCTTGACTGGGGAGCCACCAGAAACAGGGCGGCATTCGCAATATCCTCGACGGTCGCCGGGCGGCCCATTGGCGTGATGCGCGACCAGATTGGCACGTAGGTCGGATCGTCCAGGGTCCGTTCGGTTTGTGTCGCGCCGGGAGCTACCGCGTTGATATTGATCCCATACGGCGACAAATCCAGCACCAGATTTTTGGCTAACATCTCCAAGGCGGCTTTCGTCATGGCGTAAGCCGCCAGACCCGGATGTGCCTGATGGCCCACGACCGACGACATCAACAGAATACTACCACCTTCACGCTGGGTGCGCATCTGCCGGGTAGCCAACTGGGTCAGAAAAAAACTACCCCGCAGGTTCAGATCAACCACTTTCTGGAAAGCATCGGGCTGATAGTCAAAAAAATCGCCAAAAATGGTAATCCCGGCATTGGCCACTACGATGGTTAATTTACCGAATTCAGCGACGGCCCGGTCGACCAGCTTCTGGATGAACGTCACGTCGGAAACATCGCCCGCACAGGCCACGCAACGGCCACCCTCCTGCCGGATGGCTGCGGCTGCCCGCTCGGCCAGGGATTCGTCAAGGTCATTGAGCAGAACAGATGCGCCCTGCCGGGCCAGTTCGCGGGCAATGGCGAATCCAATGCCGATCCCCGCACCGGTTACAACAGCAGTCTGGGTTTGGAAATTCATGAAATAAAACAATTGGCGGAAACAACTGGCACAAAGATGTTCCAAATTTGAAAACTTTGACAACGTTTCGTGCAAAACAGGGCTTTCGGTTACACAATTCTGCTCTTTGCAGTGTCACGGTGAGCAGGTATACTTTCTCTTTGCATCCCGATATCGTTCAAAAACCGTAACTTTAGGAAAACTTTGAACGTTTGGCCTCTTGATGGCCTTGCTCATGATTCACCCGTCTCTCCGACGACTTACTTCGTTCTTTTCCCGCTGGGAACTTGGGTACCATCTGTTGATGATGCCCGTGCTGTTTCCAATTGGTAACTACTACTTTATCGGTCCCCGTTATTTCGAAGAAGGAGATACATTTCTGCTGGGGACGGCTCTTATCTTTGTTCTGTACTGGTTTTCGGTTATTACGTTGACCCTGGCGGTCCGTGGAGTCATTCGCCGGTATCCGGGGGCTCACCAATCGACGCTCCGGACGCTGGTGATGGTGGCGCTGGTTGGGTTGCTGACAGTCGGGTTGGCCGGGCTGGATGTGTACACTTACAGTCTTTTTCCGGATCTGGGCGTTCCGTTTTCCTGGAAAACCGTTCAACCCATTCTGGTCCTGGGCCTGGTTTTCGATCTCTGTTTCTGTGTCGCCCTGAATGCCTTTTATACCTATCGTCAATGGTATCTCGACCAAACCGAAAACGAGTTGCTGCGACAAGCCACGCTTCAGCACCAGCTTGATACCCTTAAAATGAAGATTAATCCGCATTTTCTGTTTAATAGCCTGACCTCCCTCTCCTCGCTGATCGGCGAAGACCAGCAGCGAGCCGAAGCGTTTGTCGACCAGCTCTCAAAAGTATACCGGTATCTGCTTCAGGCAAATACGCACCAACACGTCTCGCTTCAGCAGGAACTTGATTTCATAACCAGCTATTCCGACCTGCTCCAAACTCGGTATGGGGCAAGTCTGCGTGTCGAACTAGCTGTCAATGCGGTTTTGGGAGATCACCTGCTTCCTCCGTTAACCCTCCAGACGTTGATCGACAATGCCATCAAACATAACAGCATGAGTGCTGCCAAACCGTTACAAATCCGGATCGAAACCACGCCGGAAAACCGGTTGGTCGTCCGGAATTCCTTACAGCGCAAACCCGTCCGTATGGATTTATCGCAGACCCGGCTGGCCACGCTCATGACAAAATACCGTCAATGGAGTCAGCAGGATGTACAGGTGACCGAAACCGATACTCAGTTCGAGGTTTCACTGCCGTTACTTCCCACCTACCTGCGGCAACAGACTAGTTAGTGATGTACCAGGAAGTAGCCAGAAAAATCCCGCTTCATGGCTTTTTAGCATCAATTCAACCCTGGAATTTGGCAGTTAAACCGTTTGCCCGCATCTACGTGTGCCAAAACCCCTAGCTTTAAGGAGACAGTCGTTCCATGAGATCCGCTTTACGAAACTTACTTCAACGATTTCCCCGGTTGCGGAAGCAAAGCCAATGGCACTTCCTGCTGTTGTTTCCCTGGTTTATTCCGATAATCTCGTATTGGGTAGTCGGCGACCGGTATCTTTCGGACATAAGTACATTTGCACTGGCAACATTGATGAATCTGATCATTGCCAGTTTTTGTCTGCTGACCCTCGATCAGTTGACCCAGTTTGTTGTCAGCCGGTATCCGAACCTGGGCCAGACCTGGCAACGAGTCTGGCGGTTACTACTTGTTTTCATATTGGTGACGCCTTTTTTTATTTTGGGCGGCATTTACCTTTACGATACATTTCACCTGTTTGGCTACCAGCACAACCCCGAAGCAACCAGCCGTATTCTCGCCATAAATTTGATTGCCAACCTGGTCTCGGTCGGAATCGACGAAAGCGTTTACTCCCTCAATCGCTGGCGGGAAAATACCCTGGAAAAAGAACAGTTGAAGAAAATTAACCTGCAAAGTCAGTACGAGAGTCTAAAAAGCCAGGTCAATCCGCACTTTCTGTTCAACAGCCTGAACTCGCTGTCGTCGCTGATTGCCGACGAACCTGATCGGGCCGAAGAATTTGTGGATGAGATGGCGAAAGTGTACCGGTATTTGCTCCAGACCAACGAAGGTGAACTGACGACGCTGGCAACCGAACTGACCTTTATTCAGTCGTATTTCCATTTGCTGAAAACCCGGTATGGGGCCGGTATTCAGTTGGACATCCAGGTAGCCCAGCTGTTCGAACAATACCTGCTCCCGCCCTTGACGCTGCAGATGCTGGTCGAAAACGCCGTGAAGCACAACGTGATTCACCCCAACAAACCGTTGCTGATCGAAATCAAAACCACCAAAGTAGGCCGTCTGGTGGTCCGTAACAATCGCCAGCAAAAAACCGGCCGAATCGCATCGAATCAGGTTGGTCTGACCAACATCGCAGCTAAATACCGCCTGCTTGCCCAAAACGACCCCATCGTAACCGCCGACTCCGAGCATTTTACCGTCGCCCTGCCGCTGATGGAACCGAAAAAAGAGTGATGAGTTAAGAATGAAGAGTGATGAGTTAGCTCCGCAGGAATAGAATGCGTCAGCCAACTCTTAACTCTTCATTCTTAACTCTTCATTTTTCAGGATTGCTGCCTTTTTTCCGATGAGAGGGGCGTTTTTTGGCGTTCATCCGGCGTTTGCGCTGGGCATTCGCAATGCCTTTGCCGGGGTTGTATTCCATCGTTTCGCCCAGGTGCGCCGGGAGCGAGACTTTCGTGACCGGTGTGCCGATTAGGCGTTCGATGGCGGCAAACTTGCGTTGCTCGGTTTCGCTGATGAACGTATAAGCAATTCCGGTGGTTTCGGCCCGGGCCGTGCGACCAATCCGGTGAACATAATCCTCCCCGTCGTGCGGCACATCGTAGTTGATGACCAGGTCGATGTTGTCGATGTCGATCCCGCGCGAGAGAATGTCGGTCGCGACCAGAATGTTGAGTTTCCGACTTCGGAAGGCCAGCAACGCCTGTTCCCGCTCGGCTTGTTCCAGATCCGAGTGAATCGGCTCGGCGGCAAAACCGGCCTGTTTCAACTCCCGGGCCAACTGCTTGACGTTTTCTTTACGCGAACAGAAAATCAGCACCGACGGAAAATTATGCTCTTTCAGCAGGTACTTCACCAGCGCAATCTTCTGTTTCTGGTAAACCACAAACGCTTCCTGCACAATCTTGGCGGGCGGTTTGGAAAGCGAGAGAGTGATCTCTTCCGGCGACCGCAGGATTTTCCGGGCCAGCTCCCGAATTTTGGGCGGCATCGTGGCCGACAACAACAGGCTTTGCCGGTTAGTCGGCAAAAACGAGATGATTTTGACAATGTCGCCATAAAAACCCATGTCGAGCATCCGGTCGGCTTCATCCAGCACCAGGTACTGCAACTTGTCGATTTTGGCGTACCCCATGTTGAGGTGGCTAATCATCCGGCCTGGCGTGCAAATCACAATGTCGGCCCCGACCGACAGCGCCTGGCGTTCCGTGCTGTAAGAAGCGCCGTCGCCCCCGCCGTACACCGCAATCGAGCTGACGGAGGTGAAGTACGAGAAGCCTTCGAGGTTTTGCGAAATCTGAATGGCCAGTTCGCGGGTCGGGACGATCACCAGCGCTTTGATGTGATCATCGGGCCCGGCAGTGGTAATCTTATTCAGGATCGGAAGCAGGTAGGAAGCGGTTTTGCCCGTACCCGTCTGGGCCGAAACGATAAGGTCTTTTCCTTCCAGAATGAGCGGAATTACCTTTTCCTGAACAAGTGTGGGGGTATCGTAATTCATGGCATCGATCCCTTCCATTAATCGATCATCGAAGCCAAAGTCTGAGAATTTCAAGTTTAATTTCTGTAGGTTTTAGATAGATTTTGGTCAATATAACAACAATACGTGAATTTAAGCAAATTCTTTCCGTGCCCGGCCGGATTTAGCGAGATAAACCGTCCTTCGATTTTACCAGTGAAGGGGCTTCCGGTTTTCGTCTGATTCGTTTATTTTGCCGATTTATCCGACTCGATTCAGCGCGACGCCCCCGAACCGGTTCGAAATAGCTTTCCATATGATCCGTTTCAACAATACGCCGGTTTTTGCCCTTTGGTTTTCCCTTTCGCTGGCCTTCTGGGCTACGGTTTCGGTTTCTGCGCAAAACCCCTATTATCCGCCCCCCGGCCCAGCCTGGGAAACCCGCCTGCCGGAGCAGGTCGGCATGAATGCGGACCGGTTGAAGCAGGCCGTGACTTTCGCTCAACAACAGGAAACGAAACAGATGCCGCCCGATTTTTCGACCCAGGAGGAGATCTTCGGCAGCCTTCTCGGCCCCATTCCCGCCGACCGCGCCCGGACGAACGGCCTGATTCTCCGGCATGGTTACATCGTGGCTGAATGGGGTGAAACCGACCGGCCCGATCCAACGTACAGCGTAGCCAAAAGTTTCCTGTCAACCCTCGTGGGTCTGACTCTCGACCGGGGCCTGATCCGGGATGTACACGATCCGGTGGCGAAATCCATTCAGGACGGTGGTTATGACTCCGACCAAAACCGCCCCATCACCTGGGAACATCACCTCCGGCAAACGAGCGAATGGGAAGGTGAATTGTGGGGCAAAAAGCACGATTTTGTCGGTAAGGAAGCCTACGGGCGCGGAGAACGCAAACCGCGCACCGTGCAGTCGCCGGGTACGTTTTACGAATACAACGACGTGCGGGTCAACCGGCTGGCCCTGTCGCTGCTTCGCTTGTGGAAAAAACCGCTGCCGAACGTGCTGAAAGACGAAATTATGGACCCCATTGGCGCGTCGCACACCTGGCACTATGTTGGCTACCCGAATGCCCGGGTCAACATCGACGGCAAGATGATGTCGTCGGTCAGTGGCGGCACGCGCTGGGGCGGTGGTCTCTGGATCAGCACCCGCGACGAAGCCCGGTTTGGTTACCTGGTGCTGCGAAACGGCCGTTGGCAGGACAAGCAACTCCTGTCGGCCAACTGGCTCAAAGAGTCGGTTCAGCGGGGACCGGTTGGGCCGGATTATGGCTACTTGTGGTGGCTCAACACCGAACAGAAAGCCTGGCCGAGCGCACCAGCCACGAGTTTTGCCGCCATCGGAGCGGGTTCCAACCTCATCTGGATCGATCCGGAACACGATCTGGTGATCGTCTGGCGCTGGCACGACGGCAATCCGGACGAGTTGATCCGGCGCGTCCTGGCCGCTATGAACTAACCCAATACCGCTTTACTCATGTCTACACCCAAACTGGAAGTCTGGCAACGCGGGCCCATCGACGGCATTCCGCTCCTGCTGCAACCCGTCGCTCACGCTTTGTTACAGGCCCGCGAGGAACTCAGTGAAGCCCTGACGCATTTTCCGGCCGATCAACTCTGGCAAAAACCGGCGGGCGTGGCTTCCGTCGGCTTCCATTTGCAGCACCTGACCGGCGTACTCGACCGGCTGTTTACCTACGCCCGCGCTGAACCCCTCTCCCAACCCCAGCGCGACTGGCTGGCGGCCGAAGGAAAACCGTTCGAATCCGAAACGCCGGTTCAGGATTTGCTCAATCGGTTTCATGAACAGGTGGACAAAGCTCTCGACCAATTGAAAGCCACCGACGAGCAAACGCTGACGGACTTCCGGGGCATTGGCCGGGCGCAACTGCCTTCCACGGTTCTCGGTCTGCTGTTCCATGCCGCCGAACACACCCAGCGGCACCTCGGCCAACTCCTCGTCACCGCCCGGGTGGTGGAGGCTGGATAAACTGGATGCTGGCTACTAGATGCCGCAGAGCGGCTGCTTGCTACTGGATATTGGAAGTTTTAACTCATAACTCTTAACTCTTAACTCCTTATGGCTTACACCATACCGGATAATACACGCATCGGCCATGTTCATTTGAAGGTTTCGAACCTGGAGCGGGCGCTGGCGTTCTACTGCGACCTGCTCGGGTTTACGCTGGTCACCACATATGGCAAAGATGCCGCCTTTATTTCGGCGGGGGGGTACCACCACCACATCGGGCTGAACACCTGGTACAGCAAGGATGCGCCCCCGGCCCCGGTTCGGAGCGCGGGCTTGTTTCATACGGCCATTCTGTACCCTACGCGCCGGGATTTGTCGGTCGCCTTTCGCCGGTTGGTCGAAGCGAATTACGGCATCACCGGGGCTTCGGACCACGGTGTTTCGGAAGCCATCTACCTGAACGATCCTGACCAGAACGGTGTCGAACTGTACTGGGACCGGCCGCGTGAGCAATGGCCGCAAAAACCGGATGGTTCGCTGGAAATGTACACCCGGCCGCTGGATCTGGAAGTGCTGTTGCAGGAATCGGCCTGACTTCCAAACCTGCGTATCCGACCGGTTTTTAGCGCTTCGCCCGCAAATACTGCGACGGCCAGGTGATTTCGGCATCAAGCGCCTGGGCGGCATGCAGCGGGAAATACGGGTCGCGCAAGAGTTCTCGGGCCATCAGCACCAGATCAGCCTGACCGTCGGCGATGATGGCATTGGCCTGTTCGGGCGTGGTGATCAGGCCGACGGCTCCGGTCAGAATCCCGGTTTCCTTCCTGATTTTTTCGGCAAATGGCACCTGATAACCGGGTCCAATCGGAATCTTCGCACCGGCCACATTCCCACCCGTGGAGCAGTCGATCAGGTCGACACCTTTTTGTTTCAATTGGGTGGCCAGGGCCGAGGCATCGTCGGGCGTCCAGCCGCCTTCGGTCCAGTCGGTAGCGGAAACACGCACAAATATCGGATATTCTTCCGGCCACACGGTTTGAATCCGCTCGATGATTTCACGCAGAAATCGCGTCCGGTTTTCGAATGAACCGCCGTACTGATCGGTTCGTTGATTGCTCAGGGGCGACAGAAACTGGTGAATCAGGTAGCCGTGGGCGGCATGAATTTCAATCACTTTAAAACCGGCTTCCAGCGACCGCCGGGCCGCAGCCGTAAAGTCGGCAATCACCTTCTCAATACCTTCTGCATCCAGTTCCAGCGGCTCGGGTTCGGCCGGGATAAAGGGAACCGGACTTGGACTTACCGTTTGCCAACCACGTGGAGCCTCCGGCGTGATGATCTTTCCGCCATCCCAGGGCCGGGTATGGCTCGCCTTCCGGCCGGCATGGGCCAGTTGCGTCCCCGCTACGGCGCCCCGGGCTTCGATAAAGGCCGTAATCCGTTTCAGAAACGGCAGGTGTTCGTCTTTCCAGATGCCCAGATCGTCGGGCGAAATCCGACCTTCCGGCGAAACCGCAATGGCTTCCGTCAACACGAGGCCCGCTCCGCCCACGGCCCGACTCCCCAGATGAACCAGGTGCCAGTCATTGGCAAAACCGTCTTCGCTGGAGTACTGACACATGGGCGAAACCGCAATCCGGTTTTTGAACGTAATGCTGCGGATGGTGAGTGGGCTAAATAAATCAGGCATAATGTTGTAAATGGGGATAGGTATACTGTAAACCGTATCCTGTAAACCAAGCGTAAACGGTTGGAGTTCGAAAAACCGGTTGAGTTTTCAGATCTCTGTTGGTGCGAAACACGGGTAATCAATCGTGAAACAGGAAAACCGGGCGTTGCAGAATGTCGGGCTGAAGTTCGCTTGCCGACGGTCCGGCGTGCTCTTCGCGACTTCGCAACTGCTGTACTATCGCAATCATTTCATTGCCCAGTCGGCCCTGCTCCTCCACGGTTAAGCGATTAAATTGCTGTTGGCGGACAGTTTCCCACTCGAAAAGCTCGGTTTTGGCATCGTAGATGCCAATCGGTTTTTTATTCTTTTTGGTATACAGCCGACGCAGCGTCTGACGGGCTTCGGCTAACGTTTCGCAGGGAAGCTGGAAATAGGTTTTTCGGAACTGATATAAAACGGAATAACGGCTCATGGTGCTGAAAGTTGGGAGCAGTTGCCAAAACCGGATGCGCTTTGTCTGTAGTCTGCAATAAACGACAACTGCCCGGATGAATAAATACGTTTGGGAAATGAGTCAGCCGATGGTGAATTCGGCAGGCTGACCGGAGGCACAAATTGAATATTTAAGCGAAAGCGGCCTCAACGCTTTTGAAGTCTATGACGCAAACGTATATGTTAATCACCAAACTATCAACATATTCTCCGAAAAATATAGCAAAAACCTTAAATAAGAAAACTAGTCTATTTTATAACTATTTCTATACAAAGCCAGCTCATTCCGCGATTTACGGCCCCTCGATGACTAACCACTGGTAGCTTTCCGGGCCCAGTTCTACGGTCAATTCCACTTCGTAATTGCGGTTCAGCGGGTATTTTTGGGGCTTTCCCTCGCCCACGCGAATTGAAGCGGTTTCCTGTAAGCCTGTGTAATACAGGGGCAATTTGATGGTTCGTCTAATACTGGTTTTCAACGGGTTGTAGAGCATCGCCAGACCTTTTTCGGGCAAAGCCGGATTGACGTGCAGCATACCATCCCAATCCCGGCCATCGGGTCGGCGGAGGTGAATCAGGTCGGAATTGAGAATGAGCCGGTACCGTTTGTACCAATCAATCACCCGGCGGACGGTCTGCTGCGTGGCTTCGGTATCATACAGCCGTGGCCCCCGGTAACAGGCCTGAATCCCGGCCCCGTAATACTGCATCATCAGTTGTTCGTAGTCGCCCAGGTGTTCGCTGAGCGGTTCGAGCACGGCCTCGGGGCCTCCGCCCTGGTACTTGGTCAGCGGCACAAATCCCCAGCCCATCGACGGCGTTTTTTCCCAGGTTCCGTCGTAAATATTCTGCCGGTTGAGCAGCTTCTGCTGGTCGCGAGAGAGGGAAAAATTCACTTCCCGGTAGCCGAGCGCAATCTTATGCGTGCCATCCAGAAAATACCAGTCGGGCGCGTTGATGTACACGCCCTTTTCGTTCAGAAACCGGTACAACCCCTTCTGCATTTCCATCTGCACCCACTGCGAATCATGCAGGCCTTTGTGGCCGGGGTGCTTGACGGATGCACAGACATCGCCCGGATACGGGCCGTCGTGTTCCAGCAAATCAAAACCGGTTTCGGTGATAAATTTCTTCAGCTTGTCCTGATACGCCAGGCCCCAGGCGCTGGCCAGACAAGGTGCATGACCGAAAAAAGCGCCCTTGTCGGGCAAGCCGGTTTTCGGGTCAATCACGTCGGTTTCGTCGTCGATCCGGCGGCTGCTGAAGAGCGAGTAACCACCGAGCAGAATCTTTTTGGAATGCGCATAATCGGCCAGTTCTTTAAACTTCCGAATGTTTTCCGGACTCACGTCTTCCATGTTCAGACCGCTGCCGAAGCTCAGGATGACCATCTCGTACCCGGTTTCGGCGCACTGGTCGATTACGTTCCGAACCACCGCCGGGTCGGTACTGACCAGGTGCATAAAGATCGGATTCTGGGTCGTCCAGGGTGCGATGGTTCGGTAAAACTTCCGCCGGGCCAGGCCATTCCGCTCCCGGTCGTACGAATCCAGCAGCAGTTCATACGAGCGGATGGAGGTGTAGGTCTGATTCGGTTCGAGGTCGATCCCGACGCCTGCTGTGGGGTACACTTCCAGCAAACAGGGTGTTTCGAAATTGTAGTTAACCTGCGAGGTATAAAGCGAGTCGGTTTTCCAGTGGCTGGCCTGGTCCGACAACTCGTACCGCATGGCGTTGTTGAACGCAAAGTTGTTTTCGACATAAATCCGCTGCGGTTTTTTCATCTGGTCGGGCTTGCCCACCACCGCCGACTCCTCTTCCGGCGTCGCCAGCACCTCGCTGACAACCTGGTTGATGCGTAGCGTCCGACCGGTTTTGTTTGCGATTGTCACCCATTTGCAAAGGGTCGGAATGCCGTCGTACTGGGCATAATGCACCACCACCTCCACGCCCTGCAGGGCCGGTTGCTTCGACACGAACGTCAGGCTCAGTTCCTGCCCGGCCGGTTGTTTTGGATTCATCGTCCAGGTCCGGGGCTGCCAGGTAACGGCCGGTTTGAGAGCCGATACCCGAAAGCCTTGGTACTGAAAGTCAGCCGGATTGGCCGTAAAGCCATCGACCCATTCTTCTTTCAGGTACGCATGTTCAGTCTGCCCCTCCAGCCCACCGACCCGGTATTTCTGCCCGTCCAGCACCACCAGGGCTTCGGGCTTCACCGACCGGATAAACTGCTCATTCGTCGTCAGATTCCGGTAATCAATGGTGGCCAGATTGGGCTGCACGCGAAATCGCCGAAGAATGAGTCCATTCGCTAGTACCAGTTCCCGGCCCTGATTGGCCTGAAAAACACCCGCTTTCTGGACAACCGGCGCTAGCAGCCAGTCGCCTTTAACTGCCGTGGGTTGGTAAGCCGGTAAAGGTTGAGCCAACGAAGAGGTGGCCAGTAAACAGACAGGTAGCCAGTTTTTGAAGAACATCGGACGGACGGTTTCGGGTCAGGCGGGAAATTTAGCCGTTTTTTAGCACCCTGCCAATCATTCCTGCCTGACCTTTACTACGTCTCCGATCCGGTTTTGGGCTATTTGCCGATGATTTTGATCAGACTTCCTTTTTCCAGTTTATCGTCCGGACGCAGGCTGTTGAGAACGCCGAGTTCCTCCAGCCGACTGGCGGGCATCCCCAAACTGCCCATGACCTCGCGGAACGTTCCGGCCCGAGGAACTTCCCGGACCAGGACACGGTCGGCTTTACGATTGATTTTCTCCGAATCGGTCAGCGCCCGAAAACTTTCGGCAACGGGTTTGAAGGTCCGAAAGGCGGCCTGAAAATCGCTTGCAGCCGACAGCCCGTGCAGGGCGTAAATGGCGTTGTTATACTGAATCAGCCAGGTACCGATCTGAAGCGTGCTGCGCGGGTCCTGCTGTTGTTGGGGTTGGCCCTGTTGCTGCTGTTGTTTTTGCTGGGAGATGAGCACATACGCTGGATTGCCGTTGATGGTCGTCTTTGCGTTTTCCAGAACGTTTAGGCTCAGTTGCTGCACCAGCGTTTGCGCGGCTTCGTCGAGCGATTTACCTTTCGCCAGCATCAGAATCATGGCCGATTTGCCGTCTTTGGGCGCCATCTGGAACTGGGAAGGTGAATTCTGGTGCTGCCAGCCTTTGGGAACCGGAAACTGAAACCGCAGTTCGGGATGGTAAAATACATCGTTCTCGACAAAACCCTGCCGGGGGTCTTCACCGTACAGAAGCCCGTCGATCATCCGCAGGTACCGCTCCCGTTCGACTTTGAAGTTCCCCTGATTTTGTTGCTGGTAGGCTGTCGCCATTTGCTTCACCTTGGCATTGCGGTCGCCCGGGTCGGGGTGCGTCGACATAAACGTCGGCACGACTTGCCCGGCATTATCCGAAATCCGCTTGATGGTTCCGAAGAAATTCGCCATCTGCTTGGCGTCGTAGCCGATTTTGCTCGAATATTCCACCCCGATTTTATCCGATTCCGATTCATGATCGCGGCTGTATTTCAACAGAAAAAGCCCCAGGCCCTGCTGCAACGCTTCGATGTTCTGCCCAAGTTGCGGCACCAGAATAGCCCCACCGATCATGCCGAGCGTGCCGAGCAACTGGCTGGTTTGCTGGCGGGCGGAATGGCGAGCTGTGATGTGCCCGATTTCGTGCCCCAGGACACCGGCAAACTCGGCTTCGTTATTGAAATGGGCCATGATGCCCCGGGTGAAATAAACGTAACCGCCCGGAACGGCAAAGGCATTGACAACGGGTGAATCGACAATGTAAAACTGGTACGGCAGATCCGGCCGGTGCGAAATCCGCGCCATTGCCTTGCCTTTTTCGTTAATAAACTCATTTAACCTCTTATCTTCATACAGCCCCATGCTGGTAACAACCGAAGGATGGGATTCTTTACCGATGGCGATTTCCTGCTCGGTCGACATCAGCGATAATTCGCGTTTTCCGGTAACCGGGTTGCGGGAACAGGCGGAAAAGCTGAGCAAGGCGCTCCATAAAAGCAGTCGGGTGAACGTACGATTCATGTGCATGACGAGATGGATTTTCAGGAGTTGACTGATTCAACGCGGTTTTGGGCAACCGTTAGTGACCGGTTTTAGTCCTCCTTCCTCCGAAAACCGGTTTTCACTAAAACCGGAAATCCCCCCCATTTTGTTTGCAGGGAATTCTTCAGGCGGTAAATTAGAGTTTTCTGCCATGTAAATTCACGACGAACCCGAAAATATGCACCTACACTTCCCGAAGTGTATCCTGTTTTTTTATGTAAATTCGGTTTCACAAACACCTGACTTATGAAGTTCGTTGTCGCCTGTACGTTGTTATCGCTTCTGGCTTCGGAAGGATTTTCCCAATCCGCTTCCGTCAAAAAAAACGCTGGCCCCGCTCCAGGGAGTGGCTATACGATCAGCGGTTCGTTGAAAAATGCGGCCAATCGAAAGGTGATTTTAACCGAAAACTCTTTCTATAAAACCAAACAGCATTCCGACACGACGACGGCCAATGCCAAAGGACAGTTTTCATTTAAAGGCAAACTCGACGAGGTCGCCTTTTTCGGTCTCAGCGTAGAAGGAAAACCGGGTCGGCAGTTTTTCTATCTCGAAAACTCCCCTATCCGCATAACGGGCAACGCCGATTCCCTTTGGGCCATTCGAATTACGGGCTCTAAAGAGGAAGCCCTTCGGCAGCAACTGGAAAAAATGATGACCGACACCGCCATTGTCAACCGGTACAAACGATCCGAAACGAAGTACGCCAGTGCCCGGGCCACCAACAACGCCCTCGCTATGGAACAGGCCGTTCGGGAGCGCGACGAAGCCGTCCGGCAGGATCAGGTTCGTTTCAAGAAGTTCATTTCAGATCACCCCGACAACGCGGCCAGTGTGAATGTAGTAGGCTTGTTGATGAGCCTGAACGATCTGGCCGGTGCCGACAGCATGCTGACCTTTCTGGAAACGCGGGAAATCGGCCAGTCGATGCAGGCAAAGTTTTTCCGGCAACAGATCGACATTATGAATCGCCTGAATGTAGGTAAAATAGCGCCTGATTTTTCACAGACCGACTCCCTTGGAAAGGAGATCAAGCTCTCATCATTTAAAGGGAAATATGTGCTGATCGATTTCTGGGCAAGTTGGTGCGGTCCGTGCCGGGAGGAGAATCCGAACCTCGTGCAAACTTACGCTACCTTTAAGGACAAAAATTTTACCATATTTTCCGTTTCGCTCGACAATAACCGGCAAAACTGGCTGAACGCGGTCCGGAAAGACAACCTCACCTGGGCGCACGTCAGCGACCTGAAAGGCTGGAAAAACGCGGTTGCCCAACAATACGGCATCAACAGCATCCCGGCCAATTTCTTGCTCGATCCCAGCGGCAAAATCATTGCCCGCAACCTGCGGGGCGCGGAACTGGCGAAGAAAATTCAGGAACTGATTCAATAGTGCCTCCGGGTCGGCCCCGTTTAGTCTATGTAAGTTCGGCCAGCAGGGTACTCTTCATCTTGCGACGAAGTTGGGGAACAAACGGTATGCCCTGCTGATCGAACTCGGTAACCAACCTGTTCAAACACCCTCGGTTGCCAAAGCATTGGCTCCCTATAGCAGTGAATAAAGCTTTCCATAACGCCCCATTGTTGTCGGCGATATTGCCTGGCGCAAGGACAAAGGGGCATGAGTTGGACCGTTCAGTTGGCAGTACAAATCTCATCGCCTAGTTCATTAGGCGCTTAATGTCAAAAACTTAACCAGAGAATAGTCCTTAATTCACGTTAATCCAGATGATACAGGTTATTCAGGGTGATATTACCCAACTATCGGTTGATGCGATTGTCAATGCCGCCAACTCGAGCCTGCTCGGCGGGGGCGGGGTCGATGGCGCGATTCATCGTGCGGCCGGACCCGAACTCCTCGAAGCGTGCCGGGCGTTGAACGGCTGTTCCACCGGCGACGCCAAGCTGACCAAAGGCTACCGGCTACCAGCCCGGTTCGTAATCCACGCGGTCGGACCAATCTGGCGGGGTGGTTATCTGGATGAACCGGGCCTTCTGGCAAGCTGCTACCGCCGGGCGTTGGAAATCGCGACCGAACAGGGCCTGCATACCATAGCCTTTCCCAATATCAGTACCGGTGTGTACGGTTTTCCGAAAGAAAAAGCCTGTGAGATCGCCATAGATACTGTCCAAAGTTACCTGACGAACGAAACCACGTCCATCCGTCAGGTTACGTTTGTGTGTTTTGATGAAGAAAATTACCAGCTTTATGGGCAAAAACTAGCCGAAACGGATTAGCGGCCGAATCGGTACCAGTGCAGTTCGTCAGCCGGTTTTCCCTGCAACCGATCGCGAATTAATTCAGCGGCTGTTACGCTGAACGTGATGCCGTTGCCGCCAAAACCGAGGGCAAAATAACTGTGCGGAAAGTCTGGGTGCTCTCCGATATACGGCAAGCCGTCTTTCGTCTCGCCGAAGGTTCCGGCCCAGGCCAAATCGGGGATGAAGGGTAAATCCGGGTACAATTCGCGTACCTGCTCAGTTAGCATCTCCTGTTTTTTGTCGATGAGCTGGTCACGTAAAACCGCATTTTTGAACGGTTCGTCACCACCGCCCACCAGAATCCGGTTATCGTCCGTCGTCCGCAGGTAGAGATACGGTTTTTGAGTGTCCCACAAGAGCATTGTCCGCAGAGCCGCCGGAAGCTCCGGTATGGGTTCGCTGACGATAGCAAACGTGCTTTTGAGGTTCACTACCTTGTTGGGCAACATTTCCTGCGACTCATACCCGGTGCAGTACACAACATGCCGGGCATCGATCTGCGCCAGATCCGTGGTCAGAACCCGAACGCCGTTCGGATCGTAGTCGGTCGACTGAATTTCCACGTGATCGAAAATCTTAACGCCTTTTTCAGCAGCAGCCTGAAGCAGATCATGCGCGAAATGGTAAGCATCGATTTCAGCCGCGTCGGACGAACAAATGGCGGCATTGGCTGCCAGCCCAAACCGTTTGCTCAGGCTCGGCCGGTTGAACCATTCGACCCGAAACCCGTGCTGACGCCGGGTTTCGTACTCCTGACGAAGAAAATCCTCGTCATCGGGCCGGGCCGCCACATACAGACTTTTTTTCTTGCGGAATCCGGACCGACTTTTCACGGTTTTCACCAGCCGGTCGATTTTTCCAATGGCTTCCAGGCAAGACCGGTACGCTCGAACGGCTCCCTCTTCGCCGATCATCGGGATCAGATCGTGCAGCGCCGTGTCAATTTCGTACTGGAGCATGGCAGTGCTGGCGGCCGTACTCCCCGTAGCGACGTTGCGCTTGTCGATCACAACGGTGTCAAAACCGGCCTGAACGAGGTGATAAGCCATAAGTGCGCCGGTAATGCCGCCCCCCACCACCAGCACCTCACAGGTGAGGGGTTTGCGTAAGGATGGATACGGATTCATCAGGCCGTTTTTCAACAGCCAAAAAGGTTCTTTCGAGTGGACGTTCATGATTGGTGAATAAAAAGACAATTGGCAAAAATTGTTCTATCCTTTTCGCCATTGCTCTTTCCGAAGGTTAACGCTGTGTACAGGCACACGGTTTTGGCATTCAGGCAGTTTACTGAATTTTACCAAAACAGGTGGTCTATTTTGGCGCAAAACACCCTCCCTTTGTCGCCTTCTCCCCTCTCGAACCCGGTTTTTCACGCTACATTTACGGTCATTGAACTCCTAAATTCGACCACTAATGGCTCGTCCTCTTCCGCTCGAAAAACTAGCGAAACCCACCCAACGCGCGCTGGCTGGAGCGGGCATCCACACGCTGGAGCAACTGGCGCAGTATTCGGAAAAAGAATTTTTGCAGTTGCATGGCATTGGGAAAAAAGCACTGCAAGTCCTCAAAACAGCCCTGGCCGAGCAAAATCTCTCCTTTGCCTCTCCGCCCAGGACCTAAATTATATCATTTCCAGGCAGTTGCTCAATGCGCGACCGCGCTCTGAAGCGCCCGGGGCTGGCGGTGATACTGGCGCAAAATGGTCATGATCTTGTGGTGAATGACGGTATTTTCGTACACGCCCCGGAAGTCGAGCGAGTGTGGCCCATAGGCGAAAACCGGCACCATAACGCCCGTATGGTCGTTCGTACTGAAATGCCCATCCACGTACCCCCGCTTCAGATCACCATCGAGCAGCGTCAGCCCGCCGGTTTCGTGGTCGGCCGTCACAACCACGAGCGTCTCGCCGTTCTGGTCGGCAAACCTCAGGGCCTCGCCCACGGCTTTGTCAAAATCGAGCATCTCCTGCACCACATACCGGACATCGTTGGCGTGGCCCCCGTAATCGATCTGAGCCCCCTCGGCCATTACGAAAAACCCGTTCGGATTGCGGCCCAGTTCCGTGAGCGACTTGCGAAGGCTGGTGGTCAGAAAATCCTTTCGGCCCTGCCCGACCGAAACCACGGCCTGATCGTCGAGCAAAACGAAAGGAGCTTTCAGCGTTTCCAGTTGGTCGAACTGGTTGCCTACACCATATCCACGTTGCCGCAGGGTGTCGAGGACTTTTTCTTCCTGAAAAAACCGGTAGCCCCCGCCAATCAGAATTTCAACCGGATTTTGCAAAAAATCAGCGGCAATTTCCCGCTCGAACGACCGGTCGGGCTGGTTACCATAAAACGCAGCCGGGGTGGCATCGGTGATACTTCCGGCGCTGATCAACCCGCTGACCATCTGCCAGGGTTTAATGAGCGTTGGAATGGCGGGCCGCTTTTTCCCCAGCGAATCGACCCCGATGGAACGGTTATTGGTTTTCTCCCCCGTCGCCATCGCTGTCGCTCCGGCCGCCGAATCGGTGATGTAGGTATCAGCCGCACTAGTTCTGGAAAAACCGATGTTCAGCAGTTGGGTGAGGTTCAACTGGCCCTGGTTTGCGGTTATTCCGGCGTAGATTTGGGCGAGTCCCATGCCGTCTCCGATGAGCAGAATAACGTTTTTAACCCGACTCCGGCTGTCGTTGTTCCGAAACGTGGGCTGGTAAACCGGGTGCGCACGTTCGTTCCGGTATTCGGCCGTCGGTCGGCTGTTCAGAAAGTTGGCGAGGTCGGTGATGTGGTCGGAATTGATGTAATCGACGCCCAGGTTCATCAGTGCTTTCCAGGTGTTTACGTTGTCGGGTGTGGCCCAGAACCGCAATTTCTTGCCTTGCTCGTGCGTTTTCCGGATCACCTCCCGAATCTTTTCCCGTTCCGATTTCACAATCAGCCCCTTGCCGTTCCAGCGGGTGTAGTTTAGAAACGACTGGCTGATGAGCCCGATGTGTTTCAATTGCTCACTTGTGTAATCCACCTCCGGTCGACCGTCGAACAGCAGCCAGTCCGGGTAGTTTGTAAACTGGTCGGGTTTTGGCACATTGCCGCTGACGACCACCCGAACCGGTCCGCCGGTCCCGAAGACTTCGGGGTAAACGGAAAGGCTTTTCACCAGCAATGAGAGCGTCGGTTCAGCGGGGGTTTTCAGATCGACCAGCAGTTGAAGCGGCTGAGCGGTTTTTGGGTAAATCTGCCCCTTACCGATCTGAACTTGATGAACAAGGGGTTGAATGTACAGGGTTTCGAAGGTGCGGGACGGATCGATATCCCCGGCGTCGTGCGCTACATACAACGTTCCGTTTTGGGCATGAACGTCCACTTCGATCGAACCAAACGCTTGGTGGTAGGCCTGCCAGAATGGAATTTGTTGTTCGTAATCATTGTGCGAATGCGCCTGTGCGGTCGTGTAGAGCATCTTGGGTTGAGCCAGGGAAGAAAGGGATAAAAAACCGGTCAGCATACCGGTAACAACAAAAAGCTTTTTCATGAATCGGAGTGGGATTCAGCTAAATTCAGTGGGATAAAACGGTTTGGTGTTCTGCAGAAGCCCGATCCGGAATCCACCGTTCGAGTAGGCCCGCCAGAGAAGCCGCAAACGGTAGCACCATTAGCACCCCAATCACGTTAAACAGGACATGGGCATTGGCCAGTTGACGGCCCAGAGGAGCGGAATGACTCAGCCCGTGAACCAGTTCGGTAAAGGGTTCAATCAGCAACAAGCCCGCGACAATTGATGTCAGGTTGAAAAGCAGGTGAAACAGGCCGGTGCGAACGGCGGCTTTCGTTCGGCCGACCGACGCGACCAGCGTATCGGCACAGGTACCCAGTTCGGCCCCCATCATGACGGCAATTCCGGCTTCGAGCGTCAGCAACCCCTGCCCCGCCAGCACCACCGACATACCCACGGTGGCCGACGACGATTGCAGCAACACCGTCACGCCCGCACCGGTCAGGGCTCCGCGCCAGGGTTCGGCCAGGCCTTTCATCCATTCCACCACGGCGGGCAGGTTTTTCAGGGGTTCGACGGCTTCTTCCATCAAAAACAAACCCAGAAACAGCATGCCGAAGCCGAGTATGACCTGTCCCCACTGGGCGAGGGCTTCGCGCCGGGCCAGAATCATCAGGCCGAACCCGACCGCCATCGGTACACCCGACCACTGTCCGATGTCGAACGCGATCAGTTCGCTGGAAAACGTGGTTCCGATGTTGGCACCCAGTACGATCCCGACCGCCTGCCGAAAGGTCAGCGCCTTTGAATTGACAAGCGCAATGGTCATGATGATAACCGCCGAGGAAGAGTCGAGCAGCGTGGTAACCACCATGCCGGTCAGCACGCCCGAAACGACATTTCGGGTGAATTTCCGGAGCCAGTCCTGCATTTTTTCACCGGAAACCGCCTTCAGTCCTTCCGAAAGGTAGTTGAGGGCAAATAAAAAAAGCACCAGACCGGCCAGCACCAGCAATCCAATTTTGACGTAGGGCATCGCGTCCAACGATTAAATGGAAGGGAAGGTACGGCCCGGAGCGCGGAATCGATCGATTGAAAAGGTTATCTTTTTGTTAAAAAAACCGGCAATAGTCCGATGAGCGTCGTCAAGGCGTTTATTTATCCGGGCTCTCCAGAACCTTTCGGATCGCGGGAAGTTCGGCTTCGAGGACTTGCAGGTACTGATTCAGGAGCGGTAACAAGTCGGCCATTGGTTTTTTGTCGGCAATCTGACTTTCGGTGGTCGTGATCAACCGGGCGGCTTCGGTGAGGCCAAACGTCTGGATGACAGCCTTTTGGGTATGAATGAGCCGTTTGATGGCCATCACATCGCCCGCCTGAATAAATTCCCGCAATTGGTCAATTTCGGTCGGGGTCTGCACCAGGAACAAACTCATCATTTCCTGCGCGAATTCCATATCCCCACCGACGGCGTCCAGCAGCGGCTCGACGGTAAACGATGGTTGGGGTGTTGATGAAGGCTTATGGCTCTGCCCCGGAGTGGGAACAGTAGGCAAGTATTTTCGCATGATTCGCTGTAATTCTTCGATTTGGAACGGTTTGGGTATAAAATCATTCATTCCAGCCTGTAAACACTGTTCGCGTTCATTAGCCAGCGCGTGAGCCGTCATGGCGACAATCGGAACCCGGCTCTTCAGCGTATTCCGAATGTGGTACGTTGTGGTGTATCCGTCCATCACCGGCATCTGAATATCCATCAGCACCAGGTCGGCATTTTCGGTTTCCAGCCAGTCGAGTGCTTTCTGCCCATTTTCGGCGACCTGGGCAGTGTACCCCAGCCGGTTCAGGACCTGGAGTGCGAGCCGTTGATTCATCACATTATCTTCCACCACCAGGATTTTTACCTCATGCGGAACGACAACTTTGGAGTTCTCGCTGGTCATTAAGCCTTGATCGACCTGTGGGGGCGCAATTTTGTACGGTATTTCGAGTGTAAACCGCGATCCTACCCCAAGCTGGCTTTCCACCGTCACCCAGCCCCCCTGCATTTCCGTGAGCGATTTGACGATGTTCAGCCCCAAACCGGTACCGCCGTAAAACCGGGTGGTAAAGTCACTGGCCTGTCGGAAGCGTTCGAAAATGTGGGGCAAGATGGCGCTATCCATACCGATGCCGGTATCTTCAACCGTAAACCGCACCCGGACTTCACCGTCGATTTCCTCCCGTTTTTCAATCCGTACGCTGACCCCGCCCTGACGGGTAAATTTGATGGCGTTACTGAGCAGATTAAGCAAAATCTGCGTCAGGCGGGTCGGGTCACCCAACACCACTTCGGGGAGGTCGGAATCTGTCGAGACGCTCAGCATCAGGTTTTTATCCGTAGCCGACGCATCGAGCATCGTCCGGATCGAATCGACCAGCGAGGTGATCGAAAACGGAATGCTTTCGAGGGGCAACATGCCCGCTTCAATCTTTGAAATATCGAGAATATCGTTCACAATCGTCAGCAGGTTTTTGCCCGCCGTCCGAATAAAATCGACAAATTCCTTCTGTTCTTTGCTCAGCGCTGTCGATTCCAGCAGATTTGAAAAGCCCAGGATCGCATTGAGGGGCGTCCGAATTTCGTGGCTCATGTTAGCCAGGAATTGCTTTTCGGTATGGCGGGCGCTCTCGGCCACCTGCTTGGCCTTCGCCAGTTCGACTTCCAGGTTTTTTCGACCGGTAATGTCGTAATGAATACCCATCGAACCGACGACCTGGCCGGTTTCGTCCAGGATCGGCGCCCCGCTGACCAATACCCAGATCCGCGAACCGTCTTTCCGAATCAATTGCAATTCATACGAACTGGCTCCACCCGTTTCCCGGTGCTCCTGTTGGGTTTTCAAATGCTCATTAAACTCCGTCGGCACCAGCAACAAGTCGGCCCTTTGCCCGATCAGTTCCTCCTCGTTGTAGCCAACCATTTGGCAAAATCGGTCGTAGGCGCGTTTTATAACCTGATTTTTATCTACTTCGAGCAGACCCAGTTCCATCCGGTTCATGATGCCCCGGTATTTCTCTTCACTTTTCCGGGTTTCTTCATTGGTCCGGAATGTTTCCGTAATATCGTTGTATTGCCAAAGATGGCCCCGATACTGTCCTTCCAGAAAAATAGGGAAATAATTTCGTTTGAGCGCACGGCCATTGGTCAGCTCAAAAACCTGGTTGACCGCCGTTTGCCGGGCCTGAACAAGCTCCTCCGTCTGGTGAATGAATAGCTGGGAGTCGGTGAAGAGCGTTGGGGAGGGATTAGCCCATTCCAGGTACTTTTTTCCGATCAGGGCATCGGGAGTCAGTGTGATCCCGAACAGGTCGCAATACAATTGATTGACCAGCGCGACGTTACGGTTTTCATCTTCAATCAACAAACCGGTCTGGAGGTTGGCGATGAGCGAGGCTAACCGGGCCTGCGTACTCCGGAATGCATCGTCGTTAATGACCCGTTCGGTAATGTCGCGGGCCACCGCAACCAGTTCCGGCCCGGCTTCTTCTTCGATTCGGCGAACGGTCTGCCCAATCCAGACCGTACGACCATCCTTGGCTCTGACCGGGAACTCGGTATACGTTCCCGACAGCCCTTGTCGAATCATTTTCTGGTAAAAATCGATGAGTGTGGCCCGCCAAGGAGGTAAGACCAGGTTGACAAAGTTGAGACCGATAATTTCCGATTTTGAGTAGCCAAGGCACTGTTCGACCGCCGGATTCACGAAGGTAAAAAAACCGTCGAGGGTGGTTTTGAAGATAATGTCCTGGACCGAGTCCACCAAATGCCGAAACTCACCTTCGCTTTCGGCCGAATCTTGGGTAGCCGATTGACTTTCTTTCAGCAGGTAGAGTTGTCGACGCACCTCCCGAAGTTCCCGTTCTTTTTCTTCCAGAATGGCCTCTGCCTGTTGACGAGCCTGCCGCTCCAGAGCAAGCCGGCGTTCGAGGTCTTCTTGTGGGGACATCATAGAGTCGGGCTGTCATCGCTGAAACCGTCTTAAGTTACTCCCTTCGCAATCAGGTACTTACCATGTCGAACCGTTTTTCAACAAACCGCCTGAGTATTTCCCCTTGCTGTAACTCTAGAACCGGATTAGCTGAGCGTGTCGTTTACGTTGAGTGAAAAATGAACGCGTTGCCAATATAGCAGTAATATCATCCTTTTTCAAGCAACAACTATGCCGTGAGCCGCCAGAATGAACTACTGAATCTGATTAAATTCCGTTAAAACGCAGAAATCCGGCTTTTCAGCCGGATTTCAAAAACCGTGCAATTTTACTTAGTTCATGCTGATTAAGCGGGTGGTTTCAACAACCGGCGTGCTCGTTTGCAGTTTTACGGTTTTTACTTCAGTCATCGAGCCATCCGAGATTTCGACGGTATACTGCCCATCGGCCAATTGTTGCAAATCAAAACGGAGGTTTGCCGACTCGCTGCCTTTCCGCAGCCGTTTTGTTGCGAGGGTGTAGCCGTTGCTATCGATCAATCGGACGTTGACGTTGCTTTCTTTTTCCTTGCGGATGTTCACACCCACTTTCATGCTGTTTGCCATCGGGTAAACTCCCGTTTGGAACGTTGATTTGGGTTTCGCTTTTTCGTCTTTGTTGTCAGTGGCAAATGAAGTTGATGCGGCAAACGTCAGGGCAATTAATGCGGAAGTGAATAGCGTTTTCATACGATTTGTTGTTTACAGGTTCTTTTCTTTGTTGTTTACTGCCATTGTGGCGTTTTGATGAGTCAAAGGTAGTCGACTCTTAAGGTACCTTGCAATACATAGTACTTTAACGGTCGCAAAACCGGTTGAATGGTAAACGAGTGGGATAGGAACACGGATTAGAACGGATTATCCGTCTTAATCCATTTGATCCCTCTAATCCGTGTTCCTATCCCAAAATCCCCAAACTAAAATGTTCGGTTGGACTTGAAGGCTGATATTTTTAAGTAGATACAAACGATATTCGGCTCATTTGTAGGTGATCCAAAGAGAAATCCGGAAATTTGCGACTAATTCTGTTTTTATTCCGCAAAATGACCAGACGTTACCTTGAAATCATGGACACGACGCTGCGCGATGGCGAGCAAACCTCGGGCGTGTCGTTTTCCTCTGCCGAAAAATTGACGATTGCGCAGTTGTTGCTCCAGGAAGTGAGGGTTGACCGGCTCGAAGTGGCCTCGGCCCGGGTTTCGGACGGAGAGTTTCGCGCCGTCAAAAAAATCACCGAATGGGCAGCCGACAACGGTTTTCTTGATAAAATTGAAGTACTGGCTTTTGTCGATGGCGACACCTCCGTCAACTGGATGCTCGAAGCCGGGGCGCAGGTCATGAACCTGCTGACGAAAGGCTCGCTGAATCACCTCGTCCATCAGCTTCGGAAAACACCGGAAGAACATTTTGCGGATATTGAAAAGGTGATTACGCTGGCGCGGACCTGCGGCATTCAATGCAACGTCTACCTGGAAGACTGGAGCAACGGCATGCTGAACTCGCCCGAATACGTCTTTCAGTCTCTCGATTTCCTGACGACGCTGCCCATCGAACGCATTTTGCTGCCCGATACCCTTGGGGTACTCACGCCCGCACAGTCGTATGCATTTGTAAAGCAAATCGTCGACCGCTATCCGTCTTCGCATTTTGATTTTCATGCCCACAACGACTACGACCTGAGCATTGCGAATGTTATGGAAGCCGTGCGGGCGGGCGCACACGGTATTCACCTGACCGTCAATGGCATGGGTGAGCGGGCCGGGAATGCTCCGCTGGCGTCGGCGATTGCGGTTTTAAACGATTTTATGCCCGAGATTGAAACCAGCGTCGATGAGCAGGCGCTGTATGCAGTTAGCAAGCTGGTCGAGACGTTTTCCGGTTTTCGGATTCCGGCCAACAAACCGGTCGTTGGGGAAAATGTGTTTACGCAAACCGCCGGGATACACGCCGATGGTGACAACAAGAAGAACTTGTATTTCAACGACCTGATGCCCGAACGCTTCGGTCGGCAACGGCGGTACGCCCTCGGCAAAACATCCGGTAAAGCCAACATTGAAAAAAATCTGAAGGAACTTGGGCTCCAGCTATCGCCCGAAGATCTCAAAAAAGTCACCCAGCGCATTATCGAACTCGGTGACCGTAAGGAGATGGTGACCCCCGACGACCTGCCGTACATTATTTCGGATGTGCTCGACAGCAATCTGTTTGAAGAGCACGTTGTGATTCAGAATTACGTGCTGACGCACTCGCGCGGATTGCGTCCGTCGGCAACGTTACAGATTAAGATTGGGGACGAAGTATTCGAAGAAAATGCACAAGGCGATGGCCAGTACGATGCCTTCATGAACGCCCTGCGGAAGATATACGCCCGCAAACAAATCGATTTACCTGTCTTGACCGACTACGCCGTCCGGATTCCGCCCGGCGGAAAAACCGATGCCCTCTGCGAAACCATCATTACTTGGATTATCGATAACCGGGAGGTGAAAACGCGCGGTCTCGACTCCGATCAGACGGTTTCGGCCATCCAGGCTACGCAGAAAATGCTCAACCTCATGAATGCCGGTAGCAAACCGGCAACGGTCGATTTGTCGACACGCCTGGTTTTGCAAAGTCCCTGAAAATGGGTCAATCAGTCGTTTTTTTCCAACCATCTGACCGTCTTGGGAGTTAGGTTCTCAGCAATCAACCCTGCATACGGATATGATAACGAAGGAAAGCAAAACAGCCCTGATTACGGGAGCCTCCAGTGGAATCGGCCAGGAGCTGGCCAACTTGTTTGCAAAAGATGGGTACAACCTGGTGTTGGTGGCCCGCAGTACTGACAAGCTCAACGAACTGGGTGGCCGGTTTTGGGATGAGTACGGCGTTGAAACCGTGGTGATCACGAAAGATCTGTCGGAAGAAGATGCCGCCCGCGATGTTTATGAGCAGGTTAAGGCCAAGGATATTAAGGTTGATATTCTGGTCAACGATGCCGGTGTTGGCTTGTACGGCAAGTTTGCCAACGAAACCGATTGGGAAAAAGAAAAAGCGCTGATTCACCTCAACGTGCTGACTACCACGTTGCTAACCAAACTTTTCCTGAACGACATGGTAGCCCGGAATGAAGGTAAAATTCTCAATCTGGCGTCGCTGGCATCGATCACCCCCATGCCGCTGATGGCGGTTTACGCTGCGACTAAGGCCTACGTTTACAACTTCACGCAATCGCTGGTCAACGAACTGAAGGATACGAAGGTGACGGTAACGGCCCTGCTGCCCAACGCCACGGACACGGATTTCTTTAACAAAGCCGGTGCTTCGAATACCAAAGTAACGGAGAACCTGGACGATCCGGCGGTTGTGGCCAAAGATGCCTACAACGCCCTGATGAAAGGCTCGCACAAAGTTATTCCGGGCGGTCTGGGCAACAAAGCGCAGGAAATCATGGCTTACATGGCTCCTCAGGAAATGGTGGCGGGCATGATGCGCAAGACCATGGAGCCGAAAAAAGAACACCCTGCCGAAGAGAACACCCACAAAGCTGCCTGGGCCTGGGGGATCGGCCTGGCTGCGGTTGTGATTGCCGGAGCCGCCGTCGCGCTGGCGTATTCAAACAGCAGTGCTTACGACAAAGCCCGGTATCGGTACAAGGCCGGTAAGCTTAAGTCCGGTGCCGATGCCACCTACGAGGATGTCAAAGATTCCCTGATCAGCGGTCTGAATAGCGTCAAAGATGCGGTTTCGACGGCGAAGGAAGTCGTCGCTAAGGCGAGGGAAACCGTTGCGTCGGCGCTGGCGTAAAGGAGGGGGCTATCTCGTTTCGCTTATTTAACCCGTCAATAAATCCGGTGGTGTAAAACGACCTCGGTTTGTTGGCGGGTTTTCGTTTATTGTAGGGCCATACCATTCCTCTGTCCGATGCCAAACACCTACACGCAAATTTATCTGCACATCATATTTGCAGTTAAAAACAGACACGGTTTAATCCGCAGCACCTGGAAAGAAGACCTCTACCGTTACATGACGGGAATTGTGCAGAATCAGGGACATAAATTGCTGGCCATTAACGGCATGCCCGACCATGTCCACATTTTTCTGGGGTTAAACCCTAATCAGTCGATCTCCAACCTTTTACAGGATCTTAAAGGCGACTCCTCCCGCTGGATTAACACCCAACAGTTGGTCACTGGCCGTTTTGAGTGGCAGGCCGGTTATGGCGCTTTCTCATATAGCCACTCTCAGATTGACAAGGTCGTCAAATACATTATTAATCAGGAAGAACACCATCGCCAGAAGACATTCCTGGAAGAATACACCACATTTCTACAGAAATTCAACGTGTCCTACGACGAACGATATTTGTTCAAACCACTAGAAGAGTAGAACAGCAACCTCTTTGTTTTAAATATATTGCGTTGCGACCCAACGGTAGAAGAAGCTGACCACTTCATGCTCTAAAACGTCGCGTTAGCGACCCAATGTTTGTAGAAACCAGGGCGAACCTAGCGTCATGGTCGCGTAGCGACCGAACCAGGACCATCTCAAACGACGGTTTCGTCGCTATGCGACTTGTGATTGTGGTCAGCAACGATTTCTACAAACATTGGGTCGCTAACGCGACCTTCTGCTAAAAACCAAAAACGCCCGGCCGCTTCGACAAGCAACCGGGCGTTTAAAATTTCTACTCACTTAGTAATCACCGGTTTTAATCCAGTTCACGGCACGAACTTATCCAAGTTCTAGAAAATAATATCGTCTTTGCCCTCGTCGGTTTCGTTCAGCATCAGGCCGACGATGGAACTGCGTTTAAAGTGAATGCGGATTTAGCAACGTTAAGCCCGAGACACGCGCAAAATCCTTCTCGTTTCGGCTTATAAGAGTTAAATCCCGAATTAGGGCTGTAGCCGCAATTACCGCATCAGGTAATTTAAGCTTCGTTTCCCGGCGCACCAAAATTGCTTTTTCGATGATAGTCAAATCGACTAATGGGATTATTTCGGCGACTGTAAGTAATTTCCGAATCGTTTGATAATCGTTTTCAGCCATTTGAAAACCCAATAGCTCAATCTGGCAAATGACGGATGTGATGATCGGCCCGGTATTGAAAATACCGTCCATAAAGTTCAGACCGTTTGGCGGCATCAATCCGACAAAATAATCAATGAATGCATTGGTATCAATCAAATGCCTCTCTCCCATTCGTTCCGCATTTCTTCCAGTTGACGATGAAGGTCAGCCGCCACGTCCGGAGAAATAGAACCCCGGAATTGCTCGGAAAGTCGCCCGGCCGCCGGGTCAGCTAATGCGGTTTTTGTTGGCATCGACTCCTGCGGGATCAACCGAATAATGTCCAGGTTTTCGAGGTCCTTTAACAGAGAGACGGCTTTCTCATTTAGCACTTCCACAACGAACGTTTGCATAGGCATCCAATTTTAACCAAGGTAATCAGATTCCGAACAGAAACCAAAAACGCCCGGCCGCTTCGAGGAGCAACCGGGCGTTCCAACTCCCTACTCACTTTGTCGTCTACAAGCCGTGATTCGATTTACGGTGTATCGGCCCAAAAGGCCATTCCACCGAAGCACCGAATACGGTAAACTGAATACTGAAAACTGCTCGATTAATCCAGTTCCGGCACGACCTTGTCCAGGTTGTAGAAGATGATGTCGTCTTTGCCTTCCTCCGTTTCGTTCAGCATCATGCCGACGATCGCGTTTTTCTGAATCCGGCCCGCCAGAATCTCTTTCGACAGGGCGTTCAGGATGCGCCGTTGCATGACCCGTTTCAGCGGACGGGCACCAAACTGAGGGTCGAAGCCTTCCTTCGCCAGCTTGTCGAGCACTTCCTGATCGGCTTCAATCGTGATGCCCTGGTCGGACAAGCGGTCCTGAATGTGTTTGAATTGCAGGTTGACGATCTTGCGAATCTCGCGCTGGGTCAGCGGCTGGAACATTACTAGCTCGTCGATCCGGTTCAGAAATTCGGGGCGCAGCGTTTGTTTCAGCAACTCGAACACCTCGTCTTTCGTATCCTCGATGACCTGCTCGCGGTTCCAGTCTTCCAGGTTGGCAAACCGCTCCCGGATGATGTGGCTGCCGATGTTCGAGGTCATGATGATGATCGTATTCTTAAAGTTGGCAACCCGGCCCTTGCTGTCGGTCAGCCGACCGTCGTCGAGCACCTGCAACAGGATATTGAACACATCCGGGTGCGCTTTTTCAATCTCGTCCAGCAAAATGACACTGTACGGTTTTCGGCGCACGGCTTCGGTCAACTGACCACCTTCGTCGTAACCAACATAACCCGGAGGAGCCCCGATCAGGCGGCTAACAGCGTGACGCTCCTGGAACTCGGACATATCGATCCGCACCAGCGAGTTCTCGTCGTTGAACAGGTAATCGGCCAGCGCCTTCGCCAGCTCAGTTTTGCCGACCCCCGTGGTTCCCAGGAAGATGAACGATCCGATCGGTCGTTTGGGGTCCTGCATCCCGGCGCGGCTCCGGCGCACAGCATCGGCCACCACCTGAATGGCTTCTTCCTGCCCGGCAACGCGTTTGGCCAGTTCATCTTCCAGATGAAGCAGTTTTTCGCGTTCGGATTCCATCATCCGGCTCACGGGAATCCCGGTCCATTTCGCCACCACTTCGGCAATATCGTCCGACGTCACTTCTTCCTGTAACAGGTTCTGTTCGTCGCCCTCCTTTTTAACGAGTTCGTCCAGCCGTTTTTGAACTTCGGGCAGACGACCGTAACGAATCTCGGCCACTTTGCCATAATCACCGGAGCGTTCGGCCTGCTCGGCTTCCGACTTGAGCTGGTCAAGTTGCTCTTTCAACGTCCGAACCTCATTTACCGACTGTTTCTCGACCTCCCAGCGGGCTTTCAGGCTGTTGCGCTGCTCGTTCAGGTCGGCAATCTGCTTGTTCAGGACGCTCTCCTTCTCCCGGTCCGACTCCCGGCGGATGGCTTCGCGTTCGATCTCCAACTGCATGATCCGGCGATTCAGTTCATCAAGTTCTTCTGGAACCGAGTCAATTTCCAGCCGCATTTTGGAAGCCGCTTCGTCCATCAGGTCGATGGCTTTGTCGGGCAAAAACCGGTCGGAAATGTAGCGGTTCGACAGTTCGACAGCGGCAATTACCGCATCGTCCTTGATCCGGACGCCGTGGTGCAGTTCGTATTTTTCCTTAATACCTCGCAAGATTGAGATGGCGTCCTGAACATCCGGTTCATCGACCATCACGGCCTGAAACCGCCGTTCGAGGGCTTTGTCCTTCTCAATATACTTCTGGTACTCTTTCAGCGTGGTGGCCCCGATGGCGTGCAGTTCCCCGCGAGCCAAGGCCGGTTTCAGCAGGTTGGCCGCATCCATCGCGCCCTCTCCGCCCCCGGCACCTGCCCCGATCAGGGTGTGAATTTCGTCAATAAACAGAATGATTTCGCCTTCCGAATCGGTCACTTCCTTGATTACCGCTTTCAGCCGTTCTTCAAACTCGCCTTTATATTTAGCCCCGGCGATCAGCAAACCCATGTCGAGCGACACAATGATCTTCGACTTCAGGTTTTCCGGTACATCGCCCTGCACAATCCGCTGCGCCAGCCCCTCTACAATGGCGGTTTTCCCAACACCGGGTTCGCCCAGCAGCATGGGGTTGTTCTTGGTCCGGCGGCTCAGGATTTGCAACACCCGCCGAATTTCTTCATCCCGACCGATCACGGGGTCGATTTTCCCTTTTTCGGCCAGTTCGTTCAGGTTTTTGCTGTACCGTTCGAGCGAACGGTATTTAGCTTCCGCGTTTTGATCTTTCACTGGATTATTTTTTCCGCGTAATTCTTTGATCGCTTCTTTCAGAACTTTCTCGGTGAAACCGACATCTTTCAGCAAAGTGGCGACGGCGTCTTTCCCGCTCGCCAAGCCTAGCAGCATCAGCTCAATGCTGACGTATTCGTCGCCAAACTCTTTCAAGAAACCCGTAGCCCGCTGCAGGGCGGCATTCAGGTCATTTCCCAAATAAATATTCGGTGTACCCTGTGCTCCGACCGACACTTTCGGGTATCCGTTCACGATGGCATCCAGCGCCAGTGTAAGCCGACTGGCGTTGACACCGGTTTTTTTCGACAAAAAACCCATCGTATTCGGGTCTTCGTCCAATATCGCTTTCAGCACATGCCCGGTTTCAACGGTCTGCTGCTGATTTCCCTGCGCAATCTGGGCTGCCTGCTGGATAACCTCCTGCGCTTTGATGGTGTACGTATTCAAGTTCATGGTTGTGGGCAGTTGGATACGGTTTTAACCTTTTCGGACCCGTATCGGTTTTCAATGTCATACCTGAAATAACAAACCAAAGGCCAAGTCTTTTTTCCGGACATATTGTCGTTTATTCGTCGAAAAGAAGAACTTAAAACGTCATTTTGGCACAGAAATAGTAAGTTCACGGCCACATTGGTGGTAGTTGGCTGAATTAACACAAGGTAAGGTTTGATCAGAATTCTCTAAAGCTGGTAACAAACTTTTATAGTCTCTAGACTTTCCTGTAACTTTAGTTGCCCTGCTGCGTAGATATTGTGAATGCACGTTATGAAGCTTATTTTTTACCTTTTCTGTTGTTGGTGGTTGTGGTTGCTGTTTCATCCAATCGACTCAGTGGCGTCTCAATTAAATCCTGATAACTCCTTGCTTAATCAGCAAACCGAAAAAATAGCCTATGCCGATTCCGTTCATCGGGTAGCAAAGCAGAAAGATGATTATCGGCTCCTGGCCGAATCGTATTATTTGTACGGAAAAATTTACAACGCTGCCGGTGATTTTTTAACAGCTCAACGGTGGTTGCTGAATTCATTGCGAGTGCTCGAACCCCACGGCGACTCGTTTGAGTTAGGACGGCTCTACCACCGGTTGTATATTACCGAAACCCAGCAAAGTCATACCAAAGAGGCCCGCCGATTTGCCCTGCTTTCGCTGGGCGTTTTTCAGCGGATCAGTTCCCAGAATGGGCTGATCCGGGCTTACCTGGCCCTGGCCGATTTGCACACGACCGATCCGGTTTTAGCCAAAACCCGTACGTCGAAAACCGACAGTACCCTATATTACTTGAACAAAGCTCAACACATCGCTCATCAGCTTTACGATCCGTTGGCGATTGCCACTGTCAATACAGCATTAGGCACTTATCTGTGGCAAACCCAAAAAAGTCCGCAGGCTAAACCCTATCTGGACACCGCGCTGGCGATTCAAACCCGTCTGGAAAATCGCCCCGATCAGATCAATCTCCTGCTCAACCTGGCCTCGATCCACGTTATCCAAAAGAAACCGGACCTGGCAAAAGAAATGGTAAAACAGGCCGACGATTTGTACAAACGTTTTCAGGTGACGGAATACATTCAGCATCGGTATCTTCAGCAGAATTACATTGCGTACTACACGACTATTGGTGACTGGAAAAAAGCCTTCGAACACGCACAAAAAGCCCATGACCTTGAATTATCAGCCATTTTGGCCGACCGCCAGGGAGCCATCGCCCGGTTGGAAGTGGAATACCAAACGCAGAAGAAGGAACACCAGTTGAAAGCGCAGAAACAGGAGATCTCCCTTCGGAAAGCTGCTTTGCAAACCCAGGAATACCTGACGATTACACTGGCTACGCTGGCGCTGGTGGCTGTTGGGGCTAGTTTTTTGTTTTTCAAGCTTTCCCGTAAAAATCAGCGCATAAGCCTGAAGAATGAAGAATTGATCAAGGAGCAAAATCACCGGGTCAAAAATAATTTGCAGGTCGTATCGAGTCTTCTGCAAATGCAATCCCGGCGGTTGTCGGACCCGGCGGCCAAAAAAGCCGTGGCCGAAAGTCAGCTTCGCATCCAGTCCATGGCCATCCTCCACCAGCGACTGTATGATGGCGACCGGCTGGCCGAAGTAAACGTCAATACCTTTATCCGGGAACTGGTTGAGGGGGTTCTTCAGGCCTATGGCTATCTTCATCTCCATCCGGACTTTGAGCTAAACGCCGGTTACCTGAACGCCGACAAAGCGGTTCCGCTGGGGTTGTTGTTGAATGAGTTAACGACGAATGCCTGCAAGTATGCCTTCCCGTATACGGCCTTTCCCCGGTATTCAATCCAGTGTGTGCGTACGAAGAACAGCATCGAATTAACCGTTACTGACAACGGCCCCGGCCTGAGCGGCCCCGAGCCGCTGGTGGCATCGCATGCCGATACGCTCTTGCTGTCTCGGAAGTCTTCGTTCGGAATGTCGTTGATTCAGGCGCAGGCGGTTCAACTGGATGCCGTTTTTCGCTTCGATTCTGATCCCGCCATCGGTGGGACGGTTTTCGAGATAAAATTTAAAGTATGATTCAAGCGAGCATCGGTGTCTCAAAACGAAGAGTAGACTGTTATGAAATAATCCGGACAATTCCGATGTTTACGACGAAAACCGCTGTTTTTTGCAGATGATGGCCCGAACCAAGCTACTCACTTATATCGTACTCCTTTGTCTTACCGGCTGCGGGGGCAATGACAAACCGGATCCGGTGAGCCAAAACTGCCGGGTGACCGAAGTGCCTGATTTATACTTTGACTCTGGCTCAGTAACGATTGTGTATGACAACCAAAACCGGGTGTCGGCCATTCGGCAATTCTCCTTTGATGTGTTTGCATTTACCTACGATGCTCAGGGTCGGATCACAACGTTTACCGTCGGCACTTCCCAACTCGAAAACCTGGGCAATGAAGTACACACCGTTACCTACGACGCCAATGGCCGAATCGCTACGATCAGCGCGCAGGAAAATGGGCGGACAACCACGGCTATTCCCACGTATGACGCCCAGAACCGGATTACGAAAATTACCGTCGGTGGACAGGCCGTATTGCGGAATTATTACAAACGCATGGAATACGATGCTGCTGGAAATGTAACCAAAGTTTTCGTTGCCGAGGACGATAGCCCCGAAGAACTGCAAGCTGAGTACAAGTACGACGCCAAGAAATCACCTTTCGTTGGCCAACCGGCTTTTCAACTTATCCCGCTGATCTCCATGCTGGTGGATAAAAGCCATTACCTGAGCGTTAACAATCCGGTTCAATACCGGGATTTTGGTTACGGCTATACCGCCACCTATGTCTATCGCAACGATCTTCCAGCAGAGATGTCGCTGTTGTTACAGGAAACCGGCAACCCGGCGGTTTCTAACCGGAAGAAGGTTTATTCGTATGCTTGTGAGTAAAAGCATGGGGCATGGGGCAAAGGGGGCTCCGCAGATCGTTGTCAGCTACCCTATGCCCTTTGCCCTCTGCCCCACTCCCCTCAAAGCGAGGTATAGGAATATGACTCAGCTTCCTCGTTTTGGGGTTCGTCGTCCCGGTCAAAGACAATCACTTCCTCACCGGGTTGAATCTCGATGACCTTGCGATTGATCGGTTCAAATTTCCCTTTAGGTACCCATTTAGCGACAATACCGGCCGTGACTAGCGAAAACGTAGCCGCGGGCAGAGCAACCACCTTGTTTTTTCCGTACTGTTTTGTAGCAATTCCGGCAAAACCGGCTACAAAAGGCAACAGGTAAAATGGGTCGTTAAGCCGGCGGGCGATGGTATAGGCGGCTCCGGTAGTGGCACCCAAAATCCCCACAAAAACCGGGGTGTCGCGCTGCGAATCGGGCTTCCAGACCTTCAAATTCAGCAACAAATTGGGCGTTCCGACTACCGTAGCGGTCGTCAGCCAGCCCGCGTACAGACTAAACGGAATCCGGAGGTATTTTTCCGGCCCTTCTACCCTGGTCTGCCCAATTTCCAGCGCCTGATGCAAGCCAATACTTAACGGCAAAGTCGCTTTGGTGACCAAATCCGCTCCAATCTGGTCTTCCATCCCCGGTTTGGCAAAGAATTTCCCAAAAACGGCGTTCAGGGCATAACTGGCTGCCAGCCAGGGTAATGCTTGCCGATACCGTGCGTTGTTCTCCTGCGACGGCAGTGCCTGGTGGATGGCGTATGCTGCGGTTCCGGCGTAAATGGTCGACCAAACCGCTCCGAACGTCCAGGTGTCCGGCAAAAGCGGATTTTCATCAAATGTGCGTCGGTATTCAGGCAACACCGTGTCTCCGTCAATCTCTTCCTCTTTGTTCTTTCGGGCAGCTATCGCCTTTCGGGGAGCGGTTGAGGTGTATACAATGCTGCCAAGCACCAGCGCAGCGGTGCCGATGCGCCACCATAGTGAAGTTTTCATGTTGCTTAGGCGATTGATAAGAATGGGCAGGAACCGCTCCGCTTGCGGTTCCTGTACTGGTTCAATCAATTCATGGACAGGGAGTCCAGCAACGACTTGCCAGTGGAACGAGCCTTGCGCCGAAACGCCCCGGCATCCGGTTTCCAGGTCCGATCGATGGTTCCGAACGCCCAGAGCAGGGTCGTAACCGCCACCACGCTAACCGCAATGGCTGTAATCAACTGTGTCTGATCAGATTCGCTTTTCGATTCTACCGGACGTTCCAGCATTTTCCGCATTGAACCCGCCACCATCTCATCCGGCAATAGGTGGGACATGGCTACCTGTGCTTTGTTCATCAGGCCGGAAATGATTTTTTCCTTTCCTTTCATCAGGGCTTCGTAACCATCCCGGGCTACTTTCTCGGCCTCGGTTTGCTGCGCCATCTGATGCACCCGTGTGCCTTCCGCTCCGGCTTTAGCGAAGAAATCCGTGTTTGTAGCACCCGGTAGGAGAGCCGTCACACTGACATTGGTATCTTTCAACTCGTTCTGTAACGCTTCGGTAAACGACAAAATGAACGCTTTTGTCGCCCCGTATACCGCCATCAACGGATGTGGCATGACGGAGGCAATCGACGCCAGCATCAACACCTTACCATCATTCCGCTTCACCATCTCTTTGAGGTAGAGTTTTGTCAAATGCACCAGAGCCGTCGCATTCAATTGAATGATGCTCAGTTCTTTGTGTAGGTCGGTTTCATTGGCAAAATGCCCGTACTCGCCCATCCCGGCATTATTGACGAGCATATCGATCTGAATACCTCTCCGCTGTGTTTCGTCAAATATTTCTTCGGGGGCTTTGGGGTCTGTCAGATCTTTGGCAAGGGGCGTGGCCGTGATGCCAAACTGCTGCTCGTATTCCTGCGCAATCTGGTTCAGACTTTCGCTGCTGCGGGCAACCAGCACCAGGTTGTACCCATCTTTCGCAAATAGATTGGCCAGTTCACGACCAATACCGCTGGTGGCTCCGGTGACCAGCGCGGTTTTTCCGGTTTTTGCTTCCATACCGTTTGTGTAGATTAACCCGTTGAATAAACAGACGGGAGCCCAGGCAATAGCATCGGCCACCCGATCCTTCACAGCTAACCAGCAGCAACGGCAGATGTTGGAAAAAATTTGTTTGTGGGTTAAAAGACAATAGAGGTGAGGGGAAGAACCGTCCACCTCTACTGTCTTTTCTCAATATTACTTAATCACAACCTTTACATCGACCTGCTTCAGACGAGGTTTGCCGATGGCCGTCGAGTCGCCGGGTTTGATGCCTGTACCCAGGCCGATGGCATCAACACGGATGTAGTTAATTCCCGACCGGATGAGTTGGTTTTTAATGGCTAAAACCCGATTAATCGACAACGCTTTATTGCCCATCGGTGGAATGGCATCGTTAGCATAGCCTACCAGCCGAATCTGGGCTGTGGGATTATTTTTCAGCAAGGCCGCCAGTGCTTCAACCGTAGCGGTTCCGGCGGGTTTTAGCCGGTCGGTTCCCGGTTCAAAATCCAGGGTCGGCATCCGGAAGCTTTTTCCGGCGGGAAGCTGGGGATTGGTCAGGTAGGCCGCCAGCGCCGTTGTCGATGCACCAGCGGGCGAGGTCAAGGTCGTCGATGCGGCTGAATCCGGCCGTACGGAATTCACCGCCCGAAGCCGGGCGCTATCGGTTGGCGGGATAGCTGTCGAGTCAACAAATTCGGTCGAGAAGGCCTCCTGCTCATTTTCGGAAGAATAGCTTTGCGTATTGTTCCAGATGTAATAAGCCGCTCCGGCCAGGGCCAGCAAGACCAGCGCTCCAACGCCCCACTTCACCAGCGAGCCGTTGCTTTCTTCTTCGGGCTCAGGCAAAAACCGCTGCCGTTCCGGGATCGGGGCACGTTCGGCAAAACCGGTTCGTTTGGCGGGCGTCACCCCTACCGCCAGCAATTGTTGAATATTCAATCCTTCGGCGATGCGGTCAAGGAGCCGCTCCGGCGTCGTTTCGACCAAATGATCCCGTTGATCGGCTAGTAAAACCGCCAGACCGTCGGCATCCAGTTTCTTCTCAATCACCAGCCGATTCAGGGTCCCTAATACCAACGGAGTCACCAAACCCAGCAGGGTAATAGCCGCAGAGTTTTTGATACCGGCATAGCCGGAAATGGCCAGACCAATGGCGCTTTTCATGGCCGGAAGCAAGTGGCTGATGCTGTTGCTCCCCTGTTCGGCCAGCCGGTTTGTTTGTTCAGGATCGCGAATCAGTTCGGGAAACGTGACGACGAGTTGACCGTCAAATTTCCCTTTCTGGATTGCATTATAGAGTTGGTTGACACCGATTTCAGTCGTCGTCCGTTTCATCAGACCAGCTACCACGGTGTGAATCAACCCTTCCAGCGCAATGCGCGTTTTATCCGGGTTTTCATCCACGTAATACGCTGCGCGGGAAACGACCGCATCGGTTAAGCTTTCTTTCAGTTCGACCAATAAATTCATAAATACTCGATTGCCAGGTAACTCTTACATCAACACAAAGCCCACATCCGAAAACACACGGCTGACGAATACAATAGGAGTGATAAAGTTAGACAAAAAAAGGAAGTAAGAAGCAGGATCTTACGTTCCTGCCTTAAGTTTTAGACAAAAAAAAGAAGCAAAAGGATAGAAGTTAGAAAAAAGAGTTAATAAATAGGAGAAAATATATGTAAACTCCTCAACTACTTCTTCCTTCGCACCCCAATCTCTCCCCCTGATCGATCAAGCTCCCTGGAACTGTCGCAAAAAGCGAATGTCGTTTTCCGTATAAAGCCGCAAATCGTTGACGCCATAACGTAATTGTGTGATCCGTTCCACTCCCATCCCAAAGGCATAACCGGTAAATTCCTCGGGATCAATACCGCAATTGCTCAATACGTTCGGATCAACCATGCCGGAACCGGCAATTTCGACCCAGCCACTGTATTTACAAATGTTGCAACCCTTGCCATGGCAAATCTGGCAAGAGATGTCGATTTCAGCACTCGGTTCGGTAAACGGGAAGTACGACGGACGAAAACGAATTTTCACATCCTTGGCAAACATCTCCTTAACGAAGTGGTAGAGGGTATCTTTCAGGTCTTTGAACCCAACATTTCGATCAACATACAGCCCTTCGACCTGGTGGAACATGCAGTGGGCACGGGCCGAAATAGCCTCATTGCGGTAAACCCGACCCGGCATAATCGCCCGAATCGGCCGGAATGCCGTATTCTGACGCTGATGTTCCATCAGCCGGATTTGCACGTTCGAGGTATGGGTCCGGAGCAGCAAATCGGCGGGGGCACCTTCGCTTTTCTTTTCCACAAAAAACGTATCCTGCATGTCGCGGGCCGGATGGTTATCCGGAAAATTGAGGGCTCCGAAATTATACCAATCCGATTCGATTTCGGGGCCGTCGGCCACACTAAACCCAATCCGGCCGAAGATATCAATGATCTGCTGACGAACGATAGTCAATGGATGCTGCGTCCCGTACAGGTTAGGAACAACAGGCAACGTCAGGTCGACGGGTACCTCGATCTCTTCGTGTCGGGCATTTTCCAGCGACGTGCTGGACTCTTTAAACCGTTGTAGTGCGAAATCTTTCAGGGTATTCAACTCCTGCCCCACGGCACGCCGATCTTCCTGCGGCACCTGCTTGAGTTGTTCAAATAATTCTGCAATAATCCCTTTTCGACCAACGTAACGCAGCCGGAATTGCTCCAGATTATCTTTAGACTGGATTTCCCATTGCTCAATTTCCTGATAGATCTCCTTTACCTTATTCAGCATACGATTTTTCTTCAATCCTGATCGTGCAAAGATAACCATTTACCAACTCCGTTAAACAAGGCTATTGACCGTTCATCCCGTCTGCGGTACGGTTCTTGGGAACGGTATAGCTAAACGACGATTGATGAACTGCCTTGATTCACATGCACATACAGAGGTAAAGCGTTCATAGTCAGTCGGTATCCATTGTTACACTTTCTTACTTGATCTCTTATGGAATCCATCCTGAAGGAAAATCTCTTCGACCAAGTGTCCACAAAATTCCCCAAAAGTGTGGAAAAAAAGTCCACTTCCTCAATTGCCCAAAAACTGTTGATCCCCTTCTATGATCGCAAACGGACCATCTCGTTGGAAGAAATTGTTAGGCTGGAAGGTTCCGGGAATTACACGAATTTTTTCCTGAAAGATGGCACCCGCATGCTGGTATCGCGTACCTTAAAAGAATACGAAGAGTTGCTGGACGGCGAAGCCTTCGTTCGTGTTCATAAATCATGCATTGTCAATTTGGGCTATGTCCGTCGGTTTTATGTCAAGAAAGAAGGCGAACTGGAACTGAACGATGGCCAGCAAGTGAAAATCTCCCGTCGCCGGGCTCAAAACTTTATGGACCGCATCCGTAATTTTCAGCCCACTCCACTCCGGTAATCCACAGTTACCGCGTATACCGCGCAGCCCGACACGGAGTATACGCAAACCGTCCATACGTAGAAATACGTGATTGGTCAAGGAGATATACGGGAACGAATCAGACAATCTAGAACATAAAGGCTTGATATTCAGCCGCTTAACAATTAGTTGAGCCTCTGAATGTCAAGCCTTCTTTCTTAGCGAACGGTCTAAAGGATTAGTTTTGTCTTATCAGTAACAACAAAAAACGAAACAAGACACTCTAATCGCACGATCGCTATGGAAACGCTCGCTTATCCTTCTACCTCGACCTTACAACCGCTGTTCCCCCGGATGTACCAGCGCAACGCCCACCGCATCGCGCTGCCTTATCTGAACCGCAACATCATGATCTCGGTCGATGACGTGGTGAGCCTTCACGGTGAAGGAAATTACACGTTTATCACGACGCGCGACAAAAAACGGTACCTGGTTTCCAAAACATTGAAAGCCTTCGAGCAGATGCTCGATCAGTCAATGTTCCTGCGAATCCACAAATCGACGATCATCAACCTCGCTTATGTTCAGTTCAGTGTTTTTGCTACTGAGCGGATCGTTCGACTGACTGACGGGCAGGAAGTTACTATCTCTCGGCGCCGGATGAAAGAAATCAGCCAGCGGTTGAATGGCTTCATGCAATCACTTTTTAGCTGATTGTTCCGATAAAATTTGTACTTATACGGTTTATTTTGGGTTAGTTGAGCAGAACAGCCGTTGTCGGCTCCCTTTCGGGACGGGACAACGGCATGTTTTTTTATCTTTATCTTCTTAAAAAGCAAATCCGACCGTCAGTTGCCAGAGGCTGGTTTTGGTGCTAAACCGGGCATCGTTATTCGGTGCTTCGATACCGATCTCGGACAAATCCGACAGGTTTCCTTCGTAACGCAGATCGAGTTGAATACCGCCCAGGCTGAGTCCGGCTCCGGCCTGATAGCCAAAAACCGCCTGCTTGAACGTTTCTTCGATGGGCTGCGTGGTATATTGATTAAAAGCATCCTTCAGCTTTTTGTCTTCCGAAATCGTGAGCGACATCATCGGTCCCGCGTTCAGCCTGAGCGGCCCCAGTTTAAAACCCAGCAAAACCGGCACATCGAAGGTCGTAAAGTTGACATTGACTGACTGCGTGGCCAGCCCGGTTTGAATCAAATCAAATTTTCCGCCTTTTGCCGAAATCAACACTTCCGGTTGCAGGTATAATTTGCGGCCAAACCGGAAAAAAGCTCCTCCAACGATTCCGGTGGTCCGGCTGTCGTTATTCCGGAAAAAATCATACACAATTTGCCCCCCGGAAGTAACCGGCACTCCGCCCGCCGTTAAACGAGGAGTTTGCAATTCGAGTGTTTTGAGTTGCGAGAAGTTAGCCCCCACCTTCAGGCCAACGGTCAGAAATTTACCACGCCCACCAAACTGCGCGTACGAAAAAGCCGGTACCAGCAGAAGAACGGCAAGAAAACGTTTCATCAGTATTGTTTTTTAGTAAATGAAAAATAGACCGAAAGGTAGTAGCCAGGACTTATTTTCCGTTCAAATTGTGTGCAAACGGTAGTGAATGACAATGGTCATTTAACAAAAAGCCCCACAGGTTCAGCGCAACGTCTGAGCCTGCGGGGCTACCCGATCAAATCCGTTATTTAAAATAACCGCATGGCTAGTGTTACCTGCCACGATTTCAACCGCTGGCTGAATTGCTCGGAGTCGGCATCATTCCCCAGATTGACGGCGGAAACATCGGATAGACTGCCCTCCCGCCGAACGTCGATCCCAAACCGCCCGAGGTCCAGGCCCACGCCAAGCTGGTAGCCATAGGAAGCTCTGGCGAGGGCATTATTAAGACTGCCGGATGTATAATCGCGCAGGGCATCCCGCAATTTCTGATCATCGCTGACCCGGAATGAAAGAATCGGCCCGGCTACGACCCGGATGGGTCCGCCTTTCAGGCCGAGCAATAAAGGCACATCGAAATTGGTCGTTCGGATCGAAACCGTTTCTTTCGTGGGTTGCCCATCAACATCCCGAACAATTTCAAACGAGCCCCCTTTCGACGACACCAGCAACTCGGGCTGAATGTACAGGTTGCGCCCGAATCGAGTGTAAATACCGTAGGCCCAGCCGGTTTTGCTGTCGAAGCTCTCCCGCAGGTTATCCCGAATGACCTGGCCGCTGACATTCACCTGGGGGGTGCCGTTGGCGTTCAGCCGGGTCGTCACGAAGTCACCCATCGTAAATTTCGACAGATTGACCCCGCCCTTGATCCCAATGCTGAACTGGGCGAACGTCAGGGCTGGTAAACACAGTACCAAACCCAAAAGAAGGATTTTTTTCATGTAGATGATCAGTTAGAATGAATGGATAACGAGAACGGTGGTTAGAGTACTATGTAAAGCCGGTTTTTTTTCGTATATTGTTACTAAACGTGTATACCACGTTCTTTGCAAATCTGGTTTTCAGGCAAGACACGCAACGGCGGTTTGTCCCCTACCCGCCCATGCACCCTGCTTAGAAGCCCGATTGTAACCAAAGGTTTAATGGCTAAAACAAAAACAACTTTTTTCTGTCAGAATTGTGGCCATCAGGCCCCCAAATGGCTTGGTCGGTGCCCGGCCTGTGGCGAATGGAATACGTTTGTGGAAGAGGTTCTGACGAAGGATGAGCCTTCGCCGGGCAACTGGCGCTCCACCGCTACGCCCAAAACGGCGGCCAAACCCAAAGCCATTCATGCAATCAATTACGAGGAGCAGGAGCGCGTCCTGACACCCGATGCCGAGCTGAACCGAGTGCTGGGGGGCGGTATCGTTCCCGGCTCCCTGGTGTTGATCGGCGGAGAGCCGGGTATTGGGAAGTCAACGCTGTTGCTGCAAATTGCGCTCGGTTTGACCGACACGCGGGTGTTATACGTTTCGGGGGAGGAAAGCGAACAGCAGATCAAGATGCGCGCCGAACGGCTGCCCGTCCCCGTTAGTGATTGTTACATCATGACGGAAACCTCGACCCAGAACATCTTCCGGACCGTCGAACATTTCGAGCCCGAAGTCCTGATCATCGACTCCATCCAGACCATGAATTCTTCGCTCGTCGAATCCGGGTCCGGCAGCGTTTCGCAGGTCCGGGAGTGTACGGCCGAATTCATGAAATACGCCAAGGAAAGCGGCACGCCGGTTTTCCTGGTTGGGCACATCACGAAAGAAGGTTCGCTGGCCGGTCCGAAAGTACTCGAACACATGGTCGATACGGTGCTAACCTTCGAAGGCGACCGGCACACGACGTACCGGATTTTGCGAACGACCAAAAACCGCTTCGGCAGCACCTCCGAACTGGGGATTTACGAGATGCAGGGCACCGGCTTACGGCAGGTGACCAACCCGTCGGAAATTCTGATTTCACAGCGCGACGAAGCCCTGAGCGGGGTGGCCATCGGCTCGATGATGGAAGGAAACCGCCCGTTACTCATTGAAATTCAGGCCTTGGTGAGCGTAGCGAACTACGGCACTCCGCAACGGAGCAGCACCGGCTTCGATGCCAAGCGGTTGCAGATGTTGTTGGCCGTTCTGGAAAAACGAGGGGGATTCCGACTCGGCCAGCAGGACGTGTTTCTGAACGTCGCCGGTGGCCTTAAAGTTGAGGACCCGGCCATCGATTTGTCGGTCTGTGCTGCCATTGTGTCGAGTTATGAGGACATTGCGATTTCGCCGTCCATCGCCTTTGCGGCCGAGGTGGGCCTGGGTGGTGAGGTGCGGGCCATCAACCGGGTCGAAGCGCGAATTTTGGAAGCAGAGAAGCTCGGTTTCAAACAGATCTTCATCTCCAAGTACAATACCAAAGGCTTGGATACCAGTAGCTTTAAGATCAAAATCAGGCCCGTCAGCAAACTTGACGAAGTTTTTCAGGGGGTTTTGATGTAAAAAAATGGTTCAGAAACCCGATAGCTTACCATAGTTGTCGGGTTTCTGAACCGATTTTTGTGGAAATTAGGGGCTGTTCCTGAAAACCGTCTCCACATTAGTATGACCAACGAAACGCTCCCGGCCGACCTGACCGATAAACTCCATCAACTCGCTGAAAAATACGCGGCTATGGGCCAGGATTTGTCGGCTTACCTGGAAGGACTGTTGCAGGCCGATTACCTGACCTACTGGGATTACATTCACCTGGAAACCCTGTTATCGCTCCAGAATCCGCGCACGGCCTACCCCGATGAACTGATTTTTATTACGTATCACCAAAGCACCGAACTGTATTTCAAGCTGATTTTGCACGAAGTCCATCAGATTGCCTACCATCCGGCCCTGACGGCTCAGTTCTTCGCCGAACGGCTGCAACGTATCAACCGCTATTTCGAACTGCTGGAGAATTCGTATGCCGTCATGATCGACGGCATGGAGAAAGAACAATTTCTGAAATTCAGGATGGCCCTGCTACCGTCAAGCGGTTTTCAATCCGTGCAGTTTCGGGAAATCGAAATCGTCTCGACGGATTTCGTTCGTTTGCTGGCCGGTGATTTTCCCGCCAAAACCGATCCGGAGCAATCCGTGGCCAACTGGTTCCCATTCCTGTATTGGCTGGCTGGTGCTACAGAATTAGCTACCCAGCAGAAAACCCTGACGCTGAAGCAGTTTGAAAGTCATTACACCGACCGGCTCATCCGGCTCGCCGACGAATACCGAAGTCGCAACCTTTGGCAACGGTTCCTTCAAGTCCGGCAAACCGGCGAAGAAACCGATGCATTGATCGCTCAGCTCCGCGAATACGACCACCGGCTTAACGTCCGCTGGAAATCGCTGCACCTCCGATCGGCCATGCGGTATTTGCACCGAAATACCGACGAAATCAAAACCACCGGCGGAACCAACTGGCAAAAATACCTTCCTCCCCGCGAACAAAAACGTATATTTTATCCGGAACTCTGGTCCGAAACGGAACAAAGGGAATGGGGCAGGATGAACAGATCATGATAAACGGTTCCTCTGGTTCGCCAGGCCGATGAAGGAAGGATAGGCCAAAATGTCACCGGATTGCTTCTGTTCCTTACGCCATTGCATAGCCGTTTGATGGCCGAACCACGAAGTTTTTTACTTTTACGCCGACTTACTAAATTCTTAACTATGTTACGCATCAAAAATCTGCTGCTGGTCGCGGGCCTGCTGGCTGTCAGTACCCTCACCTCGGTCGCCCAACGCAATCCGGAAGATAAAGCCGGCTGGAAACTGGGAGCCCAATCTTACTCGTTCCGGCTCTTCACCTTCGCCGAAGCCCTCCGCAAAATCGATAGCTGCGGCCTCAAGTATGTGGAAGCATTTCCCGGCCAGACCATCGGGGGCGGCATTGAAGGCAAAATGGACTACAAAATGGATGCCGCCACCCGGCAGGCCGTCAAAAAACTGGTGAAAGATAAGGGATTGACGCTGGCCGCATTTGGCGTCGTCAATGCGCCGACGGAAGCCGATTGGAAGCAACTTTTTGAGTTTGCCAAAGACATGGGCATCACCAACATCAATACCGAACCCAAAGTCGAGCAGATTCCGTACATTGCCCGGTTAGCCGACGAATACAAGGTCAATGTGGCGCTTCACAACCACCCCAAACCGTCGCATTACTGGCACCCGGACTCCGTTTTGGCAGTAATTGGTACCAGCAAATATGTGGGTTCCTGCGCCGACATCGGCCACTGGGTCCGGTCGGGGCTGGACCCGGTCGATTGCCTGAAAAAACTAAATGGCCACATTCTGGGAATGCACTTTAAGGATGTAAAGAAAGATACACCGGACGGGAAGTACCACGATGTTATCTGGGGAACTGGCGACTGCAAAGTGGACGCGGTCATTGCCGAACTGAAACGCCAGCGCTTCAAAGGCCCTATATCGGTGGAATATGAATACCACTGGGAAAACAACGGGCCGGAAATTGCCGAAAGCGTGAAGTATTTCCGAAGTGCCTACAACAAGGTTCAGTAAGATGCAAAGAGCCCCGGTCTCGCGATCGGGGCTCTTTTTTCAGGTGTGGAAAATGCCGGATTATCAGCGCAACGAAATCGAACGCTCAGGTTGTACCGGTTTTTTAGTTTGCAGGTTCACTTCTTTGACAACTTTCGAAGCACCATCGCTGACCACCACCTGGTAAGTTCCGTCTTGTAATTCACTCATATCGAAACGGGTACGGGTTGTCGTTTCATTTTTGTTCAAGTGATAGGTTGCCAGGATAACACCCGAGCGGTCCAGCAGTACTACATCCAGGGCAGTGCCTTTTTCTTTGGCTACGATGACGTTTACTTTGGCTGATTCAGAAGAAGGATACAATCCTACCTGATAAGCAGTGCCGGTTTTTTCGTTGTCTGTGTTGGCAAATGTTACGGTTGAAGCGCTAACTGCCAGCGCAACGAGTACGGAAGAAATAAATGATTTCATGGTGTGTGTGTTTTAAGTGTTCTGATTTGTTGTTGTTTTGTCCTTATTGACGATTCAAAGGTAGCAGCATAAACCATTTCGGACCGAACGATAGTACGCTAACGGTCGGTTCGCCCTGCCGAACGGCTTCTAAAAAGGATGAGTAATTAAACGGCAAATCGCCATTCATAAAAATAACAGACAGATTATCAACATCTTACAAAATAACAAATTCTACAGAAAATCGTAATGGCATATAATAACCCAACGGTTTTCGGCAATCTGACCAAAGACTATTGCTTCACTTTCGGTTTTCTCAAAATATAATTTTAGTATGATGGAATCTGCGGCCTTATATCGAATTCCGCCGGTTTTTGAAGCTTTCCCTGAACTGATAGCAGCCGAAAGCACCCGGCATGGCGGAGTAAGTCCCGATCCGTTTGCCTCCCTCAACCTGGGTTTGAACACCGCCGACGCGCCAGACAACGTTCGGGAAAACCGTCGGCGTTTTTTTTCCAGCCTGGGTATTGATGCGGAGCAAGTTGCATCCTCCCATCAGGTTCATGAGGATAGGATTCTAACCGTCACGCAACCCGGCCGGTTCGAAGGGTACGACGCCCTGATCACCGATCAACCCAATCAGTTCCTGTCGGTGACGGTGGCTGATTGTACACCGATTTTGCTGTACGATCCCGTTCGGCGGGCCGTTGGGGCTATTCATGCGGGTTGGCGGGGCACGGTGGCCGGGATCGTGATGAAAACCGTTCAGGCCATGCAGGCGCGGTTTGGCACCCAGCCCGCCAACTGTTTTGCCTACATCGGTACTTGCATCGATGCTTGTTCTTTCGAGGTTGGCGCGGAGGTCGCCGATCAGTTTGAAGACGGTTTTAAGCGGTTTGAAGAAGACCGGCAAAAATTCACGATTGACCTGAAAGCCGCCAATACCGCCCAGTTGGTCGCCACGGGCATTCCGGCCAATCAGATCGGTGTCTCGCCCTTTTCTACGGTTATACACAATCAGGATTATTTTTCGTACCGGGCCGAGCGCGGCAATACAGGGCGGATGGTGGCGGTGATCGGCTACCGACCGTTGGCCTGACCAGCCCGGCATTCTCGAACCATACCGCAAGGTTCACTTTTGAACAAAGCCACCTATCTGGAGTTGTAACTCGTACAAACCCTAAAAACGTACGATTATGGAACTCTTGATGACGATCCTGGTAGGTGCCATCGCTGGTTGGCTGGCCGATCTGGTTTTCAAACGCTTCTCGTTCTCCCTGTTCATGGAGATTTTGCTGGGCATTGCTGGTGCTTTTATCGGCGGGTGGATTTTTGGCAATACGTTTGCGACGGGTGCAGGTGGCCTGCTCGACCGGATTTTGACCGCCTTTGTCGGTGCCGTTATCATTCTGGGCATTGCCGCCCTCATCAAAGGTTCACGAAAGACCACCTGAGCCTTTCTGCTCCGATGGTATAATGCCAACCGATCTGTTCTAAAAGACAAACTCTACTTCTTTAAACGCAAAACTTCGCAGCCGGTCGCCGACCTGAATGGCCAGCCGACCGGTTTCTTCGACACCCACGATAACGCCCCGGAAACGAGCGCCATCTGCGATAAACGCACTTTCCTCCTGATAACGGAATAAAACTTGCAGGTAATTCGTTTTCAGAACATCACGCTGACCGGACCGAAGTGCCAGATATCGGCGTTCGAGTGATTCGAGTAGTCCAGGCAATAAGTCCGGGAGAACGAAATCGTGGTCATTTGGTGTTTCATTACTAAGCGAGGTTGCAGTGGGCACCCGAAAGCGGGTTTGATTGATATTCAGCCCGATCCCTACCACCGACCAGCCCAGGGTGTAACCGTATAACGTGTTCTCAATCAGAATTCCACCGATTTTACGTTCCTGAACATAAAGATCGTTGGGCCACTTGATTTTTAACCGGTCACCGACATACGTTGTCAGCCAGTCACTGATACCGAGAGATATGGCAATGTTAAGCCAGAATTGTTCGTTGGCCTGGAGAAACGAAGGTTGCAGAATAAGCGAAAAAGTCAGATTTTGTCCGGGTTGTGCTTCCCATTGATTGCCCCGCTGTCCCCGTCCGGCGGTTTGATGTTCAGTAATCACGACGGTTCCGTCTAAGACGTTGCCGCCGGTAATCAGACTAGACGCAACATCGTTGGTGGACTGACAACTTGGCAGATAATTAATTTTTTGACCAAGAAATAACGTTTTGGGTCGAAACTTGTACAAATTTTTAATACATTTAGTTGGATGAACGCCAAATCATGGTACATAGCTTCAATTTTGACCCGTACCCGCTGATTTTGGTCTGTGCAATTTAAACCAGTAGCATGAGAATAAACAAAACCAAAGAGTTATCATCCGAAGAATTGTGCAAACTTGTCGTGAAAGGAATGCAGGAAAAGAAAGCCATTGACATTGTTGTCATGGACCTTCGCGACGTAAAAAATGCCATTTCTGATTACTTTGTCATCTGCTCCGGAAATTCCGATACGCAGCTTGACGCCATCGCCGATTCGGTTGAAGAAGAAGTGTACAAAGCTAGCCAGGCTAGTCCCTGGCACGAAGAAGGGAAAACGAATCGGGAGTGGATTCTGCTCGACTATGTGGATGTGGTCGTTCACATATTTAAAAAAGAGCGCCGGGTATTTTATGACCTCGAGCAACTTTGGGGCGACGCTGAAATCCACGTTGTGGAAGAAACCTTCGCATGACATACCCTGAAAAGCCGGTTAGACCTGGGACAAGACCGGCTTAATCCCCTGAACGGTGTTTATCCGCTTGTACGACCACCTACCCCGCTCAGTTTCCGTTTATCGAAACCCTAATCCAATAGAAACAATCCATTATAAAATGGTGTTTCCTTTTTTGTCTTGTAAGCCGTAATTCTGTTGCCAAAATGCCTGATAACAATAGAAATCCACTCACCCCCCGAACGCCCCGACGCCCCAACTTTCAGGGCTGGATTGTAGCGATCCTGATTGCTGCGATCCTGGGGATCACTTTTTTCAACCGCAGCAGTGCCGTTCGCGAAACGACCTTCCGCGGGTTTGAAAAAATGGTTAAGAATAAAGAAGTCGAAAAGGTAGTCATTGTCAACAATGACGTCGTTGAAGTGACCCTGACGCAGCAGGCGCTTCAACAGAAATACCGTACGCAGTTCCAGGATAAATCGTACTTCAATTCCGACTCCGGTCCACACTTCAGTTTCCGGGTTTCGTCGGCCGAATCGTTCAAAAAAGACCTTGACCGCATTCAGGAAGGCGTACCGGATAACGAGAAGATCGATTACAAAATCGAGCAGCGCAGCGACTGGAGCGGTTTTCTGCAAACCTGGGGCTTCTTCATCGTGATGATTCTTGCCATGTACTTCCTGCTCGGCCGGATGTCGGGCGGAGCCGGGCCAGGTGGCCAGATTTTCAACATTGGTAAGTCCAAAGCCGCCTTGTTCGATGCTGAAAACCGGGTCAAAATCACGTTCAACGACGTGGCCGGTCTGGATGAAGCAAAAGAAGAAATCAAGGAGATTGTCGATTACCTGAAAAACCCGACGAAGTTTACCAAACTGGGCGCTAAGATTCCGAAGGGCGCTTTGCTGGTCGGCCCTCCGGGGACGGGTAAAACCTTGTTGGCGAAAGCCGTAGCGGGCGAAGCAGGCGTTCCCTTCTTCTCTCTGTCTGGTTCCGACTTTGTCGAGATGTTCGTCGGTGTCGGGGCAGCCCGGGTTCGCGACCTCTTCAAACAAGCCAAGGAAAAAGCGCCCTGTATCATCTTTATCGATGAAATCGATGCCGTCGGTCGTTCACGGGGTCGGGGTTCGATGCCCGGCGCCAACGACGAACGCGAAAACACACTGAACTCGCTGCTGGTTGAAATGGACGGTTTTGCGACGGACTCCGGGATCATCATCCTGGCCGCTACCAACCGCCCGGATGTACTCGATTCGGCCCTGCTGCGCCCCGGCCGGTTCGACCGCCAGATTAGCATCGACAAACCGGATATCGTCGGTCGGGAAGCTATTTTCAAGGTTCACCTGAAACCGATCAAACTTGACAAAGACGTTGATCCGAAAGAACTGGCGGCCCAAACGCCGGGTTTTGCCGGGGCTGATATTGCCAACGTTTGCAACGAAGCCGCCCTGATTGCCGCCCGTCGGAACAAGGAATCGGTCGATATGCAGGACTTCCAGTACGCGATGGACCGTGTGATCGGTGGTCTGGAGAAGAAAAACAAGCTGATTTCGCCGGAGGAAAAAGAAATCGTGGCTTACCACGAGGCTGGTCACGCCGTGACGGGCTGGTTCCTCGAACACGCCGATCCGCTGGTGAAAGTAACAATTGTGCCGCGTGGTGTGGCCGCCCTGGGTTACGCCCAGTACCTACCGCGTGAGCAGTACCTGTATCGCACGGAGCAACTGCTCGACGAAATGTGCATGACGCTGGGCGGTCGGGCCGCCGAAGAAAACGTGTTTGGTAAGATTTCGACCGGCGCGCTGAGCGACCTCGAACGGATTACGAAGCTGGCCTACAGCATGGTGACGATGTACGGGATGAACGACAAGATTGGTAATGTATCGTTCTACGATTCCAAGCAGAGTGAATACCAGTTCAACAAACCGTATTCGGAAGCCACCGCTGAAGCCATCGACGAAGAAGTTCGGAAGATCATCGACCTGGCCTACACCCGCACGAAGGAATTGCTGGAGAAAAACCGGGCCGGACTAGAAGCCGTAGCGAAAGAACTGCTGGAGAAAGAAATCCTTTTCCAGAAAGACCTGGTACGGATTCTGGGCAAGCGGCCGTTCCAGAAAGAAACGACCTACCAGGCCTACAAAAATACCGGCGAAATCGTCGAAGAAGAGATTGGCACCAACAGCAAACCGGAACAAACCGAACCGCTGCCGACGCCCGATCTTCCGGCGCTTTCTTAACTATCTGATCTGTATCATTCAGTATACAAAAACGGCTCCGAATGCTCGGAGCCGTTTTTGTTTTAAAGCCCTTTAACGATTCAGCTGTACCCATCCGGAACCTTTTTAGGCTTGCTCGGATTCAGCCGCAACTTCTTTAATCGATGGACCAATCAGCTAAACAGGCCTCAGCGTTAATTATCCGCTGTCAGGGTCTTTGACTGTTTCGACAGCCCGGCGCTGACAGGGAGGAAACAGTTCCCCTACCTAATTCCACCCGCATCAAGTCACCCCTGTTTTCCTTTTATGCCATTTCAAAAAAACCGGGCCGGGAACGGCCCGCTCCTGCGTCCATCCCCGGCCCGGTTTTAACCTACACAACTCCGGTTTACTGCACCGACGTCGAATACAACTGATTAAACAGCAACTTGAACGTGCCCTGTGCCTGAGCTCGGAACGTAATCTCGGGCCCGAAGGCGTAGAACTTGCCGGAACCGACGGGGGCCATGAAAGCCGCTACGCCGTCCTGCAAATACGCCTGACCCCAAGCCCAGCCGCTGCGGAGCGGTTTGTTGGTCGAAAACCAGGCTAACGGTTTGACGGTGCCCTTGGCCACTGCTTCCGGTGAGAGTTTGAAAACCGGGCTCGCATCGAAGTACACATCGGTTTGCTGCGGCATTCCCCAAGTGGCCTGTTGCGTCGAGTCGAGACTCACTTGCAGAATGCTGCCCGGAATGTAGTATTTCTCGTTCGGCAGGGGCCGCTCCGTTCCGGCATTGGTCATTTCCGTCAGTGCATTTTTCACCGGCAAGCCCAGGTGATAGGCCAGGTTGGTGCTACTGCCAATGGTTACGACCTGACCACCCGATTCGAGGAATTTCTTCAGTTGCGGAATCGATTTGTCGGCGGTAATCTTGCCCAGCCACGGCCGAAATTCGGCGGGCAACTCCTCGGCTTTAGGCTCCCGGCTGGCGTACCCTCCGCCTTCGCCGGTTCCTCCGCCAGTCGCACTGACCGGCGGAATGGCCCGGGTTACAAACACGATCACATCGAATTTCTTACGCAGATCCCCCGCGTCGATGTCCTGAGCGTAAACGACCTGCATCGGGAAGTGGTATTGCTCCATCAGCCAACGTACCCATCCCGACGGCATTGAACCGCCGTACGTGTCCCACAACCCAATTCGCATCGGAGCCACTTTCACCAGCGACCCGGGCGGGCGTTTTGACACGCCAACGACCTCAAGGCCCAGGTCTTTTGCCGACTTATCCAGCAATGATTTGGCTTTGGCCGATGCCGGTATGAAGAACGAGCCCGCAGCCAATGCGGATTTGCCGCTCACGCCAGCAGGCACCCGAAACACTTCAACGCCCGATTTGAGCAGGTCATTGACCGCAATGAACGCGTTGTTTGCCCGGGCGCTCAGCGCGTAGCCCGCTGCCGAACCGGCTTCCATACTTCCTTTCGGGGACTGCAATTCTCCGTAGGGTAATTTCTTGAACGGACCCTCGAAACCGTCGAGCACCCGGTCGAATTTCACACCCATCTGGTAAGCGAGCGTCCAGCCAGCCGCGTCGTACGGGCGAACCGGCGGGCCACCGGGGTATTGAAAATCATTCGGGTGATCCTGCGGTTCGAACATATCCAGCACGTGCGGCCGGAACGACTGATCGGTTTTGACGATGTACGAACCCGCCGGGTATTTTTTACCGGCCACCGTAAAGTCAGCCGTGGCTTCCTGAATCTGAATCCCGGTTTTGATCAGCGCATTGATGAACTTCACCGCTGTCGCAAAATCCGGCTGATCGGCCGGGATGATGTAGCCGCGCGGATCGCGCAGCGCCGGATCTTTCAAAACCGCATCGTAATACTTCACCGGAATACCACCCCCACGTGGCAGCAAACCGTATTGATCGGGCGTCGTGGCCGTGCCGCTGGTGGGTGGCGTCTTTTTCAAATCGGTCTGGTACAACTGATTGATGGCGTCGATGCGCTTCGGCGACAGCGTCCAGTAATCCTTGCTCCCGTGCTCGATGGCATTTTTGCCCATCCGGTAAATGTTGTACAGCAACTGATCGCGGTGCCGGGCAGCATAGTCGAGCGTCGCGTAGTTCAGCGACAAAGAGTAATCAATCGACTGCTTGAAATACCACTTCTGGGGCGTTACCGGAAATGGTGTGTTCCCGTTGGGAATCAATCGGTTGGGCACCAGCGGAACATCCTCCGGCGTCGGATTGCCAATGATTTCGGTCAGCAGCCCGATCATGTTGTGGAAGTGCGTGGTGGTCCGCAGCCCGCCGTTGTACCAGGTCGAGAAAACCGAGCCACCGAGCCGCGTAAAACCGGGTTTGTTCTCCGCGTTCAGGCGGTTGACCATTGCGGCTCCGAGGGCGTCGATCCCGGTGATCATCAACGGCTCGAAAACGTAGTTGAACGGATCGCGGTACGGTGGGCCCGCCAGCACCGACCCCGCCGGGCCGCGTTGGTGGTGGTTATACATAATCTGCGGAATCCACTCGATAAACAACTGACGGCCAATATTTTGCGACTCTTTCATATTCATGATGAAAAAGTCGCGGTTGTTGTCGTGACCGGCGTATTTCTGGTACAAACGCGGTACATTTTCCAGCAGCCGCTTCTCAGGTTTCGGCTCCCGCATGTACCAGTTGCTGACCAATTCTTGTCCGTCCGGGTTGGCGTGGGTGAGCAGCACAACCACATTATCCAGAATGTTCAGCGTTTCGGGGTCTTTCCGGCTGACCAGTTGCCAGGCGGTTTCGATCAACTGCATCGTCCCGACGGTTTCGGTCGCGTGCAACCCGCCGTCGATCCAGACGACAGCTTTGCCCTCAGCCGCCATCGCCCGGGCCTGTTCCTCGCTGACGCCTTCCGCGCGGGCCATCTTGGTCGAAATTTCTTTGTAGCGATCGAGTTTTTTGAGGTTTTCGGGCGACGAAACGATCAGCATGTACTGATGCCGCCCCTCTTCGGTCATCCCGATGTCCACGAGTTTGACCCGGTCGGAAGCGGCCAGTTTTTTGAAATACGCTTCGGTTTGGGTGTAAGTAGCCAATTGGTAATCGTCGCCAATGTTGAAGCCAAAATGCTCTTTCGGGGACGGAAGTGACTGAGCCTGTGCGGTGGACAGACAGAGCGAAAATAGAAAAAGAAAGGCTGGTAGAAACCGTTTTCTCATAGGAAGTGGGTTAGTTTGTTGGACTGACGAAGTAAACTATTTTTTCCTTTCGGCTGAAGCAGTTACAAAATAAAATTTTACGAATTATAACAATTACGACATAGATTATTGAATATTTCAGATTATTAAACGAATCGTCTGATTTAATACTAAAAACCTACTCAATCTTCTTCAACTCGGCCTGGCGGTCTTCGTCCAAGTTCACACGGCCGAAATCCGGATGCGTATTCACTTCTACGGTGTAGCCCTGAATTTTGTCAACTTCAATGGTAAGTTCAGTCGCCATGAAATCGAAGATATGCCCACCGGATTTATGGTCGTCAGCCAGGTAATGGAAATGAAAACCGGGTACGTTGACCTTTGCCAGATACCCCGGCAGCAGAAAACCGATCACTACACCGTTCGTTTCACGCAGGTTGAAGACGTACTGATTTTTTGCGAGGTGATCTTTCAGCGTTGGGTACGGTTTTCGGGCCGGACCGGGGGCGCGGGCCGTCAGCTTCGAAAACCGGCCTTTCATTCGAATGGCATAGAGTTCGTTGGGCGGTAGCGCAGCCAGCAACGTTTTTTCCAGATCATCGAGGCTGATGTTCTGAATCGTAAAGCTACTGTCGGCTTTGAAGAACTTGATAAAAGCGATGGAGGTGCTATCCTGATCGGCCATTTCATGAATGGTGCCGTCGTAACGAACCTGGTAGACTTTCCCCTGATCCACCACCAGTTCGCCATCGACCCGGTTGAAGGTTCCGATGCCGAAATCGCCTTTGGTTTTCAGTTCACCCAGCGTCAGGTTGCCATCGAATGCCCCGGCCAGCAGGGCGTCGATGATCGAGTATTGGTACATGAAGTCAGTTTTGGCGGTTTTGGGCGCTTCGGCGGCCTGTTGAGAAGTACAACGTTGGAGGAGAACACCGAGCAATACCGTGCAACCGTAGCGACTGGCAAGCCCGGCGGCTGTCTGAAAAATCATGGAAAAGGCGGTTTAGGAAGTTATCTCTGGCAATCAGGAGCTCATCGGACTTTCAGCCGTACGACGGCCCGGCGCTGACAGGGCTTGTGTTAGCGCTTGGGACCAATCGAATCGTAAACGATTACTTTTTCCCACAGGGATGAGTAATCTTCCACAAATTTGAGGTGAATCGGGTGGGTTTGGTAAATCTCCTCATCCATCAGATTATCGAAGAAACAGAGCCACGAAACCGCGTACGAACGTTCGATCACCGAACGGGTAGTCGGCGCGGGGGTTCCGATGTGGACCAGTTTGATGGTCGGTACTTTCGCCAGTTTGTTCAGTCCTTCGATCAGTTTGGCTTTATCGGCTTCACTGCCCGGGTTCTTGAGGTAAAAATAAACGTGGTGAACAAATAACTCTTTCGGGGCGCTGTTGGCGGATACCCCAAGGCCCAAACCGGCTCCCAGACCGGCTTTAACAAATTTTCTGCGGGATGGTTGTTTCATACTGGTAGATAGATGAACAGGAGCCATTGGATTGGTTACAACACAGCTCCGGTTTACGAATGTAGTCGGTAAAAAATGATCGAAGCGTGAAAAATATGAAATAGCAGAAAAATAAGTGCACATCCAAAGAAGTACCACCGACTAAACGGCAACTTCCCGTAAAATGAATCCCCCATCAGCCCTATGCCTGCCAACCAGACCGCGGGCGTATAGGAGGGGGCAGTAAAACCGGCTAAACCCGTACTCCACGAACTTTCCGGAAACCGGATCAGGACTAACCAGGCGGCAAAATAGACCAGCAACCCAACCAAATAAAGGCAAAGGCCGGTTTTTTGAACCCTGGTCGATAAATGAAAAGGCGTAAACAAAGCCAGCGCAAAAACCGCCATTCGTGAACTGTTTTCGCCATAGGCGAGGAAAGGCGAAATATTATTCCAAAAAACATCCGCCTGAAAAGGCCGGGGCAGTTGATCCGTTAAGGCACTATTCCAGACCATGACCGGAACAAGCCACAGAAAACTGTTCGCCAAATAGCTTCGAGCCGATCGATGCGTCATTTTACTGCTTCTTTTTGATCGGCGAAATTACAGTACTTTTACCAAATGAAAACCTCTCAAGACCCCGCCCTGGCGATTTCCAATTTGGGTATTTCGGCTTTAAACCCCATGCAGAAAGCGGCAGAAGCGGCCATTTTATCGAACGCTGAAATCCTTTTGCTGGCCCCCACCGGCTCGGGCAAAACGCTCGGTTTTCTGCTCCCGGTTTTACAACTACTCAAGCCCGAACAAAAAACCGTTCAGTGCCTGATTCTGGCCCCTTCCCGCGAACTGGCGCTGCAAATCGAGCATGTCTGGAAGAAAATGGGGACCGGATTTAAGGTAAACGTCTGCTACGGGGGGCATCCGATGGCAACCGAAATGCAGAACCTGAATGACCCGCCCGCCGTGCTGATCGGAACGCCCGGCCGCATTGCCGACCACCTCGACCGGCGAACATTTGACCCTGCCAACATTCATACGCTGGTGCTCGATGAATTCGACAAATCGCTCGAACTCGGCTTTCACGACCAGATGGCGTTCATCATCAGCCATTTATCCAACCTGACCAAACGCGTACTGGTGTCGGCCACGGCCCGTGTCGACATACCGGCTTTTGTCGGAGCGCCCTCTCCTATCCGGCTTCAGTTTCTTTCCGACGACGCAGCCCAGCCCAACCTGGCGCTCCGGCTCGTTTGGGCCGACGATCGGGACAAAACCGCCACGCTCGTCCGGCTGATCAGTTCGTTGCAGTCGGAAGCCGCCCTGATTTTCTGTAATTACCGCGAAACCGTTGAGTCGTTGAGTCAGTCGCTTTGTGATCGCGGCATTCGGACGGCTTTTTACCACGGTGGACTGGAGCAGGACGAACGCGAACGGGCGCTGATTCAATTTCGAAACGGCAGTGTGCGGTATCTGATTACCACGGACTTAGCTGCCCGGGGGTTGGACATTCCTGAAATGAAACACGTCATTCATGTTCAGTTGCCAGCGCACGAAGCCGAGTTTCTGCACCGCAACGGCCGAACCGCCCGGATGCAGGCTACCGGAACGGCTTATCTGCTGCTGCACCCGGACGAAAACCGCCCGTCTTACCTCTCCGACTCACTTGACGAATTGACCCTCGCAGAATTCTACCCTCTACCCGAACTGCCTGATTTTCAAACGATTTACATCAGTGGTGGCAAGAAGAATAAACTGAATAAAGTGGACATTGTCGGTTTTTTTTCGCAGAAAGGTGGTCTCGAAAAAGGCGATCTTGGCCTGATCGAAGTGAAAGATTTCAGTTCCTTTGCCGCCGTCCGAACCACCAAAGTTCAGGCACTGCTGGCGAAGATCGAGGGCGAAAAAATGAAAGGCAAAAAGTATAAAATCGCCGTAGCCCGGTAGTTATTTGGCGTCTGGCACCCGCGTAAAATCCAGGTCGTGGAAGTCGTAACTGAAATCGGTCAGGGGCGAAATGGCCTTCATTTTGATCGAAACCGGCTTTCCCTCATAGTCCAGTCCGAACATCACGAACGCATCGGCTTCCAGGCTCCGGTCGTTCCACTTGACCACAAACGTGTTGCCTTTATAAAAAAACAATTCGCCGGTCAGGCGCGGGGATCGTTTGGAAACAAACAGGAGTTTGTTATCACCGGCAACAATTGAAACATCGCCCAGCCAGTTATCGCGGTAGGTACCGGTGTAAAAATAAATGGGGGTTCGGGCATCGGTTTTCTGCTGTTCAGCCTCGACGGTTTTCCAGACCTCGCGGGTCACCTTGTCGCCGTATTCCGTATTGGCCTGCATCCGGTCGCGACCTTCTTTGACGCGATCCGTTCCGGTAATGCCCAGGTAATTGTCTTTGATCTGGTTGGTAATGGCCGTAAAAGCCGCCCCGACCTGCTGATTGGTCAGGACGATGATGCCCAGCTTCAGTTCCGGCAGCAGCGTCACCTGCGTCACCATCCCGGGCAAACCGCCGGTGTGTGAAGCCTGTTTGTACCCTTTCACATCGCTCAAAAACCAGCCCAAGCCGTAAGCCGCGAAGTGGGTGTTGTACGGACCCGGATTGCCGACGGGAATGATGGTCTGCGGAGTCCACATCTCGTTTTGTACCCTCGAGCTGAACAGGGTTTTAGTCGACCGGTTTCCGTATTTGCCACCCTCCAGTTGCATTAACACCCATTTACTCAGGTCGTTGACGCTGCTGTAAATACCGCCCGCCGAGTTGCCGGCTTCGAGCAAACCGCGTTTGATCACCCGCAAGTTGCCATCCACCACGGCGTGGGCATCAATGACATTCGTTTGGTCTTTCGGCAGGCGCGTAAACGAACCCCGGCTGTGGGTCATTTCGAGCGGCTGCATGATCCGGTTTTCGACAAACTCCTCCCAGCTCTGGCCCGACACCCGCCGAACGACCTCACCGGCCACCATGTACAGCAAGTTGTCGTAATCGTATTTGGTCCGAAAACCGGAAACCTGTTTCAGATACCGCAGGTTATGAATCACATCCTTGAGCGTAAAGTCGCTCGAATCGGGAAAGAACATCAGGTCGCCCGCTCCGAGGCCCAGACCACTGCGGTGGGTCAGCAAATCCCGGATGGTAAACTCCTCGGTCACATAGGCATTGTACAGCCGAAACTCGGGAATGAAATCGATCACCTTGCTGTCCCAGTTCAGCTTGCCTTCGTCGATCAGGATGCCGAGCGCAGCCGCTGTAAACGCCTTGCTGTTCGAGGCAATGCCGAAGAGCGTGTTGGCATCGACGGGCTCGCTGGTCCGCAACGACCGGACGCCGTAGCCTTTGGCGTGAACCACTTTCCCGTCTTTCACCACGGCCACCGCAATACCGGGCACCTGAAAGGTTTTCAGCGTTTTCTCAGCTAGTTGATCGATCTGGGCCGGGGTAATGGGCTGTCCGAAAACCGTTCTGACAACGAAAACCGGAAAGAGTAAAAAAGCCAGGAAAGGAAACCGTGAGTGCATAGCGGGCGATTTGACAACCGCTAAAGATAACGCATTTGCCGAAATTGTTCCACAAACCTTGGATAACCCCGAGTCCCCTTAGCCCCGGGTTGCACCCGGGGCTAAGGGGACTCGGGACTCGGAGCGACAGTGATCAGTGCCCTCCCTGCCGGGCAGTCAGGCAACGCCTAATTACCCCCCGGGCGCGAGGGTCGCACCTCGATTTTACTCGGCAAGGTCCGGGCGGGCATGTGAATCAGGTCCAGCACGATCTGTCCGATGTCTTCCGGCTGGATTTTCCAGGCATCTTTCTCACTCGGCCGGTGGTTGTTGAACTCCGTTGCCACGGAACCCGGCATGATGGTCGACACTTTGATCCCGGCTTTGCGCACATCGAGCATCAGCGCCTGCGTAAAACCGACCAGCCCGAACTTGCTGGCGTTGTAAGCCGTGCCGTTTTCGAAGAAGTTGGTCCCGGCCAGACTGGCAATTGTGATGAAGTAGCCTTCCGATTTTTTGAGCTCATCCAGCGTGGCTTTGATGGAATAGAAAACCCCCGTCAAGTTGATGTCGATGGTTTCGGTCCACTGCTCGGGCGTCAGGTCCTGCACCGGGGCAAAATGGCCGACTCCGGCGTTGGCAATGACGTAATCCAGCCGCCCCCACTGCTGAATCACGGCGTCGACTGCCCGCTGTTGCGATACCAGATCACGCACGTCGGCAGCAATACCGAGCGCGAAGCCTTCTTTCAATTGATTCAGGGAAGCCGCAGCCTCTTCGGCATTTTCCTGTGAGCGGCTGGTGATAGCCACCCGAATACCGTCTTTAATCAAGACTTCGGCCACGCCGTAGCCAATGCCTTTTGAGCCGCCGGTCACGAGGGCGGTTTTGATGGTTTCTGCCATAAGGTAAACAAATTGATGGATTGATGCTTTCGGGATAACCCGTCGACTAAAAAGAAAGTTTATTCATCAGAGCCACACACCAAGGATCTTCACCCATCAATGGGTAATTTTTCTTTCCAGATCAAAAGTTCCCCTTTACCCACGGGCACCAGTGCGGTGCTGAAACCGGGCGTCTCTTCCAGCAGCTTTTGAAAAGGGGCCAGTTCCTGCCGGTGGGACACCGCATTATCGACGACCACCAAGCCGCCTGGTTTCAGACTAGCGTTAACGGAACGCCAGTGGCTGACGTATTGGGTGCGGTCAGCATCCCAAAAGATAAAGTCGAACGAATGCGGTTGGGTCGTTTGTAGAAACGTTTCTGCATCGGACACCACCAAATCGATGAATAAACTCAGGCCGATTTTTTCAAAATTGGCACGGGCCAGTTCGGCTTTGGCAGGATTTAACTCAACCGTCGTTACCCGCCCGCCGGTTCTTTGAACAGCCTCCGCCAGCCAAAGGGTCGAATACCCATTGGACGTTCCGATTTCCAGGATCGCGCGGGCTTCGGTGGCTTTGACCAGCAGCGAAAGGAAGGTCCCGGTGTCGGGTGTGATGTTCAGCAACTTGTCGCGTTTGGCCGTTGCCTGAAGATCGTTTTGTTGTCCTGACTCGTACAACTCATCCAGAAACTCTTTGAATCGTTCATCCATTTGCTATGCATTAAATGCCCCCAGTTGTATCAGGAGCGACAAATTATCAACAATCCCATACTCCTTCCGGACTCGACTTCCGTTAAACTCCAGGAGGGTCAGGCCACTCACGCATACTTGCTTTTGGTTCGGTTCCACGCCAAACAACGTTCCCTGTTGATGAGTACCCGTATACTGCCAACGAACCGTCACCTGATGACCGGCCGGGATGACCTCAAGCAGATCGATCCGTAAATCCGGAAAAAACGAATACGTCATGCGCAGCACCTGCCGGTAAGCTTCAAGGCTATTACAGGGCTGCTCGAAGTGAGTGTACCACACTTCCAAATCCTCATCGGCCCGGTGGTTTAATTCCTGGTCGTTTCCGCTGTTCCAGACCTGCATGTAGGCCTTTGCCAGCGAAATTAAATCCTGTGTTTCCATCAAAATACCCTTTAGGAATCTATTTCGAATACTGTTTTTGCAAATAGTCCGCCCAGCTTTGCGACTCGATGGCGTACGCCGGGCAGGTATTCCAGCCGTTGGCAAAGGCCCTCATGACGCTACCCAAGATGGGTATCGGCAGGTAGAACTTTCGTCGGGGTTGATACAACTGCCACTCCTTAACGAGCTTATCCACTCGCAGAACCTCCGGACCGCCCATGTTGAAGGTAGACAGCAGCGGCCCCATTTGCACCAGATACAGGAGTTGGTCCGCAACTACAGCCGGGCTAATGGGCTGCGCAACCAGCCGGGTCGGAACGAGGCCAACCGGAAAGCGGAACAATTGCCCCAACATGGCATCAATGAATCCGTGAAACTGAGTCGAGCGAAGGATGGTATAGGGCTGTTCGCTCCGTTGCAATAGCTGTTCAGCGTTTTTTTTGGCCTGGTAGTAGCTCAACGGAATCTGATCCACCCCGACAATTGAAACATAAATCAGATGTCGAACCCCGGCCCGTTCGCAGGCATTGATCAATCGCTCCATGGCGATTTCTTCAAACGAACGAACCCCAATCCTGCTCTCATTACTCGCCAGATGGATTACGGTCTGAATGCCATCCACGGCCTGCTGCAAGCCCTGACCACTGGCCAGATCGACGGCGGACCAGGCATCAGAGACCCGTCGGGGTGGGGTCCGGCTGATTTCCCGAACCCCAATACCCGCCTGGATCAGCCGAGGCACCAGCGCAGTCCCCAGCATTCCGGTTCCCCCCGTAACTAATACGTTCGGCGGGCGTCGAAGCTGTGCATAAACTCGGTGGGGAACCGGATATCTCCCCAGAAAATCCGACCCACTCCCTACCGTTTTGTCATCCATCGCCGTAGAAAAAGAAGTTGATCCGTGACGACCTGCTCCATCAGACCGTGGTAAAAAGCGAAATGATCGGTGTCATACTCAATGACCTTCCCCCGTAGGGCCCGCTTCCCGACCCAGGTCTGAAAAACCGGGTTGGCGTAAACGTCCCGACGGGCCACACAAACCAGCAACGGCATGATCAACTGTTCGGCTGTCCCGGGTTTGTAGCGCGGCAGGTTCAGGTAAAACCGGGGTGTAAACCGGTTCTGCCAATACCGACTTTGTCGCGTTAGCTTTTCGAAGCTGGCTTGGAGCGCAGGGTCGGTAAAAACGGCCGTCTCATTAGTTGAACCATAGACTTTGCAATACCAGGGGCTAGCTCCTACCAGCCCCCGTACGGCATCCCAAACCGCAGCCAGAAGCAAATTCATCAACCTGTGCAACGGTATCCTGACGGTGGCTTTTGCCCGAGGATTGACCATATCAAAAGCCGGAACCTGGGCAATGATGGCCCGCAGCCGGGGGTCTCTGGCCGCAACGTTCAATACATGCCCCCCGCCCAGCGACGTACCCCATAAAGCCAGGCAATTCGGGTCAAGTCGGTTGTGGTGTCGGGCAAAATCCACGGCAGCTTCCAAATCCTGTCGTTGTTTTCTGACACTGACCAGTTGCCGGGGCACTCCTTCACTCTGCCCGAAGTGGCGATAATCGAATACCAGTACGGCAAAACCGGCTTCGGCAAAACGCCGGGCATACGCTGGCAGTACCCAGTCCATGGTTCCCGAAAAACCGTTCGCCATGATCAGGCCAGGAAGTTGTCCGGAAGAAACAGCCGGATAATACAACATGCCTGCACAGCGATTCTGGTGTGATTGAAAGGAAATTGACTCAACAGTTACCTCAGTCATAGACCAATAAAACAGATTACTACCGTTTAAATTGTCGAACCCGATCCGGCAGTCCCGTAGTTTGTTTTATTGGCTATGTCTGCCCACTAGACGTTTTGTGACAGCCTGACGAGATTTATTTTTTCCGGATTTCGGATGACATAGACGGTTTTAACCTGTTTTTTGTCTTCCTCAAAATACACCAGTGTATCGGGTAGCCGATCCCGGCTCAGTAAGAGTGCAGGCAACCCGTTAACGCGGATAACGTTGGGTATCAATTGACGAAAATCGGGTCGGGACAAAATGCCTTTCATAAATTTGAGAACCGCTTCCCGTCCACTGATCGGCCAGCGTGCCGCAGGTCGTTTTCCACCCCCGTCGGAGTAAACCACCATATCCTCCTTCAGCAACCGAATGAGAGGGGCAAAATCGGCCTCATTTCGGGCCAGTAAAAAAGCATCGACAAGGGCCTCAAAATCAAACTCTTCAGGTTTGTAGTGATCAGCCATGGGCTTGATTTTTTTCCGGGCGCGGGACAAAATCTGGCGGCAGTTCATCTCGCTTTGCCCGCAAATAACCGACAATTCGGAATAGGTGAACTGAAAAGCTTCCCGCAGAATAAAGACCGCCCGCTCGGTCGGGTTCAATTGCTCAACGGTACACAGCAGGCTATAAGACAGAATGTCGGCTGCCCCCTCCGGTTGAATCTCGACGGGTTCAATCCAGGGTTCGGGCAACCAGATACCGGGGTAAGACCGACGGTTTTTCTTAACCTGTTTAAGTCGATCAATCGATTTATTGGCAACTATACGGGCCAGATATGCCTTTTCATTCGCAATCCGGTCGGGGAGCGACTGGGTCAGTACGGCTTCCAGACTGTCCTGAACAATGTCCTCCGCTTCCTGAATTTCCCCCAGCAGATTATACGCAATCGCAAACAGGTAGGATCGAACGGCAGGCAGCGTTTTGAATCCGGTCATGGTCGGTATTGAGTTTGTCTCTGTTCATAACCGGAAGAACGGCGGAAATAGTGCCGGATGAAGTAGTAAGACAATCGCAACTTTTTCTTTTCAGGGATAAATACCCCTGATAGCCCTCTTTTCATGAAAGCTGCCCTCCTGTTCCTGGTGATCGGCCTGGTCAAGTCTCTGAGCGTTGCTCAAACCATCCCTTCCCGCATCTACGCCTGGAATCAGGCTCCGGTTGTAAAAAAAGACGGTTTTGAAGTCCGGACGCTGGTGGAAGGCACGACACGGGATTTTAATAATTTCAGCATCCACGGCATCACGGTTTTTCCCAACCAGCCAACACGACCGGCGCAGACCCTGGACGATGAAGCCTTGATCATCGTTAAAGAAGGCGAACTCACCGTTACGTTCGGAGAACGGACGAAAGCCCTCGGCCCCGGCAGTGTCGCCGTGATTATGCCGGGCGATGCGTATCGGCTGGAAAATAAAAGCGGTAAACCGGTTACCTACTTCGAGATGCGGTATACCTCCAAAGAAGTACCGGACCTTGATCTAACCCGGCTGGCGGGCGGCTCGTTCTGGGTTGACTGGCAGGACGTGCCGTTCAAACCGCACGATAAAGGCGGGATTCGCCGGATGTTCGACCGGGCCACGGTGATGTGCAAACGGTTCGAGATGCACGTCACGACGCTGAACGAAGGCTTATGGAGTCACCCACCCCACACCCACCGGGCCGCTGAAATTCTGCTCCTGATCGAAAACACCGCCCAGGAAAGCATCGACGGTGTGCTGCATCCGGCCCAGGTCGGCGACATCATTTTTCTGGAATCCAACGTGCCCCACGGTATTCAGAACACCAGCAAAGGCCCCTGTACCTACTTCGCGTTTCAGTTTGAATAAGACTTATCTGTGGATGAGTTTTCGCAAAACCGCCACACTTTGTTCGAGTTCGGACTCCGTGCTGGACGCAAACCCTAATCGCGTACTGTTCAACACTTTGCCAGGCGGATTGTGCGCTTGTCCATCGGCAAACGAAAGCCCCTCCGCCCGCGCTTTCTGGCTCAGCTTCACCAGATCGAGTGCTGGATCAAACCGGGCCCAGACTGCCAAACCCCCGTCCGGTTTTTCAAATTGAACCGTATCGGCCAGTTGTTGATCCAACAACGAACAGAAATTTTCACAACGGGCCGCATAGACCTGATGGGCTTTTTTCAAATGCCGTCGCATATCGCCGGTCCGAAACAGTTGCCCGACGGCAAACTCCAGCATAGTATCACCCTGCCGGTCGATGATCCGGCGCAGTCGGGCCAGTTCATTGATGACCGTTTCGGGGGCCACGACGTAGCCAATCCGGAAAGCCGGAGCCACCGACTTCGACAACGATCCCACATAAACCACCATCCCATTCGTGTCAGCGCTCGCCAGCGGCAGGATCGGTCGCCGGAGGTAATGAAACTCGTAGTCGTAATCATCTTCCAGAATGGCAAAACCGTATTGCGCACTCAATTGCAAAAGCCGAAGCCGACGGTCGGGCGGCATCGTCACCGTCGTGGGGTAATGATGGTGGGGCGTTACATATACCAACCGAACCGGCTGGCGCTCGCAAAGAGTCGCCAATGCTTCCACGTCAATCCCATGCTGATCGACGGGAACCGTCTGCAGGTTCGCGCCCGCTTGCTGAAAATTCATGTTCGCACCAAACCAGTTGGTTTCACCTACCACCGCCGTCTGACCCGGTGCAAGCAGCAACACGCTTGCCAGGTGAATGCCCATGATGCTGCCCCGCACGATGAGAATGTTTTCCGGTGTGGTTCGCAAAGCACGAGTTTCGTTCAGGAAAGCCGCCAACTCCTCCCTTAGCAGGCGGTTTCCCTTCGGGTCGCCGTAGCCAAAATGCTGCTGCGGATTTCCCCAGCGGAAATAACTCCGGTACGCCCGGGCCAACTCCTCCATAGGAGCCATCCGGATGTCCGGGAAGCCATCGTCCAGCCGCAGACCGTCGTGCATCGTCAGCACCGGACGCCTGAGGTGCGGTTTTGGGGTAAACTGAAAACCGGGTTCTTTTCGGCTCTCCTGCGGCCTGGTTAACCCATAGGTCTGTGGCACCACCACCGGAAGTTGCCGGGCCACAAACGTACCGCTCCCCGGCCGGGATTCGAGCCAACCCTCGGCCAGCAATTCGTCGTAAGCCGCAATGACGGTTTTGCGGTGAATCTGAAGTAGCTCTGCCAATTGACGTGTCCCCGGAAGTCTCTGGTTTACAGGTAGAATACTCGATGAGATGAGTTGCCGGAGTTGCCCGGCCAGTTGCAGATAAACCGACGCTTCGGCGGCTCGATCCAGTTGAATCAGTGATTTGAAAGGCAACATACCGGACTACCCGTTTTTCACAAACTGGATGATTTGTATAGTCCGGTAAAGATGCAACTTTGAAGCATCAAGTGCAACAGAAATTTGTTTCCGGCAAACGGTTTTCTACTAGTCGATCACGAACAGAACAACAAATACGACTTCTGTTGTCGCTCGCGACATGCGAGCGACAACGAGAGAATCAAATAATGAATAACGAACACCGAATATTGAATAGCGAAAACCATACGCTGAAAATCACAAAACAACCTGCCATGCAAACCGCCCGAACCACGCCCAGCCGCTCGGCCAAACGCGCCCACTATGATCCGGAACTCATTTATCCCATTCTGGACGAAGCTCTTTTCTGCACGGTCAGCTACGCGATCGACGGCCAGCCCTGGTCGTTGCCCACGGCCTTCGCCCGCGATGGCGACCGGCTGCTGATCCACGGTTCGGTAGGCAGTCACTTCATCCGGGAAGTGGAAAAAGGCATCCCGGTTTGCATTTCCGTGACGCTGATTGATGGTTTGGTACTGGCCAAATCCGGTTTTAGCCACTCCGTCAATTACCGTTCCGTGATTATTTTTTCGACCGCCGAAAAAGTGGAAGCGTACGACGATAAGGTAACGGCCCTGGCCTTGATCACCAACCAGCTTGTGCCGAACCGCTGGTTCGACTTGCGGCCGGAAACCGCCAGTGAAATCCGCAAAACGACGGTTCTGGCCTTTTCACTGGATGAAGCCTCGGCCAAAATCCGAACCGGCGGCCCTAACGATGAACCGGAAGACCGCCATCTGCCCATCTGGTCGGGCGTCATACCGCTGAAAACCGTCCGCGAAACCCCAATTCCGGATGAATCGAGCCAATCACTGCCTTTGCCGGATTACCTCCGTACCCACGGACCGCCGGTTTGTCGAGGAACCAGTGGATTTCGCCTTCGGCTTTCCGCAGGAGTTGGGCCGGGTGATTTTCAATGTCTTCCGGGCCATTCAGCACGGCTTCGACCGCTTCGGC
>NZ_JBMSDT010000011.1:0-278343 GCF_049445795.1 Larkinella sp. VNQ87
TGTAGCGTTGCCGGACGGCTTTGCGCGCATCTTCCGGGCTGTTGATGACGCCTTCGTTCGGGCCGGGATCGCCCATGAGGTCCTTGCGATAACCGTTGGTCGGGTCGGCATGGCCGCCGGTGGTCGCGATGGATTTACCCGCCGTGAAAATACGCGGCCCATCGACCAAACCCCGGTTGATGGCATTGCGCAGGGCGATGTTCACACCGGAACCGCCCAGATCCCGGACGGTGGTAAAACCGGCCAGGAGCGTGGTTTTGGCGTATTTTGCCGCCTGAAAGGCCACATCCGGCACATTCATCGTAAACCGGTCGTAGGAGCCGCCCCGCCGGGTTTCGTTTTCGAGGTGAACGTGCATGTCGATCAGGCCGGGCAAGACGGTTTTGGTTTTCAGGTCGACCACCCGATCCGAAGCCGCCGGTTTGGTGTATCCTTTCTGAACGGCCGTGATTTTCGTGCCTTCGACCACCACGGTTACTTCGCGCTGGAGGTCGTTGTGAACGCCGTCGAGCAGGTTGCCGCAGTGGAGGAGCGTGCGTTGGGCAAGGAGGGGAGACGCCAGCAGCACGGAAGTTGCGAGCGCGAGGAAGTAGTGTTTTTTCATGCCGATGGGAGTGTAACAAAAAAGCCGCAGCGATTGCGGCTTTCAAGATAGGCAGGATTTGCCAAAGCGTGCTTACAAGGGCGTCGCTTTGGTTATTTTTTTACAATTACGCCATCGGCCATAAATGTGATGGCTTTTTCGGGCTGGGTAATTTTGGCAATTTCTTCCTTGCTTTTCCCGGCATCTTCGGCGTAGTGACGCAGTTCGGCGACGGAGGTGGTTTTGGTTTCGGCGGTGCCTTCAAACACGACATTTTTTCCGGCAATGTCTTTCGGGACAAAGAACCCGTAGTCGCGGAACCGCACCAGCATGGTCTGGTTGTCGGCGGTTTTGACGCGCATCCAGCAGCCTTTCACCTGACAAACCGACTCCACGGTGCCTTCCACTTTGGCGGGCATTTCTTTCTTATCGCCCAGTTTGGCGGCCAGTTCGGTCGTCGGGATGGCGTTGTCGGCCGAGATTTTCTTGCCGTGGTAGCTGACGTTATCCTGGGCCAGCGCGCTGAACGAAAGGCCGAGCGCGAGCAGGCAAATGGCGAGGTGTTTCATGGTTGGATGCGGTTTTAATGATGATGCAGGACAAAAATACGAAAAAGCCGGTTTTAATCCGCAGGGCGAAATAGCTAAAAAACAGGTAGGTACAAAAAGTGGTCAGCCAATTTGATGACTTTTCGGGACGATGACAGTCAAAGCAAAAACCGCCTGACAAATTTAACACACTGGACTCTATGAAAGCATCTGCCCGTTGGCATATGCATTATCCTCATTTGCGGGGCCGGTCGGGGCGCCAGTACGGTTCGGGAGCGGAGAGGAACGCAATGGGAACTTCTCGGACAAATTCCTTCAGCCACTCGGCGCAGTACTGCATACCTGCCTGCTCCGAAATCAGGTGGCCCAGGATGATCAGGGCTTTCTTCTGCCCGGCCGTAATGGCGTCCTGCACGTATTCCACCAGTTCCCATTCGTGCGTTTCGCCCACGATCAGCACATCGGCCTGGGCCAGGTACGGCACACCGGGCATTAGGCTCAGATTGCCCCAACTCGCCATGGCCCGCCGAATCGGCAGGTTCGGATCGCCGATGACGCGCATGGTTTGAATGTTCAGTTTTGAGGCCATGCCTTGTGCAAACCGGTCTAGTCTGGTTTCGGGAAACGTAAACAGCTTGGGCGTTTCCGGGTCGGCGTTTTTCTCCCAGCCTAAGGTCCGAATCATGCCGGTGGCGATGCCGTCCGGCTTTCGTCCGTGCCAGTGGTCGTGGAAGTGAAAAACCGCCAGGCCTTTGTCCCGAATAAAATCACGCTTCTGCTGGTAGAGCGGGTCCTGAGCCACCGGCTCAATCCGGTCCTGGTGGGAGTAGTACGTCGGCTCGTGGGTGATGATCAGATTCAGGTTCTGCGCAGCCGCCCGCTGGAGTACGTCGAGGGTCGCCATCATCGTGACGGCGATGCCTTTCACGGGCAGTTCCGGCTTCCCCGCAATCAGGTTGTCGACGGTTTGCTCCCGCCAGGGAATGCCCACGTTTGCCTTGATGCGGTCGATAACCTGACCAACGGTAATCGGTTGTCTGCCGGACGGACGAATAAAACCGGCGGTTGCCAGACCGAGCGAAGCCGCGAGAAACGTACGGCGGGAAGTAGTATAAGGTGTCATTTTAGGAATCGTTCGTGGTTTATTCGAGCACTTCTACCCAGCCCTTGCATTTGGTTCCGCGTTGCGTCGTGAGCAGATAATAATATAAACCGTTGGGGGCATCCGCTCCCCAGTTGTTGGCATAATTCTCACTCCGGTAAATTAGCTTGCCCCAACGGTTGAAAATCTCCAGTTTGGCGCCTGTAAAACCAATATTGAACACATCGTTTTTGCCATCGTTATTCGCCGTTACCACGTTCGGAACATCGCTCATGTTTTCAATCTCGACCGGGAGGTTCAACGTCAGGTTGCATCCGTTTTTGGAGGTCGTCAACGATATCTGGTATTGTCCGGACTGCGGGTATTGGTAAGTGCCGGGCGAATCAACCCGGAGCGTGTCGCCGTTGCCCATTGCCCACTGGTAGCTGTCAGCTCCGGAACCGTTGTTGACCAACTCCACCTTCATCGGTTGCCCGCATTCGGCACTTACCCGAACTTCGGCATCGGGCCGGAACGAGTCGTCGGTACTGATGGTCACCTTCTTCTCGGTCGAACAGCCATTCTCGCTTGTAATCTTGACGGTATACGTGGTGGTTTTGGTCGGACTGACCACCGGGTTGCTGACCGTCGCGCTGGTCAGGCCCTCGGTAGGCGTCCAGACATACGTTTTGCCGCCTTCGGCAAGCAGTTGCACCGGTTTTCCGGGACAAATCGTCGTGTCGTTGCTCACCTTGAAATTAGCCGGGTACACTTTAATGACTTTCTGCGCCACGTCGACGCGCTTGCAACTCAGTCGGTTATAGGCCGTCAGCGTCACGGTGTATTCACCCGGTTTATCAAAGGTATGGCTTACCTGCGTGGGGCTGGTCGAAGTGCCGGTGCCGCCGAAATTCCATTCGTAGGTAATCCCGCCTTCGCTCGTATTGACGAAGTTGAGCGTCAGGGGCATGCAGCCTTCGATGACATCTTTCTGGGTGCCCTGGTAGGCATCGAAGGCGGCTTTCAGCCGGTCGATGTCGAATTTGAAGGCGGCATTGTTGCAGTTCGGGCTTTTGTTGGTGGTCGACCAAACTTGTGCCGTGGCCGGAAACCGCGTTCCTCCGCAGGCACAGGCTGCGTGGTAAATCACTCCGCTTTTGTCGAACCGGCTTGTGCCGCCATCGACATGATCTCCCCGTCCGGGTAGGTTATCGCTGCCGAAAAATGTGGCGTAGAGCAGCGATTTTCCGCCCCGTTCGAGCAGGACCAGCCAGTAGTTGTTGCCATCGGTCGTCCGGCGGTACGCATCCGTCGTGACGGGCAATCCGGACGTACTGCTGTTCGGATTGGCGCTTCGTACGTTGACCGAACCGCCCCAGCCCGACATATAAATGTTGCCGCATTCGTTGACCAGAAACGCCGTCGGCGAAATGTCCGGGCTGGTCCGGCCGGAACCGACCACCGTTGAGAAGACGGTTTTGCTCAGCGTAGGGTCGAGAGCATGGACAAACTGCCCGCTCCGGGCGTTTTGGTATACACTGTCGGAAACCGGGTAAGAGCCCCGCGTCAGCCCGAAAACGTGCGGATTCTCATCTGAATCGAGGTCAATGAGATAAGCCGCGTCCTGCGCCGGGGTACCCAGGTAGGTGCTGCGTTCCAACTGGTCGTTTCGGAACTTCACCAGAAAACCGTCTTCCTGACCGCCCAACTGGGTTTTGTACGCGCCGGTCGTGCCCGGCAGGTCGCTGCTGCGTGTCGTTCCGACGGCGTAAAGGGCACCCGACGCACCGATGCGCAGGGCGTAGGCCACGTCGTAACCGCTTCCACCAAAATAAGTACTCCAGCGTAACTGACTTAGGTCCGAATTTAGCTGAATAAAAACCGCATCGCCCGGCCCTTGCCGTTTTGGCTGCGGGGCATTGGCCGTTACCGGAAAATCCGCCGAGGTCGTTACGGTGGCGACGTACACATTGTCGTTTTTGTCAACCATGACTTCGCCCCGCAAATCGTCGCCGTAGTTGAAAATGCTCAAATAGACATCGGCATAATTGATGCCATCGTTGCCCGAACCACCGATATAGGTACTGTTCCGGAGCGTCCGGCCGTCGGCGCTGAGGGTGGCCAGGAACAAATCGGTGCCGTTGCGGAAGTAAATGGAGCCGTACAGGCTGTTCGGTTCGGGGAGTTGGTTGCCAATCGGCAGGTAGGGTGTGCCCCCGGCAAATTTGCGGCTATAGGCTGCAGCGGTGGTCGGGAAATTAGATGATGATGTGACGCCGTAAATCAGCAATTCGTTTTTGCTGTTGACAATTAAGCTATGTGGTGTTTCGCCGGTGGAGCCGCCCAGGTACGTTGCGTACAACAATTGCCGACCGTCGGGGCTGAATTTCAGGATAGCCACGTCCATTTCAGCCCCGTAGCGGGTTTGGAAAGCCCCGGTGGTCGGGACGAAACTGGTGCCAAAAACCGTCCCCGCCGTGTAGAGGTTGCCTTCGTTGTCGTAAGTCGCTGTGTGCCCCCAGTTGTCGCTGACGGAGCCGGAATAAGACGAGAAGATCAGCGTGGGGTCGATCGTAAGTATTTGTTGTCGGTTAAAGCCGTTCGGAAAGCGGAAGGAAGCCGTTTGGTCTTCCAATCTCCATTCTGACGGTACTTCGGTCGTCCTGCCGTTTTTTTCGGTGAACGAATACGGTTTTTCTTCTTTAAATGGCAACAAACTAGTTTCGATGACCAGTTGGCCGTTTTCCAACCGCACGGCTGAGGCTCCATCGTACTGCAACCGAATCACCGACGGATCAGCGCCCGGTTGTACGACAAATTCATATTTCAGTGTCTGATAATAGGCAAACAGCCGCAAATCGATACCCGGATAAATGCCCCGGTAAACGATTTCGCCAAAAGCCGGTACAGCACTGGCCCACTGGCTCGATGCGCTGCCTAAAAAGTAGTTCAGGTTGGTCGAAACCCGGTTTTTGCTTTCCATCTGAACGGTTTCCAGGCTATTCGGCAACCGCACTTCGATGCCGTGTGCGTTCACCAGGGGTTCGGTCCGTTCGGGCGGGGCCGCGGTTCGGGCTGCGGGCTGACCGGTGCGCCCGGAATGAATACGGTCCAGGGCTTCGGTATCGTAAAAAACGTAATGGAGCGATTGTTTTTTCAGGAACAAAAAACCACCCGGCAGTTCGGCGCGGTACAGGATTTCGGGCGACCACTGGCCTTTGTTTTGAACAAACCGCACGGCACTGGACGATGGCGCATCCGCCAGTGCTGCGCTAATAATTCCACAAAGCCAGAAAAGAAAAGAAAGAGTAAACGTTCGACGCATAACCGGCGGCTTCAAAACCATTTTCAAGATACTATACTTCGGCAAAAGAAGAAAGCGAACTGGTGAACGCCTGAACCGTTGGAATGAAGTTAAGACTCCCGTTGCCTGTCTTTTTGTCTAAAGTTCTACGATAATTCCAAATGAAAGGGGAAACCGGCGAAAAAACGCGCATTACCCCAGAAAATGTTTGCCGGGCGGGCGGTTTTCTTCGTATTTATCAGGACTCCAGAATAGCGTGAAGCGTTGCAAGAAGACCGCTCAAAGAAGCAGAGGTATGCGAGCGTATCGGGCAATCATCGTGGGTGCGCATGGCGAATTAGACATCGTGCAGGTGACTCCGTAACGCCATAGCTTGTTTGGCAAACCAGCGCAGGTCCCGCCTGAAGATGGCAGCCGCTTTTTGTCGGCCCGCTTGTTGGTGATTGAGTAAGGCTCGTTCAAGATCCGCTTCGTAATAGTCAACTAATTCAGCGGGGTTTGGCCACCCGTAGGCCCGGCACAGGAGTTGAAGACGGCGGGCCTGGTTGGCTACCGGCCAGGTTCGGTGGCCCAAATCGATGTAGGCACCAGCCGCCAAAGCCAGGTCCTGAAGCCGGGAGCCGGGTTGGGCGTCATCCCAATCGATTAGTCCAACGGGCTGGTCGCCCTGAAAAACGGTGTTATGCGGGCCGAGATCACCGTGCATAATGATTTCATGCGCCCCTTTCAGGTCCGATTGTTGCGTCAAATCATGAAACCGCCGGATAAGCCGGGCCACCTGGACGAGTTGCTGATCGGAAAGCCGATAGCCCGTTCCCGGTAAAACCGACCCTTCCATGAAGGAAAGGATTTCCCGGTTTTTCGAATCAATGCCTAAAAACCGGGGAGCCTCGGCAAACTGATGATGTTCCAGAAACAGCAGCGTCTGATGAACGAACGGGGAGTTTGCCTTGAGTGGTCGGCGTACTGTTGACCCTACCCGAACGATGCCCGCTGTCACCTGACCTCCCCGAAGGGGTATTTCCTGATCCATAGCGGTTTACGGGAAAAAGACCTGACTAGCTCACCAAAATTATTTCCAGCGCATGATGTCGATGACATTTGGGCAGAAATCGTATTCTTCAGGCTGGTTGGAGCCGATCAGCAGGAGGGGGGCAGCAAGTAGCCGGACCTGTTCGCGGTACCAGGCCACGCCCTGTTTGTCGAGGTTCGAGGTGGGCTCATCTAGGATAACGACGGACGCTTCGGAATAGAACGCCAGCGCGAGTTTGACGCGTTGTTTCATGCCCGACGAAAACGCTTTGATTTCCTTGTGCCGGGCGTGGCCGAGGTGCATCAACTCACAAAGCTGTTCCGGGCTGCGTTTTTGCCGGAACGGCTTGAACGATTGGTGAAAGGTCAGCAGTTCGAGCAGCGTCAGTTCCTCAATTAACTCAAGATAAGGAGCCGCCATCACGACGCACTGAAACCACTGATCGACCTCGACGGTTTTTCCCTGGTGGGTATACCGGATGACCCCTTCGGAGGCAGGCAAAACGCCGATCAGCGTTTGCAGCAGGGTTGATTTTCCGCTGCCATTGGGTCCCACGAACGTATAGCTGTTTCCGGCCTCCATACGCAGGTCGACGTTCCGGAAAATCCACTCGCGCCGGAAGCGCTTGCTGAGTCGTTCGGTGGTGATCTGCATAAAAAGCTTTTAATTAAAATAACGAATAGCGAAGTACAGCCACAACGGGTTTCGTTATTCGATATTCAGTATTCGCTATTTGTTATTCCATGCCTGAACTATTCCCCCACTTCTCGCCCCGACGGGCCTTTCATGATGCCGCGTTCGGAGTTGCGGATGAAATTGACGATTTCATCGCGTTCGTCGGACGGGGGCAGTTCGAGTTCGATGCGGGTCAGGGCGTCGGCGTTGCTCAGACCGCGCAGGTAGATGTAGCGGTAGATTTCCTGAATCTGGTTGATCTGTTCGTTGGTATACCCGCGCCGGCGCAGTCCGACCGAGTTGATACCGGCATACGACAGCGGTTCGCGGGCGGCTTTCGAGAAGGGTGGGACGTCTTTCCGAACCAGCGAACCACCCGAAATGAAGGCGTGAACGCCGATTTTAGCAAACTGGTGAACGGCGCTGAACGCGCTGATGATGCCCCAGTCGCCGAGGTGAACGTGACCCGCCATCTGCACGGTATTGCCAATCAGACAGTGGTTGCCGACGCGGCAGTCGTGGGCGACGTGGGCGTAGGCCATAATCAGGCAGTCGCTGCCGATTTCGGTCCGGCGGTGTTCCTCCGTGCCCCGGCTGACCGTTGCGTATTCGCGAATGGTGGTATTATCCCCGACGAACGTTAGCGTGTATTCCCCTCTAAATTTCAAATCCTGCGGAATGGCCGAGATCACAACCCCCGGGTAAATGCGGCAGTTTTTGCCGATGCGGGCCCCTTCGTTGATGACGGCGTGTGAACCAATCCAGGTTCCCTCATCGATTTCAACGTCTTTGTGGATGATTGCAAATGGCTCAATCACAACGTTTTGAGCTATTTTAGCCTCGGGGTGGACGTATGCAAGTGGTTGAATCATTAAACTGTGTGGTTTAACGTTTGACGTTTAACGTTTAACGCGGGAGCTTGACCCTGAAACGTTAAACGTTAAACCTATTTTTTCTTAACAAGACTGGCGATCATTTCGGCTTCGCAGACGAGCTGACCGGCCACGTACCCCCGGCCCGACATCTTGACGATGCCGCGTTTCATGGGTGAGATAAATTCGCACCGGAAGATTACCGTATCGCCCGGAACAACGTTCCGGCGGAAGCGGCAGTTCTCGATGCCGATCAGATAAGGCCAGTAATTTTCTGGGTCCGGAACGGTGCTGAGGACCAGAATCCCGCCGGTTTGGGCCATCGACTCCAATTGCAGGACGCCCGGCATGACCGGATTTCCGGGAAAATGGCCCATGAAATACTGTTCGTTCATGCTGACGTTCTTGATGCCGACCACGCTGTTCTCGTCCAGCGCGATGATTTTGTCGATCATCTGGAACGGGTAGCGGTGGGGGAGCAGGCTGGCAATTTTCTGAAAATCGTACACCGGCGGCTGGGTGGGGTCGTACGTCGGGATGTTGTTGGCCGCGTTTTTCAGCATCAGCTTTTTGATTTTCTTCGCAAAAGCGACGTTGGCTGCGTGGCCGGGCCGGGCGGCCAGAATCTGCGCTTTGATGGGTCGTCCGACGAGCGCCAGGTCGCCAACGAGGTCGAGCAGTTTATGGCGGGCCATTTCGTTCGGAAAGTGCAGGTCGAGGTTGTTCAGAATGCCCTCTTTTTTGTTGACGCTGACCTTCGGCTTGTTGAGCAGATCGGCCAGGTAATCCAGTTCGCCTTCCCGCACATCGCGGTCGACGATTACGATGGCGTTGGTCAGGTCGCCCCCCTTGATCAGATCCTGTTTGTAAAGGGCTTCCAGTTCGTGCAGAAACACGAACGTGCGGCACATGGCAATCTGCGAGGCAAACTGGCTGATGTCGTTCAGAAACGCGTGCTGGCTGGTGATCACGCGCGAATTATAGTCCACCATGACCGTCAGGCGGTAATCGCTGAGCGGCAGAGCGGCAATTTCAATGTCTTTTTCTGAATTTTTGTAATGAACGTACTCGTTGATTTCGAAGTAGTTGCGGTAGGCATTCTGCTCCTCAATCCCGGCATCCTGCAAGGCTTCGATGAATTTGATTGAACTGCCATCCATGATGGGCGGTTCGGGCCCGTCGAGCTGGATCAGAATGTTGTCGAGCTGCAAACCGACCAGCGACGCCAGCGCGTGCTCGACAGTATGAATGCGGGCACCGTTTTGTTCCAGCGTGGTTCCGCGTGACAGGTCGACCACGTTATCGACATCCGCATCGACAATCGGCTGCCCCGGTAAATCGACGCGCTGAAATTTGTAACCGTGGTTGGGCGGGGCGGGCAGGAATGTCATGGTCGCTACCACGCCGGTGTGTAGCCCGACGCCCGAAACCGAGACTGCTTTTTGAATCGTTTGCTGTTTGGTATTCATTCCGTAAGCTTCTGGTCAGAAGGCTATTATCATCATCAACGAGTGTACTCTCTGGAGCGTTCGCTGTTGACTCATTGATTGTTTAGTTTATTTTCCAGCTCGTCCACCCGTTTTTCCAGCGTTGGTAACCGCTGGTAAACGACCTGGGAGCGGAGGTTATCCTTTAATTCGAACGCGGGCGAGCCCAGCAGCGACAGGCCCTCGGTCCGGATCGATTTCATGATGCCCGATTGGGCCGCAATCCTTGTTCCGTTGGCTACCGAAATATGGCCGCTCAGGCCGACCTGTCCGCCAATCATGCAGTTTTCTCCGACTTTCGTTGAACCGGCGACGCCGGCCTGGGCCGCGATGACGGTATTTTTGCCAATTTCGACATTGTGCGCAATCTGAATCAGGTTGTCCAGCTTGGTGCCCTGCCGAATAATTGTCGAGCCCAGCGTGGCACAATCGATGGTGGTGTTGGCCCCGATGCTGACGTTGTCTTCCAGAATCACATTGCCCAGTTGGGGAATGGGCCGGTAGGTACCGTCGGGCTGGGGGGCAAAACCGAAGCCATCGCTGCCGATCACGGCGTTGGCCTGCACGATGCAGTTCTGGCCAATAACGGTATGATCGAAAATCCGCGCACCGGGATGAATGACGGTATTGTCACCGATGGTAACGTAATTTCCGATGTAGGTCTGCGGGTAAATCTTCACGTTATTTCCGATCGAGCAATTTTCTCCAATGTATGAAAACGCCCCCCGGTAGTACCCTTCGCCGACGGTGGTACTTGCTCCCAGGTAAGCGGGTTGTTCGACACCCACTTTGGCCGCATGTTTCGACTGGTTAGCCAACTCCAGCAATTTTGTGAAAGCAGAATAGGAGTTATCCACGAAAATCAACGTGGCCCCAACCGCTTGTTTCGGTTGAAAAGTTTTATCAACGATGACGGCGGATGCGGAAGTAGTATATAAAAAGGGCTCGTATTTCAGATTGGCTAAAAAAGAGATGCTACCTTCCTGGCCTTCCTCAAGTTTTGACAGTTGATTGATTTTCAAGGATTCATTGCCGTCAATCGTACCGCCTAGCAGGGCAGCAATCTGCTTCACTGTAAATTCCATAGGGTTGACGTTGTCGTCGTTGGAGCTATCTAAGAGTCGGATAATCGTGCCGCTAAGGTAGACAACAAATTGAACTATACCAACCAAACCGGTTGTTGGCCGAGGTTTTTCGCCCAGCAAACGTAATAGCGTTTTACCATGTTGGTCAAGGCTTTGATGCCCGGCAAATCCGAAGCGTCGGCAATGTCGATGATTCGACCGTCTTTCATTTTAATGTTAATGTTGTCAATGGATGGTAAATAGGCCGAGTTGGTCGCGACGCCTTCGACCAGAAAATAGGACAATTCGTCGGGCTGGACGCCGGTTTTCAGTAACTGCTGTTCAATTTCTGCGACCAGTTGCCCGGCAAACGGTTCGTCGGACATCATGATCTTGAAAAGCCGCCGGTCGAGCAGCATCCGGCAGAGTGTCGACAAGACCCGGTCGGGGTGCTGGCTCCAGAATTTGATACAGGTCCAGATGTCGTAGTCGTCAAGCCGCGAAAATGCCGCTAGATACGCCGGGTGTTCCTGGAAATCTTCAATCGTAATTTTCCGGGACAGGAACGTCAGCAAGGCCGGGGTAGTAAAAACCGGCGGTATGTTTTCCTGACTGCCCGCATTCTGGGTCAGCAAAAACCGGGCCCGGCGCATGATCTGAACCAGCATCGCTTCGGCGCAGAGCGACGTTTTATGCAGATACACCTGCCAGTACATTAACCGGCGCGAACTCAGGAAATTTTCGATGCTCAGAATCCCTTTGCCTTCCACGACGAGCTGATCATCGACCAGGTCGAGCATCTTGATGATGCGGTCAGCCCCGATGGTCCCTTCGGCCACGCCCGTGTAGAAGCAGTCGCGGTTGAGGTAATCCATCCGGTCCATGTCCAGTTGACTGGAAACGAGCTGGTGAAAAAACGGCCGGGGGTAAGTTCCTTCGAACATCCGGATGGCCGTAGTCAGCGCTCCGTTGAACTGCCGGTTTAGCTCGTGCATGAGGAGTAACGACAGCCGTTCGTGCGGAATGCCTTCCAGGATGGTGTATTCCAGGACGTGCGAAAAGGGGCCGTGGCCAATGTCGTGCAGCAAGATGGCGATCTGGGCCGCGTCGCATTCGGTTTCGGTTATCCGGTGGCCTTTGCCCCGCAGCGTCTGGATAGCCTGGCCCATCAGGTGCATGGCCCCAAGCGCGTGGTGAAACCGGGTATGCAGAGCACCCGGATATACCAGTTCCGACAGCCCGAGTTGCTTGATTCGCCGGAGCCGCTGGAAATACGGGTGTTCGACCAAATCGAAGGTAAGGTCGTTCGGAAGCGTGATAAACCCGTAGACGGGGTCGTTTAAGATCTTTTTTTTGTTCTGAGAAGCCAACAGAGCCTGGGACCGATTCACAGGCAAATATACGCCAAAATCACCCAGACTGTTGCAGCCCTGAGGAATGAGTTTGCGAATGGATCTTGAAGCGGACGCCATTTTTCGTATATTTGCAGACGCTTTGCCACTTTTGGTAGCGAAGCCGGTTTTGGCCGGAGCGGGCCTATAGCTCAGTCGGTTAGAGCATCTGACTCATAATCAGGTGGTCCCAGGTTCGAGCCCTGGTGGGCCCACGTTGAGGATCAGCCACTTACAGCTAGAATAGCTGTAAGTGGCTTTTTCTTTGCCTACAAGGCCGTTTATCTGTATTGGCCTAGCCCTCCAAAAATGCCGCTTTACCCTTCCCTCTCTTGTGATTCCTGCCGCTTTTACGCAATTAAACCACGTAAGAATTCCTATGCGCTTACTTTGCGGCCAACAGATCAAAACACGCTTAGGATGGCTGAAAGTGTACCAGGCCTGTGGCTCAGTCAGTGTGGCAACACGGCTTATTCTACCGGCCATCAAAAAAAGATCGGTAATTGTCAACCCATTCAATACTTTCATAGCATGAAAGTGGTTATTCATCTCTATCTGCAAACATTCCGGTTACCAGCTATTCAAAAAGGATACGCTGGTATTGTGATTTTACTAATCCTTTCGTCCCTAATGACGTTGCTCTATCAAGCAACGACCCATTCGGTCTGTTCCACACAAATGGTGTTGATCCTGGTTGGAGAGATGTTATTCTGGGGCAGCCTGACCCCCTTGGTATATCAGACAGCTCGCCTAACACGGGCATTTTCCAAGGTGATGTTTCTATTTTTATGTCTGGCCGTTTGTCTGCTAATTGTCAATCAGTTGGGTATACAGTATTGGTCGGCGTTCATGGTCAGAGTCCTTTATGGCTGTCAGTTGGAGGGCACTTGGCTCACCCGGATGCTCCACAACAATCTCCTAATCAATTTTCTCTGTTACACCCTTCTTTTTTGGGTAGGAACTGGTGCGGCCTACCCGGTACCAGATAGCCGGAATCTGCCAACTAGTCCTCCCGATCCGGCTATTCCGACTCGCGAGCAATATGTTCAGCAAATTAGAATTAAAAATGGAACAGCTTGTCAGTGGGTTCTGGTCGGGGACATAATCTGGATTGAAGCGGCCAATAACTGTGTTGTCCTGCATACCAAGTCGCAGCGGCACGTGGTTTATCAGTCGCTGAAAAGCGTGCAAGCTACTATTGATCCACAGCTTTTTGTCCGCATTCACCGTTCTCGGCTCGTGAACCGCCACTTTATTCATAAAATCCATCACCTGCCAACGGGGGATGCGGATGTCGAACTGCTGACAAGCATGCGCCTTCGAATGAGTCGGCTTTACAAGAAGCAGATTGAGGGCCTTTGATTTCCAATTCATCTCGCGACTCACCCTTTGTTTTCCTCCATTGACCCTGTTGTATTTGCTGGGGTTTTCTGTCCCCATTTCCTTTGTCAGGAACCACTGCTGACAGGGCCAGATGCTATTTCGAGCCATTTTTCTTGTTTTGTGGGCCAACCAATGGGCATGGACACAAGACACAATCCGAGACGACAAACCACTACGTTTCATCCCAAAAACTACCCAAACACTCGTATTGGACGGGTTGAGCAACGAACCGTTCTGGCAGGGTATTCCATCGTTTCCATTCGTGGTGCTGAAGCCCGTTTATGGCGCGGCAGCTACCGAAAAAACAGAACTGCTGATGACCTACGATGACCGTTTTCTATACCTGGCGGGTCGATGCTACACACAGGATACCAGCCAGATTGTGGCCCGCACATTAGTGCGTGACGGCTACCGGGGCGACGACTGGATGACAATACACATCGACAGCCGCTTCGACCACCAGAATGCGGTTGTTTTTTCAATGTATCCACTGGGAAGCCGATATGATATGGCCGTCGCTAACGACGCGGTCGAGCTGGGTAGTTCCACCTTCAACCCAGCATTCAATATGATTTGGGAAGGTAAATCGGTTATCAATCGACAGGGATGGTTTTTCGAAATGAAAATTCCACTCTTTAACCTCCGCTTTAAACCTGATGCCCTCGGAGCCGTACAGATGGCAATTAGCGCGACCAGAGCCATTCAACACAAACAGGAATATCATCAATTTCCTGCCGTGCCGCGTAACGCTATCGAACCGATCATGAAGCCATCGCTCAAGCAACCGATAATTCTGAGCCATGCACCGAAGCCACGTTTACTGTTGCTGACACCGTATGTACTGGCTGGTCGTGAGCGTATTACCCGGCTCAACCCTGCGGAAACCGGCTTTGATAAATCACTAACAACCAACCTCCAGGCTGGCCTGGATGCTAAAGTCGGCATTTCTTCTTACCTCACCCTGGACGTCTCGGCTAATCCCGATTTTGCCCAGGCCGAGGTTGATGACCAACTGGTAAATCTCAGCCGTTTTTCTGTGTTTTTTCCGGAAAGACGGTTGTTTTTCCAGGAGCAGGCTGGTTTGTTCGAGTTTAATCTTGGTGGGGATTCTCAGCTTTTCTACAGCCGCCAAATTGGGATCAATAGTGGCCAACGAACGCAGATTTACGGCGGTCTGCGTCTCACAGGCAAACTCAATCCCTCCTTAGATTTAGGTGTCCTGAGCATGCAATCGGCCAATGTTCATCTGGACGACGGACAACGTCAGCCGAGCGAGAACTTTAGTGTCTTCCGATTGCGGCAACAGGTGCTGAATCGCCGGAGTTATATAGGCACCATGTTTACCTCTCGCGTAGGAGCCCGGGCTAACAATTACACGGCGGGGGTGGATGCCATACTCAATACAAAAGGAGTACATTATGTGCAACTGGCCGCTGCTACGTCGATAACCAGCGAAAACGGATTGAAGCCTTTAGGTGGTCTGGATGCCAGCCGGGTGCTGCTTTCGTGGGAGACGCGCCAGACTGACAATTTGTATCATAAACTTAGCTACATATACTCCGGCCGTCAGTTCAACCCGGCGGTTGGTTTTGTGGATCGTCCTGACAACCATAATCTGTCTGGCTACATACGTTATGGACGGATAGCGAATACCCGAACTGGTCGTTTCCAGAACACACAATGGACGCTGCTCGGCTTCAGTACGTTTCTGAATGCCCATACAGGTCAGTTGGAAAGTCAGTTGGTCCAGACGGGCTGGCAGGGTAGCACCTTCAAGGGCACCCAATGGAGTGGACTAGTGCAGTATAGCTACGAAAATCTATCCTTACCGCTCGATTTTGGCAATGCACAGGCAATTCCGGTAGGCCGATACCACTTTCCCACACTGACAGTCAAATATATACCTGCCAGTTTTCGGGAAATACGGGTACCTGTCAGCCTGACAGAAGGATTTTTTTACAACGGTAAACGTTTCAACGCATCCATAGATCCTACGGTTAATTTGGGAAAACACATTGAAATACAGAGCTCCTATGATTTTAGTTACCTGCGCTTTGCAAAGGAGAATCTATACCAACCCATTCATGTAGGCCGATTGAAGGTGGCTTATGCGCTAGATTTACATTTTTCGATGTATGCTAATCTACAATACAACAGCACCAACCGGCAGATTTTCACAAATGCCCAACTGCGCTATAATTTTCGGGACGGCCACGATTTGTACATCGTATTGAATGAAAATCTGTTTACCGAACGGCGATATAATGACCAGTTAGTACGTCCAATTTTGGGCGATCAAACATTACTGTTCAAATACTACTACACCTTTCAGGCAATTCGCAAATCTCAATAGTTGCCTGAAAGGGAGATGCCTACATTCCAGGCTTGCTTTTATTCAACGTGCTGTGTAGGCTACTCCCCATTCCAACCAGTAATCTTTATTTGTATTCTTAACTTTCCAATATCCTGTTCCTGAATGACTCAATAGGTATAATAACTGTTTCTTCTGAGTACTGGACATAAAATGTACAACGGAGTGTCACTCCGTTGCTGGACTTTAACAAGTATCTGTTAACGAAGCCATTAACCCAACGGAGTACCACTCCGTTGTACAAATGTCCAGTACTGAGCTGTTTCGTACTTTGAGGACTTTCAACAAATAATACCGAACGTTGTTGGGCTGCGTCAGACGGTCGCGCTTTACCCATATTTCGGTAAAAACATCGTGAATACAGTTCAGCACAAAAGCCTTCGACGCGGGCACCAGGCTCATGCCATACCGGTACAGAGATCGGATGTGGGTTCGGTAGAGACGGGTGTAAGCCTCTTCGTCGCCCTGTTGAAAAGCCAGCCAGAGTTGTGTGTCTTCCGAAGTCGCCAATAGAATGAAGTTGTTTCTTCAAAGAGACGAAAATAGGATCTTTTTTACCGTATAAAGACCTACCCCAGCTTTTTCTATTGACCTTCCTCGTACCGGATTGTCTTTGCTGACTTTGTCAGGGTATGAAACAGCAAACAAAAAACCGTTAATAGACCCTTGCAAATACGTTGATGTTAACGGCTCCTCAGAACAGGAAAGCCTGATAAACGGGCTCAGACCCCCGCCCGGTATAGCCTTAATCCCGAAAAAGAACGTATTGCAACTGACACGATTTATTCCGTCTGCTACGATGACTTGTTTAATGGCTGTAAAAATGGTCTTTTACCGGTTTCTCCTGCTATCCATAATGGCGCTGTTACCCCTCCTGTCGGCTTTGGCGCAGTCGGATGGTTTTTACAAACAGGATATCAAAACGGAAATAGCACTTCCCGCAGAAGCTGATAAGCATGTACGCAACCTCTTTCTGTCTGACAGAAGTATCGCTGCGGTTACATCCAACGGGATCTTTCGCTATCGGGATGGCACATGGAAGGGGAAAAAACAGGGGACGGACTGGATTACCGCAGTACAGGATACAAAGGGCACGATCTGGCTGGCCGGTCAACGGTCGGTATGGGCAGAAAGAGAAACAAAAGGGTTCGTACAACCGCCCGTTTCGGAAAAAGACTCCATTTCCTGTCTCTACTGGGATGAAAAGAAACTCTTTGTCGGTACCCATACCGGACTGCTGATCTGGGATGGAAACTGGAACGTTTTTCCGGGGATGAAGGGAGCCTGGGTTACCGCCATTACCAAAGATCGTCGCGGCTGTCTGTATGTAGCAACGAATAAAGGACTGTGGCGTCGGGACGGAGGGCAATGGATCAACCTGGATAACACCCTGATGGCGGTGGGGAATCAGGAAAATTATTATGCGCTGGCGACCACAAATGAAGGGCGGGATCTCCTTTACAGTAGCCCGCGGTCAGTCGGCTGTATCGCAGCCGATGGCGACCATTGGGTAGTAACCGGTGCGGATGGATTACCCTTTGGCCCGGTAACGGCCATACTTCCCGGTAACGGGTACACCTGGCTGGGGACGAAGAGAGGAGCGATCAAAAAAGACAAGGGCTGGCATTATTACCAGGGAAAGCGCTGGCTGCCTGACGACCAGGTAAATGACCTGCTGATCGTCGATTCATTGACCGTATGGATTGCCACACCAAAAGGAATCGTTCAGATTAAGCAGCAGGTGATGACACTGGCACAGAAGGCCGACTCGATCGAAAAGGTCATCGCATTACGCCACAACCGGCGCGGGCTGATCAACCAATCCGTGTTAAAGCAGCCGGGGGATTTAGCGAGCAGCTTTCTGCAAAACGAAGACAACGACGGATTATGGACTGCCTGCTATCTGGCGGCCGAATGCTTCCGTTACGGTGTTACCCAAGATTCAGCGGCAAAGGCCAATGCCATCCGCACCTTCGAAGCCCTTGAACGACTGGAAACCGTGAGCGGAATTCCAGGTTATCCGGCACGCTCGTATGCGGCCGCCACCGACCCGATCACCCCGTCCCGATCACCGCATCCCAAGGCATGGCATCTGTCGGCAGACGGGAAATGGTACTGGCTGGACGATACCAGCTCGGACGAAATTACGGGGCACCTGTTTGCCCTGCCGCTCTTTTTCGACCTGGTGGCCGATGCTGCTCAACAGGAAAGGGTGCGACAACTGATCAGACGGATTGCCACCCATATTACCAATAACCAGTATCATCTGATCGACTTTGACGGGAAGCCCACCCGCTGGGGCATCTGGCATCCCGATTCACTAAACCACTCCCCAAACTGGATGTACGAGCGGGGCTTGAATTCCTTACAAATTCTCTCTTTTCTGAAAACAGCCGCCCATTTCACCGGCGATCCGAAGTTTGAAGAACATTACCAGTATCTGGTCAATCAGCACGGATATGCCCAAAACACCGTGGAAGCTAAAAAATACGGGCCTTTTGAAACGAGCCACTCCGATGATATCCTTAATTTCTTCCCGTATTACCCTCTTCTTCGGTATACTCAACATGATCCGAACCGGGATCTTTATCTTAAAAGCCTTGTTCGAACCTGGAACGCTGTACGGAATGACCGAATGCCGGTCTGGAATGTTTTTGCCAGCACCTTGCTAAAGCGGGATTGCGACTTAAACGTGGCATTGGAGGAAATTCAGCAATATCCGGTTGATCTGATCAACTGGACAATGGAAAACAGCCAACGGTGGGATCTTCCCAAAGACCCACTCCTGAGCCGGTCGGGAAAGCTCCAGTCGACCCGACCCATTCCTGCTCCGGAAAACAACATTTCCCGATGGAACACCAATCCGAAACACTTCCACGCAGGAAACGGTGGTAAAACGGAGGACAGCGGCACCTATTTCCTTTTCGCCTATTGGATGGGCCGGTTTAATGGATTCTGGAAATAAGGATATAATGGTGCCAGTAGCATGCGCAAAAAACAGGTAGGTGTCTGAAAACGAACGGCGTACCTGGACGGCTGAAAAACCGGTTTTTGTGTTTCAACGAAATGCCCATCCCCGGCCCGGATCTAAACGCCGACAGCCTCGACGCTGGAGACGAAGGGCTAGGTCAGGCAGATTATCGGGTGAGTCAACAAACCACAGAAAAGGAACTTGGTCGCTCTGAAAGCGATCATATTATTCGCTCCTTATTCGCATGATCAACTACTTACAACGAACAGAATGTGAAATGGAGAAAAACAATGAATGATTCGCGCACCAACGGTGTAACGAGTCGCCTTAGTGGGCCCTAAAATTCCATTTAGCGTTATCGCTGTTAAAATCGAATTCTGCCAGGGTCGGTGTGCTATCTCCGGAAGATACCAGCGCTAGCTTCTTTCCTGAATTGGGTACAACCTTAGGCATGATCCGGTAGGTGCCGTCCGTCAATTGATCGATTCGCCATAACTGTTCAGGAGCACCGGTAAAGGCTGGAACGGTTATCACTTCGGCATCGGTCGTGGCCGCCAAGGCCCGATCGGTTCCGGCCAGGACAATTTTATAATAGGGGCCTCCTAAATAGCCCGTCGAATCAGGCGCATCGGTAATCGTCCATTTCTGATGGGGGCGGGACATGTAATCGCCTACTCGCACGTTGATAGGACCTGTTGGCCAGCTTTTGATGACATCGGCTAATTGCTGAGCTGCTACGGGTTTGATGGGGTCATTGTTGGACTGGCCAAAGCCGCGAGGTCCAACGGCCATTCTGGTAAAATCAACGGCCAACTCTAATCCATACCCTCTTCGTACCGATTCAATTTCATACGTACCTTCTTTGAACTTTTCGCCGGCAACCGGCCATCCCTCTTTCCAAACGACCGGCAGGATGCCTAAAACGCTTCGACCACCCTGCTCTAAATCGGCTTCATAGTGAATGGACATTTTTTCAACGCCGTTCTCCAGGATGATGTGTCCAAAATGCCCGGGGCCAATTAATCCACCGCGGGTAGCCACGACTAGTTTACCACCACCTTCCAGCATGCTTCGACCTACATTATCGAGGTAAGGGCCGGTTATTTTTTTTGAACGACCCACCACCACATTGTAGGTCGAGTTGGCCCCATCGCAGCAACTGCCATGCGTGGCCAGCAGGTAGTACCAACCGTCGCGATAGACTAACGTACTGGCTTCACAGACAATGGCGACATCCACGGGTTTATTGCCAGCCTTGAGTTTTCCGGTTTTGGGGTCTAATTCGATCAGGCGAGTAAATCCAAAATAGGTGCCGTAGGTTAGCCAAAGGCGTCCGGTGGTGGGATCCAACATCACACCCGGGTCAATGGCATCGTTTTCTTCATAGCCATCCGAAGTCGCCACAACAACCGGTTCAGAATACTTAAAATCGGGGGACTTTGGGTCTAATGTTTTGTTCCACATGGTAAGAATAGCCCCTTTGTGGCTGGGCGAACCACCGGTTGCGCCGTAGATGACCAGGTAACGATCTCCGATTTTGATAACATCCGGAGCTGCTCCACCACCCGGACGCACCCCGCCACCGTGCCACGTCCAGCCATCATTGGAAATTAATCCGCCACTGCCTGTGCCAAAGGTATAATACTTACCATCACATTCAGCAACAGTTGAGGGATCATGGATAAAGGGTCTTCCAATCTGGGCTAGTACGGTTTGGGTTATGAATAAAACGAATAAAATGGGTAGGTCGGATACTTTTATTCTTTTCATATAAAATCATTGATAAGTAGCGTAAACAGACGGTTGCCTATTATTCGTAACTGATGCTAAGGTTTTTTACGGGCGCTCCTTTTTCATCTAAAAAACGAACGCAAAAATTAGCCATACCCGGTCCGTTTATGACTGCCCCGCGGATGATATTTTTCCCCTTTTTAAGCGTTAAACGAGCCGATGTGCCATTATCGGCAATCATATCCCGGTCACCCGAAAGCAACAGGGCTTCCTGACCATTCAACCACCACAGGCTACCGGAATTACATCCGGCAGCCAGCCTGACATTCCTGATTTCTTCCGGGCAATTGATGACGGTGACAAGCCAGACAAGTATACCATATTTTGGCTTGTTGAGGGCGTAGGTAAAATGGTATAAATTAAAATTGAAAGCCTTGCTGTCTAAAGCATACCACTTCAATTCCTGGGTTCCTATTTTCTCCGTTTCGCCATTTTTGGGAATGGTGGTGTAATCCACGGAAAAATTATCGGCCGAAAAAGTGGTTCTGAGATAGTTGTCCGTAAAAATATTATTCCTGACAATCTCTTTCTTTACCGGTTCCAGGACAAGCCAGCGTTGAATGAATCCCTTGGCATCCGGTGCTATTTTGGCAGCAGTTGCCATGCTAAAGTGTTTGGATAGGGTATGGGTCGTGTCGCCTTTGATCGGTATGGGAGGGAGGGGTAGTCGTTGTGGCGGGCCCTGTGCAAATGCGGCAAGGCCAATGAACTGGAACCCCGAGAGAACGATGAATACTATGAACGGCAATACCTTGTTGTATTTTCTCTCCATCGCTAATTTCATCTTTAAGTAGTTGTCTTTCAAAATCATCCGTAATATATGAAAACTCGTTAAATGAAGGAGTAGTGGCTGATAAAGTTGACGAGTAAAAAATAGGATTGACAAATAGACTGATAGAGACAAATTCATCTGAGCAAATGCTGCCGAAGCGTTAGCGTACTTATAGCCCGGCTTGTGAAACCTCTTCCCACAATTCCGGGCCGCGATTAGCGCTGTGATCTTTATGGAGGTGATCGAATTTCCATAGGCAAATGGATAAAAATGGTGACAACGTACACCAAGAAGGGGGTGTTAACCTTTCCCGGTTTCATTGCGGGGCAAATCAATCGTGCTGAAACGACCAGACTGCTCTGGCACTTTTGTAAAAGTGAACCAATAAACTTACTTTAGTGTAAAAGTTCACTAGTATGGCGCTTGTCCATTCTGCCCCTGGTCCGGCTTTCAACGCCCGCCCGCTCCTTAGCGAGGAGGAAATCATCACCCGCAGCCGGAAAGGCGTTCTCCGCAGCGAAGCCGACCGCGTGGCCGCCCTGGTCGGGCTGACGATAAAGAACTGGCCTTCGCTTCAGGCTTGTCAGCATCCTACCTGCACCGATTGAAAGCCGATCAACTCATCAATCAGGGTGCTTCGGAGCGGCTGCTGCTACTGGAAAATCTGCTGCCGCACGCGCTAGTCAGGTGGTGGAGGAAAAACCGCTGCTGATCGAGAGACGGTTATGGCTGCGGCCCTAAGATTCCGGGCATTTTTAATCAGATCTTGGCCTGCAAAAACCTACTGTTGTGGCCTGAATCGCGGAAGGCCATTTGAACTTACTGAACCAGTTGAGGGCAATGTGTTGGTGCGCTTCCTCCACCTGATATAAGCGGTTTGCCGGCCGTGCTGCCGATCGGTCTGCATCTTCCCGTCGGTGAAAACCAGTCATACCGTGTACAACTAGCACCTTAAACCTGAAAGTTTACCACTTGGTATTTTTACAGTCAGGACAAACTTGTCAGATAGCTTTTACAGGTAACTTCGTCCGAGAATTTCTCATTATAAGTCTACCAGTATACAAGCGGAGATTGTCGATTCCTTTGCCATTTTTGTGGCTGATACGGCTTAGAGATAATGGTTAATTTTTTGATTGTCAATTATTTAAACTAGAATTTTCAATTGTCTCTAAGTTGGTCAAGTATATCATTACCAAAAGTATAGTGGAAACGAACAAAAATGCGAACGAACGTAAACGATGAGTCCTGGAAATCTTTTTGCGGCAATCCCCCAGGCCTTGCCGGAGGAACTGGTGGAGGAGTTAATCACGGCGACCGCTCTGCGCGTGGAACGCATTGTATCCTGGGGTCATGCTTCCCCGGATGGATTCTGGTATGATCAGTCCGAGCAGGAGTGGGTAGTCGTTTTGAAAGGGGCTGCCCGCTTGCGGGTGGAAGGGCATGAGCCAATCTGGCTTGAACCCGGAAGCTACCTGCACCTGCCAGCGCATCAGAAACACCGGGTGGAGTGGACGGCTCCGGAGGAGGAGACGATTTGGCTGGCGATTTTTTACCCACCGTAAACGGCAGATTCATAAGAGGATTCGCTGCACAACAGCCTTGTTGTAACTGGCTTATGCCTTCTTGGCAAGCTTTCAAAAGTTTCTGATTATTATTTACCGACTCAAAAAGCAGGAAAATTAATGGCAAATAGCCAAACCTCGGCTGCCTTTGCGGATTCAAAACCGCATTACATCTTACTCGACGGATTACGGGGCGTAGCGGCATTAACCGTGGTTTTTTTTCACATTTTTGAAGCCTTTGCGACCAGTCATATTGACCAAAAAATCAATCACGGTTATCTGGCGGTTGATTTCTTCTTCATCCTGTCCGGCTTTGTGATGGGCTATGCGTACGATGACCGGTGGAACACAATGACCGTAAACGACTTTATGAAACGTCGATTGATTCGCCTGCATCCGATGGTGGTGTTGGGGGCGTTCATCGGCGCGGGGCTGTTCTACCTTCAGGGCTGTTCTGCCTGGGATGTTTCAGCGATCTCGATACCCCGGCTGCTTGTCGCTACCTTGTTAAATGCCTGTCTGATTCCGGCCACCCCCGGTTTTGAAATTCGGGGTGTAGGTGAAATGTTCCCACTGAATGGTCCGAGCTGGTCTTTGCTTTTTGAATATATCGGTAATATCCTCTATGCTTTCCTTCTTAGTAAGCTTTCGACCAAAGTGCTTTCTGTCCTGGTCTTTCTAGCCGGTTGCGGACTGGCCGCCTTTGCGATCTGGGGGCCTTACGGCGACGTATGCGTCGGATTTTCGCTAACCAAAGATAATATACTGGGGGGCTCGTTGCGGCTGCTGTTTTCATTTCCGGCCGGATTGCTGCTCGCCCGCGTATTCCGACCTGTACAGGTAAAAGGAGTTTTCTGGATGGGTAGCCTGACGATTGTGATGATATCCGCCCTGCCACGGATTGGGGGTAGTGAACACCTGTGGATGAACGGTTTATACGACACGGTTTGTGTTACTATCATCTTTCCGGTACTGGTTTATCTGGGTGCTGCAGGAACGATAAGGCGTAAACAAACGGCCCGGCTATGTAAATCCCTGGGCGATCTTTCGTACCCGCTGTATATGGTCCATTACCCGTTTATTTATTGGTATTATGCCTGGGTCAAAAATGAAAAACTCAGCTTCGTAGAATCGTGGCCTGGTGCTCTCGCGCTGGTGGTGGGTTCGGTTCTTTTGGCTCATGGATGCTTAAAATACTATGATGAACCCATACGCCGGTGGTTGACAAAGCGTTTTTTGCTGACAGCCAGGGAGTCGAGCTAGAGGTTTACCGATCCATTTAACCGCAGCATGATCGGTATACAGGCGCGCTTTGGCAGGCCCTTTTCTCAATTTTTTGCCTTGAATTGGTGAACATTCCCGGAGCATCCAGTTAGGAGCAGACTGGTAACGATTCCGCTCATGCATTCCTTTTACCTGCTGCTGGCCGATGATGATGTGGATATCGGTATTCTTCTGACATATTACATTCGACTCGTCTATAAAGATCGGGTATCGATAAAATCCGTGCGTACTGTGCCGGAGTTGCTGGACGTGCTGTCACCAACAGCACCCGTGCCTGACTTATTGCTGCTGGATTATCATTTAAAACCGGAGCCTTTGAAGGCTACCGATGTGCTAATCTGGATGCATCAGCAAAACCATCTTGCTGACTTGCCGGTGAACGTTTGGTCTTCGCTGCCGGATGGCCCCGAAGCGGATCGATGCCGACAGTTGGGTGCCCTAAGTTTTACGACCAAAGCAGATGCCTTCGATAACATGAGCCAGTTTGTGAAAAACCTGGTAGAAAATTCCTCCCTGTAACCAGAGATGCAGCCAGTAGAGCAGACCGGGCCGCATCTTGACGGCCTTCAAGTATACTGAGTTGGCCCCGGTTAAAGAGGTCATTCAACAGAAAGGGTATCCTTGGGGCAAAACAAATTGGTTCTGAAATAGACTATCCGATTTGTATCAGCGTTATTTGAATACAGCATACGCAACGCATTAGCCCTTCACAGCATTTAGCCGTCAAGTTTTAATAGGTTGACAAACCCTGCTCCAAACTGACAATGACGGCTACTCACCTGAAGTTTCTTAATAAAGACAAATCGCTATTCTTTTCTGTATTGCGGACGCGTATCGAGGACCATTTTGCTGAAAATGGCTTCTCTAAAGCCGGAGGGTCGCCGATTCTTTACAAGAGCCTTTTTATGCTGGGCCTGTACCTGATCCCATACGCCTTGCTATTGACCAATTGGTTCTCGGCCACCGGTATGATGGCTCTATTTGCCATTATGGGTCTGGGCATTGCCGGTGTAGGAATGTCTGTGATGCACGATGCCAATCACGGCAGTTTTTCGGCCCATTCCTGGGTGAATGGGTGCTTTAGCAGCAGCCTGTACCTGCTGGGTGGCAATGTCTATAACTGGAAGATCCAGCACAACACGCTACACCATACGTATACGAACATCGATCAATTGGATAGTGATATTACCGGGAAACCGTTTCTGCGGCTTTCCGTGGAGCAACCACTTCAAAAAATGCATCGCTATCAACACCTGTACGCCTTTTTGCTTTACGGATTGATGACGTTTTCCTTTCTGCTGAAAGACATCAAACAGGTCCGCGATTTCAATCAAAAAGCCCGGCAACGACTGACCAGGCCCTTTCCGTTACCCGAGGTACTGATTCTGACGTTCAGTAAGCTTTTGTACCTGGTTTTCATTTGTCTGCTTCCGTTGCTGGTGACGGATTTGAGCGTATGGCAGTGGGCGCTGGGATTTTTGGCGATGAACTTTGTGGCGGGGTTGGTACTCAGCACCATTTTTCAGTTGGCGCACGTTGTAGAAGACATTATGCCGCCCGTTCTAAATGTAGATGGCAACATTGAAAATGCCTGGGCAATCCACCAACTCGAATCGACGGCCAATTTTTCGGGTTCCAGGCTGGTGTCGTGGTTCATCGGCGGTCTGAATTACCAGATTGAACACCACCTTTTTCCTTCCATTAGCCATATTCATTACCCGGCTATTGCACCGATAGTCCGCGCAACGGCCCTTGAATACGGGCTTCCCTACCATCAGAAGGCGTCTCTCGGGCAGGCCGTACGATCGCATATCGAGCAACTGAAAAAGCTGGGAAGGCCCATCGCATCGCGTTAACCGAAGCATGCGGGCCATTCCACAGGAATACGCGTTTTCGGAGAGGAAACACTGGTTACAACATTTTCCTGACCTTGATCGCATTTTCTCCCTTTAAGCCCATTTCGACTTCAAAGGTAACCCGGTCATTTTCTTTAATGGGATCGGTCAGACCACGAACGTGGACGAAAACACTTCGCTGGGTCTTCAGATCCTTGATAAAACCGTATCCCTTGGATTCATTAAAGAAGGTCACTACGCCTTGTCGGACGTCTGGCTCAGCTTCACCGGCTTCCTGTCTGGGAATACCGATCCGGATTTCGTCCTGGCGAATATCCCGTTTCCGGGACATATCGGGAGGAGTTGTCGATAAATTGCCGTTTTCATCCACATAAGCCAACATATCATCAAGTTGCTGTCCTTTCTGGGCACTGGCTTTCCGCTCTTCTTTTCGGTCCTCCTTTTCCTTTTTCTTTTTTAACCGGGCCTTCTCTTTTTCTTTTTTATTAAATGTTTCCTGCGATTTAGCCATCTTGCTTGACGGGATTAGGTCTGTTTGGAAATAATTTTTGTTGGATAAATTTTACTGGGCTTCCGTCTGATAAATATTTTTACAGATTAAAATACCCCTCAATCCCGGGCGGCCGGTGCCGGACTTTTGAATCCGGATAAGCCTGTGTCCAAGTCCCCTTTAGGCCGGGCCGACGTTTCGGGATTGAGGGGCAATAAGCGAAAGTCCTGATTTTATTTTGCAGTCAGGTACTCCATGACCGCTTCACATTTGTCAAATTCAATTCGGTTGAAAGCCTGGTTGGGCACGAAAAAGCGAATTGCCTTTCTACAGTCATTCTTTAACAATTTCATTCGAGAGCCGATTCGGTTTCATCACTCGGCCGGGGCCGCAGTAAAGGACAAAAAAATTAGGTATCGCCAGGCGATCTTCGCTGACAATTCTACCGAATCGGTATAACGAAGCGGGGAGTTAAATGGTGAAAGAGATTCTTTACAAAGTACGTGGTAAGTTACCAACAAGTTCCCAATATGTCATAAATATGAAAACCGCGTCAGTGGCAAGCCAGCCGTTCTGGCGAACCTTTCGAGAACCGGCTTATCCCTAGTAGCTTTATAAGCTGCAAGACTACCCGAATTCGGTTCCGGACTCACTTTTCGTTTTTCAAATACCAGGGAAGTTACGCTGGCTGGAGGCAAGGATGCTGCTACCAAGGGAATTGTCAAGTTGTTTAGTGGAATTATAAAACTAGTTTGGCTATCAGAAGACCCCAAAAGTCCTTAATTTGGATAAAATAGTAGAATTGGAAAACGAACTTGTCAGACCCTATGAAAAACGGCTATGATTGATCGGAAACGTTTCCTATATTCGTTTCTTCGGAGAAGTGAAACGCCGGTTATCCTTCAGCCAGTTAGCGAGCAGTAAGCATGAAGTGGTCATTTGTGATTCAGCAAAAAATAAAGGCAGCCGTACTGTTGACGGGCGTCATGCTGCTGGTGGTTCTTTGTACCGTTCTGTCCCGGCGTAACATGAAAGGCATGGATCGATCGTGTTCGTCAATGTACCAGGACCGATTGATTCCGGCCGTTGACATGGTGTATCTGAGCGAAAACCTGTATACCAAACGGCTTTTGCTGGAAAACTTTCTGTTTTCGAATGCGGATTTGGCGCCCGCCGAGGTCAGTGGCCAATTGATTGAACGGAATCAGTCCATCGACTCCCTGATCCGCAATGTCGAGCAGACGTTTTTGATCGCCGAAGAAGCCAAAAGCCTGCAATTGTTCAAGAACCGGGTGAATGCCTATGCGTTGCTCGAAAAAGACATTCTGCACCTAAGCCGCGAAGGCCGTCTACAGGAGAGCCGCGAGTTATTTAAAAGCCAGGGTGCGGCCACGTTTCAGCATTCGATCAAGACCCTGAATCAGCTAACCGACATCCAGTCGGCCGTCGGTCGGAAGCTTGTGAAAGCTTCCCACGGCGAATCCTCCGAATTCAATCTCCTTTCTTCCTTGCAGATCTCCATTGCCATTGTGATTGGTCTGCTGATTTTGGGACTGATCTATAATTCCAAGATCATCAACAAGGAAAAACAACCCTTCCATCTAAACTGACCTTTAAAACCGCCTAAGAGATTGGCAACGCTCCGGCGTAGGCTCTGCTGGCGTGCGTAGTTCTCGCGATTTAACCGAAACAAGAAAATTAAAATTGTCTGTTAATTGGTACCATTTTTGGTGCTTTTTCTTGTACCCATCGAAAAGAACAACGAGTAAGGCTAGATTAGCCACCTGAAAAATGATTGTCAATGCTCCCAAGCAATACACCTTAGATGCGCTAAGGGGTTTTGCGGCTACTGTTATCCTGCTGTATCACGTTATTGAATACGGAACCTTTCTAGATCCTAACTATTCTCCCGGTTTTTTTAGATATTTCGGTAGTTCCAATGAGGGACACCTTCGGGTTTTGCTCCTGTTTGTTATTTCCGGAACCGTCATCACGCTCAGCAATCAGAATTTTGATCAATCAAAAATCATAACGTACCTACGGAAGCGGTTTATTCGTTTGTATCCAATCTACGTAATCGGTTTAATAGCCGCTTTGTCATTTGGGTTTTCTCATTATTCAGCTTTTACAATCATCGGTAATTTTCTGTTTCTGGATGTTTTGTTTACCGATGTTATTCTGGAAAATGGTCCAATCTGGACCTTACATTATGAAATACTGTTTTACTTACTTTTTATACCCATCGCATTAGTGAGGGTAAATCCGGTTGTTGTATTCACTACATCGATTACTGTGGGTCTGGTAAATTTTCTGGTTATCAGTAAGTTTCTGGAAATACGGATTATCACTTCCTATTGTTTCGGATTTGCGTTTTGGTCGTTAGGTATGATCATCGTCAGGTATTTTTCAAGCTCGCGGACACTACCTGATAACTATTCCAGCCTGCTCAGTTATCTATTTCTTATTTTATCTATCCCTGGTCTGAATGCATTGAAATTGTGGTTGTACGATCTGGCGTATAAGCATTTGACCTTTCCCATTGAATATCCATTTGATGGCAATATTAATAACTGGTTCAGGTCGGCCTTTATCTTCTCGGATTTTTCGTATTTGCCGTATTGTTTTCTGGCTATTATCTTGTTTTCCGGATACCATTTTAAAGGTAAAAATTTGATTTTACTGTCTGTGCAGCTTCTGCCCTTACTGTACGTATATCAGATATTGAATAAGGGTGAAAGTCTGGATGTAGATAAAATGGCTGTTCCTTCCATTTTCTATGGGTTTAGTCTTATTTTCTTCTTTGCTAAATCAAAACTCATAGAAAGAATAGCCAGGAAGGTCATTAAGTCGTTTATCTGGTTTGGTCAAATTTCTTACGGAATCTATATTATTCATATTCCGATTCTGATTGCCATTCATACGATCTCCTTATTCTCCGGATCTGCCTTTTCATTCTTTGGACGACTGGTCATTTATCTGGCTTTTACGATTTCTGCCTCCTATTTCCTGGAGCGAATTTTTCAACCGATTATTGCTGCATCTCTTACGAATAAGTCGGTCCTTGCTCCCAAAGTGTAGCCATTTGGGTCGGGAATTGGGCTTTTTTGTTTGAAGCATCTTCAGTGTGGCTCCCAAATAGATCGCTTGCCGTACGCGTTTTCTTGTTTATTTTGGCCCACCGGATTAGTAATCCGGTTTTTGGTCATGAATCTTGGTATTGAAATTGGCGGCACAAAACTGCAACTCGTTGCGGGGGAAGGTGCCAACATCCGGCATCACATTCGGTATGCAGTCGATAAAGGACGGGGCGCTGCCGGTATCTTACAACACATCGAAGCAACGATCCGGCAACTCCCTGATGCCCTTGACGCCGTAGGAGTGGGTTTTGGTGGCCCCGTCGACATCCGGACGGGCTGCATTGCTACCTCGCATCAGATTACGGGCTGGTCGGGATTCAATCTGGCCGACTGGCTCCGACAACGTACCGTGGCCCGGCAGATTCGTATTGAAAACGATGCCAACGTGGCGGCTCTGGGCGAAGCGCTGCACGGTGCCGGACGCGGTTTTGGTCATGTTTTTTACGTGACCCTGGGCAGTGGCGTCGGGGGCGGTATGGTGATCGATGGCCGGATTTATCACGGTGTTTCGCCCGGCGAAACGGAAATTGGTCACATTCGACTGGACAAAGCCGGGACAACGCTGGAATCGGTCTGCTCGGGCTGGGCCGTCGACCAGGAAATTCGCCGGGCCATCAGCGGACTTTCGGACCGCTCCGTTCTGAAGCAGTTGGTCGGTACGGCTACGGCGGGAGAAGCCCGGTTTTTACGGGAAGCCTTCGACCAGGGCGACGAAACCGCTCGGCAGATTTTGAACCGCATCGCCGACGATCTGGCTTTTGGTTTATCGCACGTAGTCCACCTGCTGCACCCCGACGTACTTGTACTGGGCGGTGGCCTTTCGCTGACCGGCGAACCCCTGCGGGCGGCTGTCGAAAACCGCTTACTGACTTACCTTATGGAGGCTTTTCAACCCGGTCCGACGGTGCGGCTGGCCGAATTGGGCGAAAATACCGTGCCGATCGGCGCGCTCAGTTTGTAATTGACCCCGACGATGCGGTTAGAAACCGCTTATTTCTGACTTTCTACGAGTATATGCAAACGTATTTTGAACAGTATTTAGTCCATCACCAGGCTGCTATCGACTCCATTCCGGTCGATCAGGTGGAGCGTATCGTTACGCTGCTGAAAACATGCTGGGAAGAAGACCGGCAATTTTTTGTATTTGGCAACGGCGGTAGTGCGGCCAATGCCTCCCATTTCATCACCGACCTGGGCAAGGGCGCTTCGGATAAGCTGGGCAACCGGGGCGACGGTCGCCGGTTTCGTTGTCTGTCCCTAAACGACAATACCGCCTGGCTGACGGCACTGGGCAACGATTATTCCTACGACGACGTGTTCGTGGGGCAGCTCCAGAACTACGCTAATCCCGGCGATCTGGTCCTGACGATGAGCGTCAGCGGGAGTTCGCCCAACCTGGTGAAAGCCGTGGAATGGGCCAACGACCACGGCCTGACCACCGTGGCGCTGGTAGGTGGCAAGCGCGGCAAACTGGCCGATCTGGCGCATGAAGTCATCGTCATCGACTCCGAGCACTACGGCCGCGTCGAAGACGCCCACATGACCATCTGCCACATGCTGTGTTATGCCTTTATGGAGAATTAAGAGTTAAGAGTTAAGAGTTGCGCTGCGACTAGTGAATGCGTTAGCCAACTCATGACTCATAACTCTTAATTCCTAACTGTATCGATCGTTTCGCCAGGGGTAGGCGGTGTTGGAGTAGCCGCGTTGTTCCCAGAAACCCAGGCGGTTTCCGGCCAGGAATTCGATACGTTTGATCCATTTGGAACCTTTCCAGGCGTAAAGCTGGGGCGTAATCATCCGGACGGGGCCGCCGTGTTCGCGCGGGAGCGGGTGGCCTTCAGCGGTATGGACGAGCAACACATCCGGTTTCAGGGCTTCTTCCAGCGACAGGTTGGTGGAATAACCGTCGAAACCGTAGCACATGACGTGTGTGGCGGTTTCCTTCGGCATCACCAGTGCGGCCAGGTCGGCAAACCGCACGCCCACCCACGGCACATCCAGCTTCGACCAGGTCGTCACGCAGTGAAAATCACTAATATCGTCGGTTTGGGGCAGGGCCATAAAATCCGCCCACTTCAGCCGGACCGGATGTTCCACTTCGCCGTCGATGGCGAGCTGCCATTTGTCGAGCGGAATGTTGGGATGGTGGCCCAGATCCAACACCGGCCATTTTTTCGTAACGGTCTGACTTTTGGGTATTTTCGGCATGCCGTGGCGGTTCGGCGGGCCGGAACCCAGCGGCTTATTCGGTCCGTCGATATGATCAGCCATCGAAGGGGTGTTCTTCATGGCTTCTTCAAACCGATGTTTCAGCTTCATGCGGGCGTCGATGATGCGGTCGAGTTTGTCGGAGTCGGGGGCGGTTTCGTCTGGTTCCATGCGATTGGCGTTTGCTGGATAACGGCAAGTTAACAGTTCTGGTTTTCGGGACGAAAAAAAACACGCACCCATCCACCACGGTGGGTGATTCTAACGCCTACTTATTCTCGGCCGCAACCTTTGGCTTCACGATCAGGCCTTCCCCGGGCTTCCACTTGTCATATTCCATGTAGCGGGCAGTCTGGGTAGCGACAGCCTGTCCCATTAATTTCGACACGACGTGCAGGGCCCCATCAATTCCTGCCGAAACACCCGCCGTTGTGATGATTTGGCCGTTGTCAACAAAACGGGTATTCGCCAAAATCTCGGCTTTGGGTGTTGCCCGTTGCAGGGTTTCGATGTAGGAATGAAAGGTCGTCGCCTGCTTCCCGTCCAGCAGGCCCGCTTTGGCCAGTAGTCCGGCACCCGTACAAACCGATAGGGTGATCTCGGTTTGAGGGGCCGTGTTTTTAATCCAATCAATCAGGGGCTCGTTCGTAAGGAACGGTCCGGTTTTACCTCCTGGTATGACCAGAATGTCCGGTTTAGGGCAATCGGTCAGGCTATAGGTTGGGGTTATTTTAACGAATCCCTGACTAATGATCGGTTCTTTCGTAAGCGAGACGGTGTATACATTGAACCCTTTCGTAGAAGCAAAGACCTCGCTGGGGCCGGCAAAATCCAGAATCTCAACGCCATCGTGAATAAAAATGGCTACGTTCCGCTTTTTACCTTGCTTCGTGGTTTGCGGCAGGGAGTCCATCGGGGCGATGATACGTTGGAAAAGGGGCAGGCCAGCCTGTTGAGAACGGCCGGTTTTTTCGAACCGCTCTACATCACCGTCACTGTCGCAGAGATCGTAATAGTAAGCCATCAGGGCATCGTTCGGAGTCAGGTTCATAGCCAACATGGGGCTGCCCGCTAAACCGAGCCAACCGGCCACGAATACAGACAATCGGAAAGAAAGAATGAGTTTCATGCGTTTATGAATTGAGTGGAGATAACGGTTTTGCTGTTGTTTGCCGATTCAACTCGCTGCCAGATTCGGCGTAACTGGCGGGCATCCTGGAAACCACACTGCTCGGCAATGGCTTCCATCGTCATACCCGGATTGTGCCGCAGCGTACGGGCTCGTTCCAGCCGTAGTAGCGTGGTATAATCATGAATGGAAATCCCCGTTTCTTTTCGAAACGTTCGGGTCAGGTTACGGGTACTCATACCGGCCACCTCAGCCAAGGTATCTAACGTGGCCCTTGTTTTCAGATTGGCAATCAACCAGTCCTGCAATTGGTGAACGGCCACGTTCATATGGTTGCGGTAATCGAGGTAAATGCTTTTCTGCGAATGGTTGGGGCCGCGACGCACATAGACGACCAACTCCCGGGCTATCTTGGCTGCAAAAAGGGACCCCTGTTGCACTTCCAGAATCGCCAGCGCCAGGTCGATACCGGCAGTAATTCCCGCACTGGTATAGATCCCGCCATCCTGGACGAATAACTGATCGTGCTGGGTAACAATCCGTGGATAGGTCGTTTGCAGTTCCGCTACGCGTTTCCAATGGGTCGTGCATTTTCGGCCATCCAACAGGCCTGTCTGAGCCACTAAAAATGCGCCCGTACAAACCGAGCAGAGGATAACGCCCTGGCGATGCTGCTCCCGGAGCCAGGCCAGGAAATCGAGCTCCGCCTTCAGTTCAGCAGACCGGATATACGTCATATCCATGCCTGGGATGAAGATCAGATCGCCGGGTTGAGGCTGTAGTTGGGTAAAGGGTTGCACAGGCCCCACCGCCAGGCCTGCTGTGCTGACAAGCTGGTTTTGAAACGAACAATACCGTAATCGATACGGAGCGCCATACGCAACGGCTTCGTAGAAGACCTGAACGGGGCCGGCCAGATCCAAAACGTGTACATAAGGCGGCACAACAAAGATGACCTGTTGAGTGGACGACATGGGCTAACGGAGTCAAGCCATAAAGGTAGGCGATGCCCGGCGTTCATTCGAGCCAAACACCGGACATTTTGGGCCAAAAACGAAGAGACTCAACGATCGCTGCTGTGTGCTCATTTCGGCGAAACCGGTTAACCTCTGCAATCCGTTGGCAGTTGCTGCGGAAACGCAGTCAATCGGTTGATTGCCAAAAAAAACGTTCAACGGGCAGATCGTTTCGAAAGATTACTATATTTATAGTTGAAAGTACGCGTAACCCCTAAACTTTTTCCCTATGAAATCGCTGCGAACCTATGCGCTACTGGCCTGGGTAACCTTACACTCCCTGCTAGCCTGCCGCGAAGACAAACCGATTCAAATCAGCGGTCGTCTGGAAAACATGCCGGACGGGGAGATGATCTTTTACACCCGCGATCGGAAAACCGGTCACATCGTGCCGATGGACTCCTGTCCGTTTGTCAAAGGGCGGTTTACGCAATTACTTTCGGCCAAAAAATACCCCGAATCCATCCGGGTGTTCATGAAACATCGGGAAGTTAAAACGGGAACGTTGCGCGTGTTCAGTTTTCGCACCAACCTGAAATACCGGGGAAGTTCGCTGAGTCTCGACCATTTTATGTTGGAAGACGGCATTCAAATCAACGGGAAGGTTTCCGAAGATACGTTTCTCGGATTTCGAGCGAACAAATCGTTTAAATTGGTCTCAATTGACCGGTCTATCATTCCGGGTCTGCAAACACAAGTTGCCTATAACGATACCGTAGGCTTCGGAAACCTGACCAGCATCGCGCGGATTAAGCAGTTGGTGGCGCAACACCCGTATTCGTATTACTACCTCTACGAACTGGAACGCCGGGTGGGGGATTTTTCGAATGCTGGCTTTCGAACGGTTTTTGCGTCCTTCGATCAGGACGTACAGCAGAGCGAAACCGGACAACAACTGCTGGATTACGTCAACCGACGCGACGAAAAACGACTGACCTTCGCGACCACCCTGCCGGATTCTCAGGGGCAGGCGCAGGTGGTTCTGGACAAAACCGCCCCGTATAACCTGGTGGTGTTGTGGGCGTCCTGGTGCGGTCCGTGTCGGCAGGAAATTCCCGAACTAAAGCAGTTATATGCCCGATTTGGGCATACCCGCCCGGGGCCAACGAAGCGGCTGCACCTGGTATCGGTATCGGTCGATGAAAACCGGGAAGCCTGGCTGAAAGCGGTCCAACAGGAGCAAATGCCCTGGAAGCAGTTACTGCTGGCCGGAGAAAATAAAGTTTTTGCCCGGGAACTCTTTCAGTTCAACGGCAGCATTCCCACGATGTTGCTCGTCGATCAGCACGGGAAAACCGTCAGGAAATGGGTGGGGAATGATGGAACTGCATTCATTGCTGTTACTGACCTGATCAACGAAACTCTATGAAGCCTTACCTACTGATTGCAGTGCTTCTAAATCCAGGGTTGCTCTGGGCTCAGAGTAACGTTTACAAGGTTGAAGGCCAATTAGGGAAGGGGCAACCAAAAGCAAACGTTTCTGTACGCTACATAGTGGAAAAAACAAAAACCGTACATTGGGATTCGTCCCGGATCGAGAATGGGACGTTTGTCGTGACAGGAACAGTCGATCAGCCTCATTATGCGTGGCTGGCCATTGACGATAACCGCATCCGTTTCTATCTGGAACCGGGTACCATTACGGTGACTAGCCCTGACTCCATTCAAAACGCGGTTGTGGGTGGATCACCGATGAACATTGATAATCAGAAGCTGAAACAACTGCTCAAGCCGATTGAAACGCAATCGGCTCAGATAGAGCAACTTCAGGCCAATACGCCGGAATCAAAAAAAGATAAAGCGTTTGAAGAAGCTATTGAGAAGCAAAAAGATGCCCTTTTTGACGCACAGAATGCTATTAAAGCTCAGTTTGTTAAAGACCATCCAACGTCGATGCTGAGTCTGTATATCCTGGATCAATATACAGATCTAAATCATGATTTTCCTACATTGGAACCGCTGTTCAACAACCTTTCGAACGCGATTAAAACCAGCAAGCCCGGCAAAGAATACGCAAAAAAGCTGTCTCTGATTCAAGCCACTTCGGTTGGGGCGTTGGCACCTGATTTTACCCAGGCTGATACGTCAGGGAAAGCCGTATCCTTGAGTAACTTTCGAGGAAGATACGTGCTGGTTGATTTTTGGGCGAGTTGGTGCGGTCCCTGCCGGACCGAAAATCCGAATCTGGTCAAAAATTTCCATCAATACCAAGACAAAAACTTTACCGTATTAGGGATTTCACTGGATGGACATGAGGGGAAAGCAGCCTGGATGAAGGCTATTCATAAAGACCGTCTTGCTTGGACGCACGTCTCAGACCTAAAGGGTTGGGATAATGAGGTAGCGAAGCAATACGCCATTCGGCTGATTCCTCAAAATTTCTTGATAGGTCCTGATGGGAGAATCCTTGCAAAAAATATCCGGGGGGAAGCTTTAGGGAAAAAACTAGCTGAAATTTTCACCAGTAAGCCTTAATAAGTGAACAGTTTAGATTGAGATAAGCCGCACCTAGCTGGATATTGGAAAGGGAGATGTTCAGGCATGTCGGGTCTATCTCTGAGTCCGTCAGTACCTGAGCAATAGGTGTTAGCCAACGTGGTGATTGGTATATCTAATTTAAGATTGTTCAGGTCGTATATCAAGAATTTTTTCGAAGTTTTTTTTCAGCCCATTGGTCATCAAGATTATGGTACCAAGAATAATTGGCCCGAAAATCGGATAAGAAATAAGGAGAAAAAGCTCGCTTTGAGTATTGATTGTAGTCTTTATACTGAACAGTTCAATAATGAATAAAATAGCAAGTAAATGATGAAGAAAAACTAAGCCTAGATTGGGGTTTAATTGAATTGTGATAATGGTTTTTTCTCTTTGTGCAGAAATTTGCCCTTGAAGATAGACAAACTTATTGCCAAATATCCCATTGATATACCCTAATGTCCATTTGTGAAAAAAGAGAAAGGAATAGTCCTCGTTAAGTTTCCCCGTAATATTATCTGAAAAATCCCGCCAACTTCTGGTCGTAATTTTGGAAAAATCATCTACTGTATCTCCAAATGACTTGTTAATTGCGTATGTATATTTTCTTCTAAATAGTATATCCATTCGCTATTACAAGCTAAATCCTATTGCTTCGATTTTAAACTCTCTGATTTAACCTAGAGAAGTAACCATAAAATTTTTCCAAATCACACTTTAATGGATATTTCTTACAAGACAAAATAGGTAAATATCATAGATGGTTGTGAATATCTGCCCTTTACAAAACCTGCCGTTTTAAACCGCTTTCTTCCGGTTTTCAAGAAACACCGCTGTTCCAATAAAAGCGATAATCAGCAGCGAACTGATCAGGTCGACTACTTTGCCGACGCGGATCGAAATCGGGTCGAATTTGAAGACGATGGTGTGTTTGCCCGGCGGAATCCGCATAGCCCGCAGCACGTAATTGGCCCGCAGGTGTGGCACTTCCTTCCCATCGATCGTCGCCTTCCATTCATCCCGGACGTTGTAGTAGATCTCCGAAAAAACCGCCAGTTGCTCGCTCGTCGCGTTGCTTTCGTAGGTCAGTTCGTTGGGTTTGTAGCTCGTCAGCCGAATCGAATTGGCCGAATCCGGCCGGATGGTCAGGCCGTTCAGTTGCCCGGCAAACCGCTGATCGACCACTGCCGACCGGCGGGTATCCAGACTATCCAGCGCCTGCATTTCGGCGTTGGCGTTCGGAACCAGTTTATAGTTTTCCACAAACCAGGCGTTGCCGAGCGCGCCCGGATTCATCTGTGCTGTCGGTGGCCCCGGCGCCTGCTGCGGGTTGGTCGACTGCGGCTGCGTCAGGAAATATTTCGTATTCAGCATGTTGATGACGTTGTACGCATTCGGTGTCGTGGGGTTTTCGCGCAGGTTCCGGTAAATCTGAAACTCGGCCAACTCCTGATACCGGCGCATTTTGGCGGCATGGTACCCGCCGAGCGATTTGTGAAAGTACGAGGCCTTGGCATCGCTCATGAAGCTGGTCGTCAGGTCGAGCACCCGGAAATCCAGCGACTTGTCGGCCAGAATCTGCTCATCGGCGGGCGTCGGTGTGATGGTTTCCTGAATCGCCTGTTTATTCACGAAATCGTCGTTGTTGAAATACCGCTTATCAATGCCGAACAGGTCGAAAATGACCAGTGCCAGCAAAACCGGGTAGAAGATCGCTGGTTTGATGCGGTCGCGGACGTACAGCCAGATGAGCCCGCCGACCAGCAAAATCAAAATGGCTGACCGGAACGCGTCGGACCGGAGCATGCCGATCCGGTCGTCGACTATTGCGGCCATTACCTGGTTGGCGAGGTCTTTATTTTGCAATCCCTGTTCTAAACTGCCCGCAAACGCTTCGTCGTTGGCCCCCCGGAACGATTGGAAAACCGTCGGCAGCAGCGCCATGAGCAGCGACAATCCGGCCGTGATGCCCAGGCTGATCAGCAACGGACGGTTCAACTGTGCGGCCGTCAGCTTTTTGTCCACGATTTGTTTCAGGGCCAAAATACCCAGCAACACCAGCGGCAACTGCGCCAAGGTCAGCGTCATCGTTACCGCCCGGAATTTGTTGAAACCGGGGAAATAGTCGAAGAACGTGTAATTAAGCGCCGGAAGGTTTTTGCCCCAGGCCCAGCCGATGAACAGGAGCGCAATCGCCAAGGCCCACCATTTCAAGCGACCGGGCACGATCAACAGGCCGAGCACAAACAGGAAGATCACAATAGCACCCGCGTAGGCCGGTCCGGTTTGGCTGTAAAGGTTGCCGTGATACAGCGGCAGTTGTTGCACAAATTGTTGGGCCATTGTCGGATCGACGCCGATGCCCGTCATTTTTTTGTACGTTTCCGAGTCCGTCGACAGCGAGCCGACCGACGGCCCCCCGGCGTAATTCGGAATCAGCAGCGTGAACGTTTCGCCAATACCGTAGCTATACTGAAAGGCGTAATCCTTACCTAAACCGTCTTCGGTATTGGTCCCGGAAGCTGCCGGGGCACCGGTTTCGGATTTTGGCGTGATGGTCAGTTCGGATTTGCCACGGGTCGTTACGGTCACATAATCAGCCGCGTTCCAAAGCCGGGTGGTGTGCGTACCGACCGCCAGCAGCGCGGCCACGGCCAGCGAAGAAAGCGACAATACCAGCGGTCGAACCCGGCCTTCGCGGATGGCGGCTACGCTCTCGATCAGGACGTAAATCACCAGACCAATCGCCAGGTAGTAGGTGATTTGGACGTGGTTGGCGTAAAGTTCGAGGCCCAGAAAGAGGGCTGTCAGTGCGGCTCCGGCCAGGTAACGGCCCCGCAGTGCCATCACGACCCCGGCCACAATGCCCGGCGCGTAGGCCAGCGCCAGAATCTTGGAAACGTGCCCGGCTTCCAGGCTGAGCAGGTGGTAAGACGCAAAACTATACGCCACCGCCCCCACGGCCGACAGCCAGACGTTGGCCCCCAGCGCCAGCATCAGGACGTAGCCGCCGATCATCAAAAGCCAGATGTAATTGGCGGGATCAGGCAGTAAGAGGTTGATGTATTGGCCGAGCTTGTGAGTCAGGCTGGTGGGGTAGTCGCCGGAAATCATGTAGGCAGGCATGCCGCCGAACATGCTGTTGGTCCACCAGGCCCATTCGCCGGTTTCTTTATGGTAATCAACCACTTCGCGGCCAGCCGCCACGGACTGAATGATGTCGTGCTGGTTGAGTCGTTTGCCTTTCAGAACCGGTGAGCAGTAAATGACGGCCAGAAGCGCAAAGCCGAGAACGGCGATCAAATGGGGGAGAAAGCGTTTGAAATTCATACAACGGGTAAGGTGTAAAGCGCAAAGCCGCTTCAGAAATAACGGGTAAAGAAACGGTTTTTTCCAACACGGCGAAAACCGGGGACGTCACTTTTTGCGTGATTTGCCGCCTTTCAGCGCTTTCCAGATAACGAAAAAAGCACTGATCACTGTCTAAGCAGCAGACCGTCAAAGCAAGAGAAAACCGGATTTTTCCGGAAAAGATATGACTTTCTAAAGCGCGGACCGTCTAAGCGGAAAGTATTGACCTGAATTTGGTAGCTTTATGGAAGCAAGAAAGTACGATTTCACGATGGTGACTACGAAGAAGAAACGGTACACGTTTGAAGAATACGAAGCCCTGGAACGGGCTGAAGGTGTTCGCTACGAATACATCGATGGCGAAGTATTCGCGATGGCCGGAACGACCAAGCGACATAATACCATCGTTCTGGCGTTTGCCAGAGCACTATTTCCTTTCGCCCAAAAAAGCGGTTATGCGGTTTTTACCGAAAGCATCAAGCAGAAGCTGAGAACCGGCGAGAAATACGTTTATCCGGATGTGATTTACACCTGCGAACCGGCGGATCTGGCCGATGATTCGGAAACCGTGGTCCGGTCGCCATCTTTGCTGATTGAGGTCGTCTCGGAGTCTTCGCTACGGACCGACAGCTACAACAAGCGGCTCGAATACTTCAAAATCCCGTCGTTGCAATACTACCTGCTCGCTTCCCAAACCGCCCCCGTCGTGGAGGTCTACGAACGTTCGGCAGACTTCTGGAAATACACCATTTACGAAGGACTCGACACCACGATTTCGCTGGAAAAACTGGGCATTACGATTTCGCTGGCAGAAGTCTTGAATTAGAAAACATGAATTGTCTTGAACCTGGATTACACGGATTAAAGGATTAACTCGTCTTGAACTTGGATTACACGGATTAATGGATTAACTGGGATATAAAAGGTAAAGATTGCGGTAGCCAATCCTCTTCATCTTTTCATCCGTGTAATCCGAGTTCAAGACGACCGTTTACTTCATTCGCACCACCGTCACCCCGGCACCGCCCCGGTCGGCGTGTTCGTCCTGTAGGGAGGCCACTTGCGGGAAGGTGCGCAGGTGATTCCGAACCAGCGTTCGCAGAATGCCATCGCCTTTACCGTGCACGATCCGGAGTTCAGGATAGCCGAGCATCAGGCCGTTGTTGATGAAACTGTCGAGTTCGACCAGCGCTTCTTCGCCCCGTTTGCCCCGGATGTCGAGGTTGAAGCTAAAATTCATCATCTTCTCGTTTAGATCGATGCCCTGCACGCGCGGTCGGCTCGATTCGCCCACGGCTTCCTTGTATACTTTCCGGCTCACTTTTTCGAGCCGGTTTAGTTTAACCGTGGATTTAAGGTCGCCAATCCGGATTTCGGCGTCTTTGCCGCGCAGGGCCAGTACCTCGCCGATAGTGGTTTGCCCCTTGATCCGGACGAAACTGCCCACGCCAATGGCGCTGTTGTCGGGTAGATACTCTTCCGATTCGGTCCGGTTTGGGGTTGGCTCGTCAACCAGCGTGTCGGTTTTCAGCTCTTTTTTCTCAAACTGTTCCAGTTCCTGCCGGACCAGCCGGGTCGTGTCGCGGTCGGCTTTGTTCTCCTTGATTTCCCGAATCGTGTTTTCGATGCGCTGGTTGGCTTCGGCGACGAGTGCTTTGGCTTTCTGCTTGGCTTCGTTCAGCAGCCGCTTCTGGTCGTTGTCGAGCCGGGTTTTCAGGGCGGTTGTTTCAGCCAGTTGTTGCGCCAGTTTGCGCTGGTTGATACCGATCTCCAGGTTTTTTTCGGCAAAAACCCGCTTCTCAATGTCCAGTTCTTTCAGCAGTTTTTCCAGATTCACCTGCTGCGACCCCAGTTTTTCCTTAGCCCGGTCGATAACGGCTTTGGGCAGGCCGATCTTCGACGCAATCTCGAAGGCAAACGAACTGCCCGGCCGGCCGATTTCAAGTTCGTAGAGCGGTTCGAGGTGTTCGCCGTCAAATCGCATCGCGCCGTTGACGAGTCCGGCGGTTTTGTCGGCAAAAAGTTTCAGGTTCGTGTAGTGCGTGTTGATGACCCCGTACGCCCCCGATTTCGTCAGTTCTTCCAGGATGGCTTCGGCAATGGCCCCGCCCAAACCGGGTTCGGTGCCGGTCCCGAATTCATCAATGAGAAAGAGCGTTTTGCGGTTCGACAGCGTCACAAACGCCTTCATGCTCGTCAGGTGCGAGCTGTAGGTGCTGAGGTCGTTTTCCAGCGATTGCTCGTCGCCAATGTCGATGAACAAATTCTGGAAAATCCCGGCGGTCGAGCCTTCGATGACCGGGATCAGCAAACCGCTCTGGAGCATGTATTGCAGCAAGCCGATAGTTTTGAGGGCCACCGATTTCCCGCCCGCGTTCGGTCCCGAAATGATCAGGATTCGCTGGCTGGCATCAAGCAACAAGGTCAGTGGCACCACTTTTTTGCCCTGTTTCTGAAACGACAGATGCAGTAGCGGGTGCCGGGCCTGGAGCCAGTCGACCAGCGGCTGATTGACCAGTTTGGGCATATCGGCGTCGATCTGAACGGCCAGTTTGGCCTTGGCCCGGATGAAGTCGATCAGGCCCAGAAAGGTGGTCGCGCGTTGCAGTTCGGGTAGGAAAGGCCGGGCAATATCGGTCAGCTCGCGCAGGATGCGGGCCACTTCGCGCCGTTCTTCGTATTCCAGTTCGCGGATTTCGTTGTTGGTGTCGAATACTTCCGCCGGTTCGATAAAAACCGTCTGGCCCGTGGACGATTCATCGTGAATGAAGCCCTTCAGCCTCCGTTTGTGTTCGGACGAAATCGGAATCACCACCCGACCATTTCGGATCGTGAGCGAAATGTCGTCGGGCATCCAGCCCTGCTGGCGGGCATTTTTCATGATGCTCTCCATCTTTTTCCGCAACCCGGCCTGTTCGGTGATGATGCGTCGGCGGATGCTGGCGAGTTCGGGCGAAGCCGAGTCGCGGACGTGGCCCCGGTCGTCGATGACCCGTTCGATGGCGTCGGTCAGTTTCTTGTCGACTGTGATGCTGTCGGCCAGTTCGGTTAGGTACGGATACGTTTCTTTATCCTTGTCGGCCAGAAACCGCAGGCATTGCTGGATGGTCCGAAGGGTCAGTTTCAGGTCGAAAAACTCCGCTTCGGTCAGCATCATGCCTTCAATCCGGATTTTGCTGAGCTGCGGCCGGATATCGAGGTAGTTGGAAGCCGGAAATTCCGGTTCGTACTGCACGATGGTCTTGAACTCGGCCACCTGCCGGAGCATTTTATCGATGAGCTGGAAATTATCGGAAAACCGGATTTTGTCGACATACGACTGCCCCAGTGGACTCAAACAAGCCTCCCGGAGCAGGTCGCGGATTTTATCGAAACCCAGTTTTTGTTCAAATGAATCAGGGTACAGCATTTAGTTGTTTGTTTCTCGTACCCACGGACTTTAGTCCGTGTTTTTACGGCTAACTTTTTCGAGTAGAAAGCTAAAAAACACGGACTAAAGTCCGTGGGTACGTAAGGGGTAACAGTTACTTCCGGCGGGCGGTTCTCTTTTGGAAAAGAAAACCGCAAAGCTACGGACGTACCGGCAATTTTGGTTGGATTCGCTATTTTTCTATGCTGAAAACCGTCATCTTGCAGCATGGATTCGTTTAAACTGATCGAATGCCCGCGCGACGCCATGCAGGGGTTGCACGACTTCATCCCGACGGCCGACAAAATCCGGTACCTGAACGCGTTGTTGCGGGTCGGCTTCGATACGCTCGACTTTGGGAGCTTTGTTTCGCCCAAAGCCATTCCACAACTCCGTGATACGGCCGAGGTGCTGGCGGGCCTGGATCTGACCGAAACCCGGACGAAATTACTAGCCATAGTCGCCAACGTTCGCGGGGCCGAACAGGCGGTTTTGTTTCCTCAGATTCAGTTTCTTGGCTTTCCGCTCTCGGTTTCGGAAACCTTTCAGCTTCGGAACACCAACAAAACCATCGAACAGGCGTTCTCGGAGGTCGAAGCTATCCAGGACTTGTGTCAGCAGCACGGCAAACAACTGGTTGTTTACCTGTCGATGGGCTTTGGAAATCCGTATGGCGACCCGTATAACCCGGACGTGGTCGGGCAGTTTACCGAGCGACTGGTTCAACGGGGTATTTCGATTATTGCTCCGTCTGATACCGTAGGTTCCTCGACCCCCGAAGGCATCGAAACGTTGTTTTGGTATCTGCTCAAAACCTTTCCTGACGTTGAGTTTGGAGCGCATCTGCATTCTCGGCCCGAACAGGTTGCCGAAAAAGTCCGGGCGGCTTTACGGGCGGGTATCCGGCGCATCGACGGGGCACTGCACGGTTTTGGTGGTTGCCCGATGGCGGCTGACGACCTGACCGGTAATTTGCCCACGGAACAAATTGTTCTCCAGCTTAAGCAAGCCGGTATTCCGTTGGCGATCAACCGCGATCGGCTGGCCAAAGCGCTGGAACTGTCGGCCGAGGTGCTGGGTTCCCGTACCCACGGGCTTTAGCCCGTGTTTTTTGAGTTTATTCCAACTAATTGGTCATACCAACTCACACGGGCTGAAGCCCGTGGGTACTAGAGGAAAACCGCCTGCACTTCGTCCTTAACGGCTTTTAGCCCGGCGGCCGTCGGCTGTACCTCTTTCTGAATGATGTTGTCGAAAATCTTTTTGGACAAGTCCAGGGCGGGGGCTTCGGGCGCTACTTCGCTGGCCGATTCGTTGATGAGCACCACCACCTCGTTCATGGCGTTCTGCACGGCTTCCCAAACCGGCTGGCTCATGTAAATCTGCTGCGACACGTTGTGGTTATATTCTTCCCGGATGTCGCGTAACAGCACTTGCTGAAATTCCAGGGCCACGGCGGCTTGTCCGCTCAACCGCAGCAGCAGGTTGCTGGGCGTAATCCGTTCCAGAAACAGAACCATGCGTTCGTAAGCCTGTAACCGCAAGGGAGTGACTTCGCTGGCATAGCGGTTTTTAACCTCGACGCGTTGTTTTTCGGCTTCCCGTTCCAGCATCAACCGGACTGTTACAAACATTCCGTACAGCACCAGCCCGGCGGGGACAATGAGTTTTACTAATTCAGCAATAACTTCCATACGTATTTTTTCAGTTACTGTTCCTTATCGCTTTCCCGGTTGGTCGGTTAATTCTTGAAAGAAACCCTTGTTTGAACCGGAACCTAAAACCTTAGGAGGAAAACCGTAAACGGTTGCCTATATTGTGAGGCAAAGTTTGTAAATTTCACTCAGCAAACGGAATTTTTACTTAGTATGTTTCTTTCAAGTATCGAAAATCCGGTTCGACTGACGCCCGCTGCCCGGGATCAGATTCAGGATACGTTACGGACCAATAAAATTCCCGAAACCTATGGATTGCGAGTCGGCATTCGGGGAGGAGGGTGTGGTTCGTCGTGGATGCTTGGGTTCGATCAGCCGGGCCAGGGGGACGAGGTGTTTGAAGTGGATTCGGTTCGGGTGATTATTGATAAAAAACACCTGCTCTACGTCCTGGGAGTTGAAGTTGGCTACGAAAACGCGGAGGGAGAACGTGGTTTCACCATTGAAAAGCCCGACCGGGTCATATCCGATAACACCTAACTAACGTCAGAAAGGTGCCAGAAAATTTGGCATGATTTTGGGGTTAAATCAGATAAGTGAAAGCCCACTCAGCTCTATTTCTTGTGAGTATACTCAACAAGCATATTTTTCTGATTTTATCCATTCTGGCACTCGGATTGTCGGTCTTCTTCAATTCGGTGTTGGAGAAGGGGGCTATCAGTGCGGCTGATGAGCAATACTTACGGACCACCCAGCAGCGGATTAAAGATGAACTGGACCGTAGTGCCGACGAACTGCAACAGGTCCGGGAGCAACTTCAGGAACATAAACCACCCTATACGTTTTCCGCGTTAAGGCTTGAAACGAAGTATCCTTACTACATTTTTAGCAACCAACAACTGCTATTCTGGTCGGATTACCGGTTTATTCCGGATTACAAGCGGCTTCGTAGTGTTATTTACCCTAAATACATAAGCTTCCCCCAGGGCGATTATGTCGTAAACCGGCAGGTGATCAAACAGGGGAAAGAGTTGCTGGAAGTCTTTTCGCTGGTGACGATTTACCGGAGATACCAGTACGAAAACAGTTACTTACGTTCGGGGTATAATCCGGACCTGTTTACGGTAAAGCCCGCCGAGATCAAATCGGAAAAGAGCAGCATTTACCAGAGTATGTATGATTCGACGCCGGTTTTTCTGTTTTCGGTAGTACCTCCGCAGATGGAAGGTTACCAGAACCAGACGTCGCCCGTCAACACGGTCATACTGGTGATGCTGTCGGTTTTTTTCATGGGAATTTACCTCATCCGCAGTACGCTTTCTCTCCGCAGAAGTCGCCATTACGGGGCCGGATTTATTATTCTGGCCCTTTATCTGGTCGTTTTACGGGCGGTAATGCTGTATTTTGGGGTACCCTTTCTGTTTTTTGAATCGTCGTTGTTTAATCCCAGTAAGTTTGGAGCTTCGGTTGTTGCGCCGTCGCTGGGCGACCAGTTGCTGAATTGTCTGGCGCTGGTAGTGCTGTCGCTTTACCTGGCCAATACCTTTTACCGAACCCGCTCGTACTACTGGCTCCTCCGGCAATCCGATGGGGTGAAAATCCTGGTTTCCATCGTTTCGGTGGTGCTCAGCTACGTGGTTTTCTACGGTGCTTACCAGGAACTGAGTACGATTTACGAAAATGCCGAGGTCACGCTCGACATTACGCTGAGCCTTTCATTGACTAGCCTGAAAGTGGCCTGTCTGTTGCTGTTCGTCGGGACGTCTACCGTTTTTTTTCTACTCCAGCATGTGCTGGCGAGCTTGTTTCTCCGGTTGAACCTCACGTACTGGCGCGGGTTGATCTGGTTTGCCATCGGAACGGTGCTGACCGTTGCGGTACTCTGGCAGGGCCTGATGCCTGTCCCCTGGCTTCTGGGCATCCAGGCTGTCTGTTTTCTGGTGCTCTACCTGCCCCGGTTTCCCCGTTCCCTGTATACTTTTCGGTATAAAACGACACTTTACCTGTTCTTTACCGCCCTGATCTGTGCCATTATGGCGACGTCCATCGTGTACATCCAGGGATTGAAGAAAGACTTGATCAACAAACGGAAGCTTGGCGAACAATTGCTGGTAGAAAACGATACATTTGGCGAGTTTCTGCTCAACAAATCCCGTTCGGCCATTATCCAGGACGCAGAACTGAAGCGGGTTATGACCAGCGACACGTTGCTGGTGCGGGAACGGATTCAGCAACGCATAAAATCGATTCACCTTGATAAACACTTCGAACGCTATGGCGTAGAAGTGCTGGTATTTAATTCGTCGCCTTCCGCCAGCGGGCAACAGACGGAAGCCAGTTACAAACGTTATGCCGAGCGGTTTAAGCAGGAGCGCTATCAAACACAATATCCTGATATCTACTTCATTAACGAAGCGGGTAACAACTTTCGCAAACAATATATACAGTTTCTCGACATCCGGCAAGGGAATCAGCTTGTGGGCCATATTGTACTCGATCTTAAATGGAATAGCCAGCATACCAACCATATCAACTCCGAGTTTCTGACCGACCGTAAATTCATTCGGGCGGCAGAAACCCAGGTTTACAGCTATGCGGTCTTTAAACCTCATGAGAAGGATCCTTACACATTCGGAGAGTACAACTATGAACGCCGTTTTCCGGCATCCCTGCTGAAGAATCCGGACTTGTACGAAGACGGTATTTCCTATAACGCCTACAAACACGTCGGTTTGAGTGATGACAGTGGCCGGATCATCGTGATTTCATCGAAAAGCTACCCCGTCCGCAGTATTTTCTCAAATTTCTCGTTTCTGTATCTGATTCTGATTCTATATATCCTGCTGTTGTTCCTGATCTACGCCATTCGCTTCGGATTTTCACAATTTTACATCAGCTATTCTACCAAAACCCAGCTTTACCTGAACGTAGCCTTTTTTTTGCCACTGGTGCTGGTGGTGGCCATTACGTTTGGAGTGATTAGTTCTAATTATGATGTCTATCAGGAAAGTACGTACCTGACCAATGCGAAGAACATTAGCGCCAATTTTTTAACCAATTGGAAACGGTATTTGCAGGCCGATGCCAGTGAAGCCTACATCCAGGAGGAACTACAGAAAATTACACAAGATGACGAAATCGATATCAGTGTATTCGATGTAAAGGGAAATTTGCGCTGTTCGACTCAGCCGCTGGTCTACGAAAGTGGCCATTTGTCCAAACGAATCAATCCGCAGGCCTATATCCATCTGATCGAAGACAAGGAAACCCAGGTTTTGCTGATGGAGTCGCTGGGAACGAAGATGTACCGAACCGCTTATGCGAGTATTAAAGATTACGACGGTCGGTTGCTGGGCATTCTGGCCGTATCACACTTCGGTTCAGAACCCGAACTGGAACATCAGATGATCGATGTCGTGACAACGGCCCTGAGCGTTTTCACCGGCTTGTTCATGATTTTCCTGCTGGTTTCGTACTGGGCGTCTACCGTATTAACAAAACCGCTGAAAATCATTACCCAGAAGATCCGGCGCACAAACCTGGATCGTTTCAACGAACCGCTCGACTGGAAATCCGACGATGAAATCGGATTGCTTATCGGCGAATATAACCGCATGCTGGTGAAGCTGGAAGAGAAAAAACAGGCCCTGTCGCAGAGCGAAAAACAATCGGCCTGGCGGGAAATGGCCAAGCAGGTGGCCCACGAAATCAAGAATCCGCTGACGCCTATGAAGTTAACGCTGCAACACCTTCAGCGTACCCTTCAATCCGATAGCCCGACAGCCCGGCGGGTGTTGCAGCGTACGCTGGATACGCTGCTCGATCAGATCGACAACCTGAGCGACATTGCCACATCTTTTTCTGATTTTGCCAAAATGCCGCTTCCGAAACACGAACTGTTTGAGATTACGTCTGTAATCAACAAAGCAGCCGACCTCTATGCCGATGATGGAAAAATCACTCTCATTCGCGACATTTCTCCTTATCCGGTAATGGTTATGGGCGATCGGCAATTGATCGGCCGTATTCTAACCAACTTAATTATCAATAGTGTACAGTCAGTCCCATCCGACCGGAAACCGGTCATTCATCTCCGGCTCTTGGTTAACGATGAACAGATCAACATTGAAATCCATGACAATGGCGCGGGTGTACCGGAGTCCATCCGGAGCAAGATTTTCCTGCCTAACTTCAGTACGAAGGAAGGAGGGTCAGGATTAGGACTGGCCATTGCCAAACGCGGCATCGAACACGCCGGTGGCAGTATCTGGTTTGAAACCGCAACAGATGAGGGAACTACTTTTTTCATTACGTTGCCCCACGTACCGCCCATTGGTTTGGGGAGTGGCCTAAAAGGCGAGAGTGTGGGGCTGAACTAGAGGAACGGCTTATTCCGTCGGATCTTCGTCGATGGTGACGTGTTTCCAGTTTTCACCCGATCGAATCCGGTTTAGTTGCGTGTGCGTAATTCCAAACTGCTTGGCGATCATCTTCAGCCGGTTCTTCTCGTTTTTCAACAGTTTCTTGATCATTTTCACCTTCGACTCGGTCAGTTTGTAATTTCGAGTCCGTCGCGGCATTTCCCGGTTCAGAATGTTCGGGCTTTTGCGATTGTGTTCAATCATTTCGTCCTTGGTGGCCCATTTCAGGTTCTGGAAATGATTGTTCTTTTTGTCGTGGTCGAGGTGAATCACAAACGTCTGATCAGGACTTTCTCGCGGCACGAAGGCTTCCGCAATCAATTTGTGGAAGTACCGGTTGATGGTCTTCCCACCCGTCCGAATGTTGAGTGAACGATAGCCCTGAATAGTCGAGCCATTGATGAGCGTTCCGTTTTTAGGATCATTCTGGAAGCTTTTCATGCGACCAAAATTTGAAACTTCGTAGTGCGGTGGGTTCTCAACTCCTCCGAAATTGACAGGCACCCATTTCTCATTCCAGTAATTACTGGTTCTTTTCTCACTCATGCGCAGGTTTGATGCGGTTAGTAGGTTAGTGGCCATTTTGTTGAATGGTTAATTAACAGGTTTGCGAATAAAGTGTTGCCTCTAACTCAGCAAAATAACAGTTAAGCAGTTGTAACAGCGTCGCTGTAATCTTTACTACTGATAACTACAACAAAAAAATACGGTAAATTTGTTTAATATTAATACAAAAAAATTAAACAGAATAGTTCTCGCAACTAAATAATATTTTTTTGGATGAACCAGAACGGGAACCGTGCCTATATATACGAAAGTGAAACCGCCCAGGATTTGACGGGGAACTAAACGGATCGTTTGGAGTTATTTAAAAAAGCAATGGTATAAAACAGTCATGAAAAGAACCACCTTGGTGATCGGGGCTTCGGAGAACCCTGAACGCTACGCTCATAAAGCAGCCAACCGGCTTGTTCAGCAAGGACACCCTGTTGAATTAGTGGGCTTACGAACCGGAACAATCCGAGGAAACCCAATCCGGATGGGACAACCCGATCTGGAAGATATCGATACGGTTACCTTGTACGTTTCCGCCCGGAATCAGACCGGGATATACGATTACATCAAAAAGCTGAGACCCCGGCGGGTGATTTTCAACCCCGGAACCGAAAACCCGGCTTTTGAAAAAGAACTGGCGCAACAAGGCATCGAACCCATTGAAGCCTGTACCCTGGTCATGCTCGCAACGGGACAATATTAGGAGTTAAGAATTAAGAGTTAAGAATTAAGAGTTGGCTACGCCGTTTCCTGGTAATATGGCAGCGCAACTCATAACCGCACGGGCGGCCCCGTCTTAATTCTTAACTCTTAATTCAATACTTGATCAGGGCGGAGGCCCAGGTGAAGCCGCTGCCGAACGCGGCCAGGCAGATCAGGTCGCCCGAACGGATGCGGCCCTGTTCCCAGGCTTCGGTAAGGGCGATGGGGAGGGAAGCTGCGGTGGTGTTGCCATACCGCTGAATGTTGTTGAAAACCCGCTCGGGGGGGAGGTTGAGCTGCTGGCGGACGTTTTCCGAAATACGCAGGTTGGCCTGATGAGGAATTAACAACGAGATATCTTCCGGCTGATAGCCATTGGCTTGTAGGGCTTCCTGAATCACTTCCGGAAAGCGGGTTAGGGCGTGTTTCAAAACCGCACTGCCATTCATGGACACGTCAAAACCGCCTTCGTCAACCATTTCTTTTGTGGCCGCACGCGTTGGGCGGCTGCTGCCCGGTTCGCGAACGTACAACTCTTCCGCGTAGCGACCGTCGGCGTGCAGATGGGTCGATAAAAGCCGGTGCTCCGGATCGTCGGTGGCCTGCAACACGGCCGCTCCGGCTCCGTCGCCGAAAATAACCGCTACGTTCCGGCCTTCGGTGCTTTTATTGAGCCAGGTCGACTGAATTTCCGAACCGACCACCAGCACGGTTTTATACATGCCGGTTTTGATGAACTGGTCGGCAATCGACAGGGCGTAAATAAAACCGGAACATTGGTTGCGAATATCGATGACGCCGACTCCTTCGAGACCCAGCTCGCGCTGCATCAAAAAACCGGAACCGGGAAAGTAATAATCCGGCGTGGTGGTCGCATACACGATCAGTTGAATGTCCGAAGGCTGCAAACCGGCGCGGTCGATGGCCATGCGGGAAGCCGCCGTGGCCATGCTCGCGTTGGTATCTTTGCCGTAGGTGAAATACCGCCGTTGTTCAATACCGGTGCGTTCCCGAATCCAGGCGTCCGAGGTTTCCATGTACTGGGTCAGATCCTGGTTCGTGACGACGTTTTCCGGAACGTAGAATCCCAACCCGGCAATGGTCGAATACGTCATGCCTTACGCCTGGGTTTCTTCGATCGAAAAGGTATATTCTTCCATAATCAGGTTGGCCAGCAGTTGCCGACAGGCCGTATCGACGATAGCGCTGGCACTGTCCGACGACTCGGCTTCGACTTCCAGCCGGATGTGCTTGCCAATCCGAACGTCGCCCACCGAATCGATGTGGAGGTTATGCAGACCCAGTTTGACGGCTTTTCCCTGCGGATCCAGAATTTCCTTTTGGGGCATGATGTCAATGTGCGCGATGTATTTCATGATGAAAGAAAGGAATAGAAGAAGCGGAGAGAAGCGAATTCTCATTTTACCTGCGCTAACCTTACTCCTTATGTTTAGCAAAAAATGAAACCAGAATGTATAAAAAGATGATGAGCGGAACGGCCGCGAACTGCAAAAATAGCAACAGAACCGCTGATAGTATCAGAAAAATGAACTTAATCTGGTTTTCGCGCCAGCCAAATGATTTGAACTTAAGCGCCAGCAACGGCAGTTCAGCAACCAGCATGAACGAAAAACCGACCAGGAAATACAGTAGAATCGGATTTTGCCACAGGAACGCAAATTGCGGCTGGTAGTAGCTCATGAGCGGAAAAGCCGCAATCAGCAGGGAGTTGGCCGGAACCGGCAAACCGATGAACCGGTCGGACTGGCGGGTGTCGATGTTAAAGTTGGCCAGCCGCAACGCCGACAGAACCGCAATCAGGTAAGCCAGATACGACCATCTGGCCATACCCGTTGTCCACAGTGCCTGAAAAACAAGGGTCGCCGGTAACACACCGAAGGTGACGACATCGGCCAGTGAGTCGAGTTCTTTGCCAAACGGGCCCGATACCTTCACAAGCCGGGCCACAAAACCGTCGCCAAAATCGAGTAGTCCGGCCAGCAAAATAAGCCAGGCCGCCGTGTCGGAATTACCGCGCAGCGTCATCACCAACCCGACGCAACCACAGAGGAGGTTGCCGCAGGTCATGGCATTGGGCAGGTGTCGGAGTAACGGATTGATGGATTGTTTGGCAAATGATGCCGTAAATCTACGGGAGAGAGTTGGCAACTCAAATTTTAGTGAGAAAAAAGAACGCTTTAGTGACCCGGACGAATTACATCGAGATCTTGCTGATGCCCGGCTGGCGGCTGTTCTGGAAATAAGAAATCTGGAGCAGCAGGTTATGAGCGATCTGTTGCAGAGCCTCTTCGGTCAGAAAGCCCTGGTGGGCCGTCAGGAGAACGCGCGGGTGCAGGCGCAGCCGGTTCAGCTCGTCGTCGGTAATGGGCTGGCCCGAAAAATCCCGGTGAAACCAGCCTTTCTCGCCCGCATAAACGTCCGTGGCATAACCGCCCAATTTTTGGTTATCCAGCGCATTGAGCAGGGCTGCCGTATCGACCAGTTTGCCCCGACCCGTATTGACGACAATCGCCGTCGGTTTTAGTTGGGCAATGGCGTCGGCATTCAAGAGGTTGGCGGTATGGCTATTCAGCGGGCAATGGAACGAGATCACGTCCGACTCGGCCCAAAGTGTCTGGAGCGATACGTACCGGACTCCGCTGTTGAGCAGCCGTAGATTCGGTTTCGGATCAAAGGCGATTACGCGGCAGCCGAAGCCGAGCATGATTTGGCTAAACGCCTGTCCGATCCGGCCGGTGCCGACTATGCCGACGGTTTTGCCGTGCAAATCCTGCCCGGTCAGGCCGTTGATGGAAAAGTTGCCCTGCTGTACCCGCGTATAGGCCTGCGGAATCTGCCGCACGAAACTCATCAGGAGCGCCACGGCGTGTTCGGCCACCGAATAGGGTGAGTAACCGGGCACATGCAAGACGGTCAGGTCGGCTTCCTCGGCCGCTTCCAGATCCACATTGTCGAGCCCGACGCAGCGCATCGCCACCAGCTTAACGCCCTGACTCTTCAGCGCCTGCAAAACCGGGGCGCTCAGATCGTCTTCCACAAACGCACAGACGGCTTCGTAGCCTTTCGCCAGGTGGCAGGAATGCGCGTTCAGGGTTTCTTCCAGAAACGTAATGGCATGATGCCCCTGGTAGCGGGTAAACCAGTCGCGCTCGTAAGCCGCCGTACTAAAAAAGGCAATTTTCATAAGTCAGTGATTGAAAGGTACCCAGGCTCTTAACTGGTTTCTAAACTCAGACAAAAGTAGCCAAACAACGGAAGCGGTTTTATGAGCAGGGTCAGGCCGTTCCCTGATCGTTATCGGATTTGGCGTCCCCAATCGGTTACGAACAACCCGGTGAACGCCGTAAAAGGGTCGGTTCAATGTCGGGAAAAACCGTTATCTTTAAACGGATCAGTTGCAGCAAGTTTTCGTGGATCAATCCAACGCCCGGAAGATTATACACATCGACATGGATGCTTTTTACGCATCGGTCGAACAGCGGGATCACCCGGAATTACGGCAAAAACCGGTAGCCGTGGGAGGCTCCAGCCAGCGGGGGGTTGTGGCTGCAGCCAGCTACGAAGCGCGGCAATTCGGCGTACGGTCGGCCATGGCTTCGTCGGTGGCCATCCGAAAATGCCCCGGATTGATCTTCGTCAAGCCCCGTTTCGATGTCTACAAAGCCGTTTCCGGCCAGATTCGGGCTATTTTTGCTGAATACACCCCATTGATTGAACCGCTCTCCCTGGACGAAGCGTACCTCGATGTAACCGAAAATTTAAAGAACATCGCTTCGGCAACCCGAATTGCCGAGGAAATCCGGGCGACGATTTGGGAACAAACCCGGCTGACGGCTTCGGCCGGGGTGTCGTACAACAAGTTCCTGGCCAAGCTGGCGTCCGATATGCGCAAACCCAACGGGCTATATGTGATCAAACCCAGCCAGGGACTTGCCTTTGTCGAAACCCTGAACGTTAGTCAGTTTCATGGCATTGGCCGGGTTACGGCGGCCCGGATGAATCGACTTGGGATTTTCACCGGCTTGGATTTACGGCAGCAATCTGAAGCCTTTCTGAAACAGCATTTTGGCAAGGCAGGCAGCTTTTACTACGACATCGCCCGGGCGGTCGACCACCGGTCCGTAACCCCCGACCGGCTGCGGAAATCGATCGGGTCGGAAAACACGTTTGAGTACGATTTGACGGAAGAACCGGAATTGACGGCCCGTTTGCAGCCGCTGCTGGATTCGGTCTGGCGAGCCTGCGAACGCATCCGGGTAGTGGGACGTACAGTGACGCTGAAAGTGAAGTTTGCGGATTTTGAACAAATCACCCGCAGCCGCACAACCCTCGGCCCCGTCTCGCAGAAAGCTTTTCTGGACCGCATTGGCCTGGACTTGCTGAAGTCGGTTTTGCCCGTACCGAAAGGGGTTCGCCTGCTGGGAGTTTCTGTTTCGAACCTGGAAGCCACCGAGGAGCAGGCCGGGCAGCAGTTGACCCTGCCTTTTTAGCGTTTAAAGGCCTGAAAGAACCAATTTGTTCGCGTCTCAAATGAACCGGTTTTAGAAACTTACTCTTTAAAAAAACGGTCTGAAAAATGCCGCAATACCCCCTGTAGTTTGTCGTTTTTACACGCTATCGAAACGGGGTCGGGTGCGTAAATTTGTCTTATTCAATCGGTTAAAAAACAAAAGCCAACGGCCATGAAAACGACAAAAATTCTGTATTGGGTCTTTACGGGTTTATTCGCCTTCTTCATGTTTGGGTCGGCCATACCGAACATCCTGGTCGATCCGATGTCCGTCCAGGGATTCAAGGACATGGGCTATCCGGTTTACCTGATTCCGTTTCTGGGGTGGGCAAAGCTACTTGGTGTCATTGCTATTCTGGTGCCGGGTTTTCCCCGCATCAAGGAATGGGCGTATGCCGGCTTAATGTACGACATTCTGGGCGCTATTTATTCCATCAGTATGTTGGATAAACTGGCGGTAGAATGGGTGCCGATGCTGATCATTCCCACCATTGGGCTGGCTTCGTACGTCTATTATCACAAATGGCTGAAAGCGAAATCCGACCATCTGGCCGATGCCCCATCCGGCTCGTTAAAAGTAGCCGGATGAGGCTGATCCGGGAACGATAGCAGCGGTTTGAACGTAATTTGAAAGGGTCGGTTCAACTCCTGAATGGACCTTTCCCTTTCCGCAAATACGAATGAACAAACGCTATGAACGACCGCTTTTACGCTATTCTGGCCAATACACTGGCCGCATCGCTGACGAACAATTTTGTCTGGTTTGCGCTGACATTCTGGGTATACCTGCAAACCAAATCCGTCGTAGCCACTTCTGTCATGGCCGGTATTTACCTGGGAACGGTAGCCTTCTCCGGTTTCTTCCTAGGCTCAGTGGTCGACAATTACCCGAAGAAAACCGCCATGTTGCTGTCGAGCGCGGGTTCGTTGTTGTTATACGTCCTGGCTTGGGGGATTTATAGCACCACGCCGACAGCGGTTTTTACGGATCCGTCCAGCCCGGCACTGTGGGTGTTTGTCCTGCTGGGCCTACTGGGTGCGATTGCCGGGAATCTGCGGACCATTGCGCTTTCTACGCTGGTAACTCTTTTGATACCGGAAGACGAACGGGACAAGGCAAACGGGATGGTCGGAACCGCCAACGGCATTGCGTTTCTGGTGGCGTCGCTGTTCAGCGGGCTGGTGATCGGGTTTCTGGGTATGTTCTGGATGCTGGTGCTGGGCATTGGGCTAACGGCGCTGGTGGTACTGCATCTGTGGACGATTTCGATTCCGAATACCGCCCCGGACACGCATGCCCAGATCGAAAACCGCATTGACATAAAAGGAACGTTACTGGCGGTGCGGCAGATTCCGGGGTTGTTGGGCCTGATTTTTTTTAACACGTTCAACAACTTTCTGGGGGGAGTGTTCATGTCGTTGATGGATGCTTATGGCTTATCACTGGTGTCGGTGCAGGTCTGGGGTGTTTTGTGGAGCGGGCTGAGCGGTGGTTTTATCGTGGGCGGTATCGTGGTGGCCCGGCGGGGGCTGGGGCCGAATCCGTTACGCACGCTGTTTCTGGCCAACATTGTCATGTGGACGGTTTGCGTTTTCTTCACCATCCAGGCGTCCATCGTGTTGCTCTCGCTCGGGTTGTTTGTGTACATGTGTTTGATCCCGGCGGTCGAAGCGGCCGAGCAAACCATCATTCAGAAGCTGATTTCGCCCGAGCGCCAGGGCCGGGTGTTTGGGTTTGCCCAGAGCGTCGAACAGGCCGCATCACCCATCACGGCGTTTCTGATCGGACCGATTGCCGAATTGATTTTTATTCCCTTCATGACGACCGGCAAAGGGGTTGACTGGCTGGGCGGTTGGTTCGGGACCGGCAGCGATCGCGGGTTGGCGCTGCTGTTTACCGTCACGGGCCTGGTGGGGTTGCTGATCACGCTGGCGGCTATGCGTTCGGGTTCGTACCGGGTTCTGGCAAAGAATTATGAGAAATCGGCAGCTTCGACAGCGCTGGTCAACTAAAGAAACCCAATTTTTCGAGGAATTTCCTCCATCAGCATCGCTCGTCTCCGGTAGTCGGATCCGGATCGCCAGCCAGACCCTTGTCGGGCAGTCTGAGTCAGTCATCACGGCGTTCATTGAGTTGCCGACGATCGGCAAACGCGTTTTGGCGGAGGGGGAGGGTAATCATGAAGTGAGCCCCCTGACCCGGTTTGCCTTCGGCGGTAATCTGGCCATGATGATTTTCGACGATCCGGCGGCAGATGGTCAGACCAATGCCCGTTCCTTCGTACTGCCCCCGGCCGTGCAACCGTTGGAACATCCCGAAGATTTTTTCGGCATACTGCGTTTCAAACCCGATTCCATTGTCACGGATCGAAATCCGGATGTAGTCGCCGGGCGTGGTAACCGCCGAAACCGTCGCTGGCGGTTCTGCGGGCTGGCTCGTAACCCGAATAACCGGAGGCCGATCAGCGACAAACTTAAGCCCGTTGCTGATCAGGTTCTGGAAAAGTTGGTGCATCTGGCCGGGAATAGCTTCGATGAGAGGCAGGGTGTCGATTTCGAGCCGGGCCTTTTTTTCCTGAATCGTGATGGACAGATCGTCGGCAATTCCGTCGATCAGGGCATTTAGATCGACGATCTCGTGCCGGGCGCTGGTATTGGAAAGTTTGGAGAGTCGCAGCACATCGTCCACAATTTTTTGCATGCGGGCGGCCGCACCGGTAATCCGGCCAAAATGACTCCGTTCGTCCTCACTTAGTTTACCATCGAGTGTTGTCGTTAGTAAGTTGCTGAACGACTGAATTTTGCGTAACGGTTCTTTCAGGTCGTGGCTGGCTACCGACGCAAATTGCAACAGGTCCAAATTAGAGCGTTCCAGTTCGGTATTAAGGTTGCGTAATTCCGAAGTTCGCTCCGTTACCCGCCGTTCCAGTTCGTCGTGGATGACCTTCTGTTCGTTGATATCGGTACAGCCGCCGATGTAACCCAGAAACGTCCCATCGGCCGCAAACCGGGGACGACCCTTGTCGATAAACCAGTGGTAGGCCCCATCGAACCTCCGCAACCGGTATTCCATCTGAAATTCCTGGCGGGCATCGAAAGCCGTCGTGTAGGTATGCATACAATGCTCCACGTCGTCCGGGTGAACGCCCGTAACCCAGCCATTGCCGAGTTCCTGCTCCATCGGGCGACCCGTAAAATCCAGCCAAACCTTGTTGAAAAAGTTGCATAGCTTATCGGTGCCCGAGGTCCAGATCAGGACAGGGGCCGTATCGGCAATCGCCCGGAACCGGCTTTCACTTTCTTCAATTTTCTGACGTGCCACTACCTTCTCCGTCACATCGATCACAACGCCCATCACCCCGCTAATCGACTCGTCGGCTTCCCGAATGGGATGGTACATATAATCGAAATACAGCGACTGCGGTTTTCCCTGCCGGACCAGCCTGACCGGAGCATCGCGCTGAATATACGGAATCCCTGTCGTTGCCACCTGATGCAATAATTCGTCAAAACCTTGTCCTTTTATTTCAGGGAGGACTTCCAGCAGCGGTTTTCCCAGAATCTGGTCCAGCGGCCGGTCGATCAGTTCCGCAAAGGCCGAATTCGCCATGCGGTAGACAAAATCGGGTTCGCGGCCGACAATGGAAATGACCACGGGCGCCTGTTCGAACAATCGCTGAAGCCACTGCTGATTTTCCTGACGCACCCAGGCAAGCCGGAGTTGGGCCTGCACACGAACGAGCAACTCCCTGGCTGTGAAGGGTTTTACCAGGTAATCGTCAACTCCGGCGACGTAGCCTTCGTAGGCTGCTTCTTCGCCCGCTCGCGCCGAAAGCAGAATAACCGGTATGTGATTCGTTTGCGGGTTACTTTTCAGTCGGTTCAACAGCGCTACGCCGTCCATCACCGGCATCATGATATCGGAGAGCACCAGTTGGGGCGGTTGACGGAGGATGGCTTCCAGGGCAGCCTGGCCGTCGGCAACGGCTTCTACCGTATAATGGGGGGCTAGCAGACGACTAACATACGCGCGCATGTCGGCATTGTCGTCGGCCAGAACCAGGCGCGGTTTGGCCGGTTCAGGATCGGACGCTTTTTCGAATCCTTGGTCGGTCAAACTTTCTACTTCGGCCTGAAACTGATCGGTTAGGGGACTGCTATCGGGTTGATTTTCTGGTAATTGCTGAAGCGAATCGACGGGTTTCCGCGGAATGATAACGGTAAATGAACTGCCCCGGCCCGGTTCACTTTCGGCCGTAATCGTGCCATTGTGCAGTTCGACCAATTCTTTTACAAAAGCCAGACCAATGCCCGTTCCTTCAAAGGTGCGTCCCTGAAAAGCCCCATCAGAACGGTTTACCTGATAAAAACGGTCGAAAATATGGAGAAGCTGGTCCTTCGGAATACCAATTCCAGTATCGGATACGGTCAGGATGACTTGTTGATCAGCTTCGTGCAGCGAAACCCGGATTTCGCCGGCCAAGGTATATTTGAACGCATTCGACAGCAGATTCAGCACAATTTTTTCCCACATACTGTGATCCAGTACCACGGGAGCTGAAAGGGGGGCGGTTTGAACCACAAAATCCAACCCGGCTTTCCCGGCGGCCGAACGGAAATTGCTGGCGAGGTCGGACGTCAAAATAGCCAGATTGACTGGTTCAAAGTGAGGCTGGAGCCGACCGGCTTCAGCCCGGCTGAAATCCAGGAGGGTATTGACGAGTTTGAGCAGCCGTAGCGCATTCCGTTTGACCATCTGCAGGGACTCGTGCTGCTGAACCGGGGCCTTGCGGAGCAATTCGTCCAGCGGACCGAGCAGCAGCGTGAGCGGGGTCCGGAACTCGTGGCTGATGTTGCTGAAAAAGCGGGTTTTCGCCTGGTTAAGCTCCAGTAGAGCCTGAGCCCGCCGTCGTTCTTCTTCATACGCCCGAACATTGTTGATTTCGGTGGCGATCTGATCCGCAATTAGTTGAAAAAAGTCCCTGTACTTAGTATCGAGCACCAGATGCGGATTGATACCGGCAATGAGAACGGCGTAGGGTGTATGAAATCCATTCGGCGTGATGGGTAGAACGTAAACATGGCTGGGCGGCATCTGCCAGGCACCCCTCGGAAGCGACAAAAACGGAACCTGATCACTGTTGAGCAGAAGCGGGCTTTTCCGCGTAATCACATCAGTAAATGCCCTGGCCAACCCGGTCGACGAGTTTAGTTCGACGGTTTGCAACCCTTCTGAGAACAAGCTCTCAAAACCGGTAGGGAGTTCCAGATGAGCTACAGAAGCAGCCTCATCAAGCCGGTAGAACACACTAAACGGGAAATCGTAGGGGTTGTTGGCCAAAACCGCCTGGGCATTACGCAGAACGTCCGAGACGCTTTGCCTGGCTTTGAGCTGCCGACCCAGATCGCGCAGAGTTTGGAGTCGACGGCCCTCGACAACACCGGCAGTGGTTTCAGTAACGGCGCAGAAGGCTCCGCCGATTCCGCCGGATTCATCATGAATCGGGCTGTAGGAAAAGGTGAAATAACATTCTTCGGGATAGCCATTCCGATCAAGCAGCAGCAACTGATTTTCGGACCAAGTGGCCTTCCCTTCTGAGAGCACACTTTCGAGCATAGGGCCGATGATTGGCCAGATTTCGGGCCAGACCTGCTGACCGGGGCTTCCCATCGAAGCCGGATGCTTATTGCCCAGTATCGGCCGGTAGGCGTCATTGTACAGCATGACGAGTGAGGGCCCCCACCAGAGCAGAATCGGGAACCTGGAATTGAGGCAGGTGCTCACCGAGGTTCGCAGACTCTGGGGCCAGCCTTCGACGGGGCCGATCGGTGTGGCCGACCAGTCAATTGTTCGCATCAAGGCGCCCATTGTGCCCCCATCAGATAAAAAACCGGGCGTATTTGGAGGTAAAGAATTCATAGTCAGGCTGGCGAAGCAGCAGTCGGATGGAGAGGGAATTGTAATAATAGGCTAATTCTCCCGGTTATGATAGCTTCTGCTGACATTTCTATCCTATGAACCAAGGTTGACTTTTGGTAAAAAAATGCTCTGGCGGGCTGCTTCGTGTTTTCGGGAGTCGGTGCAGGACGAAAGGCAGAAGTCAGTTTTAATCCTGGCGGGTCGGGATTGAGGATGACATTATTAAACTATTAACTACCTGTTAATTAATCGTTAAGCCTTGCTTAGGCCGATTTTTAGCGTGCGTGGAGCCCTATTTTTGCAATCCACAACCACTCTACTTTTACTAGCATGATGTCAAACAAATACCTGACTGGATGGGTCGTCCTGGCCGTCGCACTGAATGCCTGTATGACCGATCACCGAGATCCGGGCTCGTTTCAGGAAAATCCGGCTAATTTTCGGGAAATCGCTTCGACGGACCTGGGCGGAGAGGCTTCGGCGGAGATTGCGGCCTATGATCCGTTTACGAAACGATTATTTGTGGTCAACAATGAAGACGCGCCGAAGATCGAGGTCATTGAGTTATCCTCCACCGGAACCTCCAGCCTGATGGCAACCAAAGGGCAGTTCATCGATGTTTCGGCACTGGGTGGGGTGGCCAACAGCGTAGCCGTCCATAGCGGAAAGCTGGCGATTGCCCTGGAAGCCACTGACAAACAGGCCAATGGAAGCGTCGTCGTGATCAATACCAGTACACTGGCCACAATCCGGCAAATTTCGGTGGGTGCCTTGCCCGACATGGTAACCTTCAGTCCCGACGGAACGTACATCGTCACGGCTAACGAAGGCGAACCCGACGGCCTGTACACCGTGGGCGCAAAAGATCCCGAGGGTTCGATTTCGATCATCAATGTAACCGATAATTACAGCGTAAAAACCCTGAACTTTGCTGCCTTTTCGGGTTCGCTGTCCCAACTGGCGGCTGACGGTTTTCGAATTTATGGTCCGAATGCGACGTTTGAGCAGGATGTTGAGCCCGAGTATGTAGCTGTTTCAGCAGATTCTAAAAAAGCCTGGGTGACGCTTCAGGAAAATAACGGGATTGCTGAAGTGGACCTGGTAGCCGGAACCATTCTGAAAATTCATCCGCTGGGCACCAAAGACTACAACCTGGCAGCGAATGGCATCAACCCCAGCGATCAGGATGCCAATGACTTGACCCTGGGGCCGTGGCCGGTCAAATCCTTCTTCTTGCCGGATGCCATTTCGTATTTTACGGCGGGTGGTCAGGGCTATCTGATCACAGCCGACGAAGGGGATGCCCGCGAATATGCCGGTTACGATGAGCAGGTTCGGGTCAGCAGCCTTAACCTGGATGCCGTTCTCTTTCCGAACGCGACCGACCTGAAACTGCCAGCGAAACTTGGTCGGCTGCGCGTGACGAAGTCGGCCGGAAATTCGATAGTCGATAGCAAGGTCGTTTACAATACACTCTACGGTTTTGGCGGGCGTGGCTTCAGCATTTACAACGCAACAACCGGGCAGCGGGTTTTTGAAGCGGGGAAAAGCCTGGAGGAACAGGTGATTACGGCCGGTTTGTATGACGACAGCCGTTCGGACGATAAAGGCGTGGAACCGGAAGGCGTAACCGTTGGCATGATGAACGGAAAACCGATTGCCTTTGTGGGCATGGAACGGGCCGACGCCATTGCCGTGTATGATGTGAGCAATCCGGCAGCTCCGCAGTTTCTGCAACTCTTCAAGACCGGTGATGCTCCGGAAGGTGTTCTTTTCATTCCGGCGAAAGACAGCCCAACGGGGCACAGTTTGTTGGTCATCAGTAGCGAAGGCGACGGAACCGTAAAAATTTATCAGGCCGCTTGATCTTGTTTTACCAACTGAGTGCCTGAATACGAAACCGGGAGGCTGGCTATAAACGGCTTCCCGGGTTTATTTTTTTAAGCTATTAGTCTTCTGAGGGCTTTTCCGGCTCATCCGGCTCCGGCTCATCGGGGTCCGGGATGGAATTATACTTTTCGTCGACCCAACCTGCCGATTGAACCGCCCAGGCACTTAGTCCCAATCCAAGGGCAACCAGCCCACTTAGGATGCTAAGAAACCCCTCCGTCGTGAGACAGGCAACCACGAAAAGGATGGCCAGGATTAGCAGGGCGAAGGTTTTTTTTCTCATGGCAGACCGTTACGGTAATGTATTTCGACCAATCAGCGTGCCAAAGAGCGGGGAGGCATTGTTTTGTCGATCCTTTCCAACTACACCGGCAAATATAAGTAGTTCATCCGTTTTAAGTTTATTATTTATAGTTCTTGAAAAAATAACCTATTTCTACTTGTGGTCAGCTAGTTAGATGTCTATTATCGACTAAATAAAACAAACATCAACAATGAGTTACCAAGGTGAAAGAACGGTCAATCAGCGGGTAGTGACTTCCAACTCTGCTGGTTAGTAGATAGATGATTGGTCAGGCTCGTAGTCAGGAAGAAAGTTTTTTTATGCTATTGTCCGTCGTGCTGATGGGGTAGCATTTTATCATATAAACGATGAAACCGCGCGGACATTGTCTCGTTTGGACGCCAAATGCCTCAGGGTAACCGTCCGACAATTGCCATGACGAGGTTTGCTGAGTTTCGGGCAGCAATTTTAAAGAACGTCAGCATGTCTTGCCGGGCGTTGGAGTTGGCCTTGTCGCTCAGGCTCCGGATGACCAGGCAGGGTACCTGCTGCTGGTAACAAATCTGCGTCACGGCAGCACCCTCCATTTCGGTGGCGTCGGCTTTGAACTCCGACCACAGGCTGGCGACTTTCTCCTCCGACGAAACAAACACATCGCCGGTGACTACCGTACCGACCAGCACCGAAGGGGGCCGCGAAGTAACCGGAATACTCTCGAAAACAACGGTTTTGGCTGCTTCCTGGGCAGCCCGCATCATCAAGGAGTCGGCGGGGAAAAAGGTCGGGTTCAGGTCTTTCGTGATGGCGTTGCGGGTCTGGTTGGTTTTCTGCTGCTGAAACGTGATGTAGCCGTAATCGTGGTGGGCAGTTTGGCGGGCAATCACAATGTCGCCGGGTTGCAGGTCCGGGTTAGTACCGCCCGCGATGCCCGTGAACAACACCTGTTTGGGCTTGAAATAGGCCAGCACAAACGCCGTGGTCATGGCGGCATTGACTTTCCCGATGCCGGTTTCGGCCACCACAACCCGATGCCCGTTGATCCGGCCCGTCATAAACTTGATGCCGTTGAGGGTATGTGTTTTGGGTTTTGTCAGCGATTGCTGAACCAGCTTCACTTCTTCATCAAAAGCCCCCAGCAAGGCCGTGATCGGGCGGGGTTTGTAGCGTTGTGCCAGGGCGGTTTTCGGAACAAAAACCGTCCAGATTGACAAGATGATGCTGGCGAAAACCGCAATCCGATGAATCCTTTTGTATATTTCCTCTCGCATACAGTTCTGATTTAAACAACGAACATACAATGAAAAACCGTGTTTTTTTGATTTTAAGTGTGATTTCAATGGTAATTTCTACGGCAGTCAATGCCCAATCCGGCCAGAATACAATTGAAAAACAGAAATTTCATTTTGGTAAAGCGGGTGAAGATGGGGCCGGATATGCCCAGGCCGTCCGGGTTGGCAAAACTATTTACATTTCCGGAACGGTCGGTGGGGGTGAAACAGCATCGGCGCTGACAAATGTGTACAATGGACTTCAGAAAACATTGGCTTTTTACGGAGCAACGTTTCAGAATGTGGTCAAAGAGAACTTGTATACGACCAATATTGAAGAAATAAAAAAGCACAACGATGTGCGAAAAAAGTATTATAACAACGACTTTCCGGCCGCTACCTGGGTTCAGATTCAGCGGTTATATGAGGAAACTGCCCTGGTCGAAGTCGAGTTGGTGGCTGTGTTACCCTGATGCTCAATGCCCGGAAAAAAGCGCCAGAACGCAAAAGAGATCGACAAGCAGCAAACCGACGGGAACATCCTGCGTCTTACCGAGCGCGAGTTTGACCACCGTCCAGGTCAGGAAGCCCCAGATGATACCCTGCGTGATGGAATAGCTGAACGGAATCAGCACGAGCGCCAGAAAAGCCGGGAGTGCATCGTCCAGTTGGCTCCAGTTGATTTTGGTCACCGGTTTCATCATGAAGGCTCCAACCAGCACCAGCGCCGGGGCGGTTGCAATGCCCGGAATCACCGCCAGGAGGGGCGACAGAAACAGAAAGGGTAAAAACAGACTACCCGCTACGATGGCCGTCAGGCCCGTGCGCCCGCCCTGGGCAATGCCGACCGCCGATTCGATGTAAGCCGTGCCAGGGCTGGTGCCGAGCAAACCGGCTGCAGTGGTGGCGACGGCATCGACGGTCAGCGAGCGGTTCAGGTTGCGTGGGTTGCCGTCTTCGTCGTACAGGTTGGCGGCTTCGGCCACCCCCACAAACGTCGACAGACTATCGAACAAATCCGTGAAGACGAAAGCGAAAATAACCGGCCAGAGCGACCATTGCAGCGAGTTGACCAGATCAAGCTTTCCCAATAAACCAAAATCGGGGGCCGAAACAATGCCCTGAAAGTTCACCAGCGTTTTCTGCCCGAAATTCACCGCCGACGCATCGCCCCACCACCGGCCGATGGGCCAGGCCACCAGGGTGGTCAGCGCGATTCCGATGATGATGGCACCCGGCACGTTGCGAACAACGAGAATGGCGGTCAGCAGCAGGCCGAACAGAAAGGTCAGGATGATGGGGTCGTGCAGGCTGGCAATCCCGACCAGGGTGGCCGGATTGGCCACGATAAATTTGGCATTTTCAAAACCGATCAGGGTAATAAACAGCCCGATCCCGGCCGACACGGCGTACCGCAGCGGTTTGGGAATAATACGGACCAGGGCCGAGCGCACGTTGAAAACCGACAGAATCAGAAACAGCACACCGGCCCAGAAAACCGCCCCCAGGGCCACCTCGGGCCGGATGCCCAATCCTTTGACCGCCGTGAAGGTGAAAAATGCATTCAAGCCCATGCCGGGCGCTACCACCAGCGGGTTGCGGGCATAAAGCCCCATCAGCAGGCTGCACCCGAACGACAACAACACCGTGGCCGTCAGAACCCCGCTGAACGGCAATCCGGCCTGACTCAGAATCGCTGGGTTGACCACGATGATGTACATGGTGGCCAGAAAGGTAGATACGCCCGCCAGAACTTCGGTACGGGTGTTGGAAGCAGGAAAACCAGTTTGCATGGGAATCGGTTCGAAGCCCGAAAATACGTAAATCACCCCATTCCTGCCTACTTCAAAAACAAAAAGCCCCCGATCCGGTGCCAAGGCCCAAACCGGGGGACTCAAACCAATTTAACCAAATTAAAAAAGAAGAAAGACAAGAGAAAAGAGACGTTTCGGGTCGTTTTACATTTCCGATCTTATGTCTTTTGTCTCAATTTCCAAACTCAGCAGCCAGCCAGCGCTGATTGCCCGCAAGCGGGCTGTTCGCCGGTTGCGGATGGAGCGTCCATTGCTGAAGAGCCTTTTCCAATACAGAATTCAGGCTTTCGCGTGTCGTGGTTCGATTAAGGTTGAGCTTTTTCTTCGTCAGCGTTTCCTGATAAACAAGCTGGTTATCTTTGTTGTAAAAAGAAACCACACACGGTTTTTTAGGCTGCGACTCAACGACCCAGAAACCGTTCTGGGGCGTGCTGATTTGGTTTTGGCGGGGTTGGGCAAAGGCAATCGATGACACAACGAGTGTGGTGGCCAGCAGGGCCAGTCGGAGGGATTGTGTATAGCGTTTCATAAAACCGACCGCCGGAGCGGTTCATTAGTAGTTGTTGTAGTTGTCGTTATTGACGGGTTAAAAGTAAACAACCGCCCAGCCATTCGCTGGCCTTTTCGCCCAATGCACCGCTTCGCAAACGATATAGCCGCGGCTGGGCGACGAGTGTAGAAAACAGTCGGTTATCAGCCGTTGAGCGACGATACTCCGCCGTTCGTCTACAATTGGCTGAAAATCGGGCGGTTTTGGCGTCGTTTGTCTATCTTCGGTCGGTAATCCGGCTTCTGTATGCAACTGTCTGCCAGTAAGTTCATCTTTTCCAATCAACTCCGGCACCGGCTGGCGCGTCATGGTTTTTTCTGGGGCGTTGTCTGGCTCTACTTTACGCTCCTGTACGGGATCTTTCCGATTGGCTTTTTCATTGACAGAGGGTTCAGTACCCTGCTGGCAACCTTGTTGGGGTTTCTGTCGTCGGGTATGGATGCCATTCTTTTTATGCCCGCTCACATGATTCTGGCCTACGGAATCATCTACGTGCTGTTTCCTCGCTATCTGCATAAGGGCCGGTATTGGAAAATTGTAGTCGGGGTGATTTTCTTTTCATTTCTAACCGCTTGTGCCTCCGCTTTTCTTTCGGCCTGGGTTGTGACACCTGTGCATACCAGGATAGGCATACCGCGTGTTCGGGGGGCAAGCCTTAGTTATTTGCTGATGGCCGGATTGCGGGGTGGCATAACCGTAGCCGGTTTCGTGGCAGCCATTAAGTTGGTGAAAATCTGGTATTTGAAAGAACAGGCGTACCGACAGATTGAAAAGGAGAAGTTTCAGGCCGAGTTGCAGTTATTGAAGTCGCAAATTCACCCGCATTTTCTGTTCAACACGCTAAATAACCTTTACGCGCTGACCTTGCGGAAGTCGGAGCAATCCCCGGCGGTAGTGCTAAAACTGTCGCAATTGCTGAGTTACATGCTGTACGACTGCAATGCGTCGGAGGTGTTGCTGGAAAAAGAGATTGCGTTCATGAAAAATTACATCGGCCTCGAACAGTTACGCTACGGAGCACGGCTGGAGGTGTCGATGAATTTTCACGGCGATTTGAAAGGAAAATCGATTGCGCCCTTGCTGCTGATCCCGTTTCTGGAGAATGCGTTCAAACACGGTACGAGCGAGCAACTGGAGCAAGCCTGGATTTTTCTGGATTTGGCCGTTGATGACAATGTGCTGACGTTCAAGCTGGTCAACAGTCGCGATACGGATTCTGTTTTGCCAGAAACTGATCCACCCTCTGTGGGTGCAACCTCCGTTGGGGGCATCGGGTTGCAGAACGTGCGGAAACGGCTGGAACTGCTGTATCCGGGGCGGTACGAATTGACTATTCAGCCGGAAGAAGAGACGTTTCTGGTGGATTTGATCTTGCGCTTGCCGGAAGAATCCGTAGTTTTGAAACCATCGGCAGCTTCGGTAGCGGAATTGCCTGCATAATGTAACAACAACAAATACGATCCATACTTATGAATGTACGTTGTCTCCTAATCGATGACGAGCCCCACGCCGTGGAAATCATCGAGTCCTATATCGAGATGGTCGATGGGCTTGAGGTGGTCGGCAAGTGTCACAATGCCGTGCAGGCTTTCAGCTTTCTGCAATCGACGCCGGTCGATCTGCTGTTTCTGGACATCAAAATGCCCAAGCTCTCGGGCACGGATTTTCTGCGGAGCCTGCGCAACCCGCCCAAAGTTATTTTCACGACGGCCTACCGCGAATACGCCCTCGATGGGTTTGACCTCGACGTGGTCGACTACCTGCTGAAACCGATTCCGTTCGAGCGGTTTCTGCGGGCGGTTTCCAAGGTCATGCGGCTCGAATCTCAAACGGTTTCGCACATGGTGCCCGAACCGACATCCCTGGCTTCCGAAAAAGAACTCGTTCCGTCCGAGCGCGATGCGTTTCTGTACTTTCGGGCCGACCGCAAGATGATGAAGGTCTACACGAAAGACATCCTGTACATCGAAAGCCTGAAGGATTACATCAAAATCATCACGACCACGGGCAAACCGCTGGTGGTCAAACAGGCCATCAGCTCGGTCGAGTCCATGCTGCCCGGCCGTGATTTTCTGCGGATTCACCGCTCGTACATCGTGGCCCTGGACAAGATTTCGGCCTGGTCGCCCAACCACATCGAGATCGCCGGGCAGGAACTGCCCATTGGTCGGCTGCACCAGAAGGATGTGGGCCGGGTGCTGAAAATGGAGGTTTGATGGCGGTTCAACTCCGATTGTGGTTGGAAGAGTTACTGGCTAAAAAGCTGGTTTCATAAAATACTTTGCCGTAAAAACCGTATTTTGCAATAAATGCTACGATATGGAGACGTTGGAGAAGAAAAATTTAGTCGGACAATCCCGCAAACCTAAGGGTGTCAAATCGTCGGGAAAAACGTCTAAACAGATAGTATCTCCTGAATCACTGATTTATGAAGTGTTGGATGGGCGACCACTGTATTACCGTGGACATGAAGACGTTTTGACAGGCAGAAAAACACCGGAAGAAATTATAGGTTCCAGTACATTGCAATGGGTGCTTGTTTCCTATTTTGTGGAATTGATGATTTTAAATTTAGATCGAAAAAAATACCGGTTTGCATCTTCTGAAGCAGGAGTTCATCTAGATCATCGTAATAATTTGTCACACGTGGCCATTTATGAACGTAGTATTTTGACGCCCGACAAGATCAATGTGCGTTATGCAGATGTGCCCGCCAAAATAGCCGTCGAGATTGACGTAAAAGCGGATATATCCAAAATCGAAGACTTTAACTACGTCAACAAAAAGACCCGGAAACTACTCGATTTTGGCACCGCTAAAGTTATCTGGGTTTTCACGGATACCCAACAGGTGATGGTCGCCGAACGGACGGCCGACGCCTGGCTGACAATGGATTGGCACCGCGACCTGGAACTCCTCGACGGTCAGGTTTTCAACATTGGCCGGTATCTGGCAGAGGAAGGGATTCAGGGAGAAAGAAACTAGCTCACAGGCCAAGCTGTGAGCTAGTAAAATAAGAATTCGATTTTTGGCCGGTTTACTAATTCGTGGTTCCATTCTTCAAAAACCGCTCCAGATAGTCCGTATACTGCTGATACAACAACAGTGAACTTGTGCTGTTGTAGGCCACGCCGTGGGCTCCCGGCGGGTAAATGCGCAGGTCGGCGTCTTTCCCGGCGTCTTCCAGCGCATTCATCAACTGCATGGTGTTCCGGACGTGGACGTTTTCATCCATTGTCGAGTGGGCGATAAACATCTTGCCCTGCAAATTTTTAGCCTTCGGTGAAACCGCGCTCTGCTCGTATTTGGCGTCGTTTTCGGGCAACAGGCCCATGTACCGTTCGGTGTAGATGCTGTCGTACAGCCGCCAGTCGGTCACGGGCGCGCCGACCAGCGACACCTTGAAAATACCGGGATGAGCCAGCATCGTGTAGCTGGTCATGTACCCGCCGTAGCTGTGCCCCCGAATCGCTAGCCGACCCGCATCGACCCACGGAAGGGTGGCGAGGTACTTGGCGGTTTCCACAAAATCCAGACTCTCGTACTGGCCGAGTTTCTCGTACACCACCTTCTCAAACTGATAGCCGTAACCCCCGCTGCCCCGGTTATTCACGCTCACGACGGCGTAACCCTGTTGTGCCAGAAATTGGTGCCAGCCGGTTGTACTAAACTCATTGTAAACCGATTGCGCACCGGGGCCACCGTAAATGTCGAGCACGATAGGGTACTTTTTCGCCGGATCGAAGTCGAGCGGTTTGATGATCGAAATGTCAATTTTCTGGCCGTCAGAGGTCGTGAAACTGGTCAATTCTTTCGGAACGTAGGCGTAGTTGCTCAGAAACTGCGTCACGCCGGGATTGGCTTCCAGCGTTTTCAGCAGCTTGCCCTTCGTGTCCCACAACTCCACGCGGGTTGGGGTCATGACGTTCGAAAACCGGTCGATGTAATACTGGCTGTTGGGCGCAAAGTCAATCTTATGCCGCCCTGCTGTCTGCGTGAGTTTGCGGGTATTCTTTCCGTCAAAATCCACTACGTACAATTGCCGCTCCAGCGGAGATTGTTCGGTGGAGGTGTAATAAACCTTCTTGCTTTTGGCGTCGATGTTGTGGACGATCACCACCTCCCAATTGCCTTTTGTGACTTGATTCAGCAGTTTTCCGGAATAATCGTAGCGGTAAAGATGGGCAAAACCGTCGCGTTCGGAGACCCAGAAAAACTCCTGGGAATTGGCCGGGAAGTAGAAGTAATGCAAAATGCCGGCGAAAAAATCAAAGACATCGATCCAGGCGTTGCTGGTTTCTTCCATGATCTGCCTGGCGTCGCCGGTGCGGGCATTGGCAAAAAATAGCTTCAGATGGTTTTGTTTGCGGTTCAGATGGACAACTGCCAGTTGGCCTTCCTGTGATGTCCAGTAAATACGCGGAATGTAGCCATCATTCAGATCGACCTTCATCCATTGGGCTTTTTTCGTCGCCAGTTCCACGACACCGATGCGCGCCTTTGGGTTGGGGTCGCCGACGCGCGGGTAGGGGAGTTTGACAAAATTTTCGTCAAAGCCTTTGTAATCGGTCATGGCGTAGATGGGCACCGGGCGCTCGTCGATCTGCCAGTAGGCAATAAATTTGCTGTCGGGCGACCATTCCCAGGCCTGCGCCAGCCCGAATTCTTCCTCATACGCCCAGCCAAACCGGCCGTTGTAGAGCGACGGGGCCGCGTCGTTGGTCAGTTGCGTTTCCTGCTGGCTGGCAAAGTCGAACACGAACAAGTTACCGTCGCGTTCGTAACCAATTTTGGAGCCATCGGGCGACAATTCGGCCGTCTGGGCATCTTTTGCTACCAGCTTCAGACTTTTGGCAGCAACCGCGTAGACGTAGTAATCCGAGATGCCCGACCGTCGCCAGACCGGCCGAAAATTAGTTTGAAACAACAGGTTTTTAGAGTCTTTCGACCATTGAAACGATTCGTAGGTAAACGCCTGATCAGTTCCGGGCAGTTTTAGGCGGCTACCGTCGAAAACAACCTCTTCACGCTGGTCTTTGGGCGAAAAGGACTTGATGACATTCTGATCGATGAACGAAAACCGGGTGCCGCCGTCGATCCAGTTGACGCTGGCGGGCCCCTGCGAACCGGCCAGTTGCCCGTTGGCCCGTAGGGCTTGTTGCAGGTTCTGAAACCGCTGTTTTTGCTGGGAAAAACCGGAAATTGAAACGAAAAGGAGAAGAAGAAAACCGTATGGAATGAGCCGATGACGCATAAAAACGGGTTGACTGAAGTGTAAAATCGCTTCAAAAATAACGAAAAAAACGCCGTTGCCGTACCCGGTCGATTTTCTCGTCGGTGACATTCACCGACTAAACTCAGAGCGACGGGTGTTTTTGGTGAAAAACCGTTGCATCCTGGTACGCTTTGGCGACGGCGAGCAACCGGCCTTCGTCGAACAACTGCCCCATAAACGTGATGCTGGTCGGCAGGCCTTTGGCCGTAAAACCGTTCGGCAGCGCCACGCAGGGGTGGCCAGTCAGGTTCGTCAGCGTTAGGTTCGGGTTCCCGAAGGTGGGAGCGATGTACACATCAAAGCCTTTCATGGTTTTCGCCATGTCGTTGATCAGTTTGGTGCGGATGCGGTTGGCCTGGATGTACTCGACCGCCGGGATAAACCGCGCCGACCGGAACGAATTCGGCCAGGCATTCCGTACCTGCCGCACCAACTGGTCGTCCTTGCCCGACCGGGTCAGCTCGTCAAAAGCCGCAGCCGCTTCGGCGCTCAGAATCATATTCATCCGGCCAACCGGGATGTCGGGTAACTCAAAAGGCACCAGTTCGGCACCGAGTTTCCGGAGCGTTTCGAGCGTGGCCTGATCGTTGGCTTTGTTGGGGTAATCCGACTCGAACGCTTTTTTGAGGTAGCCAATTTTAACGCCTTTTAGCGAAGCCAGTGGCGCGTACCGGAAGGGGGCGGCAAAAACCGTTGGATCCAGGCCGTCGGGTCCGTAAATGGCATTGAACACCAGCGCACAATCTTCCACAGACCGACACATCGGCCCAATTTTATCCATCGACCAACTGAGTGCCATCGCACCGTAGCGGCTTACGCGCCCGTAGGTGGGCCGCAATCCCGTTACACCATTGACCGTTGAGGGCGAAACAATGGAGCCGAGTGTTTCGGTGCCGATGGCAAACGGCAGCAAGCCAGCCGCCACGCTCGATCCTGACCCGGCCGACGAGCCACTGGAGCCGGTGGACGGGTCCCAGGGGTTGCGGGTTTTGCCGCCAAACCAGACGTCGCCCATCGCCAGTTCGCCCATCGTGAGCTTGGCACACAAAACCGCCCCGGCTTTTTCCAGCCGTTGAACGATGGTGGCGTCGTAGTCGAGTGTCTGATTTTTATACGGCACGGAGCCCCAGGTCGTTTTGTAGCCTTTCCGGGCAAACAGATCTTTGACCCCGTACGGAATACCGTGCAGCGGTCCCCGGTATTTTCCGGCCCGGATTTCGGCGTCGGCCTGCTGCGCCTGTTTGAGCGCCAGGTCATCGGTCAGCGTAACGACACACAGCAGTTTGTCGTTGTGGGTTTTTAGCCGTTCCAGAAAAAACCGGGTCAATTCGACGGACGTAAGCTGGCGGGTTCGAAGCAGTTCGCCCAGTTGGGCCACCGTATAAAAGGCCAGGTCATTGCGGTTTTTGGGCAAGGTCACTTTCCCGACCACGCTGGGTTTGAACGAGGGCTGGCCCTTCGGCAGTTTAAAACCGGTTGGTAAGGGGTTAAAATACAAGGCCGGAGCCACATCGTTGGGCAGTTCAATCTTTCGCAACGCTTCGTAGTTGTTGCGGTAATTGGTCAGGTTGTCCAGCATCGAATCCCGTTCGGCTGGGCTAAATTCCAGGCCAAAAACCGTAGAAGCAGCCGCCACGAGTTCAGCTGTGAGCGGGCGCTTCGGATCGTCGTCCGTGATGAAGGCACCTGCCAGAAAACTCAGCAGGCAGGCAACAGGGAGTAGAAGTTTTTTCATAATCGTACCCACGGACTAAAGTCCGTGTGAGTTAGTATAAACAATTAGAGTAAATTAACTCCCAGGACACGGACTAAACGGGGCCGCCCGGCGGTCCGTGGGTACTAAAGATTTCGTGCAGCCGCACGACTTGCGGAGTGAGCAACTGCGTTTCGTCGTTGTAAATGACATAATCCGCTATGGCCAGTCGTTCCTCGTCGCTGATTTGTCGGCTGATGATGTTGCGGATGTCGGCTTCGGTGCGGTGCGGGTCGCGCTGACGGATGCGTTGGATGCGCAGCTCCAGCGGTGATTGAACCACGACGAGTTTGTCGAGGTTGTTGCCGTCTTCCCCGGCGGCCCGGAGCAGGGCCGCTTCCTTAATTAGGTACGGTTTGTCCGGATAACCACTGGCCCAAAGCCGGGTGTCGGCATACACGCGCGGATGAATCAAGGCGTTAAGCTGGAGGAGCAGTGCCGGATTATCGAATACCTGGGCAGCTACCCAGGCGCGGTTATACCGTCCGGCCAGGTCGTAGGCTTCGGGGCCGAGCAGGCGGGTGACGTCTGCTTTCAAAACCGGGTCATGGTCGACCAGCCACTTGGCCCGCTCATCGGCCGAATAAACCGGTATCCCCAAGGCTTCGAAGATGCGGCAAACGACGGTTTTCCCGGCCCCAATACCACCGGTAACGCCGATGAGCAGTGGCTTTTTCATTTCTTACGGTTCGGTTTGGCTTTCGTGGGCGCTTTTGCCGGTTTCTCATCCTGCTGAGGCTGCTCAGGTTCAACGGGCGGAGTCGGCAGCGGTTGGAGCATTTCGGCTACTTCAAAACTAATGGCAACCTGGTCGGCACTGGCCCGGATCAGCGGGTGACGCGGAATGGGCAACCGAAGTTCTTCGTCGTAGTTCAGCGCCAGCCTGCGGGCCGGAATGCGGACTTTGATTGTATCGGGTGTCCCGCGCAGCAACCGGGCCGGGCCTTCAAACCGGATGATGCGGGGCGTTACGTTGATCAGGCTGGACACCACCATCCGGTCGGCCAGATCAATTCCGGCACTATCAACCACCACTGGCACGTCGTGAATGGCCAGCCGGTCGAAATTCAGGGCCAGGGTGTCGCTGGCTACAAAATTAACCTGGACATCTTTTGCATGGTCTGACAGCAGAGCGGTCAGGGATGCGGTATTGATAAATTTTGTTTGGAGTGGCCGGGGTACCGGGTAGCGGATAGGCTGCGACCGAAACGGCAGCCACGAACGTCGGAATAACTTCCAGCCATTGCCGGTGATGCTGACGGTAAGCGTTTTGGGCAGGGGAGAGGTTGGCACGTATAACTTCTGATCGTACACGAATTCGATCGGATACTGCACGTTAACCGTGTAATTATTTTTATTCAGGGCGTTGAGCAACCAGATGACAGCAGCCGCCAGCAGACACAAAATCAGCGTCGGTAGTTGAACACGGCGGGTGGAAGCGGTAGGGAGGGACACAATCAGATACTTAAATGATGAATGAAGAATGATGGATGATGAATTAGTGATTGCAAAGCAACCGCGCGGGCGAACCCGTCATCGTTCATCGTCCATCATTCATCATTTGGTTACGCCGTTATTTTCGTCGTGGCTTCGCGGGAGATGGCGGTTTTTTCAAATGTCAGCTTCAGCCCTTTATCCACTTCCAGTGTCACGGTGTTGCCTTCAACAGCGTAAACTTTTCCGTGTAAACCACCAATTGTTACGACACTATCTCCTTTTTTCAGGTTTTCGATAAAGCTTTTCTGATCTTTTTGCTTCTTCTGCTGCGGACGGATCATGAAAAAGTAGAAAACGACAAAAATACCGACCCACAAAACGATGTTCCAGATCATAGAATTTTGGGAACCGGCCGGGGCCTGTAATAAAACAGAAAGAAAGGTCATGTTGACAACGGATGGTTTAAATGATAACTGCTGGTTTGTTGCAAAAATAAGCGCCGTTACTGCGCCGTCGCGGTGCGGCTCGAATCCGCCCGTGGGTTGACCATTACCCGAAACGCCAGTTCGGTGTAAGCCGGATCGGTATTGGCATAAACCGTGACGGTTTTGTTCTGGACACCCCGCTTGCCCTGGCTGTTAAATAGCACTTTAATGGTTCCCTCTTCGCCCGGTGCAATCGGTTTTTTGGGCCACTCGGGCGTCGTACAACCACAGGACGCCTGGATGTTGTTGATAATCAGCGGAAACTCGCCTTCATTTTTAAACTTGAACTGACGGGAAACGGTATCGCCTTCCGTAATATCACCAAAGTCGTACACGCCGGTATCAGCGAAGACAATTTTGGGCATCTTATCCGACAATTCGTTGGTTGAGTCTTTCTTCGTCTGGTTGCAGGCGACCAGGCCAATAAGCAGCAACAGACTGATGACAACGGTTTTCATTCGCTTTTTGGATATGAATAAAGGGGAGGTTAAGCACCTTGCTGCTTGATCTGTGCCATCAGGCGATCCACATCTTCCAGCAGTTTTTCGGCTTTCTCCCGCGCGTCGTTCACCACGCGCTGACCTTCGGTTTTGGCAAAGCTATCGGGCAAAGCGTCCGAACTCAGAAGTTCGTCGAGCAACGAACGCAGTTGTTCCCGGTATTTCGACAACTGGTAGGTCAGCCGGTCGCGGGTAACGGTTCCTTTTTCGGGGGCATACAATAATCCTAACGCGGCTCCGGTTACGCAGCCCGTTACGAAGGCTATCAAGGTTTGGCTTGTTCTGCTCATAATGGTACTAAGTTGTTATTACGCTACTTACCGGAACAACCAAAACGGTTATTTGTTGTCCAGCAATCCCCGGCCGCTTTTGCGAAGCTGGCCGCTGTTTTTCAATTTTTCAGACAGGCTGTCCAGAATTCCGTTGACGAATTGTCCACTTTTCGGGGTACTGTACAGTTTTGCCAGTTCAATATACTCGTTGATGGTTACTTTAACCGGAATATTCGGAAAATTCAGCAACTCGGCCAGCGCCAGTTTGAGAATAATTTTGTCCAGTTGTGCCACCCGTTCGACGTCCCAGTTTTTGAGCTGTTCGGCCAGCAGGGCTTCGTACTCGGCGTCGTTTTCCATCGCCTTTTTGTACAAGGTTTCCAGAAAAAGCCGGTCTTCTTCCCAGTCTTCGGTCAGGGCCATCAGTTTCAGGCCTTCCGGGCCTTGCACGGATTTCAGCGTTTTGATCGCCATGCTGCGCACCAGTTCGCCGTTTTCCGACCAGCCTAGTACGAGTTCTTCGAAATACGTCTTGGCTGGGTCCTGTTTCAATAAGACATTGCGAAGAATATGCTGAACCAGTTGCTGATCCTCGTCGGCGGTGTGCTCGGCGGTTTCGCAATAGGCCCGGTATAGCTCGTCTTCTTTCAGAATGTCGTTGTAAATCGCCCGAATCATCGGAAGCGCATCGCCCCAGTCGATTTTCCGGCGGATCTTTTCGACCTCCAGCGGTTTGTGCTGTTGCAGGGCCTGAATGATCCGGTTTCGGTCGAGGCCCGATTCTTTACCGATGGTCCGGGCATCCGGGTCGGCGTATTTCCGAACCCGTTCGCGGTCGACCTGTGCTACATGAGCCAGTTCGAGCAGCAGCGTCAGCAGCCGGATCAGCGAGTCGTCCAGCGTCCGGACATCATCGATCAGCGACTGCAACACCCGGTTTCGTTCGCGGGTCAGGCTGTTGCGGTAATCGACCAGGGCCTGGTTGGCGGCTACCCGCACTTTATGCGGAATATCCTCTTCCTCCGACGGTTTTCCCTGGGTCACACCTTCTTCAAACAAAACCGTCGCCAGTCGGCGGAACCCTTCCAGTTGCTGGTGGTTCTGGACCTCCATCGAATTCAGGTCGGGCTGAAAGGTTTCGGTGATGGTATCCACGGCCAACTGCCGATTCGATAGTTCGGATTGGCGCAGCGCATACATTGCCTGCATGACCTTTATCCGCAATAAACGTCTGTTAAGCATTCTCTCCGGCAAGAAACAAAGAACTGGGTTCGCTATTTCCAAATTTGGTAATCGGGTACAAAAGTACGGAAAATGTTTGAAAGTGTCCTGAACCTGGATTACGCGGATTTAAGGATTAACTGGGAGTGCTGGGATGGGAACGATCCGTCGTAGCAGACTGACTAAGAGGTGCTGAAGATTTATGAAAGGGTTATTAGCTGATTTGCGTGACAAAATCGATCTGCTTACTTCTAAAAGGAAATTAACTTTTCAGCTTGAAGCTTTTGGAATACAAAGAACTAACTGGTCAGGTGATTGGCTGTGCGATGGAAGTTCATCGGCAATTAGGCAACGGTTTTCAAGAAGTGATCTATCAACGAGCGCTGGCAATTGAGTTGGCAATGGCTGGCGTTACTTTTGAGCGTGAAGTTGAAATGCCTATTTTTTACAAAGGGTAGTCTGTCGGCGCTCGCCGAGTCGATTTTTTGGTCGAGAATACGGTTTCTGTAGAACTGAAAGCAATCATAACGCTCGAAAACGTCCATTTGGCCCAAGCCATCAACTACCTTGAAACCTACCATCTCCGGGTCGGCCTACTTATCAACTTTGGAGCCAAAAGCCTGGAATTTCGGCGTCTAATCAACAACAAAATTAGTTGACTCTCTTAAGGCAGTCTTCACAAATCTGTAAGAATTAATCCTAGCCGTATTCCTGGTCCGATCAGGACCTCCCAGTTAATCCTTAAATCCGCGTAATCCGAGTTCAGGACGGCTCAGCAAACTATTCTTTCCGGTTTTCTGTTACCCAGCCAGACATCCCGATCTTGTTGGATTGAAAAGACGTTTCCGAAACCTGTGAGAGCACTTTCCCACCTCAATAAATATTTGCTGAAATACAAGTGGTACCTGATCTGGGGAACTGCTTTCACGATCATTTCCAACCTATTCGGCATCATTCCGGCCCAGTTGGTGCGGTATTCGCTCGATCTGGTGAAGGAAACGCTCGATATTTATTTTCTCTATAACGGCAGCCGCCTGCAAAGTAATTTGTACGACGTGTTTGCCTACAGCATTTTGCTTTACGGTTTGCTGATTCTGGCGATGGCGCTGCTGAAGGGGTTTTTCCTGTTTCTGGTGCGGCAAACGCTCATCGTCATGTCGCGGCACATCGAATACGACCTGAAAAACGAGATTTACCTGCATTACCAGACGCTTCCGCTGAGCTTTTTCCGACAACACAATACCGGCGATTTGATGGCCCGGATTTCGGAAGATGTCAGCAAGGTTCGGATGTACGTTGGGCCGTCGATCATGTACGGGCTGAACCTGATTACGCTGTTTATTCTGGTGATCAGTTATATGGTGTCGATTAACCTCCGGCTGAGTTTGTACGTGCTGCTGCCGCTGCCGGTTTTGTCGATCGCGATTTACGTCGTCAACAACATCATCATCAAGCGGTCGGAAGAAATTCAGAAAAGCCTTTCAAACCTCTCGACGTATGTGCAGGAAGCGTTTTCGGGCATCCGGGTTCTTAAAGCGTTCGTGCGGGAAGAAAACTCGGCCACGCATTTTACGGTCGAGAGCGACGTATATAAACACAAGTCGCTGCAACTGACGCGGGTCGATTCGCTGTTTTTTCCGTTGATCATGCTGTTGGTGGGTCTGAGCAACGTGCTGGTGGTGTACGTCGGCGGGCAGGAAATCCTGACTGGGCGGCTGACACCGGGCAACATCATGGAGTTCATTCTCTACGTCAACATGCTGACCTGGCCGGTGATGGCCCTCGGCTGGACGACCAGCCAGACCCAGCGCGCGGCCGCATCGCAGCAACGCATCAACGAATTCCTGGCCGTCAAAACCGATCTGGTTTCCGAGAAGTCGCTGGAGCGAACCATCGAAGGCGAAGTCGAATTCCGGAACGTGCGGTTTGTGTACCCCGATTCGGGCATCGTTGCCATTAAAGACTTCAATTTACACGTCAAAGCGGGTGAAACCGTAGCTATTCTGGGCACAACGGGTTCGGGCAAAAGTACGTTGGCGAATCTGCTCACGCGGATGTACGACCCGACGGAAGGCGAAATCAGGATCGACGGTATTCCGCTGAAAGAGTATAGTCTGACAGCCATCCGGCGGCAGATGGGCTACGTGCCGCAGGAAGTGTTTCTGTTTTCCGAAAGCATCAGCAACAACGTCAAATTCGGCTTGCCCGAAATGCCGCAGGAAAAGGTGGAGCAGGCCGTCAAGGATGCGGATTTGTACCAGAACATCCTTGGTTTTCCCGAACAGTTCGAAACCCGCATCGGCGAGCGGGGCGTCACGCTCTCGGGTGGTCAGAAGCAACGGCTTTCCATCGCCCGGGCCATTGCCCGCGACCCTAAAATCCTGATTCTGGACGACTGTCTGTCGGCGGTGGATACCAATACGGAGAACATCATCCTAAACAACCTCCACCGGATCATGGAAAACCGCACCTCCGTCGTGATTTCGCACCGGGTGTCGTCGGCCAAGCTGGCCGATAAAATCATCGTACTGGACGAAGGTGAGGTCGTTGAGCAAGGCACCCACGAAGATCTGCTGGCGGCCAACGGCGTGTACCGCGAACTCTACGAACGGCAATTGCAGACGGAGGAAGTGTAAATAGTTGTACTAATTTGGGTATTTTAGTGTAAAAAGAGCCGACTGAACCATGACACCAACTGAATTCATTCGAACATTTGAGTCCTTTTCGGCGAAGGATCGTCTGACTATTGCTAAAAAGTTACAGGTTCGGGTATTGGATGACCTCTTTGAAGAACTCGACGCTGAAATGCCGGATGTAGACATCTCTCTGGAGGAAATTCAGTCCGAAATCAACGCCTATCGCCATGAGCAAAAGGCTGAGAGTCGTCCTTGATGCAAACTGGTATATCTCGGCTTGTTTAAGCCGGAAGTCTCGCAAGACGGTTTATTATAAAATCCTTAAAAATAGCCATCTGACGATCTTTTATTCCTCTGAACTGCTCGCAGAGTTTGAAGCAGTAATTCGGCGACCAAAATTCGCTAAGTATTGATTGATAAGCACATAATTCGTTTTCAGCAAATTGCCTTGAAATTTCTAAAAAAGGTAGAAATCCGAAATGTACCGGATTTGGTTCGGGATGCCAATGACAACTATCTGCTGGGAGTTTGCGAAGCGTGTCAGGCAGACTTTTTGGTAACAGGAGATATGGATTTACTTCTATTGGAAAACTACCAGAATACTAAAATTGTCACAATGGCTGAATTTCTTCAGACAACTTCACATTCGAGTTGATTGCTCATTTACTGCTCTCCCCAATCCCAAACCACAACATCCCAGTCTTCGCCATTGCTCGGATCAAAGTACGTGTGAAGCTTCCGGAAGCCAACCCGCTCGTGGGCGCGCTGTGAACGCCGGTTGCGGACGGCTACCTCCGTCACAGCCAGCGCGTACGTTCCCGCCAGTTCTTCCCGAAACTTTCCGTATAATCCATCAAAAAGCCCCTGCCCCCGAAACCGTTTTGCCACGCAGATTTGCCCCATCACTACGTACGCGTAGTCGCCGAGGAGCCGGTTTTGATAGGTGAGATTGTCCAATAAATCGAACATGGCCGTTAACATCGGAATGTCATCACGAAACGAGGGCAACATCGTCAAACTATAACCGACTACTTCCGCGCCGTCTTTGGCGATGATGCTTGGTGCCGCATCGTTCATCCGGCGCAGGAGCGGCAGGTCGTGCTCAATGGTCAGAAAACCCTGGCTGTTGAGGATGTCGGTAGTCAGCACGGTTCGGAGGTTCTGCCGTTGCAGGGCCAGGATTCCCTGCAAATCCGCATCCGATTGCGCCAGCGTGAGTGTTGCCATCGTAAGGCGCTTATCGAATTTCGAGTTTTTCCAGTCCGGCCAGAAAGGTTTCATCGCAAACCGCTCCCAGACCGGGCGTTTCCGGCAGTTCAATTTCGTAGCCTCTGTAGGTGATTCCGCCCAAAACCGGGTCGGCTGCGTGCTCAAAGGGCGCATCAAGATCATAAAACCGGACGTTGCGCCGGGCCGAAGCAAAGTGCGCTTTGGCGGTCATGGCGAGCCGCGATTCTGACATACAGCCGATCATGCACGGAATCCCGGCCGCTTCAGCAATGGCGTTGATTTTCTGGGCGTTAAAGATTCCACCACTTTTGGAAAGCTTGATGTTGAAGTAATCGACGGCTTCTTCCTGCGCCAGCCGCAGCGCATCGCGGTGGTTGAACAGCGATTCGTCGGCCATGATCGGCACGGTGGTGTGTTGCCGCAGCCGCTTCAAATCGGCGATGGCCCAATGCTTGACGGGCTGTTCGCAGTACTCGATGTTCCAGTCCTGAATGGTTCGGAGCACATTGAGGGCCGTGACGTAATCCCAACCCTGGTTGGCGTCCGTCCGAATCGGAATCCCGTCACCGACCGCTGCCCGAATGGCTTCCACGCGCCGGATGTCGTCGCGCGCGTTGGTGCCCAGCTTTACTTTAATTGCCAATCCGCCCTGGGCCTGAATCCGGCGGGCATCATCGGCCATGCGTTCCGGCAGGTTGAGGTAGATCGTTTCGTCTGTGACGATTGTAAACCGCTCTCCGCCCAGAAAAGCATACAGCGGCAACCCGGCTGCCTGGGCCGCGAGGTCGTACAGCGCCATGTCGAAGGCGCTTTTGATCGTCGGGTTGTGGGGCAAATAGGCATCCAGCCGGTTGAGGTTACCTTCCAGGTCCAGCGCATTCTGGCCGAGCAGCAGGTTGGCAAAATCGCGGGCGGCAGCAAAACCGGTTTCCTGCGTTTCGCCCACAATCATCCAGAACGGCGAACCTTCTCCCCAGCCAGTCAGCTCATCGGCCTGAATCCGAATGAGCAGATTCCGGGCGTTTTCAATCGTTCCCAGCGAAATGGCGATGGGCGCTTTCAGCGGGATGTTGTACTTAAAAATGTCGATCTGTGTGATTTTCATATCGTACTCACGGACCGCCGGGCGGCCCCGTTTAGCCCGTGTGAGCAAGAATAATCAAATAGGTAGAATTTACTCACAAAAGACGGGATCTATCCGGGAGAGATTTCCTGACTACGGATAATTCTAGCGCTCACGGGCTAAAGCCCGTGGGTACGTTAGTTCGGAAACTGGGTTTTATCCAGGCCGGGGATGATCCGAAGCGCGTTCTTGTAATAGACTTTTTTCAAGACCTCATCCGGCAGCGCCATCCCGTACATCCGCCAGAAGGCGTGGTATTTTTTGTGGTACGGAAAATATTCGTCGTCAGTTTCCAGCACCCGGAAGTACGTCGCGTATTCCGACGGGACCCAACTGTCTTTGCCGAACAGAATCCGGTCCTGGTATTTCTCGAAGAATTTCCGGGCGGTCCGGGGCTGGCGACCGAGCTCGGCAATCACCGCGCCAATTTCCAGCACCATGTTCGGGAACACCTTCATCAAACTGTCCAGCTTCACCAGATCGTTCGGATACCAGCCCATGTGGGCGTTGATGAACGTGGTTTTCGGATGTTTCCGAAACACGTTGTGCTGTTCGGCAATCAGCTTTTCCCACGAAACCGGGTTGTCGTCCGAGCGCTTGCGGCCGGGGTGGGTTTTGAGTTCGAGCCAGCGTTCGTTGAAGCGGTCCATCGGGTCCCAGAACGATTTGGGGTCGGCGGTGTGAATCAAAACCGGAATCCCCAACTGGCCGCATTTCGCCCAGATCGGGTCCAGACGCGGGTCGTCGACCTGCACGCGGGTTCCCTTGTTGTCTTTTACACTGAACCCCAGGCTTTTGTAAATCTTAAGCCCTTTGGCCCCTTTTTTGACATCATCTTCCAGCAGCTTGACGGCCTGTTCGGTCCAGCCCGGATCGCCGAGGTTGGCAAAGTTGATATTCGTAAAAATCGCCAGCCGTTTGGCGTCGGTTTTCTGAATGTTGGTCAGGGCTTTATCCAGAAACCGGGTGCTTTCGGCCACGTTCGACGTGAAACCGCGTCCGCTCAGGTTGACCATAATTCCCATGTTCAGGCTGTCCATCTGGGTGATCAGCTTGCGCAGGTCGGCCCCGTCCATTTCGTATTGGTGGTTGTGCACGTCGATGAACGGGTATTTGGCCCGGGTGATTTTGTGTTCGGGAACCTTGAGGGTCGAAACCGGTTCGTATTCTTCAAAATCAATCGGACCGCTGGGCGTCGACACCTTCGGCTGGGCATAAGCGGCTGTCAGGCCAGCCGACAGGATAAAAAGGAAGCGCAAAGTTCGCAGATGTGCTGGCATAGTTGTCGGATAAATGCTAGATTAAAACGCTTTTTCAGGGTTACTCTGAATAAATCAACGCGACGCAAAAAGCCGCGATGCCTTCCTTTCGGCCGACAAAGCCCAGGTGTTCGGAGGTCGTGGCTTTGATGGAAATATCTTCCTCCGAAACCTGCATTACGCCCGCCAGGCAGGTTTTCATGGCTGGAATGTGCGGATTCAGCTTCGGCTCCTGCAAGACCACCGTCACATCGACGTTCGATATTTCGTAGCCTTTTTCCCGAATCATCTTCATCACTTCGGCCAGCAGTAACTTGCTGTCGACGCCCTTCCAACGCGGATCTTTGTCCGAGAAATGGTATCCGATGTTCCGCAGATTGGCGGCTCCCAGCAGCGCATCACAAAGGACGTGGCAAACCACATCGGCATCTGAGTGCCCCAATGCGCCGTGCGTATGGGGAATCAGAATACCGCCCAGCCAGAAATCCCGGCCTTCGGTCAGTTGATGCACATCATATCCTTGTCCTACGCGGATTTTCATCTGAAAATTAGCTATATGCCTCGACCTATGCGATCTGACCTATGTGACCTATGCGGCTCGATAATACAATGTGGAACGGTTTTCTTTGCGGAGAATCCGCTGAGCCGCTGCCTGAATGTCGTCCGGCGTAACGGCCTGAATTCGCTCGGGTTCCTGGTTGACCCAGTCGGCATGACCGGCGTTGGCCGCGTATGCCAGATTCATGGCCCGGTTCAGCAGCTCCACCTCCGAGAAGACCAGCGTCGATTCGGCCTGGTTTTTCACTTTCGCCAGTTCTTCTTCCGAAACGGGCTGGCTGATGACCTCGTCCAACACCGCATCGATGGCCGCATCGGCTTCTTCCAGTAACACGCCCTGATTGAGCGACCCGCTGACCACCAGCAAACCGGGGTCCAGCGAACCGGTCGAATGGGCCGAAATACTGGTAAATAAAGCCTTTTCTTTCAGTAATTTCTGATACAGCCGCGACGATTTGCCCCGACCCAGCACGTCGCCCAGCAGATCAGCGTGGTAGTAATCGTCGGCGAAACGGCCCGGCATGTGGTAGACTTTATAGAGTGCATTCAGCGGAACTTCGGCAACGGTTTCCAGAAACCGGGGGGCCGTTTGCACAGGCTCCTGCGGCAGGTTCCGAACGGGCGGTTTTCCCATCGGAATTGGCGCAAACCACTTTTTGCACAACTGTTTGACCTGCTCCAGCGTGACGTTCCCGGCCACCACCAAAACCGCATTATTGGGCACGTAATGCGTATAAAAAAAGTGCTTTACGTCGTCGAGCGTCGCGTTTTCAATGTGGCTGATGTCCTTGCCAATGGTCGCCCACTGGTAGGGATGTACCTGGTAGGCCAGGGGCCGCAGTTTCAGCCAGACATTGCCGTAGGGCTGGTTAAGGTACCGTTGCTTGAACTCCTCAATTACCACTTTCTGCTGCACGTCCAGCACCGTCGGGTCGAACGACAGGCCGAGCATCCGGTCAGATTCGAGCCAGAAGGCCGTTTCGAGGTTGGCCGACGGCAGCGTGATGTAATAGTTGGTGATGTCGGGCGAGGTAAAAGCGTTGTTTTCGCCCCCCACTTTTTGCAGTGGTTCGTCGTATACCGGGATGTTCTGCGACCCCCCAAACATCAGGTGCTCGAACAAATGAGCAAAGCCGGTTTTCCCGGAATCTTCATCCCTGGACCCGACATTGTACAAAATATTAACCGTCGCCATCGGGCTGGTTGGGTCTTCGTGAACGTAGACTTTCAGACCGTTATCCAGGACAAAATGCTCATAGTGAATCATAGCAAACTTTTTCGGCGGGGGTGTCGTTAGGCCCATTGAGAATGAACAAAAGTAAGGGTCTGTTCGAATTCTTCAAAAAAGAACATTCTCATAGTTTTTAACACACCGTCTCATGAAAAAATTTTGCCTCTTCCTCTTCTTTCTGTTTCCCTTCGCTTCTCCGGCTCAATTGCTGAATGATGCAGATATTCAGCAAGTTATTTTAAAAGCCACCGATAAAATTTACAATTACGAGTTTGACGAAGCCGAGGAGTATATCCGGCAGGTCAAAGTAAAATATCCGCAGCACCCAGTTGTGCCAGTTTTAAAAGCGGTTCAGATGTATTGGCAATTTCTTCCGCTGAACGAAAACAAATCGGCAACGGCTCAATACATGTCTTACCTGAATCAGGGAATTGCCTTGTCGAAAAAACTGCTGGACCGCAACGAGAACGACCCGGAAGGCGTCTTTTTTGCGCTGGCATCGCATGGGTATTTGGCGATGAAATACCACTATGATGATGAAACGATGAAAGCCGTTGGCGAAGCGCAGAAGGCGTACGGGTATTTGAAAAAAGGGTTTAAACTGATGGAAAAAAATCCGGAATTTTACTTCTCGACCGGACTGTATAATTATTACATCGAACGCTATCCTGCCGATCATCCGGTGTCAAAACCGCTGTTGCTTTTTTTCCAGGACGGCGATATGGCGCTGGGTTTGAAGCAGATGGAAACCGCATCCCGGCGCGGGCTGTTTACGCGGACCGAAACCGCCATCTATTTGAGCCACATCTACCTGGAACACGAAAGCCAACCAGCTCGGGCGGCTTATTTTATGAAACCGCTGGCGGATAAATACCCCAAAAATCCGATCTTCAACCTGGAATGCGCCGAAGGGCTGGTACAGTCGGGCCGGTACCGCGAAGCCCAGCCCTACCTGGAGCGGCTCCAGAAAATGCCGCAACGGTTTTTGGCAATGCCCGTCAGCACGCTCGAAGGCCTGATCGAAGAAAAGCTGAACGGCGATTTGAAAGGGGCTGCTGAAAAGTACCAGGCTGCCATTAAATTACCGATGAATGCGGTTTTTACGAAACAGTATGCAGCCCATTCGTATAGCGGCCTGGCGCGGATCGCGGCCCAAACCGGCGACCGAAACCGGGCGAAGTCGATGTACAAAAAAGCGCTTGATCTGGCCGGGTATAAATCGACCATTCGGGAAGCCAAAAGTTATCTAAAATCCTAACCCTTGCACGGCATGAAACGCCGGACTTTCCTGAAAGCATCCGTAGCCGCCGGTTTCGCCGGGGCTTTCCGACCCAAACCCATCTGCCACACGGTGACAGGCCCCATTCGGGCGTCGGACCTTGGCCTGACGCTGATTCATGAGCATTTGCTGGTGGACTTCATCGGCGCGGATCAGATACGGCCTGACCGCTGGAATCGCCCGGAGGTGGTCGCCAAAATGCTGCCGTACCTGCAACGATTGCGTCAACTGGGCGTCCGGTCGCTGTTGGATTGTACGCCCGCTTATCTGGGTCGCGATCCGCTATTACTGAAGGAGTTATCCGAAAAATCCGGCGTTCGGATTGTGACCAACACCGGTTATTACGGCGCTTCGAACGATAAATACCTACCTGCCCACGCCCGAACCGAAACCGCCGATCAACTGGCCGACCGCTGGGTGACCGAGTTTGAGCAGGGCATTGATGAAACCGGTATTCGTCCGGGTTTCCTGAAAATTGGGGTCAACCCCGGCCCGTTGTCAGAACTGCACCAGAAGCTCATTACGGCGGCTGCCCGCACGCACAAACGCACCGGCCTGACGATTTGCTCGCATACCGGCCCCTACGTTCCGGCTTTTGAACAGATAGCGATTTTGAAACAGGAGGGCGTCGATCCGTCGGCTTTTGTCTGGGTACACGCGCAGGGACAGAACATGGTGCACTACGCCCGCGCGATTCGGGAAGGTGCCTGGGTGAGTCTGGACGGGCTGGACGGCAACAACGTCAGCCAGTATGCGGAAAACCTGCTGTTGCTGAAAGAAAACCGCCTTTTGCACCGCACGTTGTTATCACACGACGCGGGTTGGTATGATCCGGGCCAGCCCGGAGGTGGCCCGATTGGTCGGGATTACACAGTGTTGTTCACCCAACTCATGCCCGAACTAAACCGTCGGGGCTTCACGAAAAAAGACTGGAAGCAGATTTTGGTAGAAAACCCGGTTGAAGCGTTTTCATGTACCCACGGACTTTAGTCCGTGTGAGCTTCTATGATCCAGTAGTTAATATCAACTTAAGGGTTGTCTAGCTCACACGGACTAAAGTCCGTGGGTACGTTAATAATCCACGTCCAGGCCCAAGGTTCGTTTTAACTCCAAAAGCGCCGGGTTTTTTTCGGCCAGGTAATTGAATCGATCCTGGGGCGTGTAGATCATCCGGCGGGTTTCCTGGGCGGCAATGGTATGCGTGAGTTGAATCTGGCTGTTGCGCAGTTCCTGCCGGAGATAGGTGAGCAAGTCTTGGCGCAGGTCGTTCAGCAGGTCAGCTTGTAATGAATTATCGAGCGTAAGATGGATGGTTGTCCCGTCGAGCACAAATTCCCGATTGAGCATGACCTGCTCGGTTTGAGAACCGCCCTGCTGGTCGCGTAGTCGGGTAAAGGTCTGCCAGGCGGCTTTTAACTGCTCAAAGATGAACGGTTTATCGACCCGGGGAGCTTCCAGAACGGCCGTTACCACTTCCTGCACCGGGGCCGCAACGGGCCGGGCTGTCGGCACCAGGTTGGCCGTCGTTTTCAACCGGCTGCTGACCGGTTTCGGAATCTCGACCACGATAGCAGGGCGTTCCGGAACGGTTTTGACTGCGGCTCCGTTGCCGTTCCCATTCGGCCGGGCATGGTACCCATTGGCCGGTTCGCTCGTGTGCGAGGGCAGGGCTACGGGTTCAGGTCGGGTGTCTGCAGGATCAGACCCGGCTGGGCTGTCCTTTTTTTTTTCAACCCGCTCGGTTTCCCGGGCGATTTTCGGATCGGCACCACCGGCTGAAACCGGCAGTGCAGAAAGGTCGAGCACATGGGGCAAGTTAGCCAGTTTCATCAGGCAGACTTCCACATGCAGCCGCTGATTTTTAGCAGATTTGTAGTTCAGATCGCACTGTGCCCCGACGCTGAGCGCCGAAAGCAGAAAACTCAACGGAGCTTCGGCGGCCTGGTGCAGGTATTTCTGCTGAACACTGTCGGTAACTTGTAGTAAAGTCACCGTTGCCGCATCCTTGCAAACCAGCAGATTCCGGAAATGCTCGTTCAGACCGACGATAAACTGGTGACCGTCGAAGCCTTTGCGCAGAATTTCGTCGAACAGCAACAGGCTTTGGGGCAGATTAGCGGCCAGCAGCAGGTCGGTCAGCCGGAAATAATAGTCGTAATCGAGAATGTGCAGGTTATCGAGCACCTCCTTATACCGCAGCGCCCGGTCTTCCGAAAAGGTCACGTTCAGGTCGAACATCGAGAGGGCATCCCGCAACCCCCCGTCGGCCTTCTGGGCAATCAGTTCAAGGGCTTCGTATTCAGCCTGAATACTTTCCTTTTGGGCAATATTGGCCAGGTGATTGGCGATGTCGCGCGGCTGAATTCGGTTGAAGTCGAACAACTGACAGCGCGACAGGATCGTCGGTAAAATTTTATGTTTCTCCGTGGTCGCCAGAATAAAAATAGCGTAGGAGGGCGGTTCTTCCAGTGTTTTCAGGAACGCATTGAACGCGGCCTGCGACAGCATGTGAACCTCATCAATGATATAAATCTTATATTTTCCGGACTGGGGTGGATACCGCACCTGGTCGATCAGGTTTCGGATGTCTTCGACCGAGTTGTTGGAAGCCGCGTCGAGTTCATGAATATTGAACGAGGCATTCTGATTAAAACTCACGCAGGATTCACACTGGTCGCAAGGTTCGACGGCATCAGCAGACTTGACCTTACTGAGGTTCTGACAGTTGATGGTTTTGGCCAGAATCCGGGCACAGGTTGTTTTGCCAACCCCCCGTGGCCCGCAAAACAGAAACGCCTGCGCCAAGTGATTGGTTAAAATCGCATTCTTAAGCGTGGTGGTAATATGAGCCTGCCCGACGACCGTATCGAAGGTTGCCGGACGGTATTTTCGGGCTGAGACAACGAAGTTATCCATGTCGGCAAGTTAGCCAAAAAAACCGTGCGCCGGTGCGTTTGAAAAGCTGTTGGGCAAAATTAAAATCCCCTTTACTTAGGTCGGTTGATGGAAGTTTTGTACGGCTTTTCCGAAGCAAAGTATTGATAATGAGAGGGTATAATGGTAGAAATCAATCGGTGAAATCGGCAAACTCTTGGATTGCCCCAGCCGGGTTGCCAACGCCAGGATCATGACGGCCAGCACAATCCAGGAAGCCCGGGGATCCCGGCGCATGACGCCCAAAAAAGCGATGAGCAGGACGATGACCATGCCCATCGATGGCACCACCGCCCGGAACCCACCAATAGTTGGATTCAGCAATAAAAGCAGAAAAAGCCCCAGCCCGAGCGTAATGGTAATGATGAAGCTGCTCTGCCTGATTCGTTGCTTCAGAATGACGCCCCAGACGCCGACAATGACGCAAACCACGCCCAGACTCCCCGCCAGCGTTTCCAGCGAATGGTGCAACGCAGCCACACCTTCGATGCCTGCAAACAGCAGAATACCGACCAGGGCTGTCATCGAGATCGTAATCAGAAAAAGTCCCCACAAAATCCGGTTGTACCAGCTTAATCCCTGAAAGTAGCGCCAAAAGACCCAGATACCCGTGAAAGCCAGGACGGCTTCCGATACCATGTTCGATATGTTCATGCTGGAAATAACAATTTTTCGAAGAAAAAGACAAAGGGAGTTAAGAGTGAAGAGTTAAGAATTAAGAGTTAAAACCGCGCCAGCCAACTCTTAATTCTTAACTCTTCACTCTTAACTTTTTTCTTTTCCCATTTCGCTCTACTTTTGCGCCAGTTCCAAAAGCTTATACCTTCACACGCATAGCATAGCTTTCCATTCATCATGAGCGTATTAGTTAACAAGAATTCCAAAGTTATCGTACAGGGTTTTACAGGCTCTGAAGGGTCCTTTCATGCTCAGCAGATGATCGAGTATGGCACGAACGTCGTTGGCGGAGTTACGCCGGGCAAAGGCGGCCAAACCCACCTCGATCGGCCTGTGTTCAACACCGTGAAGGAAGCTGTCGAAAAAGCCGGGGCTGATGTTTCGATTATTTTCGTGCCGCCCGCTTTTGCCGCTGACGCCATCATGGAAGCCGCCGATGCAGGGATCAAGGTGATTATCTGCATCACGGAAGGTATTCCGACCAAAGATATGATGGTAGCGAAAGCCTACCTGCAGGATAAGGAGGTTCGGCTGATCGGCCCGAACTGCCCCGGTGTGATGACGGCGGAAGAATGTAAGGTTGGCATCATGCCCGGTTTCATTTTCAAGAAAGGCACCATCGGCATCGTTTCCAAGTCCGGTACGCTGACGTACGAAGCCGTTGATCAGCTTTCGAAAGTAGGCCTGGGCCAGACGACGGCCATCGGAATCGGGGGCGACCCGATCATCGGCACAACGACCAAAGAAGCTGTTGAATTGCTGATGAACGATCCCGAAACGGAGGGCATCGTGATGATCGGTGAAATCGGTGGGGGCATGGAAGCCGAAGCCGCCCGCTGGATCAAAGCCGACGGCAACCGCAAACCGGTTGTTGGGTTCATCGCCGGACAAACCGCGCCGAAAGGTCGCCGGATGGGCCACGCCGGAGCCATCATCGGGGGCGCCGACGACACCGCAGCCGCCAAAATGCGGATCATGTCCGAATGCGGTATTCACGTCGTCGAGTCGCCCGCGAACATTGGCGAGACGATGCTTAAGGCGCTGGGAAAGAATTAGATAGTTAAGAGTTAAGAATTAAGAATTAAGAGTTGCTCCGCAGTAGAATGCGTCAGCCAACCCTTAACTCTTAACTCTTAACTCATAATTCCAAAAGGGTGCGGTTTTGTTTGCTTGTGTCCATACTGTTGTTGTGGGCCGTTGGAAGTTGGGCGCAGGGAGTCGGGCCGAATCAGCAGTTTTTTCCCGTCCACGACTTCCGCAACGACTGGCTGGTTTACGACCAGGCCTACAAATCTTATGTGCCTTTTATCGACGAACAGCACGCCCTGGTCCCCTCCGTCAGTTTTTTTCTGGACATCGAGAGTAACCGCCGATATAACTTATTGATTTCTACGCAACAGGACGGTTTTTTGTTTATTGACGCAGCCCTCAAAAGTAAACTGAATGCCAGCGAGTGGCTGGTCATCAACCTGGACAGTTTGTATCGCGTCTACCGCAAACCGGAGTTGTTTGTGACGCTGTACGGAAGCCCCGGCGTCGATGATAAGCAGGTTTTTATCGGGCATCGGCGCTCAGCCGCCCAAAAAGACGTGGCCACGACAAATACTCGTCTGAGCATTTTACCTCGTCGTTTGTCGGTTTATACCAACTTCTTCACGCTGAGTTTGTTGTTCATCGTCGCCGTCAATGCCTACCTGTTCAACTTTCACCACCGGGCCTTCCTGCGGTTTTTCAATCTGGCCGATCTGCTCGCCATTACCGTGCGCGACGAATTGTTTCTGGTGACGCGTCCCCTGAGCCGGACAAACCTGCTTTTTGTCATGAATTTGAGTTTCATGACGGCTTATCTGTACCTGATTATTCAGAGTAAAAATATCGATCTGTTTCTGTCGCGGGCTTTGCTGCTGCGGGGGCAAAGTTTGTGGGATCTGACGCTCACTTTCTTTGAATTGAGCGGACTGGCGTTCCTGCTGATGCTGGCAAAGTACCTTTTTGTTGTCGCGATCGGCAGTTTATACCGGCTTGAAGAAATTGTTAACCTGCACTTTTTCAAAGTGCTGCAATCGTCGTTGATTTTTTTTACGGTCGGCACGGTCACGGTCGCTACCATTGCGGCCAATACGCCCACAGTTGGTTCGTGGCCCAGTCTGTGGCTGATCATCCCCTTTGTGGGTTTCTACGTTGTGCGGCTAGGCTTGTTGTATGTCGTCATTGCGAACAAAGCGGTTGTCAAAAATCTCTATTTATTTTCGTACCTTTGCATCGTTGAATTGATACCATTAACCATTGGGGTGCGGTTCGCTCTGTAGCCCTTGTGCCAGCTTTAAACACAAAACGCGAGGAATTCGATGAGTGAGATTTCTGCGAAGAACGACCAGGAGCGGCTAACGAAAGTTGCCAGTATTTTAGTGACGCAAGCCCGCCCTGCCGATGCCAATTCACCTTATTTTGACATTGCAGACAAGTACAAACTGCAGATCGAGTTTCGCCCGTTCATTCAGATTCAGGGGGTGTCTTTCAAAGACTTTCGGAAGCAGAAAATCAACATCCTCGATCATACGGCGATCATTTTTACCAGTCGCAATGCCGTCGATCACTTCTTCCGGATTTGCCAGGAGGCCCGGATGGAAATGCCCGCCGATATGAAGTACTTCTGCGTCACGGAGCAAACCGCCAATTACTTGCAGAAATACATCGTCATCCGGAAGCGGAAAATTTTTACAGGCACCAAAACTGCTGCCGACCTGTTCGATCTGATTCGGAAGCACAAGAACGAAAAATTTCTGTTTCCCTGCTCCAACATCCGGGGCAACGACATTCCGGATTTCATGGATACCAGCGGCTTGCACCTGACCGAAGCTGTCATGTACGAAACCGTACCGACGGATCTGTCGGACCTGCCGGTCAACGCGTTCGACATCATTGCTTTTTTCAGCCCGTCGGGCGTCAACTCCCTGCTGCACAATTTTCCGGACTTCCAGCAAAACGGCATTCGAATGGCGGCTTTTGGCCCCACCACGGCGCGGGCTGTTACTGAAGCCGGGTTTATTCTCGATATTGAAGCACCTTTGCCCAACGCTCCTTCGATGGCGGGTGCGCTTGAGTTATACATTAAAAAAGCCAACAGCTAGTAGCCCGGCCGATGCCTGAATGAGGTTGCGCGGTTTGAAGAAGAGAGCGAAGACGAGCCCCTGTTCTCCTTCAGACCGCGCAACCGCTGTTTTAAACCGTCCTTTTTCCACCAATATTTTTGGAAAATCTCCGTTTAATAGGTAACATGCTGCTTGGCGTGACAACGAGCCGAACAATCGGTTTAACCGGTGGTTCGATTCAAGAAACTTACTGATAGATGATCTGATAGTTGTATGATTCGTACGTTCTACGTTATCCTGGTAGGAATGGCCTGCTTACTCCCGGTTTCGGGGGTACAAGCGCAAGATCAGGACCCGCAATTCAGCATGTTTATGTTAAATCCGGTCTACTACAATCCGGCAGCGGTCGGGTCGGAAGGCGTAGCCCGGTTTCAGTTGGTCCACCGGACCCAGTATCTGGGGTATCAGGGTACGTTTGACGAAGGTGGGGCACCCAACACACAGTTGTTCTCGTTCAACATGCCCCTGAATCAGATCCGGAGTGGCGTGGGCCTATACGCGGTTAACGAACGATTCGGTCCCCAGGGATTTCAGCGGGTACAATTGGCTTATGCGGTCCGGTTGCCGATCAAGAAAGGAACGCTTTCCATCGGGGCTGAAGGCGGGCTCCACAACTGGTCGATCAATTACGACCGGCTGCGCCCCAACGAACCCGGCGATCCCCTGATTGCCAACGGGCGTGTCAACCAAACCCGGCCTGATCTGGGCGCTGGAATTGCCTACCAAACCGAGACGTACAATGTCGGTTTCAGCATGAAACACCTGACCCAGCCGGATTACGAATTAGGCAGCGAAGCAAACGGCAATTCCTTGTACCGAACGGCTTATTTAACGGCGGGTTACCGGTATGCCTGGAATGATCTGATCGATATTTTACCGGCGGCCCTTTACAAGTTTAATACGAATGGAACGTACTCGTCGCTGGAGGTAAACGTGATGGGCATGTATGACAAACGGCATTGGGTTGGGCTGGGGTATCGGCAGGGCGATGCGTTTACGTTGACAGGCGGAGTTAGCCTGCTGCGTAACAATGCGTTGCGATTTGGTTATGCCTTCGATTTTGTGGTGGGTAATCAAGGGGCCAAGAGTCCCACTTCCCACGAATTGCTGCTGTCGTACTCACTTCCGGAACCACGTAGTGGTCGGAAACCGATCATCCGGACTCCTCGTTTCCGGTATTGATGAAAGCGCGAAACCGGCATCGACCCGTATTCGTTACCGGCTTCCAACTTATTGGCGTAATTATTGTTAGGCTGTTTAGCGGCAAAGTAATAATTTTGAAAATTAGTTGGACAGGTGATAAAACGGTTCGCATGAAAGTTTGCACTTTTCTGGAATAATAAATTGCATTTAATCAATTCAACTGTACGTATACAATAAAATGCTTTATTTTCGTTCTAAGACTGGTTTGCACGCGAAACAGATTTTAACGTACCATACAACTATGAGTCATAAGTGGTTTACCGGCAACGCAGCCCGAGGGGTGATGGTGGTGGCAACGATTCTGCTGATGCAGGGTTGCGGGTTTATCAAGTCCAAATTCGGAGGAGGAAAAGGCAAAGGGGAAGACGTTGGGGTAACCAACGGGGAGATCACTGCCGCCGGCCGGAAAGGCTGGAAACAGACAACGCCGTATGGCATGGTGCTGATCCCGTCCGGTTCGTTCATGATGGGGCAGGCCGATGAGGATCTGGCTGCCACGCAGGTAAACATGAACCGCCGGGTGACGATTAGTTCCTTCTACATGGATGATACCGAAATCACTAACCACGAATACCGGCAGTTTGTCAACGCCCTGTTGACGGACTCGGTTTCGGTGCTCGGTGAAGAGGAAATCATGAGCAAGTATTACCCGGATACCACCGTTTGGAAAAACGACTTTACGTACCACAACGGTGACCCGATGCTGGAGTATTACTTTTCGCACCCGGCTTTCGATACCTACCCGGTGGTGGGCGTAAGCTGGCAGGCGGCTCAGTATTTCTGCAACTGGCGGACGAACCTCTACAACGATTACCGTACGAAAGAAGGGCAATTTGTATCGCCCCGCTACCGCTTACCATCCGAAGCCGAATGGGAATGGGCCGCACGCGGTGGACGGAACTCCGCCAAATATCCCTGGGGTGGCCCGTACGTAGCGAACGGCAAAGGCTGTTATCTGGCTAACTTCAAACCGCAACGCGGAAACTTCGACGCCGACGGGTATCCGTATACCGCCCCGGCTAATGCCTACAACCCCAACGAATACGGTCTGTACAACATGGCCGGAAACGTGGCGGAATGGACCCGGGATGCCTACGCCGAGAATGCTTCGGCCATCGTCTGGGATATGAACCCGGATAACCAGAATGCCGACGAGCCCCGGAAGGTTGTACGGGGTGGTTCGTGGAAAGACATCTCGTATTACCTGGAAACCGGCACACGCTACTACGAATACGAGTACAACAAGCGTTCGTACATCGGTTTCCGGTGCGTGATGGACAACCTTCAGGGCCGCACGGCTTCAGGCGGAGCCCGGCGCCGTTAATCCACCCGGTTTGGCATCTGCATTCTTACCCTGTAAACTCTTAAACAAAATACAAGGCTTACCTTTTTTTCTCTAATATCATGGCTAAAAGTAACGGCTCGAATGTTTTCTTTGATAAGGTTCTTCCTACTGTATATAGCGCCGGGGCGGCTGTCGTTGTCCTTGGGGCGTTAGGTAAAATTCAACACTATGATTGGGGTGGCCCCATGCTGACGATCGGTTTGTCCGTGGAAGCCGCCATTTTTGCCCTTTTTGCTTTACAAACCTTTTTCCAGCCTACCCAAACCGAACCGGACTGGACCCGAGTTTATCCGGAACTGGCCGACGATTATAAAGGTGAGTTACCGAAACGTGGACCGGCGCTGCAAAGCAACGGTTTGACAGCGAATATGGATAAAATGCTGGCCGATGCGAAAGTGACGCCGGACATTTTTGAGAAACTGGGAACGGGTCTGCGCAGCTTTACCGATACCGTAGGCCGGATGCGGGATGTTTCGGAGGCTACCGTTGCGACTAACGAATACGCGCAAAATGTACGGCAGGCTGCCAGCGCCATCAACGACATGAACAAGTCGTATGGAGTGGCCGTGACGGCCATGAATGCCATGGCGGATGCCACGCAGGATGCGAAAGAATACCGGGCTCAGTTCCAGAAGATTACGCAGAGCATGGGCGCGTTGAATGCCGTTTATGAACTCGAATTGCAGGATACGAACAAGCACCTGAAAGCCATGAACGCTTTCTACGGCAACCTAACGAGCGCGATGGAAAATATGGCCGATGCCAGCCGCGATACGCAGCAGTTCAAAACCGAACTGTCGAAACTGACCAACAACCTGTCGTCGCTCAACAACGTATACGGCAGCATGTTGACGGCCATGCGCGGGAACGGTGCGAAATAATCTTCAACTCTACATTACAGCTTACACTACCATACACTAATGGCAGGAGGAAAAGAAACACCCCGGCAGAAAATGATCGGGATGATGTATCTGGTATTGACCGCCATGCTGGCCTTACAGGTTAGTTCGGCCTTACTGGAAAAGTTTATTCTGCTGAACAACAGTTTGGAAACATCGACGGGTTCAGCCAATCGAATTAATCAGTCTACGTTAGATAATATCCGGGCCACGGTGGAAAAATCTGGAAACCGGGCCGCAGATTTAGCCATAGTCAAACAGGCGCAGGAAGTGCGTGAACTGACATCCGGTGTGGTTGCCGAACTGGATGCGCTGAAAGATCAGATCATTAACGAAGCCGGTGGCGGTCGCGATGAGGAGGGAAACATCAAAAACCCGAACGAAGAAACGCGGGTTGGTTCCATCATGATCGGGAACAACAAGAACGGAAAAGCTTACGAATTGCAGGCAAAATTGAATCAGTACGTTCAGCAATTGCAGAAGTACAATCCGAACGCAAAGTTCACTCCGCTGGCTGTGGATGCGAAAGATGATCCGATTGCCAGCCGTTCGAGAGACCAGCGCAACAAGGATTTTGCCGAACTGAACTTTGAACAAACCCCGGTTCCGGCGGCTTTGGCGGTTTTGAGCCAGCGGCAGTCGGACATCCGTCGGATGGAGGGCGAAGTGCTGGATTACCTGGCGGGTAAAGTGGGCGCGCAGGACATCAAGTTTGACAAAATTCTGGCGATGGTCAGCATGGAGTCGAAAGTGGTGGTGGCCGGTACAAAGTTCAAAGGGGAAATGTTCCTGGCGGCTTCGTCGAGCGGAATTACGCCCCGGATGAGCCTGAATAATGGAGCGGTACGGGTTGAAAATGGCGTCGGTAAGATTGAATTTACGGCCCAGGGTGGTACGTATGACAAGAACGGCCTGGCCCGTCGTACGCTGGTTGGTTCCATTAGCTACCAGGCTCCGGACGGCATGAAAACCGTTAATTTCAATCAGGAATATTTCGTTGCCAAACCGTCGTACGAGATCGAAACGGCTTCGTTGCCGCCTTTGTACCTCGGTTGCGCCAACAAACTAAGCATTCAAAGTCCGCAGCTCGGAGCACTTTGGAATCCGTCCTTCACGGCTAACGGCGCTGCCGTACTGACCAGCGGTGAGCGGGGTAAAATCACGGTGATCCCGAGTTCCACACAGGTAACATTGAATGTTAACAATGGCGGTAGCTTGCTGGGAACTAATACTTTCAAAGTAAATCGAGTACCTCGTCCAACCCTGAAACTTTTTATTGGTGGAGCGGAATACGATGAGCGAAAGGGAGCTCCTGTATCCAGTGTGCGTTCAATTCAAGTTCGGGCTATTCCGGATGAAAGCTTTAAAAACTTCATGCCGGATGACGCCAAATTCCGTGTATCGGGATTCACGGTATCACTTGCTCAAGGTAGCCGTCGGATCGCTGGACCAATTTCTTTAGGCCCTAATGGGGGTAGCGTCGGCAGTTTGGCTTCAGAAGCCCAGCCTGGAATGCGTTATGTTATTGAAGTGGAAGGAGTGCAACGGCAGAACTTCCGTGGAGAAATTAGCGATGTTCCGGTTACTCAAAAATATTTCCCAATTATCTTGTACTAACCGTATAAGAACTGACGATCAATTCGTTATTGTGAAGAACAGAAGCAAAAAGCACAAGGTCATGAAACAGGCGGGAAGTGTAGCCGTAGCGGCCGTGTTGGCCGTGATGGCAGGCGGGGTGGCACAGGCGCAGGAGCGGGATAACACGAAAACCAATCCGTTGTCGGTTCGCGAGATCAACGAGAACGACATCATGATGAAGAAAACATTATGGCGTCGTGTCGACCTGAACGAGAAGCAGAATCAGGCGATGTTCTCGAAGAACAATCAGATTACCAAATACCTGATCGACGCCGTGAAAGCCGGGGTGTTGGTAGCCTATCCCAACGACTCGGTGAACACCCCGTTGCCGGTTGAAAAATTCGCCGAAAAACTACGCATACCCGACCAGGGCGTTGCTTTGACGGCGGAAGAGAAAGCGGCCGGTTTTGGCGACGAAACCCAGAAAACCAACGATGGCTGGGGCGAGGCACCAAAAGACAAGAAAGCAGCCGCCAAACCCGTGGATGATGGTTGGGGAACGCCCGCGCCAAAAACCGCAAAAGCGCAACCCGTAGACGATGGTTGGGGAACGCCCGCGCCGAAGAAAAAAGTCACCGCCAAAAACACCAAAGGCAAAAAACCGGTGAAACCGGCTCCGGTTGTTCCGGAACAGCCGAAGGTTGATTCAGCAGCGTTGGCCAAAGCGGCTTCCCCCTTCGATGCGTCCAACGAACGGCTGGCTGACGAATTCAGTGTGCTGGATATCAAGGAGGATTGGGTTTTCGATCGGAAGCGTTCCCGGTTGTACTATGATATTCAAACCGTAGGCATCGTGATTCCGGCGGATAAAAGCCCGTCAGGATTGGAAACGCAGGTGGCGTATTTCAAATACAAAGACCTGGACAAGCTGTTCCGTAGCGATCCGAAGAAATTCATCTGGTACAACTCGCAGAACCAGGCTCAGCACAAAAACCTGGCCGACGCCTTTGACCTGCGGTTGTTCTGGGGACGGATTTACAAAGTATCGAACCCGAAAGACCGCGACCTGATCGGTCAGTACGGCAGCGAGCGGGAAGGGTTGATGCAATCGTATCAGATCGAGCAGAAACTGATGGAAGAAGAGCACGGTTTGTGGGAGTATTAATCCGAAACCGCAACAAAAAAGGGAAGCCACCGGCTTCCCTTTTTTGTTAGCTCAGGCTTGATTGATCGTTTCGAAATACTGCCTGATTTTTTGCGCCTTGTCATTTCCCACCACCGTCGCAATATCATCGATCGGTGCTTCCCGGATCTTTTTGACGCCTTTGAAGTACTTCAACAACTTGGCCGCCGTTTTCTTGCCAATGCCCTCAATATTTTCGAGTTCACTAATCAGGCTATTCCTGCTTCGTTTGTCGCGATGATACGTGATGGCAAACCGGTGGGCTTCGTCGCGGATGCGCTGAATGAGCTTTAACGATTCAGATTTTTTGTCGATGTACAGGGGCAGGCTGTCTTCCGGAAAATAGATTTCTTCCAGACGCTTCGCAATCCCGATAATCGGTACCTGTCCATAGAGATTCAATTCTTTCAGGGCTTCACAGGCAGCACTTAACTGCCCTTTGCCACCATCGATCACGATCAGGTCCGGCAAACCGGTTTGCTCATCCAGCACACGCGTGTACCGCCGGGTGACGACCTCGTGCATGGAAGCAAAGTCGTTCGGCCCGATGACGGTTTTGATCGTGAAATGACGGTAGTTTTTGGGCGACGGTTTGCCGTCGATGAAGCAGACCATCGCCGAAACCGGGTTAGTTCCTTGGATGTTCGAGTTGTCAAAACACTCGATGCGGTGGGGGAGTGTTTTCAATTGCAAATCCTGCTTTAGCCGGATCAGCACCCGGTCTTTGCGGTTGGAGTTGCCAGTGGCTTCGGCGGCTGCCCGCTCGGCCCGTTCCCGGCGAAAATACAGCACGTTTTTCAGCGACATATCAAGCAACTTCTTTTTGTCGCCGATCTGCGGCACCGTAATGTCGGCCTTCAAGTCGGTTTCCAGCGGGATGTTGGTAATAATCTCTTTGGCCTCACTGCCGTATTGCGTCCGAAATTCGACAATCAGCATCGTAAGCAGGTCGGAGTCGGTTTCGTTCAGTTTTTTCTTAACCTCGACGGTATTGGCTTGCGTGATGGTCCCATTGACCACTTTCATGAAGTTGATGTAAGCCGCCGACTCGTCAGACGCGATCGTAAACACATCGGCATCCGCAATTTTGGGATTGACCACCGTCGACTTGCTCTGGAAGTTCTGCAACACGTCCAGCTTTTCCTTGTAATGCTGGGCCTGTTCAAACGCCAGTTGGTTGGCCGATTCCAACATGCGCTCCTTAAAATACTGCTGCGCCGGGCCCGCGTTTCCTTTCAGAATGGTGTGAACCTGCTCGATGTCTTTCAGGTATTCGGGTTCACTGACCAGACCTTCGCAGGGCCCTTTGCAATTGCCAATGTGGTATTCCAGGCAAACCTTGAACTTTTTAGCCTCTATGTTTTCGGGCGAGAGGTTCAGGTTACACGTACGCAGCGTAAATAACTGGCTGAACATCTCCAGCAGCGCGTACATCGGCCGTAACTGCGCGTAAGGGCCATAAAACGTGCCCAGTTTGCGGTCGATCCGCCGGGTCGTGATCACGCGCGGAAAGTGCTCGTTCGTAACGCAGATGAACGGATAGGTCTTGTCGTCGCGGAGCAGGATGTTGTACCGGGGCTGAAAGCGCTTGATCAACTGGTTTTCCAGCAACAGCGCATCAAATTCGGTATGAACGATGGTAAACTCAATCTTCCGAATCTGGCTGACGAGCCGCTGGGTTTTGCGGTCGTGCTGGTTCGACTTGACAAAATAACTGCTGACCCGGTTTTTCAGGTCTTTGGCTTTTCCGACGTAAATCACTTCGCCCGAGGCATCGAAATACCGGTATACCCCCGGTTCGTGCGGGACGGTTGCTAAGGCTGCTTTATAATCAAATTCGGCCATTGGAAGCGGTATTCAGTTTACGGTATTTAGTTTACAGTATTCGGTCCACTGTGCTGAGTTCTAGATGTCAGTACCATGAACTGAAAACCGTAAACTGTATACCGTAAACCTAGTTCAATAACAAGCGGATGACGTTAAAAGTTGTCTGCCGGACGGCGTCGTACGCGTTATTCAAGGCTTCATCCAGCGACTGGGGACGGTTCAGCACGGAGAAGGCTGCGGTGAGGCCCAACGCCTGAATAGCTTCCGGCCCGGCTTCCAGGGTACCACAAAGTGCAATCGTCGGAATGGCCTGCGTCCGCGCCTGCTGCGCAATGCCGTGAATCAGTTTGCCCTGGAGCGTCTGGTTATCCAGTTTCCCCTCGCCGGTCAGCACCAGGTCGACGCCATCAAGGTGATCGGTAAACCGGGTTTGTTCCATGACCACGTTGACACCTTCTTTCAGCCGCGCGTTCAGGAAAAAGAGTGCCCCGGCCCCCAGACCGCCCGCAGCCCCGGCCCCCGGCACGTTCGCTAGGTCGACGCCGAACTGCTCCCGGATCAGACTGGCGAGATGCCGTAAGCCCTGATCCAGTTGTTCAACCATTTCGGGCGAAGCGCCTTTTTGCGGGCCGTAAATAGCGGCTGCTCCATTTGGCCCGTAGAGCGGGTTAGTTACATCGCAGGCCACATCGACTTGCATCGCGAAGGCCTGGCCCGGCGGTACCATCCGGCTAATCCGGGACAGGTTGCCGCCACAGGGCTCGACCGGTTTTCCGGTTTCATCCAGAAACTGCCAGCCCAGCGCAGCCGCCAGACCCGTGCCGCCGTCGTTGGTTGCGCTGCCGCCAATGCCCAGGATCAGTCGGTTTACACCCCGGTTTTTGGCATCCAGAATCAACTGACCCGTGCCGTACGTAGAGGCTTTGAGCGGGTCGTACTCGTCTCGTTGTAGTAACCGCAAACCCGATGCCTGCGACATTTCGATAAAGGCCGTCTGCCCTTCGGCCGAAATACCGTAGGATGCCTGAATCGGCCTGCCGAGCGGGTCGAGCGCCGAGACCGCCAGCCAGTCACCCCCAGCCGCCAGCGTCAGCACTTCGGCGGTTCCTTCACCCCCGTCGGCCATCGGCAGGGCTATGATTTCAGCCTGTGGATCAGCCAGCCGAATGCCTTCGGTCATGGCGTCGCAAACCGAACGGGCCGTCAGCGAACCTTTGAATTTGTCGGGAGCCAGCAGAAATTTCATACGAGAGAGGAAAGACAACAGACATGATATGTGAGATGTATTGGTTCCCGAGGTTTTACCCCACCCCAACCCCTCCCTACGGGGGAGGGGTTGGGGTGGGGTAATCACGGCCTGGTATAATAACAGAAATAACCTAATTACTCAATTCATCTCTTGTCTCATGTCTGACATCTTTTGTCTAATTCAGAATTTCTTCGTCTTCCGGATTCACAACCTTGGGCGGAATGTAGCGTTGGCTGGAGTCGATGGCGTAACCGCCCCCGCAGTCGAGCGCCAAATTAAAACCGTCTGGCTTTCGGAAAGGCCCTTTCGGGAACGCCCGTTTCAGCGTCGGATCGGCATAGACTTTCTGCATGTACATGCCCCAGGCCGGCATGGCAATGCGGGCACCTTGTCCAAACGCCATATCCCGGAAGTGAATCGTCCGGTCGTCGCCACCGACCCACAACCCCGATACTAGACTTTGGGTTATGCCCATGAACCAGCCGTCGGAATAGCTGGAGGTAGTTCCGGTTTTGGCCGCAATTTCGTTACCCCCTTCCAGCAGTTTGTACTGGGTCCGAAGCCGTTGAGACGTACCATCGGCATCTTCGACGGCCCCACGCATCAGGTACAGCATCTGGTAAGCCGTGTTGGCGTTGATGACGAGCTTATTTTCGGCAAAAAAGCTTTTCAACAGGTTGCCATTTTTATCCCGAATGTCCAGAACCGTCAGCGGTTTAACCCGGTAGCCGCCGTTGGCAAAGGTGCAATAGGCTGCCACCATTTCGTAAACCGAGACATCGCTGGTGCCCAGACACAAGGTCGGGTTCTCCTGCAACTCACTCTCGATACCCAGCTTATGGGCGTACTCGATTACCGAGGCCGCTTTTGCCTGCTTGATGAGGTGAGCGCTCACCGAGTTGATGGAGCGGCCCAGCGCCTGCCGGAGCGATAAGGGCTGGTAACTCCACTTGCCGTTCGAATTGTTGGGCACCCAGGCTCTTGGGCCGTTGTGATCCTCATACGGTTCAAAACGAACCGGCTGGTCGGTCACGCGGTCGCAGGGCGTCAGGAAGTTTTTGTCGATGGCGGCCAGGTACAGGAACGGTTTGAACGTCGACCCCGGTTGGCGTTTGCCCTGCTTGACGTGGTCGAACTTCATGTATTTGAAGTTAATGCCACCGACCCAGGCTTTGACGTGCCCGTTCCGGGGGTCCATCGACATAAACCCGACGTTCAAAAACCGTTTGTAATACCGGATCGAGTCGAGCGGGCTCATGACGGTATCTTTCTCATTCCGCCGACCACCATACGTAAACACTTTCATCTTCACGGGCTTACGCATTTCTCGCCAGATGGCCTGCTCATCGTCGCCGTATTCCTGCTTGAGCGAAATATAGCGGGGAGTTCGCCGGGCGGCCGTTTCGATGTAGCCCGGCATTTCGCGCCATTGCTTGTTTTTATCCTTGTAGACCCAAGGGTTCCGGCCGCGCCAGTGTTCATAGAACTTCCGCTGTTGTTCCCGCATGTGTTCGTACACCGCTTCTTCGGCGTAACGCTGAAGCCGGGAATCAAGGGTTGTCCGGATTTTCAAACCGCTGGTTTCCAGGTCCAGTTCCTCGTCCGGATGGGCTTCATTGTACTCATCGAGCCACTTCCGGATTTCGGTTTTGATGACGGAGCGGAAGTAAGCTGCCGGACCGGTGTTCTGGTTCTCGATGTTAAAATCCAGCTTGATGGGTTTCTGTTTGTAAACCGCAAACTGATCATCGTTCAGAAAACCGTATTTCCGCATTTGGGACAGCACGACATTCCGGCGGACCTGCGAGCGTTCTTCGTACAGCCGGGGGTTAAACCGCGACGGGTTCTGCAACATCCCGACCAGCAAAGCCGCTTCTTCGACGTTCAGTTGCCAGGGTTCTTTGTTGAAATAGGTTTTGGCGGCTGTTTTAATCCCAAAGGTGTTGTTCCCGAACGAAACCGTATTCAGGTACATCATCATGATTTCCTGCTTGGTGTAATTGCGTTCGAGCCGCACCGCCAGTATCCATTCCTTGGTTTTGTCGATGATGACGCGGACGTAGGGAATTTTGCCCAACACACCCCGGAACTTTTCGGTCCGGGTTTCGAAGAGGTTTTTAGCCACCTGCTGCGTCAGCGTACTGCCCCCTCCCGAACTGCTTCGGCCCGTCAGCACCCCGCTGATGGCCCGGAACATACTGCGGGCGTCAATCCCGGAATGTTTGACAAACCGCGCATCTTCCGTAGCTAACAGAGCTGAAATAACGTTCGGAGACACCTGGGAGATTTCGATTGGCGTACGGTTTTCGAGGTAATATTTACTCAGCAGTACTCCATCCTCGGAATAGATTTCAGAAGCCTGGTAGCTCTGCGGGTTCTCAAGTGCTTTCAGGCTGGGCATACCGCCAAACAACCACAAAAAGTTGAAACTTACCGCTACTATATACAGAATCAATAGGAGAATCCCACCTAAGGTCAATTTCCAGAGTCTTGCAATCAGGCGTCGGTACAAACCCGGTTGTAACTCGAACATAGAAGAATTAGTGATTAAATCGTGCAATTAGTTAACGCTTACGCATTAGCCAAAAGTACACAATTTAAACGAAAACGCTACTTCCGTTTGGCGGTCGGCTGTTCGGCGGCCACCTGCATCTCTTTGACCCGGGGCAGGAGGGAACTGGTCGGATAATCACGAATAAACTCAATCAGCGCCTGGCGGTAAGGTTCGACACCACGGACTTTCCCAATCAGCATAACCCGCAGCAAGGCCATCTTGTCTTCGAGTACGCTGCCGGTCAGGGTGGTCAGAGCGGTTTCGGCCCGGCTGAGGGCTTCGGTGAAATTATTGGCTTTGTAGAGTTCGTAAATACCGGCATAAATCCGCTGGGCTTCATTTTCTCCCGTAGAAGTTTGCGGACCGTTTGGACCGGTTTTCCCGATCTGGCGGGCAAAGGAAGACGAGGGGAATTCGGCCAGCAGTTTGTCTTTCCAGGTCGAGGGACGATTTAGCTGATCGTTCGAAACCATCAACAGGTAATAGACTTCCGGTTTATAACTAGTGTTTGGAAACCGGGTCAGGAGGGTTTCAAACGTCGGAATAGCCTTGTCGGGCTGGTTGAACTGGAATTTGTACAGTTTGCCGAGTTGATAGTAAGCCGTTTCCAGCCGCTGGTTCGATTGCTGAAGGGCCTCCGGACTGAGCGGAATGGTTGCGTACAGGGCGTCTTTCTGGGCTTTTCGCTCGGCCTCCGAAACCGTCAGGACGATTTCGCCATTCGTGCCGTTGGTGGGTGTGCCACTTTGGGGCGACGCATCCGTCTGGACCAACTGAGCCGCTGATTCTTTCTGGCTTCGGCGCCAGTTGTCTTCCAGCGGCCGGTTGCCCCAGCGCTGCGTAAATTCGGCCCGTCCCTGCGTTACGATAAGCGGATTGTACAACACCCACCGCTGATCGGCCGGAATGTCGGAGGTGCTGGCGGGGCGGTTGGCCGTCTGAGCGGCCAGCGCCTGGGCTTTGGCCATCAACTCCTGTTCCTGTTTCAGTTTCCGGTCGATGGCGTCATTCAGATGTCGGTCGAGCGCAGCGGGGTTCAATTGAGCCAGCTTTTGCAGACTGTCCTCGGTTCGGATGGTCCGCTGGCTTTCCACAAACTCGTCCAGATAAACCTTGCGGTTCATCAGTGCCTTGTAATCCGCCGACTGTTCCGGCAACAGGGCCAGTGCGCTGTCGTAATAGGCTTTGGCGGACGGGAAATCCTGCATTTTTTCGAAATACAGTTTTCCCATCTCCATGTACGTATAAGGAATCTGTGTGGTGTTGGCCGTCGTTTCCTGAATGGACTTTTTCCAGTATTCGATGGCCTTGGGATACCGCTCGTTCCGCGCTTCGAGCAGGCCCATCGTGTAGTAAATCTTATCTTTCAGATCAGTATTCTTGCGATCGTTCAGCATCCGGCTAAACCGTTCGCTGCTGGTCCGCCCGCCCTGAATGGAATAGATAGTCGCATAAAAAGACTGCTCATAGGTCGGTCGGTTTTTCTGTACCTTCTGATAGTGGGCCAGCGCCTGGTCGGACTTGCCAAGCAAGTCGTACATCTGCCCGGCGATGAGGTGCAAGCGGGCTGTTGTTTCGCCTTTTTTCAAAAAGGGAAACGTAGCGTCCAGTAAAGCCGCCGAAATGGCGTATTCCTGCCGTTTCTGGTGCAGGTACGCTTTGGTCAGGTAATAATCGCGGGTGTTGGCTTTGTTGAGGGGCTGGGCGCGCAGGTATTCGGCGACCCCCAGTCCATTCGTGTAATCACCGGTTTCGATATACGTCCGCATCAGGCCGATCAACGCTTCATGCTTTTCATCTTCGCCTTCGCCTTTCGTGTTGACGTATTTGAATACCTCCATTGCATTGCCGTAATCCTGGCGGTACAGTCGCGCCGTACCCAGCAACAGATAACTGTTGTCGAGCCATTTACTATTCTGGTGTCGTTCGGCTACCAGCGATGCTTTCTTGATGGCATCGTCGAGCTGTGCCCGAACAGGTTCTAATTTTGTGGAGTCGAGCGGCAACAGAATAGGCAGCGGCTGGTTATAATTTTCCTGGTAGGTTTTGAGCCGGTACCGTTCGACTTCCCGGATGCGGTCGCGGGCGATCAGGTAAGCGTTGAAACGGGCGTTCAGGTTATGGTAAGCAACCGGTAATTTCTTCGTGCTGTACTGCGAACAGCCGCTCACCCAAACTGCAACGACTGCCCACACAAGAGCAAACCAGCACAGATTTGGTAGGGGAGACGAGACAAAAGATCGGTTTAAAAACCTGCCTTGCATGGAAAATAGTCGGATGCTTGGTAACCGGCCGAAGGCTTTCTACCTTCGCAGATCAATACGTATTTAGTAACGTCGTTCGGGCAAAAACCGTATCGAAAAGCGTGCCACTCAGACAAAAATACAAAAATCCTCACACCTACATAAGACCTTTGTCGCATGGAACCCGATAAAACCCCTTCTGACAGCCCGAACGATCCGCTCCGGAAAGCCACCCGTCGGACCAACTCGTTTGTGCAATACTCGGCCATCGGCTTTCAGATGCTGGCCACCATTGGCCTGGGGGTCTGGGGCGGGATCAAACTGGACGAGTGGCAGGGCAATCAGAAGCCCATCTGGACGCTGGTACTTTCCCTGTTCGCCATTGGGTCTTCGCTTTACCTCTTTATTCGTAGTTTACCCAAACAACCGTAGTATGCTTCCCAGCCTGGGGTTTACTGCCTTCCTGGCAATTGTATTTTTTATAGCCGAACAGCTTGGGGCCACGGGCTGGCTTCATCCGTATTGGAAATACATGCTGATTTTTTTTCTTAGCATTTCGTTTCTAATTCACCGACTCATGGGAATTGGTTTTCAGAATAATCGCGAAAAATTCGTGCCTTTTTACATGGCTACCATCGTGGCCCGGTTGATTCTGGCGCTGGTCTTTGTCGGGGTCTTTTTGTGGCAGGGTGTCAGCGCCGTCAAGGTCTTCATTCTCGACTTTCTTGCATTATATATATTTTATACAGCCTTTGAAATCTACATTTTGAGTCGTAACTTGCGACGCGGTTTGTGATACATACCATTTACTTCATATGTTTCGTCTCCTGATTCGTAACGGTTTTTTAAGTATTGTCCTGTTTCTGAGCACCTTGGTCGCCGTCAATGCGCAACACGATGATCACAGCGAACACGGTGCCGCCGAAGGGGAAAAGAAATTCAATGTGGGTGATATGATTATGCACCACATTAAAGATGACCACGGCTGGGAATTTGCACACGGTTTGACGCTGCCCTTGCCGGTCATTCTGTACACGCAGGATCGGGGTCTGGAAGTGTTCTCTTCCTCGCATTTTGCCCACGAAACGCATTACAACGGATACGTTAAAGAACACAACAAAATCTACCGCGCCGGAGCCAACGGCGAACCCGACAAATCGTTCAAAGTATACGATTTCTCGATCACCAAGAACGTGGCTTCGCTGTTGCTGAGTGCAGTTTTGCTGATTGTGGTCTTTTTCTCGGTCCGGAATGGCTACGAAAAGAACAAAGGCAAGGCGCCCAAAGGCTTGCAGTCGTTTTTGGAACCGATCATTCTGTTCGTTCGCGACGAGATCGCCAAACCGAACATCGGCCCGAAATACTACAAGTATCTGCCGTTCCTGCTGACGCTGTTTTTCTTTATTCTGTTCAATAACCTGCTCGGTCTGTTGCCGGGTGGGGCCAACCTGACCGGGAACATCGCCATTACGATGACGCTGGCCGTGATTACCTTCCTGATCGTCAACCTGAGTGGTAACAAACACTACTGGGCGCACTTGTTCAAACCGACGGGCGTACCGGTGGCCCTGCTGCCGATCATGATTCCGGTCGAGATCGTGGGCGTGTTCATGAAACCGTTCTCGCTCATGGTCCGGTTGTTTGCCAACATCACGGCGGGTCACATCATCATTCTGAGCTTGCTGGGGCTCATTTTTATCGCCAATGACCTGGGCGGCTCGGGCATGGGCTGGGGGGTTAGCCCGTTGATCGTCGTGTTCTCGCTGTTCATGAACCTGATCGAGTTGCTGGTCGCATTCCTGCAAGCCTTCATCTTCACGCTGCTTTCGTCGATGTACATCGGCAGCGCCATCGAAGATCACCACGAAGCCGATCACGGCGTTGGGTACGAAGGTCCGGAAGCACATTGAGGGAGTTTATGTTTATGGTTTATAATTTAAAGTCTATAGTTCTGTTACAACGATAAACTTTAAACCATAAATCATAAACCGATTAACCACTTTTCGTTTGCATTTTTTTGTTTCACCATAAATCAATTCTCGAGCATGTTTGCAATGTTGCTCTCTATTCTTTTGGAAGCTACGGGTAGCTTCGCAGTAATGGGTGCCGCCATCGGCGCAGGTCTGGCCGCTATCGGGGCTGGTCTGGGTATCGGCCGGATCGGTGGTTCAGCGATGGAAGGGATCGCTCGTCAGCCAGAAGCGGCTGGTCGTATCCAGACTGCGATGTTGATCATCGCAGCGCTGATCGAAGCCGTGGCACTGTTCGCGGCCGTTATCTGTCTGCTGATCTCCCTGGGCTAATCCAGCACGGAATCCGAGTCGCCGATTGCAATAGGCGTTGGCATCCGACTCACCAAAACCGGAAAAGATCCGTCGGTTTGGGCTAGCCAGCCGACGGATCTTTTCTAATCAATTGCTGAACTTATACGTTATTCTATATCCTAATTTCATACTTCCATGGATCTGCTGATTCCTGACATTGGGTTATTGTTCTGGATGGTGGTCGTTTTCGGCCTGCTGTATTTCATCCTGCAAAAATTTGCCTGGAAACCGATTACCGAAAGCCTGAAAGAACGGGAAGATGATATCCAGAAAGCGCTGGATATGGCCGAAAAAACCCGGACGGAAATGGCCAAGTTGCAGGCTGACAACCAGAAATTGCTGGCCGAAGCCCGCGCCGAGCGCGATGCCATTCTGCGGAGCGCCAAAGAAACCAGCGACCGCATCATCGCCGAAGCCCGTGACAAAGCTTCGGAAGAAGGCAAACACATCATTGAGAAAGCCCGCGAAGAACTGCAATCGGAACGCCAGGCCATGGTGGCTCAGGTAAAACGCGAAGTGATCGATTTGTCACTCGATATTGCCGAGAAAGTGCTGCGCAAAGAACTGAGCGACAAAAAATCGCAGGAAGAACTGGTCAAAAGCCTGGTCGCCGAATCACGATTGAATTGAGTTAAAAATTAAAAGTTAAAAGTTAAAAGTAGGCTGACGCCTGATATTTTTAATTTTTAACTTTTAACTCTTAATTGTAAAAATGGCAGAATCTACGGTTGCATTCCGATACGCGAAATCCCTGATCGACCTGGCGCAGGAGAAGCAGAAGGTCGAGGAGGTGTATAAAGACATGACGTTTTTCCAGCAGGTGACCCGGCAAAACCGGGATCTGATGCTGGCGCTGAAAAGCCCGATCCTGCGGCACGAGAAGAAACTGGCCGTGCTGCGGGCAGTTTTCGAAAGTCGGGTCGATCCGCTGTCGTTCTCGATTTTCAACATCATTACGAAGAAAAACCGGGAAGGCATCATGGATGTCATTGCCGACGAGTTTGTGCGGCAGTATAATGAGCTGAAAGGCATTCAGAAAGTGCAGGTGACCACGACCGTGCCGCTGACCGACGAGCTTCGGCAGGAAATCATCAGCCTGGTTTCGAAGCATACCGGTAAGCAGATCAAACTGGAAGAGAAGATCGACCCGAAACTGATTGGCGGCTACGTGCTTCGCATCGGCGACCGCCAGATTGACGCTTCGATCCGGAATCAACTGGCTGAATTGCGGTTGAGCTTTTTGAACTAAGCAAGCATACTTACTTCTTATCACCGGTGATTTCTGTTGATGCAGAAATCACCGGTTTTTTGTATTATGCCGTTTTGGATTTGATATTGTAACCATTGATTACCTAACTTTATTTTTATCATCCTCAGTCTATTTTAGGTAAACTAACCGACTACCAGATGGATTTGCTCGCTCAAACCCGGGGAATCAGCATCCTCCGCGTTGTGTCGGATTTGGGGTATGTTTTGCACGAAAACCGCAAGATCGTCTGCCCGTTTCATACCGAAAAAACGCCCTCGTTGGTCGTCTATCCGCAGACGAACTCCTACCACTGCTTTGGGTGCGGGCGGCACGGCGATGTGATCCATTTCTACGCGGGCGTGTCCAGGCTGGAGTACACGGCGGCCATGCATCAACTCGCGTTCAATTACCTGCCTGACTACAAACCGGAGCTGTACAAACGGGGGAAACTGGAAAAAATCCAGAAGACCGGGTTGTCGCGTCCGGAAAAAGTGACGTTGCCAGCGGACACCAAAACCTACGAATACAAACCGTTACACAGCGATATTTACGAAGATTTTCGGCGGATTTGTGAGCTACAACCCAGCAACGCCGTTCGGGATGAAGCGTGGCAGTACCTGACCGGACGCGGTTTTTCAGAAGCCACGCTGCGGAAGTTCCGGATTTTTACCGTCAACGACTACCACGCAGCCCAGGCTTATCTCCGCAACACCTACGCCCTGCTGGATTTGCAGGAAGCGGGCTTGTTCAACGAGAAGGGGAATCTGATTTTTTACCGGCATTCCATCCTCATTCCGTATTACCGTCGGGGGCGCATTTTGTTTTTGCAGGGCCGGGTCATCGGCAATCCGACCGATACGGTTTCCCGGTACCAGTTCCTGAGCGGGGTGCCGGTCGAGTTGTTCAATGCCGACGTGATGGATATTCTGAAAACCGGGCAGACGCTGTACCTGACGGAAGGCGCGTTCGACTGCATGACACTCATGCAGGAGGGGATGCCCGCCGTGAGCCTCGGCAGCGCCACGATGTTCAAGCGGGAGTGGATGAAACAGTTCCGACGGTTTGAAATTTGCTTCTACTTCGACAACGATGCCGCCGGACAGAAGGCCGCCCGGGAATATGGCGAAGTCTTCGGCCAATACGGCGTCTCGACCCGCGTAAAAACGGTGAAAGAAGGCTACAAAGATGTCAATGACTATTTTTCGAAACGGGAGTAATTTCTTCGTTTTCGTTTATGAAAAAATCAGGACTGCAATTCTTTCACAAACTTAAAGTGCGAGGGCCGAAACGTGAGCTGCTGGTAAAACCGGTGCGTATGTGTCCGTTTCTGATTTGCTGTGACCTCTAGATTCACAAATCCCTGTTCGTCGGCCAATTGCTCCAGCGCTGACACCAGTTGCCGGCCAATCTGCTGGTTCCGGTATTCCGGCAGGACGTATAGCTCCTGAATCTCGCCGACTTTACCGGTATGGTGAAGCAGGTACTGGACGTGGCAACTGACAAACCCGACCACTTCGCCTTCCACTTCGGCTACCAGGTAATGCACCCGGCGGTCGGTCAGGTTGCGTTGAAAAACCGCCCGGAAGGCTACCGCGTTCAGTTGGCATTCTTCCAGTTCGCAAATAAAGCGGTACAGGGTGGCAACATCCTGAAAATCAGCCGGGCGAATGTGGGCTTGAGCGCTCATAATCGGAGAAAGATTAGGTAAGGTTTCGGGATTTGATCAAGATGGGCTTAAATTTCGGGAAATTCTGATAAATCCTAAGCCTGATTCATGAAAAAAATAAGTCCTTGGGCGCTGCTACCCTGGCTGCTGGGTGCTGTTGCCTGCCAGCCGACTTCTTCAACCGATCAAAAAACCGCCCAAACCGACTCGACCTCAACCCACATGTTTGCCGCCGACCTCGCTTTCCTCCAAAAACACCATTCTGATTTAGTCATGCTGAAAGACGGAAATGCGCAGGTGCTGGTTTGCCCGGCGTATCAGGGCCGCATCATGACCAGCACCGCCGACGGTGAGACCAGTTATGGCTGGATCAACCGGGAACTGATCGAGTCGGGGAAATTGCAGCCGCACATGAATGCCTTTGGGGGAGAAGACCGGTTTTGGCTGGGGCCGGAAGGTGGCCAGTTTGCCATTTACTTCCAGCCCGGTGCCGAATTCATCGGCGACAACTGGCAGACGCCCGCACCCATTGATTCCGAGCCGTTTACGCTGGTTGCAAAAGACGAACGTTCGGCCCGGTTTTCGAAAGCGTTTTCGTTGACCAATTATTCGGGAACACACTTCAAAATGGGTGTCCAGCGGGAAATTCACCTCCTGAATGCCGATCAGGTCAGCCGGACGCTGGGAGCTTCCGGGGTTTCGTTGAGCCCTTCCCTCAAAATCGTAGGGGTTGAATCGGTCAACACGCTGATTAACAAAGGTCCAGAGCCGTGGACGAAAGCGAAAGGCTTGTTGTCGATCTGGATTCTGGGCATGTACAACGCGTCGCCGGAGGCTACGGTCGTGATCCCTTTTCAACCCGGCGACGGACCTGCGATCAAGGATGATTATTTCGGGAAAGTCCCGGCTAGCCGCCTGGTTCAGCACGAAAGCGTGGCTTATTTCCGGGCCGACGCCAACGAGCGCGGTAAAATCGGTGTTCCACCCGCCCGCGCCAAAAACCGGCTGGGAAGCTACGACCCAACTTCCCGAACCCTGACGCTGGTGACTTTCACCTTCAATCCGGCCGACCGCGACTATGTAAACTCGGCCTGGGAGATTCAAAAGGAACCTTACGGCGGGGATGTGGTCAATTCGTACAACGACGGGCCGATGAAACCGGGACAACCGCAAATGGGCCGGTTTTATGAACTCGAAAGCTCGTCACCCGCAGCCGCGCTTCCTCCTGGTGGGCGATTGACGCACACTCATACGACCCTGCACATTCAGGGCGACGAAATCCAGCTTGACACCATCGCCCGGCAGTGGCTGGGCGTTCCGCTGGCTGAGGTTGTCAAAGCGTTTGACTAAAGAAAACCGCCTTTCTGGTTTGTCCAAGAGCAAGCCCTGTCAAACCCCCAACCCCCTAAAGGACGGTCGGCCGCTGCCGGGCTTTTTGATCCGGATTCGTTGAGCCCCCTTTAGGGGGTTGGGGGTTGACAGGGGTACGCTCACTCAGGCATTTCCTCCGCAAACACCGTCGCAAAAGGGCCTAGCCTGAAGGAGAAATTTCCGGTTTCGTCGGGCGACGGGTACGAGACCGATTCCTCCCAAAATTTATCGGGCGAAAAACAGGCGCTTGAAAAAGTCGTTTCGTCCAAAATCCGAACCGCTATATTCAGGCTAACCGGAACGTGTACGGTTTGCGGCTCATGGGTCAGATTGGCGAGGACGAGGGCCATTCTTCCATTTTTTCGAAGATATAAAGCTTCGGTTTTGAACGGGTGGCTGCTGATGGTCGGCAATACTTCCCCGCCTTGAAACCGGTTTACGAACCGGAGCACCCAATACAGCGGGAAAACCATACCCGATTCGGCAAAAAACTGGTTCGGATAGGCTGAGGGGGCGTTGCCCTGCAAAACGCCCTCTTCGCCCACGGTTTCGTAGTAGGTCAGTGACCGGGCTTCGGCCTGCATCAAGTTCTTCAAACTGGCGAGCGTCCAGGCCGCTCCGAACAACGACATCTGCCGGGGATCGGTCGAAAACGGCATCTGAGCAGCGCTTGAATCGGCATCGTCGCCGGTCGAGTCGGGGTTGAACCGGGGGCGCAACGTGACCGGTGAAACCCGCACGTCCGGATGCCAGCGTCGGGCGTCGCGGACGGTGTCGGCCTGGGCCGTGGCATTCTCGACCAGCGTCAGATTATCGACCGCGTGGGCCTGTGGACTGATGGCATACGCCAGAAAATCGATGGCATCGGTCGGGGGTGTTTCGCGGTTAACCGCCACAAAAAAAGCGTTGGTTCCGGCCCCGATCCGGGCGTTGGGAAACGCCTGACGGAGGGGCGAAACAACCTGATCGAGCAGTGTACCAGGCGTCGATTTGGCAAAGTTGCTGAGAATCAGCACCGAATCGATCAAAGCCGGATCAATGGGTTCCTTTAAAAACGTGTACAGTTCGTAGCTCGATAACTGATTAAACACCAGCGCCAATTCAATCGTTACACCCAACCGGCTGGCATCGTCGACGGTTTTTGCCAGCACGTCGGGCCATTCAGGCTGCTGAAAGTTGATCTCGACGCGCAAGTGGTGGAAGTCGGCGGCTTTCAGCAACTGTACCGTCGATTCCGTCAACGGATTGGTATTGGAGCCGATTCCGATGGCCGGTACAGGAATTGGGGTAGTTTCTGTTGAAATAGCAATTTCATTGGAATTCGTTCGGGGAGCTACCGGGCCGGAGCCGCCATCGACCAGCCGTAGCTCGACCGACTGCTGAATGCGGTCGCCCGGTTTTAGCGTCACCGGGAACGGTTTGGATAAGGGCGTGCAATACGTTTTGTACGAGGCATCAGTCCAGTTGCGCTGGTCTTCGGTTTCGAACACATCGCCCACAAACCACAACACCGCAGCCCCCCCGTTAACCGTCGGCCACTGCATTTCGCGGATATTGAAAAACGGCTGGTGGGGGCTGATGGCTTCCGGGAAGAGAGCTATGGTCTGGTTGCCATCGGGATGGGTGAGGGTACACGGTTTTCCGGCGCATTCGGGGATCGAATGCAGAATGCAAAAACCGGCGCGGTTTCGCCGGAACTCGGCCAGCGATTCGCCGTCGATGGAAAAGTGAATCGTACCGTCGGGGTCGCCGATGATTTCGCATTGCCAGCGTAAATGAATGGTTTCGTTCCGGCACTCGCAGCGGTAGCGAATCCGGAAGGAATCGTCCTGTTGTTCAATAACTTCATCTTCGAGCGTGCGGGTAGCCGTCGCCCAGTTGTGGTCGCGGACGGCGTGGTAGATCATCCGCAGCACTTCATGGTCGCCCAGCCGGATGTACCGCAGAAAACCACGGTCGTAAAGCATCGTCAGCGGGCCAGCCCGGAGCGTACGGGGTTCCGGCAACGGTTCGTTCAGGCCGTAGCGGATCAGGGAAGGTGAGTACATAGGAGGTTAGTAATTCTGCAACTGGTCGGATTCAAAGATATGCGTTCCGCTCAAATCGTCCTGCGCTTTATGACACATCGCGCTGGCCACACTCTCGGCGCGGACGCCCTTGTATTTAGCTGGAATGAGCGGATTGAACAGCTTCATCAATCCTTCACCAATGCGCTCGCCCAGGCGGTATTCCTTGCGGTCGCCGAGCAGCAGGGACGGCCGGAAAATCAAGAGGGCCGGAAAATGCAGGGCCGTCAGGTCGCGTTCGAGTTCGCCCTTGACGCGGTTGTAAAAAATCGACGAACCGGGATTGGCCCCCATTGATGAAACCAATAAAAATTGTCGGGCCTGGTTGACCAAAGCCTGTTTGGCAACGTCTAAGGGATAGTGGTAGTCGACTTTCCGAAAGGCCTCCCGCGAACCGGCTTTTTTCATGGTGGTGCCGAGGCAACAGAAAATGTCATCGGCCCGGATCAGCAAGCTGTTCGGATGGTCGAAATCGTACTGAATTTCCTGTAAGCGAGGATGTTGCCAACCCAGCGAATGCCGCACCAGTACTTTCACTTTTTCGTAAGCGGAGGAGTCCAGCAGGCGGTGCGTTAACGCGTTGCCAATGAGTCCGGTAGCGCCAACGACAAGCGCAGTTTTGGAAGCAGGTTGGGTCATTTTGCGGCTTTTTAGATGATAAATTTGCTAATTTATAGGCGACTATTTATTTAATTACCATACTTTTTTGAAAAACTACCCAATGCATCCACATCCTGGTTCCATTTCACGTTTTGGCTGGCTGCTGGCCCTGCCGGTTTTGCTGGCCTTCGGTTTTGCCGATCCCGACTTTCCGAAGTATCTGCTCGAACGGCTACAGGCGTATAATCTGGCGTATCCCCGGGAAAAAGTATACGTCCAAACCGACCGGCCCTATTACACCGCCGGGGAAACGATCTGGCTCAAAGGCTACCTTTTTGATGGTCCTTTGCACCGGGCCGACTCCGTCAGTAAAGTGCTTTACGTGGACCTGGTGCAACTCGATCAACAGAAAGTTGTGGTTCATCAGGTTTTGCGGGCCGAAAATGGCTACGCGGTCGGGAACATTGCCCTGGGCGATTCGCTGCCGAGCGGGACTTATCTGCTGCGGGCCTACACGGGCTGGATGCGGAATTTTTCGGAAGACTATTATTTCACCAAACCGCTGATGCTGCTGCGCACCGACACGCCCAACGTGCAACCGCTGCAAAACCAGCCGACCAGCACTCGGCCCGAGGTGCAGTTTTTTCCGGAGGGAGGTCAGTTAATTACCGGGCTGGAAGGCCGGATTGCCTTTAAGGCGGTCAGTCCGGCTGGGAAAGGTTTGGAAACCAGCGGTTTTGTCATGAGTTCGGTGGGCGATACGGTAGTCGGTTTTTCGGGAAAACACCTGGGCATGGGCTATTTTACGCTGAAACCGGAACCGGGTCAAACCTATACGGCTTTTGTAAAGCTGGTGGATGGAACCACGCATCAATACCCGCTGCCCCAGGCGCAACCGGAGGGCTACGTGCTGCTGGTCGATAACATTTCCAACCGCGACAATGTCCGGATTTACATCAAAAATAACAAACCGGCTTCCGTACAGGGGCGGTTTACCTTAATTGCTCAATCGCGGGGCAAAGAAATTCAGGTGGCCCAGGGCGATGTCAGCAAGAAAGCAGTGGTCTTGCAGATTCCCCGGGCGTTGTTCCCGGAAGGAATCTCCCAGATCACGTTGTTCGATGAAAAGAACCAGCCGGTCTGCGAGCGACTGGTTTTTGTGGAAAAAAACGACCGGCTGACTATTCAACTCAAACCGTCAAAACCGGCGTTTGGACCCCGTGAAAAAGTGCAGGTGGACGTGACGGTGACGGATGCCGCGGGCGCACCCGTTCGAACCAATCTATCGCTGGCGGCTACCGATGCGGGGCAGGTGCTTGAAAAGGAACCCTACGCGGCTGACCTGGTTTCGTACCTGCTGCTGAATTCAGACCTGAAAGGCTCCATCGAGCAGCCTGGTTATTATTTTGACCCGGCCAATAAGGAGCGACTGCCGCATCTGGACATCCTGATGATGACGCAGGGCTGGCGTCGGTTTGCCTGGAAAGATGTCTTGCAGGACACGTATACGCCGGTGAAGTATCCCGTTGAGCAAGGCCTGACGCTGGCGGGGCAGGTACTCCGCCCGAACCAGAAAACACCCGGCAAGGTGAATCTGACGTTTATGGTGATGCAACCCGACAGTTCGCAGGATATTTTTGTGGGCGAATCCGACGAAACCGGCCGATTTATGGTGCAGGGACTGGACGTGCTGGATTCCACGCGAATGATGATTCAGGCGGTGGCCGGCAAGAGCAACCGCAACGTCGAAATCAAGCTGGATGATTGGTTTAGCCCAACCGTGAAATTGACCCAGATTCCGTATAACCCCTTTGTTTTTCAGCGCGATGAACTGGCCGAATACTTGAAAAGGACCAAAGAATACCTGGATATTGAGCGCCAAATTCGCCAAAACCGGGAGATTTTACTGAAGGAAGTGACGGTTCGGAAAAAACGGGAAGCACCCTCGGATTCGCGTAAAATTTATGGGCAAGCCAGCAATACACTGAAAATTGACCAGACCATGACGGGCGGGGCCATGTCGGTGCTGGACTTGCTGCGGGGCCGGATTGCGGGTGTGTCGGTAACGGGCAGTGCCATGAATCCCACGGTGCAGATTCGCGGGGCTATGAACTTTTCGGGCGTCGTCGAACCGCTCTTTGTCCTGGACGGAATCCCGGTCGACAAGCAAAGCATTATTTCCATCCCAGTTTTTGATGTGGATTACATCGACGTATTGAAAGGCGCGAATGCAGCCATTTTTGGCAGCCGGGCAGGTGGGGGCGTAATTGCCATCTATACCAAACGGGGTTCGCCGAACTATGATTTTAGTCAGGAAAAATCGCCCGGAACCCTGGTGGTACAGGTACCGGGTTATCGGGTGGTTCGCGAATTTTATGCCCCGCGTTACGACGAGCCTAAGCCCGAGCACAACCGTCCGGATTACCGCCCGACGTTGCACTGGGCACCGATGATCCAGACCGGTGCCGATGGCAAAGCGCAAGTCAGCTTTTTTACGTCCGACGCCCGTGGTCCCATCCGGATTGTGGTCGAAGGAGCCGCGACTGATGGTCGGCCGGGCGTGGGGCGGGTAACGTTTGAGGTGAAGTAACCGTCTGTACCCACGGACTTTAGTCCGTGTGAGTTAGTGTGTCCAGAAGTTGGTATTAACTCACACGGACTAAAGTCCGTGGGTACGAAACTCCTAAACCTTTATATTCTATGAAAAAAACTGCTTTATTGGCTTTACTTACCACAAGTTGCTGCCTGGCGCTGGCCCAGACACCGTATCCGACCATCGGTTCCATCGAACGACTGGACCCCAGGCTGGATGCTTTACTTCCCAAAGACGCTAAACTGGAAGTGCTGGCGAGCGGTTTCGACTGGTCGGAGGGGCCGGTATGGGTCAAAGGCGCGGGGAACACGGAAGGCTACCTATTGTTTTCGGATGTCCCGCAAAACACCGTGTACAAATGGTCGGAGAAAGAAGGGTGCAAACCGTTTCTGAAACCGTCGGGCTACACGGGTGTTGCGCCGTATAGTGGCGAACCGGGTAGCAACGGGCTGGCCGTGGACGGAAAAGGCCGCCTGATTTCGGCGGAGCACGGTGACCGGCGGGTGTCGGCGCTCTCGCTGGTGGCCGGAGCCGGTGGAAAAATTACGCTGGCCGATCAATATGGCGGCAAACGGTTTAACAGCCCCAACGACGTCGCGCCCCATTCCAGCGGCAGCGTTTACTTTACGGACCCACCGTACGGGCTGCCAGAACGCGAAAAAGACACGAAAACCCGCGAACTGAATATCCACGGTGTCTACCGGGTGACGCCCGACGGTAAGGTAACGCTGCTTATCGACGACCTAACAAGGCCCAACGGCATTGCCTTTTCGCCCGATGAAAAGACGCTGTATATTGCCCAATCCGACCCTGAAAAACCGTACATCATGGCGTATCCGGTACAGGCCGACGGAACGGTGGGGAAGGGGCGGCTTTTCTATGATGCCACCGAAGGAGTCAAACAGAAATGGCCGGGTTTGCCCGATGGGCTGAAAGTGGACAAAACCGGGAATGTCTGGTCGAGCGGACCGGGCGGGATTTTGATCCTGGCCCCCGACCAGCCTAATGGTCCCGGTAAACTGCTCGGACGCATCCGGACCGGCGTGGCGACCGCCAACTGCGGTTTTGGCGACGACGGTTCCACGCTCTACATCACCGCCGACATGTACCTGATCCGCGTCAAAACCCTCGCCAAAGGCTTCTGAAAAAGCTGGTACCCTGGTAGCCCGCAGGGCTATACATCCTGATAACCCCGGATGCAATCCGGGGCATGTGGCCAGATCCAGTAGCCTCTGGCTCCTGGATCTGATGAGGTAGGAGTTGTATCAGGTTATCCGCTGTTCCGGGCTATGGGGCCGGGCCAGCAAGCCCCGGATTGCATCCGGGGTTATCAATGGAAAGCCCTCAGGGCTTGGGCGGTCAGTTTCTGGGGTGGCTGAATGATAGGATTCTTTTTCGTTGAACTCTCTCTTCATTCCTCAGCACTCTGGATTCTTCTCGTTATATTTGTAACTGAATTGGTAGGAAAAGTGTAGGAAGAGTTTCGGCGTTAATGGGATATGATTGAGAACAGAAAATACATTGTTATCGGCGTTTTCTGTCTGGTTGGGCTGGTTTACCTGTCCCGGTTATTTTATCTGCAAATTCTGGACGATAGTTACTCCCTCGAGTCATCGAGCAACTCCATCAAGCGTGTCATTGAAATTCCGTACCGGGGGCAGATTTACGACCGGAACGGGAAATTGCTGGTCTACAACACCCCGGTTTATGACCTTTACGTGACGCCCAAGAAAGTCTACATCCCTGATACAGCGGCCTTTTGCCGGTTGATGAACCTGGAACGCAGCGAGTTCGACAGCATCATGGAGAACGCCAAGGCCTACTCGCCCCGGAAGCCGTCGCTGTTTCTGCGTCAGTTGTCGAAGGAAGATTTTGCCCGGATTCAGGATGCGCTGGTCGATTACAAAGGCTTCGAGCACGTCACCAGTTCCATGCGTACTTATCCGGCTCACACACTGGCGAACGCGCTGGGTTACGTAGGCGAGGTGAGTAAAAAACAACTTGACGAACAGGAAACCCCCTATTACCGGCAGGGTGATTACATCGGCCGCAGCGGTCTGGAACAGTATTATGAGTCGGTGTTGCGCGGCCAGCGTGGCATCAAGTTCATCATGCAGAACGTGCACGGGGTTCCGAAAGGCTCCTGGAAAAACGGCGCGTTCGATTCGCTGGCCATTGCCGGAAAAAACCTGTACACCGGCATCGATGTTGAAATTCAACAATATGCCGACACGCTGATGCAGAACAAGGTGGGGAGCGTCGTGGCCATCGAACCGTCGACTGGCCAGATTCTGGCGATGGTGTCGGCCCCAACCTACGACCCGAACATTCTGTCGAGCCGGTTTTTCTCTAAAAGCTACGCCCAACTGGCCAAAAATCCGTACAAGCCGCTGATCAATCGACCGGTTTCGGCGAGTTACCGGCCCGGATCGACATTCAAACTGATTCAAAGCCTGGTGGCCTTGCAGGACGGTGCAGTCATGCCGAGTTCAATTTTTAGCCACGCGGGGGTGCCGATGAAATGCCACTGCAACCGTTCGGGACGCCTGAACCTGTCGGGGGCCGTTCAATATTCCTGTAACCCGTATTTCTACCACGTCTTCCGGCGGTTACTTTACAATAATTCGGAGCGGAACACTTTCAAGGCATCGGCGATGGGGCTGCACCATTGGCACGACATGGTAGCGAAATTCGGCATCGGACAGAAGCTGGGGATCGACCTGCCCAGCGAACTGAAGGGAAGTCTGCCCGATGCGGAGTACTACGATAAAATCTACGGGGAAAAACGCTGGAAGTTTTCAACGATTTACTCCCTCAGCATCGGCGAAGGTGAGTTGTTGATCAACCCGCTCAAAATGGCCAATGTAGCCGCAATCATTGCCAACCGGGGCTGGTATTATACCCCGCACCTGGTCGGTGGCATTGGCAAGCCGGGCCAGGGAATTGATCCAAAATACCTTGAAAAACACGAGGTAGGGATTGACCCCCAGTATTTTGAGTTTGTTGCCGAAGGCATGCAGGGCGCCGTCGAACACGGCACCGTAACCTCGGCGGCTGTCATTCGCGATATTGCCATCTGCGGCAAAACCGGTACGTCTCAGAACAAAAAAGGCAAAGATCATTCCATTTTCGTCGCCTTTGCTCCGCGCGAGAACCCTAAAATTGCCATCGCGGTTTTTGTTGAAAATGCCGGATGGGGCGGTATTGCGGCCGCTTCGGTCGCTTCGCTGGTCATTGAAAAATACATCAAACGAAAAGTGGTGAATGTCGCGCTGGACAAAAAGGTCAAAGAAGCCAACTACCTGCCGGGCGTGATCATCCCGAAGAAACAGCCCACTCCGAAGAAGTTCGAACCCCCGAAAGATAGCGCTACGAAACCACTGATTGTCAAGGCGGTTGCGCCCAGAGAAGAGGCTTCTGCTGCGGTGGATGCAAACGCACTGGCATCCCGGCCCGTTTCGGCCAACGGCAATTAACTCATCATTCATCGTTAATCATTCATCATTCCCTTGGTTTCCCGCGAACCACAAATTACGCAAAACATCGATTGGGTAACGCTGATGCTCTACATCGCCTGTGTGTTTATGGGCTGGCTGAACGTGTATGCGGCCGTGTACAGTCCAGAAACTCAAACGAGCCTGTTCGACTTGTCGACCAATGCCGGAAAACAGTTGATGTGGATCGGTACGACGGTTTTGCTGATTATTGCCATTCTGGTAATCAATTACCGGTTTTGGGATACGTTTGCCTTTGTCATTTACGGCCTGACCATTCTGTCGCTGCTGCTGGTTCTGGTGGCCGGATCGAACATCAACGGATCGCGGTCCTGGTTTAAGCTTGGCGCTTTTTCGATCCAGCCCGCCGAATTTGCCAAGCTGGCAACAGCCCTGGCCCTGGCGCGGTACATCGACTACCCAAACGTCAACCTGACCAAGCTGAAAGACCAGCTCTGGTGTGCCGGGATTATTGCATTGCCCGCCGTCTTGATCATTGCCTCGAACGAAACCGGCTCCATGCTGGTCTTTGCGTCGTTCATCATCATGCTGTATCGGGAAGGCTTGCCGGGCATCTATCCGCTGATTGCCGTGGTGGTCATTACGTTGTTTATCCTGACATTGATCGTACCCAAGCTGATTCTTTTTGGGGTCATTTTGGCGCTGGCGGTGCTGGCGGTTTTTCTGACACCCCGTTACCAGCGCTCTTTCCAGAACATGCTGATGATTGGCATTACGGCCTTTACGATGATTGCGGTCGTGGCCGGGGTGGATTTTTTCGTGAACAGCGTCTTGCAGAAGCACCAGCAAAACCGCATCAAGGTGCTCATTAACCCGGCCGCCGATCCGCTGGGCGCCGGCTGGAACGTGACGCAGGCCAAAATTGCCATTGGCTCCGGTCGGTTGCAGGGTAAAGGATTTTTGGAAGGCACGCAAACGAAGTTTGACTTCGTACCCGAGCAGAGTACCGACTTTATTTTCTGTACCATCGGCGAGGAGCACGGTTTTATCGGAAGTGCGCTCGTGATCATGCTGTTCGTATCACTGCTGTGCCGGATTGTTTTATTGGCCGAAAAACAGCGAACGCGGTTTGCGCGGGTATACGGTTACTCGCTGGCCGGCATCATTTTCTTTCACCTCATGATCAATATCGGCATGACCATCGGTCTGATGCCCGTCATCGGCATTCCGCTGCCGTTCTTTAGTTATGGTGGTTCGTCACTCTGGTCGTTTTCGATTTTGCTGTTTATCTTCCTCAAACTGGATTCCCGCCGGGTCGGGATGTTTACACGGTAACAAAATTATGAATGATGAATTATGAGTTATGAATGAGCCACCGCAGTAATTCATCATTCATAACTCATAATTCATCATTCTTTTTACGCCACCTTCACCGCGATCCGGTGGCAGGCGTTGTTGCAGTAGCCTTCGGGGTTCCATTGCGGCATGACCATCGGTTGCGACACACCCGCGTCGTCGACAGCCCGCGCCCAGAGTTCGTAATAGCCTTTTTGCGGAAGTTTCAGGTCCAGCGTCCAGTGTTGCCAGGCCAGGCGGTTTTTGGGGGGCTGAAGTTTACAGGTTTGCCAGGTCGCACCGAAATCGTAGGAAACCTGCATGGCCTTCACGGCCCGGTCGCCCGCCCAGGCGTGGCCACGTAACGGAATCACTTGCCCCAGGTTTACCGTCGCACCGGTTTTGGGAAAGGTGATCAGCGATTTTACCGGCATCGACTCGATGATTTTGAACTGATCTTCCGGCGGATCGACGCCCGGCGGAACCGGGTTGATGGGCACTTTGTAGCTTTTGCCGGTCATCTTGGCCCCGTCGTGGACTTTGTTTCGTACGGCAATTGTATGGAGCCATTTGCCGGACGTGGAAGCGGGCCAGCCGCCCACCACCAGCCGCAGCGGATGGCCGTGCGCGAGCGGGATGTCCTGCCCGTTCATGGCCCAGGCTACCAGCGTTTCGTCTTCCAGCGCTTTTTTGATCGGAACACCCCGCGAGATGACCGGTTTGGTCGGGTCCTGGCTCACGTGCAGGTCTTTGCCGTAATAGCCAATGTACACGGCATCGTCTTTCAGCCCGACATCGGCCAGAATATCTTTCAGCCGCACGCCCGTCCACTCGGCACAGCTTACGGCCCCGTCGGTCCACTGGTTTCCGGCGGTTTGGGGAGCGTAACCCGACCGGCCGTTCCCGGCACATTCGAGCACGAGCTGGTAGGTATGGGTTTTGAATTTTTTCTTTAACTCGCTGAGCGAATAAGTTTTGGGCGCTTTCACCGATTCCCCGTTGATCGTCAGTTTCCAGTTTGCCACGTCGATGCTTTCCGGAATCAAACCGTTGTTGCGGATGAACATCTTATCGGCGGGAGTCACCGGATCGTCCAGCAGGTGAGCGGGGGCTTCAACATTCCAGGGCTTGTCGTTCAAAACCGTCATGTCCTTATGCTTATTCAGCATCGGATTGGGCTCCAGAACGAGCGGCAGATATCCGGCGGGCATCCGGTCGGCGAAGGCAATCCGGGTGCCCAGCAGGCCGGTGAGGGTGGCCAGCGTACTTTTTTTCAGAAAACCCCGACGGTCGAAATGTGGTGATCGGTTCATTCAGGTAAAGCGATAACTGGGTTTACGGCGTCAAAAATAGCAAAAAAGACCTGCCGGAGACGAAAGCCGTGCAGGTCTATAAAATTTGTATTGTAATCCCGCTGGCTTTAGACAACTGCTTCGCGGTGGATGATTGCCTGGCGGTCCGGTCCGGTCGAGATAAAGCTGATCGGCAGACCCAATTCTGCTTCCAGGAAGTCGATGTAAGCGGCCAGTTCGGCCGGTACTTCCTCGTATGTATGGAAATCGGTCAAGGCGGTTTGCCAGCCTTTGAAATCTTTGTAAATCGGCTTCACGGCCGTATCGCAGAGGTCATACGGCAGTTGTTCCGAAACCGTTCCGTCGGGCAGTTGGTAGTGTGTGCAGACCCGGATGGTGTCGAAAATGTTCAGCACATCAACTTTCATCATAATCAGTTGCGACACGCCGTTGATCATGATGGCGTATTTCAGGGCGGGTAGGTCGAGCCAGCCACACCGACGCGGACGACCCGTGGTAGCGCCAAACTCGCGGCCCTCGGCCCGCATCCGTTCGCCGGTTTCATCGAGCAGTTCGGTCGGGAAGGGGCCGCTGCCCACGCGGGTACAGTAAGCTTTGAAAATACCGTAGACCTCACCAATCTGCCGGGGCGCGATGCCCAGACCCGTGCAGGCACCGGCCGTCATGGTGTTCGAACTCGTCACGAAGGGGTACGACCCAAAATCGATGTCGAGCAGGGAACCTTGCGCACCTTCGGCCAGTACTTTCTGTCCGTTTTGCAGCGACCGGTTGACTTCGTATTCGCTCTCCACCAGTTGGAACTGTTTCATGAACTCGACGGCTTCGAAGAAATCGGCTTCGGCCTGGGGCAATACCGACTGGTAATCAAAACCGTGGTGGTCCAGCGTGATTTTGTGCGCGTCCACCAGTTTGGTGTATTTGGCGCGGAAGTTCGGCGAAAGCACATCGCCGACGCGCAAACCCTGGCGGGCTACTTTGTCCTGGTACGTCGGGCCAATACCGCGCAGGGTCGAGCCGATTTTTGAGTCGCCTTTGGCCTGTTCGTAAGCAGCATCCAGCAGGCGGTGGGTCGGAAGGATGATGGAGGCTTTTTTAGAGATAAAAAGGTTCCGGCTCAGGTTCAGGTTGTACTTAGCCAGACCTTCAATTTCTTTCCGGAACACAATCGGGTCGAGCACCACGCCGTTGCCGATGATGTTTTTAATATCCGCCCGGAAAATCCCCGACGGAATCTGGTGCAGCACGTGCTTATAGCCGTCGAATTCGAGCGTATGACCAGCGTTCGGTCCGCCCTGAAACCGGGCAACTACTTCATACTGTGGGGCCAGTACATCCACGATTTTCCCCTTACCTTCGTCGCCCCATTGCAGGCCGAGCAATACATCTACCATAATAAAGTGTTAAAGAAAAAGACTGCGTTCATTCAATCGGTCTTTGTCGTTGAAGCGTAGTATTCGGGCGGTGACGGCCCCGATAACCGTTAACGGTTCAATCCATGCCCCGTTAAATCGAAAATGCTCCGACCATAAATCAGTTCTGGGATTGAAAAACCGAACTAATTGACCGGTTTCCCAATCAATAGAAGCGATATCCGCTCCTTTAAAGCGATTACAGGTCGGGCAAGTGTATGCTAAATTCGTTTCGGCATTTGTTCCGCCATGTTTTAAGCTAATAATGTGATCTATTTCATGGCCGATGAATGAAATATCATCAGGCAATAAACAATATTCGCAAAGATAATTGGCTCGTGCAGCAACCTGTCTGCGAATTCCAGCCGAAAGATAATCATCCCTGGACACGCTTTTTTGCCTTTGCTTTTGCCATGCGAATGATATGCTCTAATTCCATGAAATGATTTAATTCTTTTGTATCGTCTTCTGTTGCCAAGCCCGCTTTTTCTTTGGCGAGCAAGTCATAAAACCGGCTTCGCATTTCGTCCGATGCCTTGAAGGCCAGAATCTGCTCCGGGGTAATACCGGCGGCAATCAAATCTGTAAATTCAGCGTATGCATTCATGGCAGCTAAGTAGCATCTGGCGGTTTACGAAACCAGCGGTTGACCGCCGTGCGCCTGGAGCGATTTTTCGGCTTCGCTTTTCTGCCGGTTTTCGCACGGGTCGCGTTGGCAGCTTCCGTAAAAAATCAGCGAATGGTGCATGACGTTGAATTTCAGCATCTCGCCCACCAGCGACTGAATGTTCTGCACCCTCGGATCGCAGAATTCCATCACGTGATGGCAATCCGTGCAGATGATGTGGTCGTGCTGCTTGTAGCCATACGACTTTTCGTACTGCGCCAGGTTTTTGCCAAACTGGTGCTTGGTGACCAGATCACAATCGACCAGCACGTCGAGCGTGTTATAAACCGTTGCCCGGCTGACCTGGTATTTTTTATTTTTCATCGAGATGTAGAGTTCATCCACATCGAAATGATCCTCGCGGTTGTAAATTTCTTCCAGAATCGCGAACCGTTCCGGGGTTTTCCGGAGCGCTTTGCTTTCTAGATACGCCGTAAAAATCTTTTTTGCGGCCTCAAGGTTGGCTTGTTTCGCTACTGGCATAACTTGCTTGTATTGGGCATAGGGCAGAGGGCAGTGGGTCTTTTTGGCGGTTTCTGGCAAAACTAACCAGAGAACCGACGGCCACTCAAAGCCTGCGTGCGCTGTTAGAGTACAAAATTAATCAAACCGGGCTACTTTCACGACTCCATCGACTTTTTCGAGTTTTTTCATCAACTCGTCGAGGTGGTGGGTGTTGTGAACGTATAACTTCAGGGTGCCTTCAAAAATCCCATCCTTCGAATCGATGGTGATGGAGCGGATGTTGATGTGTAGTTCGTTGCTAATGATTTTCGTGACATCGTTGACCAGCCCGACGCGGTCGGTACCCGTGATCCGCAACCCAGCCAGGAACGCCAGATCGCGCTGCGAGGTCCATTTGGCTTTGATGATCCGGTTGCCGTGGTTCGACATCAGTTCGACGGCGTTGGGACAGGTCGTCCGGTGAATTTTGATGCCTTCGTTGACCGTCACGAAACCGAACACGTCATCGCCCGAAATCGGGTTGCAGCACTTGGCCAAGGTGTAATCGATCCGGTCCATGTCTTCCCCAATCAGCAGCATGTCGGCATCGGCCCGCTCGCCGTGGATTTTCTTCAGTTCTTTTTCAAACTGTTTGCCATCCTGGAGCGTGTCGGTATTGAGCTTGTTCTGACGGTTTTCCTTCGCTTCCTTGTCGGACTTAAACTTCTTCAGTTCCTGCACATCGATGTGCCCTTTGCCGACGCGGTAAAAGAAATCGTTGGTGGTTTTGGAGCCGAAATACGCCCGGAGCTGGTTGAGGATCTCGTTAGTCATTTCGATCCGCAGGATTTTCAGCTTCCGGGCCACCATGTCACGGCCGTCCGTAATGTGCTGCTTGTTTTCCTCTTTAATGAGGTCCTTGATTTTGGTCTTGGCTTTCGAGGTCACCACAAACCGCAGCCAGTCCTCGTTGGGCTTCTGCTTGTTGGACGTGATGATTTCCACCTGATCGCCGTTGTGCAGCACGTGGCTGAGCGGCACGAGCGTTGAATTGACTTTGGCGGCCATGCACCGCGCGCCGATCTGGGTGTGAATGTCGAACGCAAAATCGAGGGCCGTCGCGCCCCGCTGCAACACTTTCAGGTCGCCTTTGGGCGTAAAGACAAAAACCTCCTCGCTGTAGAGGTTGCTCCGGAAATCGTCGAGAAACTCAATGGCAGCGGTTTTTTCATTACTGGCCGATTCGAGCATTTCGCGGACCTGGCTGATCCAGGTTTCGATGCCCTGACCGGTTTGGGTTTCGTTGCCCTTGTACTTCCAGTGGGCCGCGTAGCCTTTTTCGGCAATTTCGTTCATGCGAGAGGTCCGAATCTGGACTTCCACCCACTGCCCGGCTTTGCTCATCACCGTGGTGTGCAGCGACTCGTAGCCATTGGCGCGCGGGGTACTGATCCAGTCTTTCAGCCGGTCAGGATTGGGTTTGTAATGGTCCGTCACGACCGAGTAGGCCTGCCAACAGGCGGCTTTCTCACTTTCGGGCGGCACTTTCAGGATAATCCGGATCGCAAACAGGTCAAAAATCTCCTCGAACGGTTTTTTCTGTTTGCTGAGCTTATTGTAAATGGAATAGATCGACTTCGGGCGTCCTTTGACTATAAAATCGTAGCCCAACTCGTTCAGGTCGGCTTCAATGGGTTCGATGAACCGGGCGATAAACCGGTCCCGCGACGACTTGGTTTCCCGCAACTTCCGGGCAATGTCCTTATAGGCTTCCGGTTCGGCGTATTTCAGATACAAATCCTCCAGTTCCGATTTGATCGTGTACAAACCGAGCCGGTGGGCGAGGGGTGCGTAGATGTAAATCGTTTCGGAAGCAATCTTGAGTTGCTTGTCGCGGGGCATCGAGTCGAGCGTCCGCATGTTGTGCAGCCGGTCGGCCAGTTTGATCAGAATCACCCGCACATCGTCCGACAGCGTCAACAACATCTTCCGGAAATTCTCGGCCTGCTGCGAGGTGCCGTACTCAAATTTGCCCGAAATTTTGGTCAAACCGTCGATGATCCGGGCTACTTTCGGGCCGAACAGCCGGTCGATATCCGCAATCGTCATGTCGGTATCTTCGACCACATCATGCAGCAGCGCGGCTACGATGGATGTGGTTCCCAGGCCGATTTCTTCCACGGCAATCTGGGCGACGGCCAGCGGGTGGTAAATATACGGTTCGCCCGACCGGCGACGCATGCTTTGGTGGGCTTCCAGCGAGGTATTGAACGCCTTCTTGATCAGCTTGGCGTCGTTATCCTTCAACATCGGTTTGGCTTCCCGCAACAACCGGCGGTAGCGCTTCAATATTTCTTTCCGTTCCTGGTCAAGGTCAATGACCGGTTCAGCGGTTACGTCCATAGGAGGGTGTCGTGGTTCTGTTATACGCTGGATTGTATCAGGTAGAGGTAGTTTATTAAATTTAAGGAATCGACCGCAGCAAATCAAAGGAAAACCGGTAAAAAATAATCCTCTTGCAGGAATAGGTTGTAGGATACAGAAAAGCTTTGTACTTTTGCAGGCCAAAATAGTTTGGGAAACGAAAGACAAGCGCCGGTCAGGTGGCTTTCAGACGGTTCAACTTCTCAACCGATTATTTTTCGCGGGCGTGGCGAAATTGGTAGACGTGCCAGACTTAGGATCTGGTGCCGCAAGGCATGGGGGTTCGAGTCCCTCCGCCCGTACCTAAATTTTGAATGAGTGAATGAGTGAATGAGTGAATAACCGAACAGGTCGTTCCGTAAAAGCATTCACTCATTCACTCATTCTCACATTCAAAATTAGCCTATTGTGGAAATTGCATTAGAGAAATCGACGGAAACCAATGCTTCGCTGAAAATCAAGGTGTCGAAAAGTGATTATCAGCCGGAAGTCGATAAAAAACTGAAAGATTACGGCCGTCGCGCCAGTATCAAAGGGTTCCGTCCGGGTAAAGTGCCCCCCTCGTTGATTCAGAAAATGTACGGCCGGAGTGTGCTGGTCGATGAAATCAACGAACTGTTGAAGAACACCGTTAATAATTACATCCGCGACAATAAATTGCAGGTGGTGGGCGACCCGATGCCTGACCGCGAGCAGGCCGATGCCATCGACTGGGATAGCCAGAACGAGTTCGAGTTTCGCTATAACCTGGGTCTGGCGTCTGATTTTGAGGTAGATTTCGATGCACTGCCGCCGATTCCGGCCTACGAAATTCAGGCGGGTGAAACCGAACTGGATAACACCATCGAAGAGCTGAAAACCCGGTTTAGCGGCCATTCGCACGCCGAAGAATCGGCCGAAGGCGACATGATCTACGGCGAGCTGAAGCAACCGGCGAAGGAAGACGGCGAACCGTTCGAAACCAAAACCGCCCTGCCGACCAAACAGATTGCCGCCGACGAACTGCCGAAATTTATCGGTTTGAAAAAAGGCGACACCGTGACGTTCGACATCCGGAAAGCGTTTGCCGACGATAAAAGCCGTGGGTTGGCTACCGGCCTGAAAGCCGAGGAAGCCGCCGACCTGGAAGGGGAGTTTACGTTCACGGTGGATGATATCACCCGCAATGAACCCGCCGAAATGGGTCAGGAGTTTTTCGATAAAGTGCTGGGCAAAGATGCCGTTGAAAACGAAGAACAGTTCCGGGAAAAAGTCCTGGAAGTGATCAAAAGCAACTACGGCCGGGAGTCAGCTTCGCTGCAACGCCTTGATATTGAGCAGGCTTTGCTGGATAATATTGCTATTTCGCTGCCGGATGACTTCCTGAAGCAATGGCTGCTGACGACCAACGAAGGCAACATCACCGAAACCGAAGTAGACGAGCAGTACGATGCCTTCGCCCGGTCGGTGAAATTACAGTTGATCAAAAACAAAATCGCCAGCGCAAACGAAATCAACGTTTCGTACGAAGACGTGCTGAACGCCACGCGCGGCATGGTCCGCGAGCAGTTTGGCTTCTACGGCGACGACGACCAACTGAACCAGACGGTCGATAAAATTGCCCAGCAGTACCTGATGGACGAAAAAGGCAATAACTACATGCAGATGTACAACCGCATGTTCGACGATAAAGTCATTGAGCTGATCAAGAGCAAACTGACGCTGGAACCGCGCAGCATCACCGTCGATGAGTTCAAAGAACTGGTTACTGCCCGTCAGAGCCCTGTGCAAGCCTAATTCAGAGAACCTATTGATGCAGCCCCTGTCTGGTCGGTGACGACGGATAGGGGTTGTGTCGTTTATACTGGCATCTGACGGGTTTCAAAAACCGATGCGTTTCCGCTCGGTGGGCTGGGTAAATTGGCGAACCACGTCGACCAGCGCCAGATCCTCTGCCTTGCGCTTCCAATAGGCCACTTCCAGCCGGAGTTTTTCAATTTCGAGGTCTTTTCGTTCCTGCTCCGATTTTAGCACTTCCACCTGATGCACCACTTCGGCTGGGTAGAGTTCTGGTTGAGCCGAAACCTCCTCAGACAGAATCTGGGCGGCCGTGGTGCCGAGGGCCGTCGCGATCTGGTTCAGGCGCGAGATCGTCAGGTCGGTTTTTCCCCGCTCAATGTCGCCGTATGCCGTCGTCGAAAGCCCGAGCATATCGGCCATGTTTTCCTGTGAATAGCCTTTTTGCTGGCGTAAAAGACGGATTTGGGAGCCTGGTGTCATGGTGTCTCAAGTAATTCCGATAATAAAATAAGTCAGACCGACTATCAAAAACCGGGTCGAACCCGCATTTTTGTACCACAACAACGCCGGAGGGGAAGTTGGTTTCCCGAAAGCGTATCCGGTTTTCCGGCCCGTTCCTAAAAAAAGAGCGACGCCCGATGACCGGATGTGGGAGTGTCCGTTAAGTTTGTAATTTCGTTGCGCTAAACAGAAAGCATGATCAGTATGAATCAAGGAAATGAATTCCGCAAATTTGCCGTTCACCACATGGGTCTGAACGGGCTGACGGTCGATGGTTACATGAACCACACCGTTGAAAACATGACCCGTTCCGTAATTGAAGAACGTCCGATGAACTTCCGCGAAGTAGACGTATTCTCGCGGCTGATGGCCGACCGGATCATCTTCATGGGCATGGGCGTCGATGATAACATTGCCAACATCATTGTGGCGCAATTGCTGTTTCTGGAGTCGGCCGACCCCAAGAAAGATATTCTGATGTACATCAACAGCCCGGGCGGTTCGGTATATGCCGGTTTGGGTATTTATGATACCATGCAGTACGTCCGGCCGGATGTGGCGACGGTTTGTACGAGCCTGGCCGCGTCGATGGGGGCCGTGCTGCTTTGCGGGGGCGCTGCCGGAAAACGTTCCGCCTTGCCACATGCCCGCGTGATGATTCACCAGCCCTCGGGAGGGGCACAGGGTCAGTCGGTCGATATCGAAATCACGGCCCGCGAAATCGTCAAACTCCGGGATGAACTGTACGAAATCATTGCGTCCCATAGCGGAAAAACCAAAGAACAGGTTGAGAAAGATTCGGACCGTGACAAGTGGTTCCGGGCCGAAGAAGCCAAAGAATACGGCCTGATCGACGAAGTGCTGCGTCGGGAAAAATAAAAACCGGTTGACCGGTTTTAGAGGAACGGAAACGGTCGGGAGCCGTTTCCGTTTTTTTGTCGGTAGAAAGTTCTATTTTTAGCCATCTACTTTTCTAAACCCATCGACTTATGAAGCAAAAAGTACTCCTCGGACTTGTCGTTATTTTGATTGCCCTGCAATTCATCCGTCCGGACCGTAACGAAGGTGTTGCGGATACACCCCAGGACATTACGCACGCGGTTCAGGTCCCGGCCTCGGTCATGACCAGCCTGAAAACCGCCTGTTACAACTGCCATTCCAACCGTACCGAGTATCCGTGGTATGCCAACATCAGCCCCGTGAGCCTGTGGCTCGCGAATCATGTCGAGGAGGGAAAAGAAGAACTGAACTTCTCGACATTTGCCCAGTACGACAAAAAACGGATGGATCACAAGCTGGAGGAAGTCGCCGAAGAAGTAGAGGAAGGCCATATGCCGCTGCCCGCCTACACACTGGTCCACCAGGATGCGAAACTGCACGAAAACCAGAAAACGGAACTGATCGAGTGGGTAAAAACCGAGCGGGCGCGGCTGGGCGTTGTTCCTGAAAAATAACCGGAAACTAAAAAAACAACCATGTTGTAGCGAGTAACCAAGGAGGTGTTACGTCGCTTTCTGCGTAAAAAAGGATTCCTTGTGATGAAGTCGCACGAGGGATCGGGAAAAATGCGCCCGTATGCAACCAAATTTCTAGTATATTTGTCGTGACACGATCCCGTTCCCCCAAGCAAACTGCTTTTTTGGTTGCGCCGGAAACCGGTCGCGGCCGTCCAACGTTAAGGCCAATACGCGAGCACCTATACTGTATTAGAATAAAAATATGCCACAAGTGAGCTGTTCGTTCTGCGGACGACGGAAAAACGAGGTGACACTCCTGCTTTCGGGTATCGACGCCCATATTTGTAATTTCTGCATTGAGCAGGGCCACCAGGTTGTGCTGGAAGAAACCCGCCCCAAACGCTCCAATCCGGAAGACCGGCCCAACTTCAACCTCATCAAACCGATGGAGATGAAGCAGTACCTCGACCAATACATCATTGGGCAGGACGAAGCCAAGAAGGTCATGACAGTGGCGGTTTACAACCACTACAAGCGGCTGATGCAACCGCCGTCGGACGATGAAATTCAGATCGAAAAGTCAAACATTGTGATGGTTGGCGATACCGGAACCGGCAAGACGTACCTGGCCCGGACTATTGCCAAGATTTTGCAGGTGCCGTTCTGCATCGCCGACGCGACGGTCATTACCGAAGCCGGGTATGTGGGCGAAGACGTGGAAACCATCCTGACGCGCTTGTTGCAAGCCGCCGATTATAATGTTGAGAATGCCGAACGGGGCATCGTGTATATCGATGAAATCGACAAAATTGCCCGTAAATCCGATAATCCGTCCATTACGCGGGATGTGAGCGGGGAGGGCGTTCAGCAGGCCATGCTTAAACTGCTCGAAGGCTCGATTGTCAATGTTCCCCCGCAAGGTGGCCGCAAACACCCCGATCAGCGGATGATTGCGTTGAATACTGAAAACATCCTATTCATCTGCGGGGGAGCCTTTGATGGCATCGACCGGCACATTGCCAAGCGGGTCAACGCCCGGCCCATTGGTTTTGCGGGAGGTCGTCGCTTGAATGATACCTTTGAACGCGCCCACCTGATGCGCCATGTATCGGCCCAGGACCTGAAATCGTTCGGACTGATTCCGGAGTTGATCGGTCGTTTGCCGGTGTTGACCTACCTCGAACCACTCAGCGCCGAGGCCCTGCGCCGGATTCTGACCGAGCCGAAAAACGCCATTACGAAGCAGTACGCCAAACTGTTTCAAATGGAAGACATTCAGTTGCGATGGGACGATTCGGCGCTCGATTATGTGGTCGATCAGGCGATGGTGTACAACCTCGGTGCCCGGGGTCTGCGGTCGATCTGCGAGTCGATCATTACCGATGCCATGTATGAGTTACCGTCAGCCACGGAGGTCAAAGAATTAACCATTACCGTCGACTACGCCCGGGAGAAATTTGGCAAATCTTCCCTGCACGTTCTGCGGTCGGCTGCCTGATAAACGGCTCTGAACCCGGTGCGCACCGGGTTCAGACTGTCAGATTTTTTGGAAAAAACGAACAAATACGGGTTTGGCAAGTTTTGGATACGAAGCAAGCGTCATGCTTCACTAAAACACCATAACAAACCGTATGAAAACTTTCTCCAGAAACGTGTTTTACGCGTTGATTGCCACCCTGCTTTTCAGCGCCTGCAGCCGCCCCTACGCTACCTACCAGAAAATGCCGGTTGAGCGTTTTGCCAGCCAGAAGCCCAAAGCCGCCCCGGTTTTGCCCGCTGAAACGGTTTCGGCTGACGTACAATCCGAAGAGGCTGTCTCCCTTTCTTCCCCGGCGGTTGCCGCCAGCGTACCGACCACTCCGGTAGCCAATGTACAAAAAGCCATCGATCAGGTGGTGGCCAGCACCGAAAACAAGGCAACAGCCAACAAATTGCAAAAGCGGATGGCGCGTATTCAGTCGATGCTGAGTGCCGAAAACCGCACCAGCACACAGGCCACCGGTCAGACCAAGATTGCTAAGAAGCCCAACCTGGCCGAGCGACTGATGCTGAAAAATGTCGATAAAAAAATCAAACGGGCCCTCGCTCCGAAAAACCCCAATGCACCCAAAGCCGTCAATGTTTTTGTCACGGTCGGAGCGATTGTAGCCCTGGTGGGGTTAATTATCTTCCTGGCGACTGCTTCCAACGGCATCGGGATTACTCTGCTCGTTGTGGGTCTGGTGCTGCTCCTGGTCGGTTTAATCGTCTAGTGAAAACTTCAAAACGCCGTTTCGAAATCGGTCATTTTGCGTCACTGTGGCATAAAATGACCGATTTCTGAGCGCGCTAGATAAAAAACTACTTTTCCCAATAGACTTTTTTGTAAAAAATAGGGCCAAGTTTTGCAGGGATGCCAATCATTCTGCTTTTTTGCCCTCCGTTACAACGAATACACATTATTAATCTAATCTCCATTCCAAATTCATGAGAACACTTTCCAAACTGGCAGTGTATTCACTGCTGACTTCAGCCTTGTTCAGTGCCTGTAGCCGTCCGTATGCCACCTACCAGAAGATGCCGGTCGAGCGCTTTGGAAGCCGACAAGAAGTTTCGGCACCCCAGGTTGCTCCGACGGTTTCGGAAGATGTTGCTGCAGTATCGGTAGCGTCGCCGGCTGTAACGCCTGCCGAACAAGCTACCCCGCTGACCACGGCTGCCGCCCTGAAAAATGTTGAACAGAAGCTTCAGGAAGCTGTCGCTCGGAATGATAACCAACTGGCTGGTAACAAAAAACTGGAAAAGCGCATGGCCCGGGTGCAGGCGATGCTAGCCGAAGCCAGCGCCAAAGCCGCTACAACCCATCAAACGACCGCTTCCGCATCGATCGCCAAACACAAAATGAGCCTGGCCGAGCGGATGATGATGAAGAAAATCGATAAGAAAATTAAAAACTCGCTGGCTCCTGACGAAGCCAAGGCTATGAGTCGGACACTGCGGGCCGGGATTATTGTCGGGGTGATCGGTTTGTTGTTTGCCGTTCTGTTTGGCGGTGTGCTGGGCCTCTTGGGCGTTCTGATGTTAATCGGTGGTCTGGTATTGATCCTGGTCGATGTTCTGAGCAACACCTAGTCCTCCAAAGAAAATAGTCGAACTGAATTTATTTATAGTTGGCGTAGTCACCAGCAAAGTTAAAGCAGGTGGCTACGCCAAACTGTTTTCAGTGAAGCTAGTTAGTAGCATATACCTTCAACCCCTTTCAACATGCGTGATAAACCTGTCATTGTCCTGATTCACGGCCACGGCGTCGATGCCTCTATCTGGAATGGCTTATACGCTGAACTGGCGACGGATTCCCATGTTATAAAACCGGATCTTTCAGAACTGACGCAGCACGAAACGATTGATGCGTACGCAGAAGATATTTTCAGCCGGTTGCAATCGTTTCCTAACCCGTCCGTCGTGCTCGTTGGGCATTCGATGGGCGGGTACATTGCCCTGGCCTTTGCCGAACAACATTCTGATCTCGTCAGCGGACTGGTGTTGCTAAACTCAACGGCTTTTGCCGATACCGAAGAAAAAAAACAGGCCCGGGAGCAGTCGATCATTGCCTTACAGCAACATGGCTCGGGGTATTTTATCGGACAAACCGTTCCCAAAATGTTCGGTAGCAGTTTCAGCAAAAACCGGGCCCAGGAGGTAGAACACCTTGTTCAACAGTTTTCCAATCTGCCCGCCGGGGCGCTGATTGCGGGCATGCGGGCGATGGCCGCTCGCCCAGACCGGGTGCAGGTGCTGCAAAAGGCGGTTTTTCCGGTATTGGTCATGGCCGGAAAGGAAGACCAGATCATACCGTTTGCTAAAAGCCAGGAACTGTTCGATCAGCTTCCGAAGGCGCAAACCGTACCCCTGGAGCAGGCCGGGCATCTGGGTATGATTGAAACACCGGAGGAAGTAACCCAGGCTATCAAACACTTTGTGTCAACAGTAAACGCCTGATTGACAGAATAATGGTAGGATTAGTTGGCGGTGCCCGGATGCTTACGGTACCGCTTCTTTTTAAACGGGTTGCCTGATAAGAAGTTGGAGAAGCGGTCAGCCGGATACTAAATCGATCGGCCGGAGCCGTGCAGTTTCCTGTATTTTTAGTCTTCTATTTTACCGAAGGCATTATGCTGGAAACCATGATCAATCCGATCCGGCTAACCCGACGCATCCCGACGATCGCCGATGTCGAACGGATTTCGGCCGTGAGCGACCCGGTGGTTCGGAACTTACAAATTACCCACTGCTATTACGAATTATCAGCGGCTTTTGGCGAACGGACGGGCGCTGGGGTCAATTGGTGTACATTTGCCACCTGGGCCTCCAAACAGGCCGGGCAGACCATTCGGCAGGAAGATGCGCTGCGGGAATTGGAATCCCGGTTTCGGATTCAGTCGGAAGCCGGAGAGACGATACGGTACCTGGTCGACTTGCTGCGGCAACTTGGGGCGAAACAACACCCGGATACCCTCCGCAAGTTGATCTGGGAGCGGGTGGTGGTGGCCACGCTCAACCGGACGAGTGAAGCCGTCAGCCGGGGAAACCGCAAAGTTTTTGTGGAAATTGGTCGGGAATTCGCCCGGTTTATGGCGATTTGCCTGGCCGATTCGACCTATCAATCCGATCATTTGGAGGAGTTTTTGCGGGGACTCAAACCCGGCAATCCGCCCGAAGGCCAGCACTATCTCCGTCAGGCGTTTACGGCTTTCTATCAATCCTGGTTCGAACAAGACCCAAAATTACAGGCGGAACTCCGGTTGCTGGCGAATCTGGCGATCGGTTTTCACGAACAAACCCGGTTGCAGCCCGAAATCGCCGAATCGCTCAATCTGGTACCGATCGACTCTTCCGAACTAAAGAAGCAATTGGTTGACCTGATTTTTCCGGCCGATGGCTGGTGGGCGAAGAGTCGCCTTTTCTTCTCAAACCTGTTTGGTCAGCTTTCTCCGCTCGACCAGGCCATCGATCAACTGATCGACCGGGTGCAACGGCAGATTCGGCTGGTGGTGACCGAACAATTGATGACGATGAGTTTTCCGCCGGATGTTCGGTTGCGGCTCGGGCAAGATCTGGTCATCGATTTTCCGGCTTCCCTGCGCGTCATAACGCATCCCGATCTGCACGAATTGCTCCGGCAAATTGACCCAACAACTGATAGTCTCTTAAAAACCGGTGCAACCGACTGGGCTGATTTGTCGGAGCGCATTCATTACATTGCCGATCTGTTCCGGTGTTACCACGAATCGATTGCCCTTTTTGAGCCACCCTTTACGCCGATGCAGACGGCTATTTTACGAGCCGGAAAGCGCCCCGACGGACGGCTTTAAGAAGTTGCTACGGTCCAATTTTATGAAAAGCAGGTAGATGAGCCTGCTTTTTGCATTTTTAGGAACGATTTACCGGCAGAATGCGTAAAATTGCAGGCTGAAATCGAGTACCTGAAATTAGTTTCGTTTAATCCTGTTTCAAAATGCTTTTCAACGTCTATCCGCTCTACGACATCGAACCCGTTCGGGCGCAGGGCAGCTATCTGTGGGACACCAAGGGTGACCGTTATCTGGATCTGTATGGTGGGCACGCCGTGATTTCGGTGGGCCATACGCACCCCAGGTACGTCAGGGCATTGACGGAGCAGTTGAACAAGATTTCCTTTTATTCCAATTCGGTTCGGATTCGTCAGCAGGAAGAGTTGTCGGAAAAGCTGGGCACAATGTCGGGCTACCCGGATTACGCCCTGTTTTTGTGCAATTCGGGGGCCGAAGCGAACGAGAATGCCCTGAAGTTGGCTTCGTTTCATACGGGTCGCAAAAAGGTGGTCGCGTTCACCAAGTCCTTCCACGGCCGAACGGCCGGTGCGGTTGCGGCTACGGATAATCCGTCCATCGTAGCACCGATCAATTCCACCGAACACGTCACCTTCTTGCCTTTCAATGATGTAGAAGCGGTTCAGAGAGGCATTACGGACGAAACCTGTGCGGTTATCATTGAAGGGATTCAGGGGGTGGGCGGTATTCAGGTAGCCACGGATGAATTTCTACAAACGCTGCGCCGGAAGTGCGACGAAACCGGGGCCATCCTGATTCTGGACGGGGTGCAGTGCGGGTACGGTCGTTCGGGGAAATTCTTCTCCCACCAGTTCAGTGGGATTACGCCGGACCTGATTTCGATGGCGAAAGGCATGGGCAACGGTTTTCCGATTGGTGGCGTGTTGATTTCGCCCAAATTCAAGGCAACCTACGGGCTGCTCGGCACGACGTTCGGCGGCAATCACCTGGCCTGCACGGCTGGTATTGCGGTTTTGGACATTATGCAGGATGAGAATCTGATCGAGAATGCGGCCCGAATCGGCGATTACATCATGGACGGGATTCGGCAGATCGGCGGCTTCAAAGACCTGCGCGGGCGGGGTCTAATGATCGGAATTGAATACGATTTTCCGGTTGAATCGCTGCGGAACAGCCTGCTGTTCGACCATCACATTTTTACCGGTGTAGCGGGAAAAAATACCATTCGGTTACTGCCTTCGCTGGCGCTGGGCCGCGAAGAGGTGGACGTATTTCTGGAAGCCCTGAGCAAAGAAGTCCGCGTAATTTCGTAACCGCCTAACCCCACCGCACGACCTGAAATGACCCATTTTTTAACGTACGACGACGTACCTGATTTAAATACCCTCATTCAGGAGGGCTTGAATGCCAAACAGAATCCGTTTGCCGATCAGGCGCTGGGGCACAACAAAACCATCGGCCTGATTTTCTTCAATTCCAGTCTGCGCACCCGGTTAAGCACGCAGAAAGCCGCGCAGAACCTCGGCATGAACGTGATCACGATGAATGTGGGTCAGGATAGCTGGGGGCTGGAGATGGAAGAGGGCATCGTGATGAACGGCGACAAGGCTGAACACGTCAAGGAAGCGGCTGCCGTCATCGGAAAATATTGCAATATCATTGCCGTAAGAGCTTTTGCAGGTTTGAAAGACCGGGAACTGGACTATAGCGAGGTGGTGCTGAACCAGTTCAAAAAGTACGCCGGTGTGCCGATCATCAACCTCGAATCGGCCACGCGCCACCCGCTACAATCGCTGGCCGACTGCATCACGATTGAAGAGTTCAAAGTCCGGAAACGTCCCAAAATCGTACTGACCTGGCTGCCGCATTTCAAACCGCTGCCGCAGGCCGTTGCCAATTCGTTCTGCGAATGGATCAACCATACCGAAGCTGAATTTGTCATCACACACCCCGAAGGGTACGAACTGGCTCCGGAGTTCATAGGCAACGCCCGCGTTAGCTACAACCAGGACGAAGCGTTTGAGGGCGCGGATTTTATTTACGGAAAAAACTGGTCGTCGTACCGGCACTACGGCCAGGTGATCACCCAGGACCCGTCATGGATGGTGACGATGGACAAAATGCGGCTGACCGACAACGGAAAATTCATGCACTGCCTGCCCGTTCGGCGCAACATGAAAGTGACGGATGAGGTGCTGGACAGTCCGCAGTCGCTGGTGATCGAGCAGGCTGCCAACCGCGAGTGGTCGGCGCAGGCGGTTTTGAAAGGCGTTTTACAAGGTTTATGAACAGTCTGATCGTCATTAAAATAGGCGGTAACGTCATCGATAACCCCGACGTACTGAAGCAATTTCTGACCTCATTCCGACAAATTCACGGTCATAAAGCACTGATTCACGGGGGCGGAAAAATTGCCACCCAGGTCGCCGAAAAACTCGGAATTCAGACGACGATGGTGGAGGGCCGCCGGATTACGGATCAGCCCATGCTGGATGTCGTTACGATGGTGTACGGTGGCCTGGTCAACAAACAGATCGTAGCCCAGTTGCAGGCCATTGGCGTCGATGCCATCGGCCTGACCGGCGCGGATGCCAACACCGTGCGGTCGAAAAAACGCGCAATCGGCGAAATTGACTACGGTTTTGTGGGCGATATTGAGGATGTGAATTCCGGACAGATTCAGTATTTCATTCGCCAGAATCTGGTGCCGGTATTTGCGCCCCTGACGTACGACCGTACCGGTAGCTTGCTGAATACCAATGCCGATACGATGGCGTCGGCCATTGCGGTCGATATGGCCATCCGGAACGAGGTAACGCTGGTATATTGCTTCGAAAAGAAAGGTGTTTTATCCGATCCGGACAACGACGACAGCGTGATTCCGGAACTGAATCCCGAATCCTATGCGGTTTTTAAAAACCAGGGTGTCATCAACAAAGGCATGATTCCGAAGCTGGACAACGCTTTCCGGGCGTTGGAAAAGGGCGTTAAGCGGGTAATTATCTGCCACGCCAACCAGGTGACGGAAGCAGTCAACGGAATGGGCGTTGGCACGGTTTTGCAAACTAAGTAGCCCTGACAGCGCCGGGCGGTCGCAGACCCTGTCAGGGCGGTTAACCGACAACGCGCCGGATGCCGACAAACCGCCGTTGGTAGTAGCTGGCGTGCAGCCAGTCGTAACGAACCCCGCCGTTCCAGGCCGAGTGAATGAACTTAATGCGGTCGCCGACAATCTCCACAATCATCCCGACATGACCAATCTGGCTGCTGCGTGAGCTGTGGCCTTTGAAGAAAATCAGATCACCCGGCCGGGCGACTTCCTGCTCGACTTCGACGCCGACGTTGCCCTGAGCGGCACTGGAATGAGGGAGGGTAATTCCAAATTTACTGAAACAAAACCGGGTGAAACCCGAACAATCGAAACCCCGGGGCGACGAACCACCGGACCGATACCGCGACGAAAGGTATTTCTTTGCGTACCCGAGCAGGTCGTGAACCAGCGGAATCCGGTCGTAAAAAGCGGATTCCTGACGAGTCGAATCGGGTACAACAGGCTTGTGAGCCGGAAAAGATTTGAGGACTTTTTTGAACGGACGATGGGCTTGAGCCATGCCAAACGAGACAACGCAAAGCGCCGTCAGGAGCACTTTTCTAATCATAAATTAGTAGGTCAAGTCAAGTTTCGATTCTTAAAGCTAGAACCGTTTACTAAAAAGTCCAAACAAATTACTGTTTTTAATATAGTGGTAACAAATAAAAATTGGGCTGGATTTTTAGGAGGGACATTGTAAGGAAGTCTGTAAGCCGCTGGCAGAGAGAAGGTTTTAAGGATGCTTAAGTCGCTTTGGTTGAAGACAAACTCGATGGCGTTTGAAGCCGGTTGCTAAACTAGTTTGGTTGCAGTTCGAGGTAAATGATCTGCGTCCACTGGCTGCGGTTATTATTATCGTCAGAGATGAGCACCAGGATTTTTTTGCCATTTTCGTCTTCGCCCCAGGCCATCGCTTCCAGGTTGTCGGGCTGAAAACCGTTCCGGTAATTGAAATCAAAGGCGGGTTGATCGGTTCGTTTGCAAAGTTGTTTGTTCGCTTCATCAACCAGCGCTTCGTAGAGCTTTGCAGTGACGGTTTTAGTTGTTTTGTCGTAACACCGTTCCAGTACCAGCAGCCGGTTTTCCTCGTCTGGAATGGAAATAATTTCGGAGATGCCGCCAAGGCATTCGTTCGAATCGGACGGGCAAACGTTTCGGGCCATTTCATACTGAAACTCGCCATCCAGTATAACGCCCTCTGCAGTTTTTCGGTAGCGGTAGAAGTGAATGAACGGATTGTCAATACGCGCTTCGGCGACTGACCCGGCTTCGGGCGCTACCCAGAGGTAATTGGGCGTTAATGCCAGCGCTTCGATGCCTTTGTTATGATCGACCGGCAAGGGATGAGGCAGCGGAATTCGCATGAACGACTCCCCGGTTTTGGGCATGGCATGGTCTTTAAAACCCACATACGACTCCTGATCGGTTTCGACGGAAAAATAATACCGATCGGCAGCGGCATCGTACCGAACCGCTTCGAGGTACAGATCGGTCCGAAAACTGGAATCGAGCTGGCAAACCCAGTCGGTAGGTTGCCGGATGTTCCGGAAAATGTGGTATTGTCCACGGTCGTCGGCCAGTTGCCACTCCCGGCGGTCGGAACGGTATTCCAATCCCGAAATCCGGTGAAGGTTGCGAGTATGGGGAAGAATCAAATAATCTTTAAGGAGAAACGAAAGGGCCTGGCTCCGGGCAAAAAGCGGGAAAAGAAAAAGGAATGAAAGCAAAAAGAATTTCATGAAGCCCGGCTGTCGGAAGTATAAACGGTGGTTAGCCTGCAAGATAAGCAATATTTCTTACCTTTTCCCCTGCGCTTCCTGCTCCAGCCGCCGATACGCATCGCCAAATTCCTCGCCCTTCCAAATTGCATCCACCAGCTTTCCCAAGCCCTGCCGCCCGACGACCGATAGCCAGCGCGCCACCTCCCGGCCGGAAGTCATATAAGCCAGCATCACCCGCTCGGACGAACCGGAGAAAAAGTCCCGCAACGATTCGAGTTCTGTTAAGTCCAGTACAATCTGTTGCCCTTTCGATTGCCGCTGCCAGTGGTCGGTAAATTCTTCGAAGCGGTGCAGGCTATCGGTCGTCGTAGTAAATCGCTGGTCGATCATCAGCGCCAGTCCTTCATTGAACCACTGCGGAATTTGCCGTTGTGTTTTGAGCCAGCCCAGGCGGGTAAACAGTTCGTCGTGACACAGTTCATGAGCCAGTACGTCGGGGTTGCGACCGTATGGATTGATGATGACCCAGGAGTCACCCCAGGGCGTTCCGAGGCTGCATCCGGCGCCCTCACCGTCCTGGCAATACCGCCCGTACTGCTCCGGCGTCTGGCAATAAATTACCTCGGCCCGGCTTTGGGCGGGGCTGTTCCAGAGCGCTTCGAGTCGTTTGCGAGCCTCGTGAATTTCAAACAGCAGGTAGACCCGCTGGCGTTCCGGAGTTTGCTTGTCTACCCAGACGCCAGGAGCAAGCCTTTGGAAATCAGCAGCGTGGTCGATCAACTGGCAGCGTAAAATCTGTGGAAAAGCCGCAACTAACGCCAGGGGCACAACCAACAGAAACACCAGGATGCGAACAAACCAACGCATTGGGCAGGGAAAGCAGTTTTGGTAAACGGTTTTGAGTTTACAGTTTATGGTTTTGGGTTTACGGTTTTCGGTATTGAGTATTCGGTGAAACCGGCAAGGACCCGAACTGAAAACCGTATACCGAATACTAGTCGGTTTGCCCACCTATGATCAGCTCGGCTACGTTTCGGCCGGTTTGCATGGCGGCATTCAGCGACGGGTAGGCGGTTTGATCTCCGCATTGGTAAAGCCGTTCGGATCGTCGGAGAGAGGCATGGAGGGTGCCGGGCGGGTAAGCGGGCAGGGCTTCCGGAATATGGTACGTTTTGAGCCAGCGCCACTGGTCAACTTCCGGGCCGAACCAGCCCGCCAGTTCTTTCTGAACCCGCTCGGCCAGGGCTTTTTCGTTTACCACATCGAGGCCCTGCGTACTGACCGAAATGAGCGCGCGGTTGTCGGGCGAATAGGAGGGGGCTACATCACTCAGAATGGCGATGTTATGAACGGCCGATTGTCGGTTGGCATTCAATAGCAGCAGTTTTTCGGCATGTGCTGTGGCGCGGGGTGGTTTTGGAGCCACAAAATAGGTATTGGTGGTATGGTTGAACGCCTGATCCCGGTTTTCCACAGCAAGCAGTCGGTTGGCCGCAGCGGCATCGACGGCGAGTACAACGATTTCCGTCTGCAGCGTTTCGCCGGATTTAAGATAAACCGTTGACTCTGTGATGGCCTGGACGGGCGTATTCAGGCGAATTTGGGACGGGTTCAGCCGGGCGGCTAGTTGTTGTGGAATGGCCGCCATCCCGGTCGCCGGAACGGCCGCATCACCAGAATAAAAATTCTTGAAACCGAACTCGAAAAAATTGCTGGACGTGACCAGCGCATCTTCCAGGTAAATACCGCCGAAAAAAGGCCGGAAAAACAGGTTGATGATCCGGTCTGAAAAACCGAATTCTTCGAGAAACGCTTCGGTGGAAACCGCATTCTGACGGAAAAAATCGTCGGTCGAAATACCGGCTACGTGGCGCATGAGTTCGACCACCCGCAGTTTGTCGCTGAACGTTCCGGCTTCGGACGCCAGCGTCCGGAACAAGCCAGATGGTTCACGGAGCGGGTTGATGAACGGAATCCATTGACCCGAAACCGAATCCGTCGCATGGTGAATCAGGGCACCCGACCGGAACCGTTGAAGTTTCAGAGCGTCGTAATCGAGCAGTCGCCGGGCTTCCGGATAGGCCGTCAGCAGAATTTGAAACCCCCGATCGAGCCGAAAACCGTCGACCACATCCGTACGGACACGGCCTCCGACCGCATCAGACGCTTCCAGCAAAGTAGCTTCAATACCGGCCTGGCGGAGGTAAACGGCGCAGGTCAGGCCGGCCATGCCTGCTCCCACAATAACGACGGAGGGTGTTGACTGCATCGATAACGTTGGTTCTGGTTGTTGCAAAAATACAGCTTACCGGATAGGATGATTACTTTTGCAATGTTAGTTAATTCATTTATGAAATTACTCGTTCTGGACAACATCGATTCGTTCACCTACATGCTGGTTGATTACCTGGAGCAGGCCGGGGCGCAGTGCCGGGTGCTGCGAAACACGGTGTCGCTCGACGAAATCACAGCGGAAGCCTACGAGGGCGTGTTGTTGTCGCCCGGCCCCGGAACGCCCCGGCAGGCCGGTTGTCTGATGGACGTGATTGGCCGGTATCACGAGCAACTTCCGATGCTGGGGGTTTGTTTAGGGCATCAGGCGCTGGGTGAGTATTTTGGCGCACGGCTGGTGAAAGCCCAAAAACCGATGCACGGCAAGCTGTCGGTCGTCGGCAGACAGGCCGACGATGTGTTATGGACGAACGTGCCGGATAAGCTCACGGTGACCCGGTATCATTCGTTGTTGTTGACGGATTTGCCGCCCGAACTGACTCCGCTGGCGGCTACGGATTCGGGCGAAAACATGGCGTTCCGGCACCGAAATTTACCGCTTTGGGGCATCCAGTTTCATCCGGAAGCGGCTTTGACCGAGTACGGTTTAGAAATATTAAAAAATTGGATTACCTTTGTGAAAACGACAGAATAAGGATAGTTTCGTTGTATTTTTCCAATTTTTCTACGACAAAACCAAGACCGCTATGAACTATCGGGTTCGGACAGAGGGTAACTTCCGTTACATCGATGAAGGACAGGGTGATGTGTTGCTTTTACTTCATGGATTATTTGGTGCATTGAGCAACTGGGATGGCGTGATCAACGCTTTCTCGGATCGATACCGGGTCGTTATTCCGGTGATGCCCATTTATGAAATGCCGATCCGGGAAGCCGGACTGGAAGGACTGGTAAAATTCATTGAAGATTTTTTGAGTTTCAAGAAGCTGACCGACCTGACGCTACTTGGCAATTCGCTGGGCGGGCACGTTGGTTTATTGTATACCCTGAAACATCCGGAGGCTGTCAAGCGGCTGGTGCTGACGGGTAGTTCCGGCCTATTTGAAAACTCAATGGGCGGTTCTTATCCGAAACGGGGGAGCTACGAATACATAGCGGAGCGCGTGGCCTACACGTTTTACGATCCGAAAGTAGCTACCAAAGAACTCATCGACGAGGTCTTCGAAATTACCAACAGCATTCCGAAATGCCTGCGGATTGTGGCCATCGCCAAGTCGGCCCAGCGCAATAACGTAGCCAAGGAGTTGCACCGGATTACGGTACCGACCTTGCTGATCTGGGGGCTGAACGATACGATCACTCCTCCGGAAGTAGCGCATGAGTTTAATCGCCTGATTGTAAACTCTGAATTGCACTTTATTGATAAATGTTGTCACGCACCGATGATGGAACACCCGGATCGTTTCAACAGTTTGCTGAGTGCCTGGTTGTTAAAACAGCCGCTGACCACCACCAGCCGGAGAAGCGATCTGACCGTTGCCTGAGGATTCAGAAGAATTTTCCCGAAAGATTTTGAAACTCTAGGGGAATTTTCTTAGTTTTCAGGTATGCTGTTGGGCTACGGCCGGTTACGAATTGTTCGATTTGCGACGGGTCCGGAATTGCCGGAAGAACAGCCGTGGGAAAGTAAACAACCTGAAACAATGCTGGCTTCTGAACTCATAGACCCGATGATACCGGCCCTGAAGCCCACGGATACCGTCGGGCAGGCCCTCGACTGGATGCAGGAACACCGCGTCGGGCAGCTAGTCGTTGTCGATCAGGGGCAATACAAGGGTCTGGTAAATGAAGATTTGCTGATGGACGTTCCCGATGATTCGCACCAGCTCAGCGAAGTCATGCGGTTGTTCGAACACCTGTCGGTTCACGAAAACCAACACCTGTACGAAATCCTCAGTCTGATTACCGAACACCGGCTTCAGGTCATTGCCGTCGTCAACGAAGACCAGGAGTTTATGGGTACGGTTTCCTCCGGCGAACTGCTCAAACAATTCGCGCAGTTGCTGGGCATCCAGGAAGCCGGCGCCATTCTGATTCTTTCCATTCATGAACGGGATTATTCAATGGCCGAAATCAGCCGTCTGGTGGAATCCAACAACGTTCGGATTATCAGCAGTTACTTTGCCGGAGCCGCTTACGGCATGCCCGACAAATCGCGTCTGACTCTTAAGCTTAACCGCAAAGACATCACGCCGGTGGTGGCAACGCTCGAGCGATTCGGGTACACCATTGAAGCCGCCTTTGCCAATACACCCATCGAAACCATCGATCAGGACCGGCTCGACCTCCTGCTGCGGTACCTGGATTCGTAAGTCAATTGCCAATCTGTTCGCTGTCGATGTCAGAATCTTGGACTTTTCTCCCATCTTTGTCATTCTGACGCACGAACCGACGGCCCCTCTTTATGAAAATTGCTATTCACGGACGCAATGTTGTCGAACTAGCTACGCCCTTCATCCAATCGATGTTTGACGAACTGGCCCGGCGGCAAATCGAAGTGCAGTTATCGGAAGTTTACCGATCATTCCTTGACTCAGCGGGGATCGCTCACCACTCGACGCAGACCTACACCTCTCATCTGGATATTTGCGATGCAGACTTTGCCTTCAGTTTGGGGGGCGACGGAACGCTGCTTGATGTGTTGACGCACGCCGGTCCGCGCAACATTCCCATTGTCGGGATCAACATCGGGCGGCTGGGCTTTCTGACCACCATTTCGCCCCAGAATCCGGATGCCCTGCAACAACTCCTGCAGGCGTTAACCATCGGCGCTTACCGGCTTGACGAACGGACGCTGGTCAACCTGCAATCGGAGGAGGATCTTTTCGACGGGGTCCCGTTTGGCCTCAATGATGTGACGATCACCAAGACCGAAACCTCGTCGATGATCACGGTTCATACGTACCTCAACGGGGATTTCCTGAACTCCTATTGGGCCGATGGGCTAATTATTTCAACGGCTACCGGTTCGACGGGCTATTCCCTAAGCTGTGGAGGACCGCTTTTGCTGCCTCATAACAGCAATTTTATCGTTACGCCCATCAGTCCGCACAACCTGAACGTTCGGCCGATGGTGGTACCCGATTCAGCCCAATTGACGTTCGATGTCGAAAGCCGGAGCAAAACCTTTCTGGTGTCGGTCGACTCCCGGTTTCGTACCGTCGATACCGGTACCCGGCTGGGGGTTCGGAAAGAGAAGTTTACCGCCCGACTCGTCAAAATGAGCGATGATACGTTTTTAAACACGCTTCGGAGCAAGCTCAACTGGGGATTTGATATCCGAAATTAGGAAACCAGAGCGGTGAAAGCGAACAGCAGGTGGAAAACGGCCGTTTTAGAACCGAATACCGAACAGTTTTACTCAATGACCCAATAAAATACCAAACCAACACGTTTCAGAGGAGGAACCGGTCGGAGAAACCGGAGTTCTCAACCAATGAAATCAGGGGCCCGGTTTTCGGGTGAGGTAGTAAGCAAAGAAACATGAAGAATAACCTACTGATTACCAGCGTAATTGCTGCTGCGTGCCTGGCGTTGCAGCCGGTGGATGGACAGGCGCAGAACCGGCGAAATCCGTTTGTGCCGTATTCGGAGGTGGGGATCGGGCTGGGAACCTCCAGCTATTACGGCGATCTTTCCGGGTACGCCAAACCCATTAAAGCAACCTTTTCGATGATGCGCTGGAGTGCCGGGGCCATGTATACCCGCCACTTTACGCCCCGGTTGGCCGCCCGTGCCTCTTTTACCTGGGCCCGGATTGCAGGCGACGATTACAAGTTCAATAAGAATGATTTAAACTCTGGTATCGTACAATACGTGCGCAACCTGCATTTCCGAAACGACCTGAAAGAGTTTGCGCTGACCGGTATTTACCAGTTTGTGCCCGACGGTCGCAACCCGAATTTCCGGGCGAAGCTGACCCCTTATTTATTTCTGGGTCTTGCGGCCGTGGCCCACAGCCCCGAAGCCCGGACCCCGGTCGGCTTTGGGACGACGCCGGATGATACCGAACAACGGTGGGTGAAATTGCAACCGCTCGGAACCGAAGGCCAGGGTCAGAATGGGGTAAAACCGTATTCGCTGGTGACGCTGGCTATTCCGGTCGGCTTTGGGGTTCGGTATAAGCTGAATGACCGGTTTAATGTAGCCGGTGAGATTGGTTTCCGGTACACAACGACTGATTACCTGGACGATGCGGGTGGCCCGTATCCGGATCCGACGATTCTGAAAGATGACCTGGCCCGGGTGATGGCCGACCGGCGTCAGGAAGCGGTGGCCGCCCGGAAAGGGGGCGACCGGCTGGGTCAGTTACAAAATTATCTCAATACCAATGACCCGTTCTCATTGATTGTCAACGATCAAAATTACACGACGCGCGGGGCCGACGGACGTCTGAACGACGGCTATTTAATTGTGAATTTTCAGATCAGCTACGTACTGGAGCCCCGAATCAAGTGCCCACCGATCAAATAAGTAAACCGTTGTTCGTGTTTCGTTTCGTATTCAGTCCTACGTGGAGGCAACATTGTTCTCTTTGCTGGCTGCTCGTCGGTTTGCTGAGTGGTGCGGTTGCCCATGCGCAGATTACGCCAAACTGGGAGGTTGGCGCCGGGCTGGGGGGGATGCTTTACAAGGGTGATCTGGCACCGGGCCTGGCACCCGGCAACATCCGGCCCGCGGGCAATTTGCTGGTTCGCTACAACGTCAGCCAACCGTTTACCGTACGCATTAACCTTGGGTTGGGTCAGATTGCGGGGCGCGACAGCCGGTTTGATGATCCATTTCAGCAAGCCCGGAATTTGGCATTTAAAACCAACATTCGGGAAGTGAACGTGCTGATGGAGTACAACTTCCTGAATTTTTCGAGTCTGCGAAAGGTGAAAAACTGGACACCGTATGCGTTCGGGGGGCTGGGTTTGTTTACGTTTAAGACCAATCCTCAAAATCCGGGATACCAGCGGAAGTCTCTGTTCAACTTCCCGCTTGGGGTTGGGATTAAATACGAATTCAAACGTCCCTGGAGTGTCGGGCTGGAATACGGAACCCGGTTTTCCGGCTCCGATTACCTCGACAACTTCGGCCCAAATACGTTCGGAGGTACCAATAAACTGCTGAACGGCAATCCCGATTCGAAAGATACCTACACCTACATCGGCCTGACGCTGACCTACCGGTTTTACCGCATTACCTGTCCTGAATAGCCTTATTCGGGACTTTTTCGTATTTTTCGATCTGAAAAACAGATTGCATACACCTGTCAACGTGAAATCAGGATTTTGGGAATTTATGCGGTGGATCGGCCTCCTAAGCGCTTTGTGGATTGGATTGACTCATTCAGCTTCGTCGCAAAACCAGGTGTGGGCCGGAACCGATGTTCCCCGCGTCGATTCGATGTGCCAGCAGTTTCAACAACTCTATATCCAGATTCGGGAAGAGAGTGTCTTGCCCGACACCGCCCGGAAGCTTTTCAGTACTATCATGATCGGGTTGCGAACCAAGTTTCGTACGGCCGAACCCTTCCGCATCGACAGCATCCGGCGCGACAGTTTACTTCGAGCTGCCTATTTCTCTTTTCCGCTTCGTCATTACTCGCCCGATGCCATCGGAGGTCGCCGGGGCGAAGGGTACCGGGCCAAAGGTTTCGACTTGTTCGACTACAATGTCCGGGGAAGTCATCCGGCCCAGGACATCTTCATCACCGACCGCAACCAGGACTGTATTGACGACAATACCGACCAGCCTGCCGATGTGCTTGCCATGACCAGTGGGGTGGTGCTGGCTATCGAGACCGCCTGGACACCCGGGCAGGAATACCGGGGCGGTAACTGGATCTGGATCTATGATCCCATGCTGGATGGACTTTGGTATTACGCCCACAACAATGCCGTGCTGGTGCGACCCGGGGATTGGGTGCAATCGGGTCAGAAAATCAGCGAAGTAGGCCGAACTGGCTACAACGCCTACGCAGCCCGCTCCCCAACCCACCTGCACCTCATGTACCTCCAGATTCAGCCCGACGGCCTTCCCATTCCCCGCAACACCTACGAATGGCTCCTCACCGCCCGGAATTACAATTGAGAATTAGGAGTTAAGAATTAAGACGGGGCCGCCCGTGCGGTTATGAGTTGCGCTGCTGAATAGAATGCGTCAGCCAACTCATTAACTCATAACCGCACGGGCGGCCCCGTCTTAACTCTTAACTCATCACTCCTTTTCCGTTTAATAATACATCGGTCTGTTCCCCGGTTTCATCGGCTGAGGGTAGTAATTCGTCAGGTTGACGGACGCGGGTCCGGCCCCCGGCGGTGTTGTGATTACTTTTGAAACATCAATCACAAACAACAACTACTTATTGCCATGAAAAAATTTGTTTTAGCACTCGCCACGATCCTCGCTGTCGTTAGTTGTAAAGATCAAGACGACGTCAAACCGGAAAACCTGGGAACATTCCTCATCTACACCAGCCTGAACGGCGCTAAATTCGATCAGATCGAAATTAAATTGGACGGCAAAACCGTTGGTACCCTTTCGCAGCCTTATCTGTTGACGCTTTCTCCTCCCTGTGACACAAAAGCATCTAGTTCTGTATTCAGCATCAGTCGTCCCGAAGGAAGTTACTCATTCGACGCTATTGCCACCCTGAAAGGAAAAGAAGTAACTAAATGGTCGACCGCCCTGCGGTTTGAAGTTGGTGAATGCAACCGGCGTCGGTTAACCTCTGATTTATAAGTCAACCGGTTCCAACTCGATTCGTTCCAAAAGCCACACGGTCGGTGTGGCTTTTGGTTTTGGAGATTTCGTGGAATTACAGGAATCCATTCGCCAGTTACGGCTGCTCAGGTGTGCTTTTCATCGGTTCAGGGAGAAGGCCTTTGGGATACCGCTTCCTGCTTCGTACCTTACCTGTCAAGACTAATGGACCACCCGGACAACCGTACATGCTTACCCGATTGCGCCTTCAGTTGCCGTTTTTTCAAATCCGATTCTGGCTCGGATTGATAAGCTGTTGCTGGACTTTCAACAGTTGGGCGCAGCAATTTTCCGATCGAACTTTCGGGGTTTACGACGGCCTGTCCTACGTTTATGTCTCCGGTTTGTACCAGGATCACGTCGGTCGAATCTGGATCGGGACCTATTTTGGTCTGAATTACTTCAACGGCGTGCCGCCCATCATCAATCAGAAGCAAATTCCGGAATTGCCCGATGGCGGGGATAACCTGACGGATTCGCCCGACGGAACAGTCTGGGCTTGTGCTGCCAACCGGTTATTCCGGATCAGAAACGTTACATCTACCAGCGTCGATGTAAAAGAGTATTCGGTTCATTACGGCCGGAAAGAACCGCAGCAGCAGGTTATTTTTATGACGGCCGACCACCAAAACCGGCTCTGGTTTGCGGCCCGAACCGGCCAGCCGGGCGTTGGGCAGCGGTTGTACCACTGGGAAGCCGACCAGATGCGGGATGTCACCAGGCAGTATTTCCCGAACCCCGAACAACGCTTTCGGGGAATCCTGACCGACTGGCCCAACCAGCGAGTGCTGTTACTGACCGACGAAGGGCGCTTGTGGGAAGTCAAACGCAACAGACTGGCGTTGATTGCCGACCGCTTGCCGTTAGACCAGTTGCTGGCCGATCCGGCAGGGCGGTTTTATGCACTGGCCGGATCGACCTTGTACCGGATCGAAGACCAAACCGTCAGCCGGGTCTACGAGGTCCCGGTTCCGGCGAAAGAACTGACGGTTTGTGCGATCGGACTGAACGGCGAGCTCGCTTTTCAGAAAAAACAGGGCGATCTGGACATTTGCTGGTACGACGGCAAAACCCTGACCAATTCACACATCAGCTCCTCGCCGGCCAATCGGCTGCTTTTCGACCGGCGTGGTGACCTCTGGATCGGCACCTCGCACCACGGGCTGGTGCAGATCATGATGAGCGGCTGGCAGTATTTCGATCCCTCGGAAGGCTGGCTGGAAGAAACCAACAATGTGGCCGAGGACCGCAACGGAACAATCTGGTTTGCATCCTGGGGAAATGGCATCAGTCGCCTGGCCCGGAACGGGATTGTCGCCGATTCTTCCTACCGAAAAATGATGCCTGCCAACAACTTTCATCCCACCAGCCGCTCGGATGCCGACGGAAATATCTTCTGGGTGGCGGAGCCGCAAAAAGGCGTCTATCGGTTCGATGGACAGCAGTATCGCCAGTTACCCGGCTCCGACACGCTTACGCTGGCGCTGGGTTTTTACGACGATGTATCCCGCAACCGCTACCTAATCACTTCGAACTACAATCTGCTGATTTACAACCGTCGGACGTTGGCGCTTGAGGAGATGATTTCGCTTCCGCCGGATCAGTACGAGAATATTGAAACCGATCCCTTCGGACGATACTGGATCTGCGGGCTCGAACGGACACTGTTGTGGGACGGCAAAAACCGGTCGTTCCAGCAGCTAACGAAGCAAAACAAAGGGATACCGGCTAAAAATGTATCAGAAGTTCGGCGGGACAAGCGCGGGAATCTCTGGATGGCCACGGAAAACGGCCTTTGGTTTTATGATTATAAACAATTTCGACCCATTGCGGCTGAGTACATCAAACGAACACTGACCTATTGCCGTCCGCTGGGGCGTTATTTGATGGTCGGAACACTGGAAGGGCTGTTTGTACTCGATATGGAGCGGTTTTACGAAACCGGTGAGGAGTGGATTGCTTATTTTGATCGGGAAAACGGTTTTCGCGGGAGTCAGTGCATTTTCAATGGCATTCTGCTCGACTCCCACGGTCGTCTGTGGGTAGCTACCCGGGACCGAATGATGATGATTCCGGAAAAAAGGCTTTTTCAATGGTTGAAACCGGTTCCGGCCGGAATTCTGGCGTTCCAGGATATGCGCTCCGGGCAGCTTTTTGAACCGGGAGCGGGCCGTTTGCAGTTCAAATCGAGCGAGAATGATCTGGAGGTGCAACTCAAGGAAAGCCATACGCACAACGTTCTGACCAACACGACCTACCAATACCGGCTGGAACGGCTGGACGGCAATCCGACGGCACCGGAGTGGTCGGAGCCGATCCGGGATCATTTTTTTACGCTGCAAAATCTGAGCGATGGCTCCTACAAGCTGACGGTGCGGGTGGCCCGGGCGGAAGGGTTATGGAATGCGCAACCCATCGTACAGGAGTTTCAGATTGCTCCACCCTGGTATGCCACCGGGTGGTTTCGGTCCCTGCTGATTATCGGCATCGTCGCCGGGTTGTTCTATGGTCGGCTGCGTCAGGTACGGATGCTGGCGCAACGACGGCTGAATCAACTCCAGATTCAGCGCCGGGTTTCGCAACTTGAACTGGAAGCGGCCAATCGCGAGAAACAGGAATCGGAAATCCGGCGCGAGTTGGCTGAAGCTAGCCGAAAACGAGCCTTACTGGAAGTAAAAGCGATTACAAACCAAATCGACCCGCATTTTGTGGCCAACTTTCTGACGGCGATTCAGTCGGTAGCCTACGAATCCGACCCGGATACAGTGGTGGGCTACCTGGCCAAATTTGGCTCCATTTTCCGGAATCAGTTGATGAGCCGCAGCCGGGTTTTCTGGATGTTGCGGGAAGAACTGGAGTTCGTGCAGAACTATCTTGATCTGGAACGGTTACGGTTTGGCGACCGGATTAAGTTTCTGGTCAAGGTGTGTCCGGGCGTTCCGATGGATACTCAATTGCCGAAAATGCTGATTCAGGGGTATGTTTCGAATGCCATCAAACACGGGCTGGAACATACGGCCGAGGGCGGTACGGTCCGCATTGCGGTTTGTCAATCCGACGGCTACCTCCGGATTGAAGTCGAGGACGATGGCGTAGGGCTGGAAAAGGCCAAACTGTACCGACGCCGGGCTAGTACGGGTCGGGGGCTGGTTATCAATCAGGCTGTTTTTGAGCAGCTCAATCAGTACAACGAACTGAAAAGTTCACAGGAAATAGTTGATTTAACAAACCTGGAAACCGGTGTTTCCGGCGTTCGGCTGAAAGCGATTTTGCCGTTGTACCCGGTTTTGCCCCCGGAAGAAATAACCGTAGAAGTCTGAACAGACCGGTTGCCGGGTAAAGGAAAAAGCCCGTAAATAGAGAAGGATACCTTTAAACCGTCAATACAATGAATCCATTGATTGTACGCTCTGTCATTATCGATGACGAACTGCCGGTTCGCCGGACGCTGCGCAGCATGTTGACGTCTGTGCCGGAAGTGAGCGTGGTTGGTGAAGCCGGCAATGTCACGGAAGGGCTTGACCTGATTGCCGGGCAGAAACCGGACCTGATTTTTCTGGATATCAAAATGCCTATCCGCAGCGGCTTCGAACTCCTCGATGAGCTAACCGCTCAGGAGCAGTTTTACGGGGTCATCTTTGTCTCCGGCTACCCCGACGATGCGCTGACTGCCGTTCAGAAAGCCGCTCCCCATCTTCATTCCGATTTCGTGGTCAAACCCATCGACCCCAATATCCTGAAAGAGAAATTCCGCTTGTTTTACTCCAAATGGAAAGCCGATAAAGAACACGAAAGCGAGTTGACTGCCCAGTTGGAAAAAGCGTTCGGGCAACAGACGGAGTCGGCGACCTTGACGGGCCCCCGCTACCTGACGTTTCAGAACTCCGTGGCGCTGCACCGCATTGAGGTCGCCGACATTATGTACTGCGAATCGGCCAACAAACAGATCAATATTTACTGCTCAAAACAGGAACACCTGAACGTTCCGAATCTGACGCTTGATTCACTCGAAAGGATGCTGCCCGCCGATCATTTCGTCCGCATTGGCAAAAGCCACATCCTGAACAAGGAAGCCATCAGTTACCTCGAAAAAGGTGCCCGGCCCAAATGCCGGCTCGTCCTGGGCAACCGCGTCCGCGAACTGCTCATCTACGCCAGCAACGTCTGGAAAGTGGAAGAAAGCTACACTGCGTGAGTTAAGAGTTATGAGTTAAGAATTAAGACGGGGCCGCCCGGCGGTTGGCTGACGCATTCTATTCAGCAGCGCAACTCATAACCGCACGGGCGGCCCCGTCTTAATTCTTAACTCATAATTCTTTTTATTGTCCCAGAAGGATCTTGTTCGTCACTTCCTGGTCGATGGTGATGTAACCGGGATAATCAACTTTTTTGTTGCCGAGGGCCAGCGTCGGTTTGATCTTGATCGTCAGTTTCGACGGTTTGGATTTGTCGGAGCCGCTCATATTGCGCATCAGGTCCGTGAAGGCGTCGCGGGTTTTATCGTCGGTCATGAGCTGGTAGGCATTAGCGTTCAGTTTGACCGGCACGCGGACGGTGCCACCCCCCGGGGCCACTTCAATGCGCTGATTGACAAAACCGTTGAACAACTCCTGATTAGCCAGCAGAATTTTGTATTCCAACTGATCAATCCCGGCCGTTTTATTTGTCGGGTTCGTGATGTCGACGTTAATTCGGGCGCTCAGCGGGATGCTTTTGGAAAGCAAGCCTGCAGCCAGTTGCGGATACCGCATCGGGTTCAGGTCTTCCAGGTTTTTAAGTTTCCGGACATCAATGCCCGACAGGTAAATGCTGTCGGCCGACGTGATATTGAATTTACAATCGCCCAACGCTTTGGCCTGGGCGATCTGGCGGTTGACACTGCATTGGCTGAACGTCAGTGCAACGACTGACAAAGCTGCAAAAAACAACAAAGATCTCATGGAAAGGCTATTCTTGATGAATGTTGACCTTAGATAGACGAAATTCCGGATGGTTTAGTTTTAAGAAAATTAATAACCGCCCGGAAAGGTCAAACCGGCCGCAGCCTCGGGGCTGGCTCCATTACGGTAACGGGAATGCGCCGGGTGCGGTGTTTCAGAAGTGTAATCACCTCAGCTTCATCGTTGAACGTATTGTCGACGTTCACGATGTGTTGCGCCAGCTTGTCGTAGCGTTTGTTCATGAGGTAAAAAAAGATTTGCAGGTAATCCAGGCCGTCAAAAATAAGGGCTTTCTGCTCGGCGTATTTGGGAAGCGATTTCCGAAAAAAAACCGGGTGCTCGGTCCAGTGCAGCGCTGGGCGGATGTGATGGCCCGTATGGTAACCGTCGTTCCAGCATTTGTGATTGTACTTTACATTGACACAGGTAATGCTGTTTTTGTACGGGTTTTCGGGGTCTTCGGGGTCGACAAACGAATGCTGTGTCCAATTGCCGAGCATGGAGACAATGCGCGAGATTACAAACGGGAGGATGAACACGATAACCGTGGCTGCCGGGTTGACAAAACAAAGCCCGATGCAGAGCGCGAAGTAACTCATTTCGCCCCAAAACGCCCGAGTCGCCAGTTTGTGCCGTTTTTTCCGTTTCAGATACGCCATCAAGTCATTCAGCCCGCAGGTGATGAATTCCAGCACATACCGCAAAAACCCCCGCAAACTGTCGCGCTGATACATCATGGTCGAGCTGTCATCTTCCATCGAGTTGTTTTCCGCGTGGTGCATCCCGATATGGTGGCTGTAATACGTCTCGGGCGTTTGTCCGAAAAAAGGCCCGATTACCCACGGAATGTACTGGTTCAGAAGCTTGTATTCGGGTTTAAACAGCGGCCGGTGGCTCGTGCAATGCAGCATCAGTCCGAAAGGTCCTTTGAAGCGGAATGTGGTGAAATAAAAGTGAGCCAGGACAACTCCCCACCAGAACCAGCCCGTCACAAACGGCAGGTAAAGCAGCACACTCAGGGGAATAATGCTGACCGTTATCTTCAGAATGGTGTGGACAAAAGGCAGGTCCCGTTCATCTTTGATAAGGCTTAGTAAAAACCGGTCGAACCGGTGGTAGGTCCGGGGCGAAAAGGTAGGGTCGTGAAGAAGTCCGAGTTCTCTCATGCAGATCAATTTTTGCGAAAATGCGAATTCTTCGCCATTTTTCCCTTTGTTGCTTAACGTAAAATTTGGCCATCCATTGTTTTGTTGGTATATTTATACGATTCGCTGCCCTTCGTTAGGAAATGGTCCAAAAAATTTGTATTTTTACTATCTCGAAACGTCTTTTTAACCGTATTTCTTATAACAATTCCGTCAAGCGGAACCATACTGGTTGCATTCTATGACAAACGAAGTGATTGAAACCGACATCACACCAGAAGAGCACGTACAAGGTGATTACGGAGCCAGTAACATCCAGGTTTTGGAAGGGCTTGAAGCCGTTCGGAAACGACCGGCGATGTACATTGGGGATGTGGGAATCAAGGGTTTACACCATCTGATCTGGGAAGTGGTCGATAACTCCATCGACGAAGCACTTGCCGGTTACTGCGACACCATCCAGGTAACAATCAACGAAGATAACTCTATAACCGTTCGCGATAACGGACGCGGTATCCCGACGGGCATGCACAAAACCGGTCGGTCGGCGCTGGAAGTCGTCATGACCGTGCTGCACGCCGGTGGGAAGTTCGATAAAGATACCTACAAAGTGTCCGGCGGGTTGCACGGCGTCGGGGTTTCCTGCGTGAACGCCCTCTCAACCCACTTGCGGGTGGAAGTACACCGCGAAGGCAAAGTATTTGAACAGGAATACAGCACCGGGCACCCGCTTTACGACGTTCGGGAAATCGGCACCGCCGACGATACCGGTACGACGGTGCATTTCAAGCCCGATGATACCATTTTCACCGAAACCATTTACAAGTACGATACCGTTGCCGGCCGGCTGCGCGAACTCGCGTACCTCAACAAAGGCATCCGAATCATTTTGACCGACCTGCGCGACAAAAACGAGCAGGGCGAACCGCTGCAAACCGAGTTTTACTCGCAAGGCGGTTTGATCGAGTTTGTGAAGTACCTGGACGAAAACCGGCCGTCGCTCGAAGGCATGCAGCCGATTTACATGGAACGCGAAACCGGCGTGACCCCCGTGCAGGTGTCGATGGTCTACAACCTCGAAGCGGGCGAGAATATCTCCTCGTACGTCAACAACATCAACACCATCGAAGGCGGTACGCACGTCCAGGGCTTCCGGACGGCGTTGACCCGGATTCTGAAAAACTACGCGGAACGTAACGCGAACGTGTTGGGCAAAACCGCCGGTAAAATCACGTTCGACGGTAGCGACTTCCGGAAAGGGCTGACTGCCGTCATCTCGGTAAAGGTGGCCGAACCGCAGTTTGAAGGCCAGACTAAGACCAAACTCGGCAACAGCGATGTGGTCGGGGCCGTTAGTTCAACGGTGGCCGAAATGCTCGAAATGTGGCTGGAAGAGCACCCGAAAGAAGCGCAGGCCATCATCCGGAAAGTGTTGATTTCGGCCCAGGCTCGGATTGCGGCCGATCAGGCGTACAAACGCATCATGACCGACCGCAAAGACTTTATGGGCGGCATGGGCCTGCCGGGGAAACTGGCCGACTGCTCGGATACTAATCCGGAAAACTGCGAAATCTACCTCGTGGAAGGGGATTCGGCCGGTGGGTCGGCCAAGCAGGGCCGGAACCGGGCGTTCCAGGCAATTCTGCCGTTGCGGGGTAAGATTCTGAACGTCGAGAAGGCGCTCGAACATAAAATTTACGAAAACGAAGAAATCAAGAACATCATCACCGCGCTGGGTATCCGTTTTGAGCGGGTCAACGGCGAAACCGTGATGAATCTGGAGCGGTTGCGGTACCACAAAGTCATTATCATGACCGATGCCGACGTCGATGGTAGCCACATCCGGACGCTGATTCTGACGCTGTTTTTCCGGCACATGCGGACCTTGATTGAGAACGGTTTTGTCTACATCGCCCAGCCGCCCCTGTATCTGATCAAAAAAGGCAAGGAAGAGCGGTATTGCTGGACTGAACTCCAGCGCGAGGCCACTGTCCGGGAACTGGCCGGAGCCGGTCGGGAGGAAAACGTACACGTCCAACGCTACAAAGGATTGGGGGAAATGAACCCCGAGCAGTTGTGGAACACCACGATGGACCCCAACCGAAGGAGTTTGAAGCAGGTGACCATCGAGTCGGCCGCCGAAGCTGACCACGTCTTTTCGACCCTGATGGGCGACGAAGTGGCCCCCCGCCGGGAATTCATCGAACGAAACGCGAAATATGCACGCGTAGATGTGTAAATGAAAGCGGGCCCCGAGCCCGCTTTTTTTTAATATTTTTTTAACTAAGCTGTTGTTCGGTTGTAAAAACAAGTCAGAACAACCGATAAATCGCAGCGAAAACTAAAAATCCCGCACGAAGTTGTATTCTTAAACGTTTACGGGATAAACCATCCACCCTACCTATGATTAACAACAATTCTTCACAAAAAGATAATATAGAAAGAAAAGGTACTTTCGGGAACATTTTCTCGTTTTTTTCGGGTCGCAAAGTAACTTTACCAGCGGAATCGGAAGAAGGTAAAGCCATGAAGATGAACGAAAAGCTGGCGAATGTAATCGGCCAGAGCAACTACATCAGCCGCGATCTGAGCTGGCTTAAATTCAACGCCCGGGTACTGGATCAGGCCTGTAATCCCGAACGGCATATTCTGGACCGGCTGAAGTTCCTGGCCATCACTGCGTCGAACCTCGATGAGTTTTTTACAATCCGCGTCGGAAGCCTGTACAACTACCTCGATTATGGGAAAGAACGCGTTGATTATTCCGGGCTGCGCGAGATTCCATTCCGGAAGGCGCTGATGACGGCCGCTCAGCAGTTCAGCAAGGATCAGCTTGAGGTGTTTTCGGAACTAAAGAAATCGTTTGATGACATTGATTTTCGCCTTGTCGGCCTGGATGATCTGACCGAGGAAGAACGCGAGAAAGCCGTCGATTACTTTGATCGGACTATCTACCCGATGCTGACGCCGATGGTGTATGACTATACTCATACGTTTCCGGTTCTGCTCGCCAAAGTGTTGATTTTCTGCGTCGTAACCCACGATCCGAACCGGCCCGTTAAAGCTGGTGAAGATGATGAAAACCAACGGATGTCGTTCGTTCAGATTCCAGCTAATTTGCCGCGTTTCATGCCGTTCGAACGCAAAGACGAAACCTGCTTTCTGCCGATTGAAGAGATTATCCGTCAGGAAATCAAGAAGTTGTATCGCAACGTCGACATTGTAGCCGTCAATCTGTTGCGGATTACCCGCAACGGTGACTTTACGTTAGAGGAAAGCGACGATATTGAGAATGATTTCATCGACGAAATCAAGCAGAAGATCAAAAACCGTCGGCTGGGCCGGGTGGTCCGGGTCGAAATCGAACCGGCGGCTTCGGAATGGATGATCAATCTGCTGAAAAAGAAGTGGGAAATTGACGATTACAACCTGTTTGAAAACGGTCAACTCATCGACTACACCAGCCTCTGGCAGGTCATCCGGCATCCGGAGTTTCGCGACGAATTGCCTACGCCACCCGCGCCGGTTCCGGCGCTGGGTATCCGTCGGGAGAAAAATACCGATATTTTCGAGTTGATGAAGGAGCGCGACATTCTGTTGCACCATCCTTACAACAATTTCGAGCCGGTGCTGTCGCTGCTCGAACAGGCCGCCGAAGATCCGAATGTACTGGCAATCAAACTGACAATCTACCGGTTGGCGAAGCGATCGCGCGTGACGGAAGCCCTGCTGAAAGCCGCTGAAAACGGCAAGCACGTTTCGGTGTTGTTCGAGGTAAAAGCCCGGTTTGACGAAGAAAACAACATTCGGGAAGCCCAACGGCTGCAAAAAGCCGGTTGCTTCGTCATCTACGGCATCAGCAGTTTCAAAACGCACACGAAGCTGTTGCTGGTCGTTCGAAACGAAGGCTCTCGGGTGGTGCGGTATGCGCACTTATCGAGCGGGAACTATAACGAAGAAACCTCCAAACTGTACACCGATATCGGTTTGCTGACAACGGATGAGGTTTACACCCACGATATTTCCGAGTTCTTCAACGTCATCACGGGCCATTCACGGCCGAACGACTACGAGTACCTGATCACGGCCCCACGCGACATGCGGAAACAGTTGATCAACCTGATTCGGACCGAAGCCGAAAATGCGAAGCAGGGGCTGCCGAGCGGTATTTGCATTAAAATCAACTCTCTCGAGGACCAGGCAATCATCGACGAGCTTTATAAAGCATCGCAGGCTGGGGTCCCGATCCGGCTTGTCGTGCGCGGCATTTGCTGTCTGCGGCCACACCGGCAAGGGCTGAGCGAGAACATCACCGTCCGCTCGATTGTCGGTGATTTTCTGGAACATACGCGGCTATTTTATTTCCACAATAATGACGATCCAAAGATCTACGGCGGCAGTGCCGACATTATGGTGCGCAGTTTTGACCGGCGGATCGAGTCCTTGTTTTTGCTAGTCGACAAGCGGGTGAAACAGCAGGCGATCCAGATTCTGGATTATAACCTCCGCGATAACGTCAATGCGTACGAGTTGCAGGAGGACGGTAATTACGTTAAATGCACCGTCAACGAAGAGACGGACGAGCCGTTTAACATCCAGAAGAAGTTCTTTGAAGTGACCCAGAAAGAAGTCATGCTGGCCAGGCTGTTCGTCAATGAAATACCGGCTGAACCGGAAACAGAACCGGAGCTATCGCCGAAGCAGCCCGAACCCGCTGAGGAGGTTCATAAGTAAACCGAAAAAGCCGCTTACAAGCGGCTTTTTCGGTGTTGGCTCTCTTATAAAGAATGTCCTGGTTTTTAAAATCAATCTTGCTTGTGTTACTAAAAAACCGGTTCGGAAACCTTTATTGAAGACCAAATTATCAGGGATTGAACAACCGATTGATTAAATACATTTTAGGAAGGGCGTGAACGATTGAAAGTAGGAAAAGGCTACAGACGAGTGGTTTGAGACGTTGATACAGCATACGGTTAGCGGGTTGCGTCAGGTTGGAGAGCAGACCCATTGTAAGGAGAAGGGTAGCCGGGGCCAGTCGGCGGAACCGAAGATCTTCAAGGGATGAATCGGTAAAATAAAGCACAACCGTTGTTGTCAAATAAACCGCACCGGTCAGGAGAAAAGCCAGGCTGTGGGCATCGATAAGAAGGTGGACCGCTAACCTTTTTCGATGGTTCAGAAGCACCCTGCCAATTCGACCTAATTGAATGACCTGAAAGGCAGAAGTCAGGAGGATGATGCCCAGTACAATTTGGCCATTTGGCCTATGGATGGCCAAGCCTTTTAGATCCCAATCCCGAAATAGAAAAGCGGTTTCTTCAACCAGATTTTTGATGGCTACCCATATGCGTTGGGTGAGCGGTTCGGTTGGCAGAAAACCGTGCCCTCCTGAAAACGTACCAGTCTGGTGGTAATTGAACCCAAAATAGGTGCCAGCAAGGAGTAGCATGGTGATGGCTGCGATTACTTCTCGCTGTACAGGTTTTTGTTGCCGGAACCGCTGCCAACTGTCGATGAGCAGGACCAGGACGAGAAAACCGCCCACATACCGAACCAGAAAGGCAAAAACTCCCCAGAATGAAAGCATGAGACAGGAAGATTGACGATCTGCCAGCGAAAGGCAAAATCCAATGAGAGGAAAGACAAACAAGGTTTCTGACCAGGTATTGGCGTAGAGCTGGATCAGTGACGGTGTGCAGAAGGCCAGCATAACGAACAGCCAGTCATTCTGATACCGTTTGTGCAACAGCAGAAACGAACCGCCGATGGCGAGCAGATTGACTACTTTGGAAGATGCGACTAGCGAAAGTGGACTTATCAGAGCCGAGAGCGCGATGGCGGCTGAGTAACCGATCGGCCAGATTGCACAGTGCATGGTTTTTCCCTGAAAGAGAATGGTAAAACCATCACCGGCTAACAGGTTTCGGGCACCTTGCAGGTAATAGTAGGAGTCAGGAGTCAGGAAATAAGCTGGGTTGGCCGAAACTTTTAGCCAGACTATCAGGCTAAGACCAGCCAGATAAAACAGGACAGACTTCATAAACGGAAGACGATGGTATAATGATGAGACGGCAAAAGGGGCACTCGGTCACGAGTTCATGACGGTAGAGAAGGGCAGCGGTGGTACATGTAAGTCTCTCATCAAGCCGGAAGGCGCCGGTTATGAGCGGCAGTCCTGAAAGCCGGTTTTGGGCATTTGATGACCGTGTAACTCAAGATGATAAAAACTGTACTTTTCTCATTCGGGAGCGGGCAAAGCTTCGTATCTTCACAAGTTTTTTGTAAACTACCGTACACTTACTTCAACTAATCAATTTCCTGAATGAGCCGTTTTACCGGACTGATCGGCATCGTACTGATTTTGGGCATCGCCTATGCCATGTCAAATAACCGCAAGGCAATCAATTACCGAACCGTTGGGGTGGGGCTGTTGCTCCAGTTTGGCCTGGCGGTTTTTATTTTGAAAACCGACATTGGTCAGCAGATTTTTCAGACACTAGGGCAGTGGGTCGACCGGTTGCTGCAAAAGTCCGTTAAAGGCGCTGAGTTTGTGTTTGCCCCCCTGGTAAACCGGGAAGCACTTACCCGGGCATTCGGGCCCGAAAATGGCTTTATTTTCTTCTTTCAGGTCATTCCGACCATTATTTTTGTCGCGGTATTGGTCAATATTTTTTACCATTTGGGCGTCATGCAACGGGTAGTAGCCGTGTTGGCGCGGTTCATGAAATGGCTGATGGGTGTGAGCGGAGCCGAGGCTTTATCGAACGTTTCGAGCACATTTGTCGGACAGGTAGAAGCGCAGATTATGATCAAACCCTACCTGAAAACCATGACCAACTCCGAACTGCTGGCATCGATGACGGGTAGCTTTGCTTGCATTGCTGGTGGGGTAATGGCGGTGTATATATCATTGGGCGTTCCGGCACCCTATCTGCTGGCCGCCAGCCTGATGGCGGCTCCGGGAGCGCTGGTGATCAGTAAGATTGTTTTCCCGGAAACGGAAGTGTCGGAGACCCAGGGCGTTGTTAAACTGGAGATCAAGAAAATCTACGCCAATTTACTCGATGCGATTGCTGCCGGGGCCAGCGAAGGTTTGAAAGTCGGTTTTAACGTGGTGGCCATGCTGATCGGGTTCATTGCCCTGATTGCCCTAATCGATAGTATATTGTTTCGGATCGGTTTTTACATTTTTGGCATGCCGAATCTGAGCCTGAACTTTTTGCTGGGCAATGTCTTCTCAGTCTTTGCCTGGGCCATGGGTGTACCGACGAAGGACATCCAAACCGCCGGAGCGTTGATGGGAACCAAGATGGTCGTCAACGAATTTGTGGCTTACCTTGAACTCGTCAAAGTAAAACCGGAACTGGACCCGAAAACCATCGCCATCACCAGCTTTGCGCTTTGCGGGTTTGCCAATTTTTCCTCCATCGCCATCCAGGTGGGTGGTATTGGTGAACTCGTGCCCTCGCGCCGGAGTGATCTTGCCAAACTGGGTTTCAAAGCCCTCATTTGCGGAACGCTGGCGTCGTACATGTCGGCCACGCTGGCGGGTTTGCTGTTGTAGGGGAACTGCTTCGCGGAGATGAGCGGAGTAAATTCAATTCTTCGCTTAACTCTTTTTTACTCCGCGTAGCTCCGCGAAATATCTTTTTACCCTTCTGCCCAGGCATCTTTGCCGAAAATCAAAAACCAAGCCGCTGATTTACACCAAATCAGAACTCTTTTTCGTTATCTGCGTTTTTATATAAAAGACAGTTTGGATTTGCCTTCCGGTCAACAACCGCTTAAGGGGCAACGCAAGACTCGGTTTTTGCTCATATCTACTTCACAGGAGGCTTGAACTGGGCGTATAAATTGTAATGATCGAGGAAAAAGCAGTAACTATTTGCAAATTTGGCTTGTTTTTGAAAGATTATTTGCATATTTCCGATATAAGCGCTTAATTTTGAAAAATGTAAAGTATTCCAATTCAAATGAGTAAACGGAGAAAAAACCTCTTTCTGCACCGCTTATTCTGTTGGCTGATGGCGCTGCACATCATCAACATTAGTGTTGATGTGCCCGAGCGTTATTCCTCCAGGTTGCAGCATGGTGCCCAGAAAGCCGATTTATCCGTCAACAAAATTGAAAGCATCGGGGAACTTGTGCTTGAAGAATGGCTAGGTATTTTCGACGCTGTTCCTGAGCAGGACGAATCGGACGAAGAATCCGATCTTGCCAATATTGAACACGATTATTTTTCTGCTCCTCTTTTCTCTTTTCTCCTAAAGCCTGCCAGTTGGCATCTGATTTCCCGGCCTGTCGGCCTCACTTTCATACCTGTGTTTTCGCATGTGCAGGAGATTATGTCTCCTCCACCCCAGTCGTGAACGCCCTTTCGCTTTTGCGAAGCCTGTAGTGTTCCAGCGTACGACAAAACCATAGTAGCCATCTCTAGCTGATCTTTTCGTGACGGATTTCCGCATGGATTTATCCCGTCATGGCTATTCTTATCCGTTAGTCGCATCCATTGAAAATACACACATTTTATGAAAGGATTAACCCTTATTGGTGCTCTGTTGATCAGCGGTATTATCGCTGGTTGCGCGAGCCAGGCCGAAGAAAAAACCAGTGAAGCCGAAAAACCGGCTTTACCCATATTTGAAGTTACCCGCCAATCAACCACGCTGAAGCGTGAATACGCCGGAAACGTCGAAGCTGTTCGCAACGTGGAGATTCGCGCCCGGGTTGGCGGTTATCTCGATAAAATTCATGTCGATGAAGGGCAACAGGTTCGGAAAGGACAACTACTCTTTCAGATTCACCAGGCCGAGTACCAGGCTGAACTTGCCAAAGCCAAAGCCAACCTGAAAAGTGCGATGGCCGAAGCTAAAACCGCCGAAGTCGAAATGGGGCGGGTCAAGCTCCTGGTCGATAAAAAAGTAATCTCCGGCTCCGAGCTTGAATTGTCCAAATCCAAGCTGGAAGCCGCCCGGGCCGCCATTGAAGAGGCCCAGTCGGCCCAACAGAATGCCAGTCTGCGGTTGTCACAGGCCAGCATTCGGGCTCCGTTCGATGGGGTCATCAACCGGATTCCGTTTAAGATGGGAAGTCTGATTGAAGAAGGAACGCTGTTGACGACGGTTTCGGACATTCATGAAGTCTATGCTTATTTCCACGTTTCGGAGAAAGAATACCTCGAATACATCAAGAAAGGTCGCAAAAGCCCAAATGGCCAGGAGGTTACGCTGTTGCTGGCCGACGATACGCCCTACAAGCAGCCTGGTAAAATTGAAACGATGGAGAGCGTATTCGACGACGGATCGGGGACTATCGCCTTCCGGGCCCGTTTTCCAAATCCCGACCGCGTCCTGAAACACGGCGCTACCGGTAAAATCCGGCTGGAAAACGAGGTAGATAACGTCGTGCTGGTGCCGCAAAAGGCGGTTTTCGAAATCCAGGATAAGAACTATGTCTACGTGGTCGATGCGGCCAATAAGGTAAAAATGCGTAGCATTGTACCCCAGAGCCGCCTGTCGCAGTTCTATCTCCTTAAGTCGGGTCTGGAACCCGGCGAGAAAGTGGTTTACGAAGGAATTCAAAACCTTCGGGAGGGGATGCAGATTGTTCCGCAAGCCCTGTCGGCTGAAAAATTGCTGACCTTAAATCCGGCCGGTTCGGAAAATTCAGTAGCCGCCAACTAAGCTGTTACCGAAACCTTTCAACATCCTCAAGCTGCGGGCAACCTCTCCATCCAAGAGGTTGCCTATGGCCGCATTGGGGCCTTATCACCTGAAATATGTTTGATACCTTCATAAAACGGCCGTTACTCTCCGCTGTCATCTCAGTATTGATTACACTGCTGGGTTTACTGGCCTTAATGAACCTGCCCGTTACCCAGTTTCCCGACATCGTGCCGCCTTCGGTGACCGTGACGGCCATGTATACCGGCGCAAATGCGCAAGTTAGTACCAAAGCCGTGGCTATGCCCATCGAGCGGGCCATCAACGGGGTGCCGAACATGACGTACATGACGTCTATTTCGGGCAACGACGGGACGACGCTGATTCAGGTCTTTTTCGAGGTCGGCACCGACCCGGATTTGGCCGCCGTGAACGTCCAGAACCGGGTGACAACCGTGCTGGATGAATTGCCTGAAGAGGTCATTAAAGCCGGGGTAACGACGGAAAAGGAAGTGAACAGTATGTTGCTGTACCTCAACCTGATCAGCAGCGACACGACGGTCGATGAGAAGTTTATTTACAACTTCGCCGACATCAATATTTTTCCAGAATTAAAGCGGATCGACGGCGTCGGTTTTGTCGATATTCTGGGTGCGCGGGAATACTCCATGCGGATCTGGCTGAAACCGGACCGGATGACGGCCTACGCGGTGTCGCCCGACGATGTGATTGGCGCCATCCGGAAACAGAATGTGGAAGCCGCACCGGGGAAAGCCGGGGAAAGCTCCGACCGCGATGCGCAGGTGTTGCAGTACGTTTTGCGGTATTCCGGGAAGTTTTTCGATCCGGCCCAGTACGAAAACCTGGTCATCAAAACCGAAGAGGACGGTTCGCTGCTGCGGTTGAAGGATATTGCCGATGTCGAATTCGGCTCACTCGATTACAGTATTCTGTCTAAAAACGACGGAAAACCGTCGGCGGCTATCATGCTGAAACAGCGGCCGGGTTCGAACGCCCAGGAGGTCATCAACAACGTGAAGGCAAAAATGGCCGAACTGAAGGAAACCACCTTCCCGCCTGGCATGACCTACAACTTCGCCTACGACGTGTCGCGTTTCCTCGATGCCTCGATTCACGAAGTAGTCCGGACGTTGTTTGAAGCGTTTATCCTCGTCTTTATTGTCGTCTTCCTGTTTTTGCAAGACTGGCGGTCGACGCTGATCTGTGCGCTGGCGGTTCCAGTGGCGCTGGTCGGGACGTTTGCGTTCATGCAGACCATCGGTTTTTCGATCAACCTGCTCACCTTGTTCGCGCTGGTACTGGCGATCGGGATTGTGGTCGATAATGCCATTGTGGTCGTGGAGGCCGTTCACGCCAAAATGGAAGAGGACCATCTGTCGCCCCGGGCGGCTACGTTTGCCGCCATGAAAGAAATCAGCGGGGCCATTGTCGCCATCACGCTCGTAATGTCGGCGGTATTCATTCCGGTGGCCTTTCTGTCGGGACCGGTCGGGATCTTCTACCGCCAATTCTCGCTGACGCTGGCTATTTCCATCGTGATTTCCGGGATTAACGCCGTCACGCTGACTCCGGCTTTGTGCGCCCTACTGCTGCGTCCGGTTCACGGCGAGAAAACCGGGTTGCTCGGGCGGTTTTTTACCAAATTCAATAATGGCTACGAAGCGCTGGCGCAGAAATACCTGGGCGGCTTGCGGCCGTTCGTAAATCGGGGTGTCGTTACCTGGGGCGTTCTGCTGCTGTTTATCGCGGCTACCTGGGGCATCAACACCGTGCTGCCGTCCGGTTTTATTCCGACGGAAGACCAGGGGATGATTTACGTGAACGTAACGACGCCCGTTGGTGCGACGGTGGAACGGACCGAAGAAGTCATGGACCGCGTCCAGGAAGCGGCTTCGAAGCTGGAATCGGTCGAAAACGTGTCGACGCTGGCGGGTTTGAGCCTGATGACCGACGGGGCCGGGGCTTCGTACGGGATGGGCATGATCAACCTCAAAAGCTGGGATGAACGGACGGTGACCGTCGACGATGTGATTGCTCAACTGGCCGAAAAAACGAAGAACATCAACGACGCCAGTATTCAGTTTTTCTCTCCGCCGACCGTACCCGGTTTTGGAAACTCCAGCGGTTTTGAAATCCGGTTGTTGGACAAAACCCGGAGTGACGATCTGCAAAAGACGAAACAGGTTGCTGATCAATTCATTGCCGAACTGGAAAAACGGCCGGAAATCAGCCGGGTCTTCACCAGTTTCGACCCCAGTTTCCCGCAGTATTTGCTTCACGTTGATCAGGACAAAGCCGCTCAGAAAGGCGTTTCCATCGACAACGCAATGAGCACGCTCCAGACCCTGATGGGGAGTTACTATGCCTCGAACTTCATCCGGTTCAACCAGATGTACAAGGTGATGGTGCAGGCGGCTCCGAGTTACCGGGCCAAACCGGAAGACGTCCTGAACATGCGGGTGAAAAACGATCAGGGCGAGATGGTACCGTACTCCAACTTTGTCACGCTGGAGCGTGTGTATGGGCCGGAGCAATTGACGCGCTACAACATGTTTACCTCAGCCATGATTAACGGAGAGTCGGCTCCGGGATACAGTAGTGGGGACGCCATCCGGGCGATTCAGGAAGTGGCCAAAGAAAAACTGCCGCGCGGTTTCTCGTTCGAATGGTCTGGCATGACGCGTGAAGAGGTGCTGTCGGGCGACCAGGCCATCTGGATTTTTGTCATCTGTCTGGTGTTCGTATATCTGTTGCTGGTGGCGCAATACGAAAGCTTGTTTCTGCCGCTGGCCGTGTTGTTGTCGTTGCCCGCCGGGATTTTTGGGTCGTTCCTGTGCCTGAAACTGGCCGGTTTGCAGAACAATATCTACGCGCAGGTGTCGCTGGTCATGCTGATCGGTTTGCTGGGGAAAAACGCCATTCTGATCGTGGAGTTTGCCAACCAGAAACAACAGGAAGGCCTATCGATTCTGAAAGCGGCTATGGAAGGGGCCATGTCGCGGTTGAGGCCGATTCTGATGACTTCGTTTGCCTTCATCGCGGGCTTGATTCCACTCTGTATTGCATCGGGTGCCGGGGCATTAGGAAACCGTTCCATCGGAACGGCGGCTGCGGGCGGGATGTTCATCGGCACGCTGTTCGGGCTCTTTCTAATTCCCGGCCTGTATGTGGCTTTTGCCAAACTGGCGCAGATGCTAAAAGCCAAACCGCCGAGGGACGACGCGCCCGATCAGGTTCCGGTTCTCACACAAACTCACGAAAATGGTACGACCGTTCATTCATAAATCAACACAAATCAAGTTTCTCTGGTATTGTATTCCACTTTTGTTGCTCAGTAGTTGCCGGGTATCCGAACCGGTACGTATGCCGCCCGCCCGCCCGGTTCCGACGACATTTGCGGGCAGTACCGATTCAACCAGCATTGGTAACCTGGATTGGAAGGCGTTCTTTTCGGATGCCGATCTGGAAAGCCTGATCGACACGGCCCTGGCCCGGAACCCGGATTTGCAGATTGCCACGCAGCGTATTGAAATGGCCCGTGCCAATTTCGAGTATACCCGGGGTGCCCTGGTGCCGTCGGTCAATGCCGTCGCAGCCACCGGTTTCGACCGGTTTGGGCGGTATACGATGAACGGGGTTGGCAATTATGATACGAACCTCTCGCCGAACATCGACGGCAAACAGCGCATTCCGGACGTAACGCCGGAGTATTTTCTGGGTTTTCGGAGCAACTGGGAAGTCGATTTGTGGGGCAAACTGCGCAACCGCAAGCGGTCGGCTTACGTCCGGTTCCTGGCGTCGGAAAAAGGACGGCAACTGATCGTCACCTCGCTGATCGCGGAAGTTGCCCGGTTGTATTACAGCCTGCTGGCCCTGGATAGTGAACTTGAAATTATCCGGGAAAACGTGGCGTTGCAGCAACGGGCTGTCGAACTGGTAGGGGTGCAGAAAGCCGCCGGGCGCGTAACGGAACTGGCCGTGCAGCAGTTCAACGCTCAGTTAATCAACACCCGCAGTCTGGAAGCGCAGGTTCAGCAGCAAATTGTACAAACTGAAAATCAGTTGAACCAATTGCTGGGACGCTATCCGCAACCCATCCCGCGTAACAAAACCATCAGCCAGCAGGAGTTTCCGAACCGGATTGCGGCCGGTATTCCGAGCCAGATGCTGCGCCGTCGACCGGACATTCAACAGGCCGAACTGGCGATGCAGGCGGCTAATATCGATGTGGACGTGGCCCGTGCCGAGTTTTTGCCTTCGCTTACCCTTACGCCCTACGTGGGCCTGAATTCCTTCCGGGCGTCGGTTTTGGTAGATCCTGCCTCGCTGGCGTTTGGCGTCCTGGGTGGTTTGGCGGCTCCGGTTTTTAATCGGCGCTATTTGAAATCCAACCTGGCCTTGTCGGTGGCGCAAAGCCGGGAAGCTTTTTATAATTACCAGAAAACGATTCAAACCGGTTTCAGCGAGGTCATGACCAGTCTGCGCGGGATCGAAAACTACCGGAAGGTGGCCGATTTGCAAACGCAGGAGGTTGCTGTGCTGGGGCAGGCGGCCACAATTTCGGATGAACTGTTTGCAACCGGCTATGCTTCGTATCTGGAAGTGATCACGGCCCAGCGGAGTGTGCTGGCGGCTGAGCTCTCGTTGATCAACACGAAACGGGCACAGTTTTTGTCGCTCATCGATCTGTATCGGGCGTTGGGGGGCGGGTGGTAGGCCTGACTGTTACACAGAGTTTATCAGGGGACATCAGAGGTTATCAGAGAAACCCTGATTAACTTTGATGTCCCCTGATAAACTCTGTGTAACAACTTTTGACCTTGACTCGCATCGGTTTGCTTTCGGACACCCACGGGTACTTGGACCCACAACTCTTCACCCACTTTGCGGAGTGTGACGAAATCTGGCATGCCGGAGATATCGGCACGCTGGAGATTGTGGACCAGCTTCGGGCTTTCAAACCCCTCAGGGCGGTTTTTGGCAATATTGATGACGACAAGATGGCCCGGGAATGCCCCGAACACCAGCGGTTTGAGCTGGAAGGTCTGTCGGTCTGGATGACGCACATCGGCGGGACGCCCCCGCGCTACAATCCGATTGTCCGGCCCGAATTGCTCCGTAACACGCCATCGGTTTTTGTGTGCGGTCATTCGCATATATTGAAGGTGGTGCGTGATCCGAAACTGACTAACTTACTGTTTATCAATCCGGGAGCGGCTGGTAAACATGGGTTTCATACCGTCAGGACGGCCCTGCGATTTAGCCTGGATGCCGGGCGGGTGACCGGTATGGAAGTGATCGAATTGGGTAAACGGTAAACAGTTGCCCCGATAAATTACTTATATTGGTGGCTAATTTACCTGAATGAATAAGATTGAATGAAAATAGCAGTTTGGCATAACCTGCGAAGCGGAGGAGGAAGTCGGGCGCTACACCAGCACATCAAGGGCTTGGCCCAACGCGGTCACTCGATAGAAGTCTGGACTTCGTCGATTGCCGACAGCCAATTTCTGAATGTCGATCCATACGTTAACAAAACGCACATCCTGCCTTTATCGATGGACATCCGGATTCGTGATGAATACCGGGACAAGATCTGGGCCATGCAATTTGAGCCCGAAACCCGGATTCGGCGAATGATGGACTTTTGCAACCGGTGTGCCGAGGAAATCAATGCAGGCGGTTTTGATGTATTGTTTGCCAACTCCTGCATCAACTTCTCCATGCCGTATATCGGGCGCTTTGTCACGATTCCGAAGGCGCTCTACCTCGGCGAACCCAACCGCACGTTGTTCGAATCGTCGCCGGAGCTAATCTGGGAAGGCTTGCCCCCGGCCCGGGGCAACTGGCGTAATTCCGATTACCGCAGCCAGTACTGGGAGGATATGTTCAAGATTCGGCAGGCACGGGTGCGGGTGCGGGAAGAGATTCACAATTACCGAAGCTACGATAAAGTACTGGTCAACTCGTATTTCAGTAACGAGAACTTGCTACGCGCTTACGGGGGCGCGGGCGAGGTTTGTTACCTGGGCATCGATTCGGGCCTGTTTCCGTTCCTGGATTTGCCCCGTGAGCCGTTTGTGATGGGCCTTGGGGCTTTCTTTCAACACAAACGGCCGGACATGGCGATCGAGTCGCTGGCGTTGGTGCCGGAAGCCATCCGCCCGAAACTCATCTGGGTGGGCGACATGGGCGATAAAGCATACGTCGACAAACTCCGCGAGTTAAGCCGGGAACGGGGCGTTGTTTTTGAACCCCGCGAGAAAATACCGCATCCGGAGTTGATTCACCTGCTCAACACGGCCTCGTGTCTGGTCTATACCTCGACGCTCGAACCGTTCGGGCTGGCTCCGCTGGAAGCCAATGCCTGCGGGTTGCCGGTGGTGGCCGTGGCCGAGGGCGGAGTGCGCGAAACCGTCATCGCCAATTACAACGGTTTGCTGGTCAATCGAAAACCGGAAGAAATGGCGCAGGCCATCGAACGCGTGCTGACCGACCCGGCCCTGGCCGACCGGCTCTCACGCAACGCCCGGCGCGTGGTGCAGGAACAATGGACGTTCGAAAAAGCCATCGACCGGATCGAAGACGCGCTGTTCCAGACGGTGGGTAAGGAGCGGGATGTGGTGGTGAAATAAAGAAAGACAGTATAACTAAAAGATCGGCTAAGCTCTGAGCTTAGCCGATCTTTTAGTTATACGTTAGAAAAGCTATCGTTTTTACAACGGAATCTGCTCGAAAACAACCGCCGGTTTGTCAGAATCCTTGAAGGCTTTGCGGGGACGGATGTTCAGCGTCTGGAACAATTGGCGATCCTGATCTTCTTCCGGGTTGGGTGTCGTGAGCAGTTTGTCACCGGCAAAGATGGAGTTGGCCCCGGCCAGAAAGCAAAGCGCCTGTTCTTCGACGCTCATCCGGACGCGGCCCGCTGATAACCGTACCATTGCTTTCGGCATGATGATCCGGGCAGTGGCAATCATCCGCACCATTTCCCAGACCGACACCCGGGGCTGGTCTTCCAGCGGGGTGCCTTCGACCGGCACGAGCGCGTTGACGGGCACCGACTCAGGATGTTCGGGCAGGTTCGCGAGCGTCAGCAGCATCCCGATGCGGTCCTGGTGCGATTCGCCCATGCCAATAATGCCACCGGAACAAACCGAAATACCGGCCTGCCGAACGTGGCCGAGCGTGTCCAGCCGGTCGTCGTAGGTGCGGGTTGAAATGATGTCGCCGTAGTATTCTTCGCTGGTGTCTAGGTTGTGGTTGTAAGCGTACAACCCGGCGTTTTTCAGCTTTTCGGCCTGGCTTTCGGTCAGCATCCCGAGCGTGCAGCAGACTTCCATGCCCATCTGGTTGACGCCTTTGACCATATCCAGCACTTTGTCGAAATCGCGGTTGTCGCGCACTTCCCGCCAGGCAGCTCCCATGCAAAACCGGGTGCTACCCGACTCTTTGGCCCGCTGCGCAGCCGTCAGCACTTCGTCGACCTCCATCAGCTTGTGCACCTTCACATTTGTGTGGTACCGGGCTGCCTGGGGGCAATAGGCGCAGTCTTCGGGGCAACCACCGGTTTTGACCGACAGCAGCGTACAAACCTGTACTTCCTGCGGATCGTGGTGCTGGCGGTGGACCGTGGCCGCGCGGTAAATCAGGTCCAGAACGGGGGCATTATAAATATCGGCGATCTCGTCGCGTGTCCAGTCAGTGCGTATGGCAGTCATAACAGGTTGCTAGCGTAATCCAGTTTTAAAAGCTACAGAAGGCCAAATATAGGCGGCACAGGCTACCAGCGCAAACGCTGGCCGTTCAAATTCTCGGCAGCAGGGGCCGTTAGCTGACGGAGTCAGTTAGCCCAGAAGGGTTTAGCTGGCTTTCGGGGAAGGATTTGAGCATATTCCGGGCCTTTATGACCAAATAGAGCAAATACCCGAGAATGAAAAGTTCGATGCCGTACTCCAGCGCGTAATCGGTCCGGCCCCAAATTTCGCTGATGGACTGGTAATAGGGTTGCCCGATCCGCCACCAGAGCGAGGGATGAATGGCGGCCAGCACGTTGAAGGCCAGCAACAACAGCAAGGCATTCCGGTTTTGGAAATCGATCAGTTGAAATACCAGCGGGAGCATGAACAGGTAGGCGTAATTGGCGACGGCGTTTTTCTGAACCATGGTCATAGTGCTGAAAACCGCGATGTAAAACAGCGGAAAGTAATGCCGGAAATCGCGCTGCCCCCGCCCTTGCAACATCCAGGCACCGACGAGCAAACATATTACCAGACCGGCGTAATTCCAGACCGACGATTCAAAATTAACCCAATTGCCCACCCAGGGATGAAGCATCGACGCCCAGTTGGGGGCTTTCAGGTACGTTCCTTCCTCCAATGGCTGTTCAATGAACAAAAAACCGGTTTTTAAAAACAGGAATAAAACCGCCGGAATGCCTAGCGTCGCCAGGCCCGCCAGAAACGGAACCAGCCGCCGGGTAAGCAGCAAAAACGGGATGATGATCAGAATAAAAACCGCTTTAGTCGACAGAATACCCAGGGCCAGCAGCAGCCCACTGAGGTACGGATTGTCGTTGCGTTTCAAGGCAAGAATGGCTGACAACGCAAAAAGCCAGAGCGCCACATCTTCCTGCCCACTTAATACCGACATCACAAACGGCACTGGTAATAAAGTGTAAAATAGTGCCCGAAAAAGCCGTTCCCCGCGTGTGTAAACCCCTTCGTACGTTTGGTAAGTCAGCCAAACCGCCAGCAGTTCGACCAGCGTCAGAAACAGGACAATGGCCCGGGTGTTGTCCCAAAACAGCAACGGAATCGCCATCCAGAAACCGTACAGCGGAGAATACGGGTTGTACACATCGCGGTACGGAATTTCCAGTGCCCTGGCGGATAAACCAATTGGATAGTAATAATTCGGAACGTCGGATTGTGGAGCGAAATCCAGCAGCAGGTAAGCCGTTACAAACGGCACCAACCGAAATACGCCCCAGAAAACAAGCAGCCAGGGGGCTTGACTGCGGTTGAAAAAAGACTCAAGCGTGGGTCGCTTGGACCAAACGATAAGGGCTAAAAGGCTTAAGGCCAGTGAGGCACCCAGCTTTGCGTAGACAATGAACATAAGGACAAAATAAACAGGGTACGCTCTCTTACGATACCGGGGAGCGACCCGTTTGAATTGACTGCGTCGCGTAGGGTCGGGTGGTGGCCTGTTCCAGTGACTTCAGATGAGCAAAGGTGCGCCAGACCAGCACCAGCAACAGCCCCACTTCAACAACCTGAATGAGGTAATCAACGGTGTTGACGCCCGATGCAAACACGGTTTGCCAGTCATCATAATTCAGCATGCCGACGTACAGCACCCAGATAATCGGCTGAACCGAGATCAGCAAATTAAGCAGAATGAGTTGATAGCCAAACCGGCGGTCTTCGGTTTGGAGCAGTTCGTACAACACCACGACCATGTACGTAAACAGGTAAAAACCGGGTGCGCTTGGCTGCGCCAGCATAAAGACTCCGAACGTCAGAATGAACAGCGAGGGGAAGATTTGCCGATAACCAATGTGCCGGTACCGGAAGGCGATATACGACGAAATCGCCATCGTGATCAACAAACTAATGGAGTTCAACCGGGTCAGGCTCACCTGATTATACAAACCGCTCAGGAAAGGCCGCGTCACGCTGACGATGTTGGGCGTCATGTGGTAGCCGGAATGTTGCAGCGGCATCAGGAAGGCGTCGCCCATCAGCAGGTACAGAATCACCAGGCTTGGCAGGCCGATGAGCACCAGCCCGAGCACGTATTTGACCTTATTTTCGACCAGAAAGAAAACCGGAATCACCAGCACGATGGCCATGCTTTTGATGATGATCATCGACAACCCCCAGATCACCCCAATCCATAGACTGGCCTGTTTCCGGCTGGCGTAGGCCATCGTGATCAGCCCGACGCCCCAGAACCAGATGTCTTCTTCGCTGCTCAGCACCATCGCGATGAACGGCATGGGCAGCAGGAAGTACAAAACCGCCATCAGCAGCGCATCCGGACGCTTCGGTTCGTAATACTGCCAGGTGGCCCAGATAATGGCAAACTCAAAAACCGCCATGAATGGAATCAGTACTTTGGCATTGTTCCAGAGGTACAGCGGCAGGCTGATCAAATACCCGAACAGCGGAGCGTGGTAGGAGAGAAAGTCCCGGTAAACCATGCCGCCGTTGAAGGCTCCGATGGCTTTTTTATAGAAAAATTCCGTATCGCTGCGGGGAGCAAAATCCATGATCAGGTACACGATAATAAAGGGTACGATCCGTAATCCGATGAACGAGGCCCAGAGCGTCAGCGCAGGCCGGTCGTTCAGGAGTTTTCGGAACGGAGCCGGATAACGAATCAGCAGCCAACTGGCGAGGGAGAGCAGTAACGTAATGATTACCTTGACCAGTGAAACCGTATCCTGGAAGAAGATCATGTAAACGGGGTGGTGGTTATAGTTTAGGGCAAAGGTCGCAAATCCGGTTTTAGCTACCAAATTTAACGAATGATCATGTGGTTGTTACACAGGGTTAATCAGGGAATATCAGAGGTTATCGGAGTCTTCCCTGATAACCTCTGATAACCTCTGATTAACTCTGTGTAACAACTGACTACTCACACTCGGCCTTGAACAGCTTGTACTCGTATGCTTTTTCCGGCTCTTTCAGCACCCAGCGCCCGGCTTTCTCAACACGTTCGCCTTCCCGCCAGGAAACCGCATCGCCCGCCAGCGTAAACGTGACCTCGTACACCTGACTCACGCCTTCGCCCGACCGCTGCCAGTCGGCCCGGATCTGGTTGTCGGTCAATGTGCCCGAGATCGGTCCCTGCGCCCGGTCTTTTTCAAAGGGCAAAACCGCCAGTTCGCCCGCGACGGTCGAGCCGTTGATCACCAGCCGGAGCCGCGTCGAATCGCGCCCGACGACCTGCCGGTAACAAACCGTATCCGCCGACGCAACAGCCGTTGAATCCGTCGATTGAGCAGTTGTTTCGGTCTTCTTAGAGCCTGAATTGCAGCCGAGAAGTGCGGAAAGGAGAAAGCCGGGAAGGAAAAGGTAGCGCATGGTGTTGATAGAATATCAAATGTTGAATGTAAAATTAATCGGGTGACCGACCCTTTTTCACTTTTACATTCGATATTACTCATTTTACATTTGAAATTTAAAAGCTACAAAAACCGACTACCGGTCAAAAAGACTTTTTGGTTTTCCGGCCGGATTGCCATTAGTTTGCAGCGTTGTTCTTTGTTTTCCGTCAAATACGCTAACGGTTTCCCCAAGAGGGTTGGGGAATGAAAAAGGAATCGTGTGAAAATCACGAGCAGACGTTGCTACTGTCAGTGACCGTTTAGAAAAGGGTTTGCCCTCGATGTCCATTGTTCCATGAAATGGGATGAGAAGGACGGCAAATACCGTCACAAGCCAGGAGACTTGCCTTAGCGGAGTTGATCCAGCCCACACGCTTCTGGGTGCCATCAAATCTTGACTGCTTCGCTTTTCCTGTCTTTTTCGGGCCGGGTGGGGTGCGTCATGGGTGTTGGTTTTCCGCTGCGGGCGGGCTGTGTGGAGTTCGGCAAAGAACTCGACCCATTTTTAACCAACATTCCAACCAAATGGTCGCACACAACCTCGGCTATCCACGAATCGGTAGCCACCGCGAACTCAAAAAGGCCAGTGAACAGTACTGGGCCGGAAAAATTTCCCACGATCAGTTGCTCGAAGCCGGTCGGCACATTCGACGCGCGAACTGGCTGACGCAACAGCAGGCCGGAATTCAGTTGATTCCGTGCAACGACTTTTCGTTTTACGACCAGACGCTCGACTGGTCGCTGACGGTCGACGCCATTCCGGCGCGGTTTCGGCCCCTGGTCGAAAAACCGGGCGCGAACGAGCTTGACCTGTATTTCGCCATGGCGCGTGGCTACCAGCAGAATGGGCTGGACCTCATCGCGATGGAAATGACCAAGTGGTTCGACACCAACTACCACTACATCGTGCCGGAGTTTACCCAAAATCAGACGTTTTCGCTGCGTTCCGACAAAATCTTCCGGGAGTTCGTCGAAGCCAAAACCGTCTTGGGAACCGTGCCGAAACCGGTTTTGCCCGGCCCGGTGACGTACCTGCTGCTGGGCAAAGAAAAAGAAGGCGGTTTTCACCGGCTGGACTTGCTGGATCGCTTGCTGCCGGTCTACGAACAGATCCTGAGCCGCTTGCAGGAGCAGGGTGCCGAATGGATTCAACTGGATGAACCGTGTCTAGTATTGAATTCGGACGAACGCCAACAGCTCGCCTACAGGACGGCTTACCGGTTTTTGCGCGAACGCTTCCCGAACCTGAAACTGCTCGTGGCGTCGTATTTCGAGTGTTTCGGTGAAAACCTCAACCTAGCGACGCAATTGCCTGTCGATGCCCTGCACATCGATCTGGTGCGTTGCCCGAGTCAACTGGATGATATTTTGCAAACTGATTTTGTGACGAAAAAAACCGCCCTGTCGCTCGGGCTGGTCGATGGCCGGAACATCTGGATCAACGACCTGAACCGCTCGCTCGGCTTCATCCAAAAAGCGACGGCTGCGCTCGGCAAAGACCGTGTTCTAATCGCGCCGTCGTGCTCACTGCTTCACACGCCCTGTGACCTGAATTCGGAGACCGACGCCAGCGGGTTGACGCCCGAAATCAAACAATGGCTGGTGTTTGCCAAACAGAAACTCGGCGAGGTGGTCAAACTGGCGACGATGGCCGAACAACCCGAGAGTGAACAAACGCAGCAGTGGTTGCGCGAAAACGAAGCCTTACTGGCGGCCCGGCGGCAATCCCAGCTGATCAACCGCCCGGCGGTGCAGGAGCGCGTTCGAAAGGTAACCGACCAGGATATAAACCGGACGAGCGCTTTTCCCGAGCGGCAATCAATTCAACACCAACGGCTAAACCTGCCCCTGTTTCCGACGACCACCATCGGTTCGTTTCCGCAAACCGAAGAAGTCCGCGTCAACCGGGCAAAGTTCAAAAAAGGCGAGAAGACGATCGAACACTACGAGGACTTTATCCGGCAGGAAACCGAAAAAGCCATTCGCTGGCAGGAAGAAATCGGGCTGGACGTGCTGGTGCACGGTGAGTTTGAGCGAAACGACATGGTTGAATACTTCGGCGAACTGCTCGACGGTTTTGCGTTCAGCCAGAACGGTTGGGTACAGAGCTACGGGTCGCGCTGCGTCAAACCGCCGATCATTTACGGTGATGTGTACCGGCCCGAGGCCATGACGGTGCGTTGGACGGAATTTGCCCAATCATTGACCGACAAACCGGTGAAAGGCATGCTGACCGGCCCGGTGACAATCTTGCAATGGTCGTTTGTGCGCGACGACCAGCCGCGCCGGGATACCTGCCTACAGATTGCTTTCGCCATCCGGGATGAAGTCGTGGATCTGGAAAAAGCCGGTATTCGCATCATTCAGATCGACGAACCGGCCATTCGGGAAGGTTTGCCGCTGCGTCGCGAAAACTGGGTAAATTACCTGGACTGGGCCGTTCGGGCGTTTCGGGTGTCGGCGTCGGGCGTGGGTGATGAGACGCAGATTCACACGCACATGTGTTATTCGGAGTTCAACGACATCATTCAGCCGATTGCGGACCTGGACGCCGATGTGATCACGATTGAAACTTCGCGTTCGCAGATGGAACTGCTTGACGCGTTTGTGCAGTTCAATTATCCGAACGAAATCGGCCCCGGCGTGTACGACATTCACAGCCCCCGCGTGCCGACGACGGATGAGATCATGGCGTTGCTGAAAAAAGCCGCCGATGTGTTGCCCGTCCGAAATCTCTGGGTCAATCCCGACTGTGGCTTAAAAACCCGCCGGTGGCCCGAAACGGAGCAGGCGCTGAAAAACATGGTGCAGGCGGCCCAAACGGCGCGAAAGCTGGTGGCTGAAACCGTATAATCGGTTGGAATGAAAAATGTAAAATGTTAAATGCTGAATGTAAAAGTGCGTTGCGCTTAGCTACTTTTTCATTTGACATTTAACATTTTGCATTTATTATTCTAAAATACGTTTCGTTAAAGTTATGAACACACAAACGAACAAGCACGAAACCGTCGGGTGTCCGCGCTGCGGAGCGCCGTTTGAGTGCAAAGTCGGGTGCATCAACCTGTGTCAATGCACGGCGGTGGCGTTGACCGACGAACAACGGCAGTATATTCGGTCAAAATTCAGCCATTGTTTGTGTGCGAATTGCCTGCTAGAACTCCGAACCGAATACAACCAGACTGTGCATCTGGAACGGATGGCGAAATTCCGGAATGCGCATTGAACCTCATGAATTCACTCGAAGAACGAATTAAACAGGCCGAAACCCGCGTTTTCAAGGCGGTTTTCCCGAATACAACCAACCACTACGACACCCTCTTTGGCGGAACGGCCATGCAGCTAATGGACGAAATTGCGTTCATCACCGCCACGCGGTTTACGCGCAAACGGGTCGTAACGGTTTCATCGGACCGCATCAATTTCAACAAGCCCATTCCGGCCGGAACCATCGTCGAGCTGGTGGGCAACGTGGCACACATCGGCAATACGAGCCTGAAAATTGATGTTGAAATTTTTGTCGAAGAAATGTACAGCGATCACCGCGAACGCGCCGTTCACGGTTCGTTTACCTTCGTGGCCATCGACGAGCACAAAAATCCGGTGAAGGTGTTGTAAATCACTTCCCCGTGCCTGAACCGGCGACTTCCTTCCCGATTTGATTCCAGTTCGGCGGGTCGACACCCAGCAGGTGTTTGACGAAGAAATCCCGCCGTTTGCGTTCGCCGAAGTCACCGCCGGAGGTGTGGCCCATGCCCGGTAACGTCACTAGTTCGAAGTCTTTGTTGGCCTTGATGAGCGCATTGGCGAGCTGATAGGTCGAAGCCGGGTCCACGTTGTCGTCCACCTCACCGACGAGCAGGAGCAGATTGCCCTGTAATTTGTGGGCATTCGTCACGTTGGAACACTCGTCGTAGTGCGGGCCGATGGGGTAACCCATCCACTGCTCGTTCCACCACATCTTGTCCATGCGGTTATCGTGGCACCCGCAGGACGACACAGCGGTTTTGTAAAATTCGGGGTGAAACAACAACGCCCCGGTCGAACTTTGCCCACCCGCCGAGGTGCCGTAAATGCCCACCCGGTCCAGGTCGAGGGAACTGTATTTCCGGGCAGCCGCCTGCATCCAGAGAATTCGGTCCGGAAAACCGGCGTCTTTCAGGTTTTTCCAGCACACATCCTGAAACGCTTTGGACCGGTTTGAGGTACCCATGCCGTCGATTTGCACCACAATGAAGCCCAGTTCGGCCAGCTCGTGCATCGACAAATTGTTGGTCATGAAAGACTTCGGGACAAACGAACCGTGCGGCCCGGCGTAGATATTCTCAATCACCGGGTATTTCTTGGCCGGATCAAAATTCGTGGGCCGGATGATGACGCCCCAGATGTCGGTTTTGCCGTCGCGCCCTTTCGACACGAACACTTCCGGCGCTTTCCAACCCGCTTTTTGCCATTCCGAATGATCCGCCTTTTCGAGTTCCATCAGCACCCGGCCGTCGGCGGTACTGCGCAAAACCGTCACCGGCGGCAGGTCGACGCGGGAGTAGGAATCGACAAAATACTGGTAATCCGGCGAGAACGTGGCCGTGTGGTTGGCGTTCTCGGTCGTCAAAGCCGTCAGCCCCGAACCGTCGAAGTTCACTTTGTAATACTGCACAAAATACGGGTCCTGGTCGGGATTCCGACCGCTGGCGGCAAACCAGATGGTCCGGGTTTTGTCGTCCACATGCACCAGATTCCGAACAACCCATTCGCCTTTGGTGATCTGCTTTTTCACTTTTCCGGTCACGCCGTCGATCAAATAAAGGTGATTCCAGCCATCGCGTTCCGACGCCCAGATGATTTCCTGCCCGTCGTTGGCATCGTGCCGGGAGCGTTTGCCGCTGTAGTCGATGAAGGTGTTGCTGCGCTCCTCGATCAGCGGGCGGATGGCACCGGTTTGCGCGTTCACTTCCAAAACCCGGTAGATCTGATGGCCGCGCTGGTTGTATTCGAACGTAAAAGCCCGGCTGTCTTTGCGCCATTCGAGCCGCGACAGGCTGAATTGCTGGTTAAACAGTGCATCGTCCACCGGAATTTGCTTTTTCGAATCCAGTAAAAATAGTTGTGGGCGTCGGATTGGCAGAGCGTCGCCTGGTTTGAGGTACTCGCGGGATTCCAGTTTGGGCTGAAGCTGGTCTTCCGGCGAAGACCGGACGAAGTAGATCAAATGCTTTTTGTTGGGCCGGATTTTGTTCGTAACCAGCTTTTTACCATCCGGCGACCACTGGATGTAGGCCGAATAATACTCGCCTTCCGAACCATCGAAACTAAGCTGGATTTCCTGTTTCGTTTTTTCGGAACGAACGTACAGGTTATAATTCTTAATGTAGGCCGTTTGGGTACTGTCAGGCGAGAAAACCGGTTTTTCGTCCAGTTCGTCGCGGCTGTTGCCCCAATACCGCCGGTCGGTGGGTTCGGCCCGGAACGGCCCTTTTTTCCGGAAGGCAAACGAACCCGTCGCGTATTGCCAGATGGCTCCTTCGGCCACGAACTCCACGTCTTCATCATCTTTCCCGAAGGTGATCGACGTAAACGGCAGGTTGAACGGATCGATTTTTTTGCCGGTTGCTTCGGTCAGTTTACGGGCCAGTTGTTCCTGGTCAAATACCGGCTGGCGGGTTTGTTTTTTGGGATCGACCACTACAAATTCGCGTCCACGCGCCGTTCGGATCAGGTACCAGAGTTTCTGGCCGGGTGTCCAGAAAACTGCGCCCGGAGCATTGTATAGCTTATTCTGTAAATTTTCCTTCAGGGCTGCCGATCGTTTGTAATCTTCGAGCTTGCCCTGGGCCAGCGCCGGATATTTGGAAAGAAGCAAAAGGAAAGCGAAAAAATTCAGGAAGATTAGTTTCCAAACGGGCCAGCGGCTTGCAGGCGGGTTTGACAAACAAAAAACAGTCATTTTGGTACGAGCTTCGGAGGTTTTTTGGGACGATTCTCCCGAAAATACGGAAAAAAAGAACACCCGGCCATTTCGAACGAGTCGGAACGACCGGGTGTAGGCAGACCCTCATGACACGAACCGGTAACATCAGCGGTTCCCCTGGCGCTTCGTTATCATAGGTAGGTCGAGTCAAAGGCTTCTGTGCCAGATATACGAATCAGGTTGCCAAATGGTTGCGTCGGGTTGAAAACTTTTTTGCCGACCCGGTTTTTGGCGGTTATATATTTAGTTTAGAGTCTAGAGTTTATAGTTGAAGAAACCATAAACTCTACACCGAGCAACTACTCAAGGCAATTCATACGCGACTACATAATCGCCGAGTTTTGTTCCAACTTTAGCGTGCCCGCCAGCCGCTATGACTACGTATTGTTTGCCATTGAGCTGATAGGTCATCGGTGCGGCCTGACCACCCGCCGGAAGCGGTACTTCCCAGAGCAAGCTGCCGTCGCGGGTGTTGAACGCCCGGAGGTGCCCGTCGAGGGAAGCGGCTACAAACACCAGACCGCCCGCCGTGACGATGGCTCCACCGAAGTTGATGGAACCCCATTGCCGGGCCTGCGGCACTTTTTCGGGATCGTACATGAAACCGAGCGGCACTTCCCATTCCAGCGCCCCTTTTTTCAGGTTAACGGCCGCCAGTGTTCCCCAGGGTGGGGCGGTTTGCAGGCTAATTCCCTGTTCGTCTTTGTCCATTAAATAGCTACGTTTCAGGACGTAAGGTGTCCCCGATTGCATCCCGGTTTCGGCCCGCATTAGGTTCTGGTCGTTTTTAACCGATTCCGAAAGCCGGGCGCGGGGAATAAGCGTAATGACGGCCGCAAGCCGATTGATGTTCGTGATGAGCAAACCGGATTCGGGGTCGTAACACATTCCGCTCCAGTTGATGCCACCCACATTGCTGGGGGCAATAACCGAACCTTGCAGCGACGGCGGGGTGAAAGGCCCTTCGAACAGGAGGGCCGAAATCCGGCGTTGGGCGGCTTCTCTGGCTTCGGGTGTGCGGCCCCAGGGTTCCGGTTTTTGTAACCCCAGTGTGGGTAACGTGACCGGAAACGGTTGCGTCGGATGGGCCACTTCTCCGGTAATTTTAGAGGCCGGAACCGGACGCTCTTCCACGGGAAGCAGCGGTGAGCCGGTTTCGCGGTGAAGGATAAAAATGTGCCCCATTTTGGTGCCGACGGCCACGGCCGGAACCGGTTTTCCGTTTTGATTGAAGGCAAACAGGAGCGGCTGGGCAGCATTATCGTAATCCCACAGATCGTGGTGAACGGTCTGGAAGCTCCAGACGACCTTACCGGTCGACGCCCGGATGGCCACGATGGAACTGGCGTTGAGGTTGGCCCCCAGTCGTTCCCCTCCGAAATAGTCCGGACTCGGCGAGGTCGTTGGAATGAACACCAGATCACGTTCGGCATCGGCCGAAATGATCGACCAGGCGTTGGCGGCTCCGGTTTGGGTCGCGTTGGGGCCTTTCCAGGTCTCAAAACCGGGGTCTTTTTTCGAGCGCGGAATGGGGTCCCAACTCCAGCGTAACTGGCCGGTCAAGGCATCGTAAGCCCGCACGACCCCCCGTTCGTAGTTAAACCGCTGGTTGTCACCCATCGACGAACCGACGACGATGGTGTTACCGATGACGGCGGGTGGGGATGTAACGCTGATGTTACCAACTCCGGCGCGTAAGTCAACGGTTCCGTCCTGCCCAAACGTCGGGATCGGCTTACCGGTGGCGGCATCGAGTGCAATCAGCCGCCCGTCGAGTGTCGGGACGAATACCCGTTTCAGGGCGCTGGCGTTGGCCTTGTCGGCGGGCGCGGGCCAGATCGAAACACCCCGGGAAGTCACTTCCGATAAATCCTGGCGCAAATAAACATCGGGATCATACGACCATTTCTGCTGACCAGTGACAGCATCGATGGCAAATACCCGGGTCGTAGGTGTGGTGAAAAAAAGCGTTCCGTCGACCATGACCGGCGTGGCTTCAAAGGCGGCTTTTTCATGAGCATTGGTGCCTTTGTATAGATCCAGCTCGCCGGTACGGAACGTCCAGGCGACGCGCAACTGCTTGACGTTGCCGGTGTTGATCTGTTTCAGGGGCGAAAACCGCATCCCCCCGGCGTCGTTGCCATACGCGGGCCATTCAACGGAAGCCGCCGGGGCGGTTGGCAAAGGTTGTGCCCAAAGGGTCGTTTTGAGCAAATAGAGAAACACAGTGGTCCAAAAGAATACGAACTGTCTCATGGGAAAAATGGAAATAGAGAAGGAGGGTTATTTAAGGCCAAAAACGAACCGGGTTAGTTTGAACGGGCGAATCAGGAACCAATAGAGCGCTCCGCAGATCAGCAACGAGGAGAAACTGATCAGTAAAAAACCGTCGTAAATACCAAACTGACTGGATTTTAGGACAAAATAGCCGATGAACACAATGACAGTCTGGTGCAGGATGTAAAACGGGTACACGGCTTCGGTCAGGTAGGGCAGAATGGGCCGGTTGACATTCAAATAGTGAAAACCGTACGCAACGGACATCAGCACCGAAAACCAGATCAGGCAATCGGAGTTGAGCAGGTGCGGCAGTTCCCAAACCAATTGGTCTTCTAATTCGGGATGACGGTTTAGGTATGCCAGCGAGGCATACAGGCAAAGCGTACAAACCAGCGTTGCAAACAGAAAAATCCGTCGTTGACCCGACAGTATCGCAGCGAAGTGCGGACGGCTGACTAGGAGGTAACCCAACCAGAAAAGCAGTAAATTCTTGGTGAAATACGCCCAATCATTGACCAGGGCGTGCGTTTCGTCGGGGAAGAACGGTTTTAGCGCCAGTTGGCTGAGGATGATGAAGCCCACGAGGGTTAGCGCACCCCCCGGTTTGCTAATTAGTCGTTCGAGTCCGTCGGTGAGCCGTTGCCCGCCGGGTGATTTCAAAAACCGGAAGACGGGAATACTCAACAGAGAGTACAGAAATAAATAGGCCACAAACCAGAGGTGATGCCAACTGAAAGCACCGCCTGTGCCGCCGTCTTCGTAGACCTGAAACCGGAATACTTCGGGGTAAAAGTCGGCATAGGAGCCAGAAAACCGCCCCCGGTGCAGCCATTCAAAATAAATCTGGGGTGGTACGATGACAAACATGCCGAACACCAGCGGAATGAAAAGCCGTTGAAACCGCTCCCCGGCGTAGCCTCCGTACGTCCGGCGTCGGAGGGCGAAGTAGGTTCCGGCTCCCGAAATAAAGAAGAGCAAGGGCATCCGCCAGCGGTGCAGCCAGCGCATGACATCCTCAAACAGCGGGCTGGTTTGGCTGCTTTGAATATGCCAGCCCCAACTGACGTAAATCATGCCGGTATGGTAAAACAGCAGAATTAGAATGGCCAGCACGCGCAACCAGTCGAGGTCGTAGCGCCGGGCGGAGGGCAGTGGGTTAGGGGCAAAGGGCAAAGGGTTGGGGGACCGTGTTGGTTGGGGGCTGTGCATGGCGTTGCTCGTTTGATCGGGTCAAAGATGGCCGCTATTGGAGCCAAAAAAGCCATTTTCCGATCTTCACGAAGTTCACGCCGACCGGGACGAAGTCGCCGTGGCCCGAAACTGGGCCGGGGTCTGGCCGGTGAGCCGCTTAAATGCCGTATGAAACGCCGAACTGGAGTTGTAGCCGACGCGCTCAGCAATCTCGTCGATTTTGAGGTGAGCCGTCGCCGAATCCTGCAACAGGTTCTGTGCTTCCCGAACGCGGTAGGTGGCCAGCAAATCAAAGAAGCTCTGCTCCAGCCGGTCGTTCAGCAGTTGGGAGAGGTGATGCGGGGACGTGCGCAGCCGCTGGGCGAGTTTAGGCAGGGAAAGATCGCTTTCCAGATACGGCTTTTCCTGGTCGAAAAGCCGGTTTAGTTTTTGCAGGAGATTTTCTTCAATTTCTTCCGATAACGCAGACCGTTCGTATTTTTTCCGGACATCGGCCGCTGGTTCCGGCGTTTTATCCTCTCGGAAAAAATCCGAGCGACGCATCACCAGAAAGCTCGTTGCGTAGATCGTGGCTGCGATGTAGGTTGCCAGCAGGTAATCGCCGACATCCCGTTGAAACTGTGGTTTTACCAGAATAATCAACAAAGGAACCAGCGCAAACAGCCAACTTAGGACGCGGAGGGAGTGCAATTGGCCGGATGATTTTAGTTCGGGATTGCGACGCATGGCTTTGCGGATGGCCAGCAGCGAAAGGATTGCATAAATCAGGCAACTGAGCAGCGTCATTTCGCTGATGTATCCGCGCAAGCCGGTAAAATCCTCGTCCAGATACGACTCGGCGTCGATGTAGGGCATCTCGGGATGCTGCGAGTGAAGGTAGGAATTGTACTTGAATTCAAGCGGTTGGTAAAACCAGGTGATGGCGTTCGCCAGCCAGATGCCGAACGGAATCAGGTGCAACAACCACCGACGGGGCATTCGTTTCCAGATGCGACTGAAGGTGTAAAAATAAAACAGCGGTGCGATGACGAAATTGATTGGTTCCGAAAAGTCCACCGTCCACAACGCCCGGAAGGTGTAGTTGCTATAATTCAGGAAAATCTCACCGCTGATGGCGGCCAGTGCGAGCGTAAACCAACCCAGGCAGCGGTTGGCAAGGTTTTTACCCCGTTCACCGGTCAGAAAAAAAAGGCCCAGAAAGAGCCCCTGCGCCACCCCCAGCAGAATGATGAGGGCAAAGACGTCAAGGTGAACCGGCAGTATCTTCATAAAACCAAACAATCCGTTGGCTAAGATACAAAAAAAGTACCCACGGACTTAAGTCCGTGAGAGCTAGTATAACCTTTAAGTTGATATCAACAACAGAGAGTTGAAGCTCTCACGGACTAAAGTCCGTGGGTACGGGGTTATTTAATATCCAGTCCGAACGGCATCCGGGCCTGAAGGCCTTCCATGCGTTTCAATTGTTTTAGGTAGGTGACATACGGAGCCAGATCGCCAAGCTTGGCCTGAAGTTGCTCTTCCTCGTCGCCGGTGAAGGATTTCATCAATTCTTCGAAGGCATTTTTCTTCTCCGGCGTGTAGCGAACCCGGTAATCGCCTTCTTTCAAATTGGCGGCTTTAGCGGCCAGTTGCACGGCTTTGTCCAGTCCGCCCAGTTCATCGACCAGCCCGTTGGCTTTGGCCTGCACCCCCGACCACACTCGGCCCGACGCCAGCGCTTTCAGGCTGTCGAGCGGAAGTTTGCGGCCCTGGGCGGCTTTGCTCGTAAAAAGCTCATACCCCCGGTTAACGCTCTGTTGCAGCGTATTTTTCTCAAATTCGCTCATTTCGCGGGTAAACGACGGGAAATCGGCGTGTGTGTTGGTCACGACGCGGTCGTAGGTAATGCCGAGTTTGTCTTTGAAAAATCCTTCGGTGTTGAACAACATCCCGAAAATACCGATCGAGCCGGTAATGGTGTTGGGCTCAGCCACGATTTTGCGGGCGCCCATTGCCAGGTAATAACCGCCCGAAGCCGCGTAGTCGGACATGGAGGCAATAACCGGTTTTGCTTTGTTCGCCAGCACCACTTCGCGCCACATCACATCCGATGCCAGGGCACTGCCGCCCGGTGAGTTAACCCGAATCACGATGGCCTTCACTTTGTCGTCCAGCCGAGCTTTCCGGATTTGCTCGGCTACGCGGTCGGAAGCTACATTGTTGTCGTCTTTGCCGGAAACAATCTCTCCATCGGTGACGATAACTGCCACCCGGTTTTTGATATTGCCTTCTTCGACGTATTTCTTGGCGTTCCCGTACTTGCTGAGCGAGATGAAATCGATTTTTTTCTTGGCATCGACCTTCAATGATTTCCGCATATCGGCTTCCACTTCATCATAGTAAGCGGTTTTCGTGACCAGCCGGGCTTTCACGGCATCACCGGCGGTTTGAATCGTGAGATTGTCGGCGAGTTTCTTCAGTTCGGGCACCTGTAGGCCCCGGCTCTGGGCTACGTTCGCCAGAAAATGGTTATTCAGTGAATTCAGGAACGAGGTCGTCTGGGCCTTGTTGGCTTCGCTCATGTTCTCGCGGATGAACGGCTCGACGGCGCTTTTGAACTCGCCCACCCGGAAAATAACCGGTTTGATGCCCAGCTTGTCGAAGGTTCCTTTGAAAAACGTATATTCCGCATCCAGCCCGTTCCATTCCAGCGCCCCGGCGGGATTCAGGTAAATGTTGTCGGCGACCGATGCGATGTAATAGCCTTTTTCGGTCATTACTTCGCCGTAGGCGACCACAAATTTCTTCGATGTCTTAAAATCGATCAGGGCGGTTCTGACTTCCTCCAGCGACGCCCAGCCAGCCTGCGGATATTCGGCCTGGATGTAAACACCTTTGATGTTCGGGTCGAGTTTGGCATTGGCCAGGGCTTGTTTCAGATCAATCAACCCAATCACATCGCCTGACGAATTGAAGGGGCCAAAACCGCCGAACGGGTTCTCGACACCAATTTCACGAATCGGACTATTCAGGTTGAGTTTCAGAACGGAATTTTCTTTCACGGCTACTTCGTCACCGGAGGCTGCCGAAAAAACGGAGCCGATGCCCAGTAACATCAAAAAAGCCACGAAAGTAAATAGGAATAAACCAACGATGGTGGCAAAAACGTACTTCAGAAACTGACGCATATCTTGGGTCGGCGAAAGGATAATCGATTAAATGAATAAAATGTACTTTTTACACAATTAAACAAAAATAAACGACAGACGGCTCCCCGGCTGCTGAATTTGTGTTGAATGCGGGAATTTGAGGAAGAATGGAAGAGATGGCGGAAGGGAGGAAATGACCGGCCGTGAAAACCGGCAAAAAACCGAAGGAGAGCCGGGTTAGACTCTCCTTCTTTGGGCATACAGCTTATTTCGCCTGGTTCCGGAGCAGCAGCCAGTAGTCTTCAATCGACCGCCGGATCACGTCGTGCGCTTCTTCCCGTCCATAGACGTTGACGATCTCGCAGGTCATCGGCTCACCCGGTAAGTTCTTGTAGGTCAAGAAGTAGTGTTTCAGGCGCTGGACCACGCTGTCAGGGAGCTGGTGCAGGTCCTCATAGCCTTTGTACATCCCGTCGCCTTTCAGAATTGCAATGATTTTGTCGTCGGCTTCCCCTTTGTCGAGCAGCCGGAAACCGCCGATGGGGATTGCCTGCAAAATGATGTTCCCGTGCGTAATGGCGTGCTCACTTAGGACGCAGATATCGATAGGGTCACCGTCGCCTTTTTCGATTTCACGACCCGAACGTTCGCGGGCCAGCGAAGCCACCTGCTCGTCGCAGTAGGTCATCGGAATAAAACCGTACAGGGCCGGAACGATGTTGGAATACTTCTGCGGCCGATCAATTTTCAGGTAGCCCGTATCCTTGTCTACTTCGTATTTGACGGTATCGGTCGGTACAATTTCAATAAAGGCGGTCACCTGCTTCGGGGCGTCCTCGCCAATCGGAATCCCGTGCCAGGGATGGGCTTTAAACTGGTTGTTCATACTTAATTCGGGTAAATTGCTTGGAGGTTGTATCGGTAAACTGGTTAACAATGGATGGATGGTTATAGATGGTTATATTTTATGGTGATCACGAGTGTAATTAATTTGTTGATTTATAGATTTTTAGGGCTTTTGGTTTGAACTCGAAAAATAGATATTAATTGCCTTTTTTCACCTATAAAGTTGATGGTCGGTCACATCAAGGTATTTCGGCGGCTGAGCATTCATACCATCTAATCATTCAGCCATTTAACCATCTAATTCTAAAATCCTGCCCGTTCGGCAATTAAGTAATCGCCGGTTTTGTGCGTCGACTGCCGGACGAGCATTTCGCCCAAAAAACCTGCCAAAAATAACTGAACGCCCAGAATAATAGCGACTAAAGCCAGAAAAAACAGCGGATTGTCCGTCACATTCCGGTATTTCATCTGATTAGCTATATTGTACAGTTTTTCACCAATCAGGTAAACGGTGATCAGCGTTCCCACAAAAAACGACAGAGTTCCGAAGGTGCCGAAGAAGTGCATCGGTCGGCGGCTGAATTTCTGCACAAAAGCGATGACGAGCAAATCCAGAAAACCGTTGATGAAGCGGTCGAGCCCAAATTTAGTACTGCCGTACTTCCGGGCCTGGTGCTTCACCACTTTCTCACCAATTTTCGAAAAACCGTTCCATTTGGCCACAATCGGTAGGTTTCGGTGCATTTCGCCGTACAGGTTCATCGACTTCACAACGGGTAGCCGGTAGGCTTTGATCCCGGAGTTGAAATCGTGCAACTGAACGCCCGACACCCAGCGCGACACGGCATTGAATAGCTTGGTCGGTAGGGTTTTCGAGAGTGGATCATAGCGTTTCTGTTTCCAGCCCGACACCAGGTCGTAGCCTTCGGCGGTAATCATGCGGTATAATTCTGGAATTTCGTCGGGGCTGTCCTGCAAATCCGCATCGAGCGTGATCACGACCTGGCCCCGGGCCGCCTGAAAACCAGTCTGCAAAGCGGCCGTTTTGCCGTAGTTTCGCGTAAACCGGATGCCGCGCACGCAGGGGTTACTGGCCGAAAGCCCGCTGACAACCTCCCACGAGCGGTCGGTGCTGCCGTCGTCAATGAACAGAATTTCGTACGTATAGCCTTGTTCCGTCATCACGCGCACAATCCAGTCGTGCAGTTCCGGTAACGACTCATCTTCGTTGTAAAGCGGGATGACGACGGAAAGTTGAAGTTTATCAGTCATGTAAAAAGCCTCCCTTAGAGACCGGCCTTGCGATGCCGTATAAACGCCCGGCATCCAAAGAATCACGCAAAGTTCGCAAGGAATTTAGAAAATCAGATAAAAAGGTCGCAATAACTGACGGAACGCATCCGTATAAGTCTTGCCATCCAATTTGTAAATCAGTAATTCGCTGGTTTTCAAAGGGTAACTCTCTTGCCTGCCGAAGCCTGTAATGGTTCGGAAAACCGGCTTTTGGGTCTGATGCCGGAGGCTCAGTTCTTGAAAAGACCACAAACCGGCCGACTGCGCCAGGCGCGAAAACCGCTCCATTTCGAAAGGAGGCAGCAACACCCAGCACTGTCCACCCGGTTTAAGCAACCGATCGATGCTGGCAATGAGTTCTTCAAACGGCAACTCGTCGTTGTGCAGCGCCCGGTTCACGGCTGCATCGGGGGAACGCAGGTGATTCGTATAAAACGGTGGGTTGCATAAAATCCGATCATACGGTTCGGCAGCAAACGTTTGAATTCGGCTTTGAATAACCTTGACCCGGTCGGCGAACGGGCTATCGTTCACATTTTCAACGGCTTGCTGAAAAGCGGCTTCGTCGACTTCCACGGCGTCGACCCGGGCGGCCGGGTTTCGTTGGGCTGCCATGAGCGCCAGCAAGCCCGTGCCGGTGCCGATGTCGAGCAGCCGCCCGCCCGCTCCGGGATCGGCAAAAGCCCCCAGCACGCACGAGTCCGTGCAAACCTTCATGGCTGTGCGGTCCTGCTGAATGGTAAATTGCTTGAAGCGAAACACTTCTTTAGTTAAGAATTAAGAGTTATGAGTGAAGAGTTAGGGGGATTTGGGGAGGTTGGATAAACAGTTTGGCGGTTTGGTCAGTTTGAGAGAAATCATAATTTTTCATCCACTCAACAAACCATGAGCTGTCCACAAAAACCACACACCACCCGTTTTTTTCTTCGCAATCCTGTCGCTGTTTTAGTCGTTTTTTCAATTTTTCTGACTTCCTGCGGGGATTTGATCAATTTAAACCCTAAAAAATCGGAATCGGCCGAAAAAACCGATTCGGTTTCCAAGGCCCTCCCCAACGGCCGCATTGCCTGTGTCGGGACCAGCATCACCCAGGGCGAGGGCATTCCGGTAACGGAAAAGAAATACCCTGACTACCTTGAAGATATGTTGGGTAATCAGGATACTGTCCAAAGCTACGGCGTGAGCGGCACGACGGTTCTGCGAAAAGGCATCCTGCCGTACTGGAACGAAAGTGCGTACCAAAATGCGCTCAGCCTGAATCCCGGAATCGTCATCATTGAACTCGGCACGAACGATTCCAGAGAGGTGAACTGGCAACACAAAGCGGATTTTAAGGCCGACTACATTGCTTTTATCCGTTCGTTTCAGGCATTGCCCGCCAAGCCCACGGTGTACATTTGTAAACCAACGCCAGCTTTCAAAGCGGTGTATGGCATCAGGCCGGATGTCGTCAAAAACGAAATTATGCCACTCATCGACGAGGTGGCCCGCGAAACCGGTGTCAAGGTGATCGATTTGTACACCCCGTTGTTGTCACAGGAATCGTTATTCCAGGACGGAATTCACCCAAACACAGAAGGAGCGAAAGGAATGGCCGAGGTTGTTAAACAGGCTATCCGGCCAAACTAAGACCGAATTGGCTTATTTGCGGCCGAAATCGGCGGGATTTTCGCCCCAGTGTTCGGTTTCCCATTTCAGGATTTTGTTATAATACGTATTGGTTTTCAGCCAGTTTTCGGCCCGGTCGAGCATTTCGAAAAGTGCACCGTTGCGGGGTGTCTCTTCCAGTTTGGTGTTGGCTTTCTTTTTCTGCACCCAACTGATCGCCGTTCGGGAGTCGGAATAAATAGGCAAATCACTGTTGCGCTGCTTAAGCCAGGCCAGGGCGTGAACGATCGCCAGAAACTCGCCAATGTTGTTGGTGCCGTCGGGAAAAGGGCCCTGGCAAAACAGCAATTGTTTGGTGGTCGCGTGAACGCCCTGGTATTCCATGTCGCCGGTGGCGGTATTCCAGGCGGCATCAACGGCAATGCTGTCGGCAATCGGTTTTCCCACAAACAGGGTTTGTTTTTTTCCGTCGGTTTTGGGTGAGCCCCCCTGCAAATGCAAATGCGGTTTTTCACCCAGGGCTTTTTCGGCTACCGGGCGACTTTCAAACGATTTATACAACGCACCGGGGAAATTCTGAATCTGGGCCTGACAGGCTTCCCAGGTATCGTATACGCCTTTTTCGCGTCCTTTCCAGACGACATAATATTTTGTCGGTTTTGCCATGAATACCGCTAACTATAGTAGACCGTTAGGTAATAGAGAAAAGACATGAGACTAACGTTCTGGTTTTCGGGTAGCTGGTCGGGTCGCTCGGCTTTTCACTTCTTTCTTTTGTTTGGGTATGAATAAACAAAGATACAACGGATTGAAACTTCTCCGAACGTTTGCCAGCCGAGATCCCTTCCGGAGCGGAATAGTCTAAATAATATATAGTTTACAATTTCGTAATGGATTAATAATAAAGCAGTTGGTTGATTTTTGAAGTTTTTTTGTCTCAAAAAGCAACTAAATGAAACAACTTTCCGTATATAAATCCAGTCATACTAATCAGTTGCCACATCGTTCAAGACGTTTAATGACCCTTTTTATCTATCTACTGGCGGGCCTGGTCGCAGTTTACCTTTTATTCTGGCTCGGTATTGTTTTGAATACGCAAAAAGTCTGCGAATGCGGCCATTGTCGAACGGCCATGCACCTGGAACGAACCAATCGCCCGCTCTATGTCCGGCGCTTCTACGATTTTCTGCCGCTTAAATATTTTCGTTGCCGCCGATGCCAGCGCACCTTCTACCTGCACAAAAATACGCCTGATTCAGAGCCGGATAAGATGAAAGACATCATCCCCGCGCCCAAGGGTTCGTATAGCTGAAAAACCGTATCTTTGCCGGAAATAGCACATAAACGGCATGACGATAAAGCTACTTTTTGCACTAATTGGCGTCTTTCTTCTCAGGATAAGCGGTTGCTCTGTCCAGGCACAAGACCGGCTGTCGGGCCGCGCTTTTGCGACGCGCTCGGTGGTGATGGCCCGGCATGGGATGGCCTGTACAGCTCACCCGCTGGCTACTCAGGCGGCTATCGAGGTGCTGCGGTCGGGGGGTAATGCCATTGATGCCGCCATTGCCGCCAATGCCGTTGAAGGAGTTGTCGAGCCGAATATGAACGGGATCGGGGGCGATTTGTTCGCCATCGTCTGGGATGCCAAATCGCAGAAACTGTACGGACTGAATGCCTCCGGGCGCTCGCCCTACGGATTGACTTCCGCTCAACTAAAGGCCCAAAATCTAACGCGAATTCCGCTAAATGGACCGTTGTCGGTTTCGGTGCCGGGCTGTGTCGATGGCTGGTTCGAACTCCACAAACGGTTTGGCAAGCTGCCCATGAACCGCCTGCTGACCCCCGCCATTGAGTACGCCCGCGACGGTTTTCCGGTTCACGACGAAACCGCTGACTCCTGGCCGGACATGTTGCGGAAGTTCGGAACCTGGCCCAATGTACGGGAAACCTACGCACCGGGCGGGGTCGTTCCGGCGCGCGGTACGGTTTTTAAGAATCCGGCTTTATCAAAAACGCTCGAAACGATTGCCAAAGGGGGGCGGGATGCGTTTTACAAAGGCAATATTGCCCGGACCATCGATGCGTTCATGAAAAAAACGGGCGGTTATCTGAGTTACCGGGATTTATCCGAACACACGTCCGACTGGATTGAGCCGGTGTCGACCACCTACCGGGGCCATACAATCTGGGAATTGCCGCCCAACGGACAAGGCATCGCCGTACTCCAGATGCTGAACATTCTGGAAGGCTACGATTTCTCAAAAATCCCGTGGGGCAGTCCCGAACACGTTCACCTGTTCACAGAAGCAAAAAAACTGGCATTTGAAGACCGCGCCCGGTTTTATGCCGACCCGGCTTTTGCGACGATTCCGGTCAACGAGTTGATTTCCAAAGCGTATGCAGCCGAGCGCCGGAAACGCATCGATCCGGAACGGGCCTCCCTGAAACCGGAAGCCGGAAATCCGCTGCTGAAAAACGGCGACACGATTTATCTGACCGTAGCCGACAGCGAGGGCAACATGGTGTCGTTGATCCAGAGCATTTTTCTCCAGTTTGGTTCCGGCGTCGTGCCCGACGGACTGGGGTTTGTGCTGCAAAACCGGGGTGCCCTTTTCACTCTGAAAGACGGAGAAGCCAATGCGTACGCTCCGCACAAACGCCCGTTTCACACGATTATTCCGTCTTTTGTGACCAAAGACGGAAAACCGTGGTTGAGTTTCGGCGTCATGGGCGGGAGTTTTCAGCCGCTTGGTCACGTCCAGATTCTGATGAACCTCATCGATTTCGGGATGAATATCCAGGAAGCGGGCGATGCGCCCCGAATCGACCACCAGGGCTCGTCGGAACCGACAGGCGATGTGGCACTTGATGGCGGATTTATCACCCTCGAATCCGGATTCCCGTACGAAACCATTCGCGAACTGATGCGAAAAGGGCACAAGGTTAGTTACTCGTACGGATTATACGGCGGTTACCAGGCCATCCAGTACGATTCGGTGCATCAAATCTACCACGGAGCTTCCGACGCCCGCAAGGACGGGCAGGCGGCCGGTTATTAAAAACCGGATTAGCTGTGCAAAATGGGGTTCTCGGCCATTTGCTCCCGAATCATCCGAAGCTTCCGGTTCAGGTCCCGGAGTTCACTCTGGTATTGTCGGTACGTGGTGGGGTCACTGCTTTTCAGCAGGTTGTTCTGGCCGTAATGAGTCAGGAGAGCGTTCCGGCGGGCGCTTAGGCGTTGGTACAATTCGCTGGTAAGAGTCATAGCTTTGTTGTTTTAGGGAATGCATAAAAGGAGAAAGATTTGCCGCACATCTTTCTTACAACTAAAACGCTCGTTTTGACAAAAAGTACTAGCCGTTCATCAAATAATTGTCACACTCATCAAATGACAAAAGCTATATATTTGAAGAAAGCCAGCGAAAAACATGGTTTTTGGAACATCGAGCGGTTTTTACACGACAGACAAAAACTAAAAGCCGCCCGGATTCCGGGCGGCTTTTAACACTTTTTAAGCTTTTCTTATAACCGTTCGATCACTGCACCGATGGCATTTAGCCGCCCGTCGATGTTCTGATACCCACGGTCGATCTGTTCGATGTTGTCGATGATGCTATCGCCCTTGGCCGATAGGGCGGCAATCAGCAAGGCCACTCCGGCGCGGATGTCGGGCGACGACATGCGAATGCCTTTCAGTTGTTGCTGCCGGTTCAGGCCGATCACCGTGGCGCGGTGCGGATCGCAAAGAATCATCTGAGCGCCCATCTCAATCAGTTTATCCACGAAGAACAACCGGCTTTCAAACATCTTCTGATGAACGAGCAGCGTTCCCTGAGCCTGGATCGCCGTAACCAGCACGATACTGAGCAGATCGGGCGTAAAACCGGGCCAGGGCGCATCGGCAACGGTCATCATGCCGCCGTCCAGAAAGCTTTCAATCTGGTAATGCTCCTGGGCAGGGACAAAAATATCGTCTCCGCGAAACTCCATTCGAATGCCGAGCCGTTTGAACACATCCGGGATAATACCCAATTGCGGAATCTGGCAATTCTTGATCGTAATTTCCGATTGCGTCATGGCGGCCAGGCCAATGAACGAACCGATTTCGATCATATCGGGCAGCATGGTATGTTCGGTGCCGCCGAGTTTTTCAACGCCTTCGATGGTGAGCAGGTTCGACGCAATGCCGCTGATTTTGGCGCCCATCCGGTTGAGCATCGCGCACAATTGCTGCAAATATGGTTCGCAGGCAGCATTGTAAATGGTCGTTTTGCCCTCGGCCAGCACGGCAGTCATGACTACGTTGGCCGTGCCGGTGACGGAGGCCTCATCCAGGAGCATATACGCGCCTTTCAAATGGCTGGCATCGACGTTGTACATCCCGCTGTCTTCCGAATCGTAATTGAATTTGGCACCGAGTTTTTCAAAACCGAGAAAGTGCGTATCGAGCCGCCGACGGCCGATTTTGTCGCCCCCCGGCCGCGGAATCCGCCCCGTTTTGAAGCGGCCCAGCATGGGCCCCAGCAGCATCACCGACCCCCGCAGTGCCGAGGCTTTATCACGGTACTCTTTGGTATCGAGAACGGAAATATCGACCTGGTCGGCCTGAAAACGGTAGGAGGAATCAGACAATTGGTCGACCCGGACGCCCAGGTCGTCCAGCAGTTCAATCAGTTTATTGACGTCGCGGATATTCGGAATGTTATGAATCGTAACCGGCTGATCGGTGAGCAAAACCGCACACAGAATCTGGAGTGCTTCGTTTTTTGCCCCCTGCGGAATAATCTCGCCTTTCAAATGTTGATCACCGGCAATGCGGAAGGATGCCATAAAATTGAATTAAAAGTTAAGAGTTAAAAATTAAAAGTTAACAGTAAAAGTAAAGCAAGGTGCAAGCCGGCTGCCTAACGAAATTGCAGTAACTTTTAATTTTTAACTTTTAACTTTTAACTCCTTGAAAGGTTAGCGTCTTTTGCGGTTGTTGGGGTTGTTGCCCCGGAAGCGGTCGTTACGGTGGCCTCCATCGCGGTTGTTGCCGCCATCGCGGTGGCCGCGCGAACCCTGGTTCTGGTAGTAATTATTGTTCTGGCGATTGCCCGACGTTTCGTTTCGGCTGTAAGAAGGTCCGTCGTGACGGCCGTGCGACGGCGAATTGTCGTTTCGGCTATAGGATTGATTTCCAGGGTTGCGCCGGGGAGGTTGATCGCCGGTACGCTCACGGGGGGTCGCTTCCACAAACCCGTTGGTCCGGATCGAGTTAAGGTCGGCCCGCAATTTGCCGTTCGACATTTCGTCAAGGTTTTGCAGGATCGTTTCGTCTTCGACGGCTTCCTTGTTCCAGGTTGAGTAAAATGTTTTCATCAACTTGGTCAGGTACGAGACAAAAGCCAGCCGTTCGTCGGGATCTTCGAGCGAAATGGCTTTGGCAATCAGCAGATTGATGTTCTGGCCGTAGTGTTTGTAGCGCAAACCGTGGGTATTATACGGAACGGGTTGCGGCATCTTCCCCAACACCTCGGCGGTTGGCGGGGGATAGGGACTGTCCACGTCCAGTTGGAAACCTGACATAATGTACAGATCGTCCCACAGTTTGTTGTAGTAGTCCTGATTATCCCGCATGTTGGGATGGATTTGCCGCATCAATTCTACCAGGATGTGCGCGTAGCGGGTGCGCTTTTCGCGGTCTTCGATAGTCTGTAGATGGCCGACTAATTTTTGGATGTTGCTGCCGTACTCTTTCAAGCGATTGAGGCTCTTTAGGTGTTGCTGACAAAAGTAAGAAAAAACTTGTGAAGTGTGAGGAAACCTTCCGACGGAACAAGGAACAGCCGCCGGGTGTTCAAAAATTATGAAACAGTGGTACCAGATTTACAAGCCGGAACTGGGCGAAACGCTCCGGCTGAGTATCCCGATCGTGATTGCCCAGTTGGGTGTAGTGTTGATGGGGGTTACCGATAATCTGTTTGTCGGGCGCTTGCTGGGGGCGGTTCCGTTGGCGGGGGCGGGTTTATCGGTTTCGCTGGCATTTCTGGTATCGAGCATTGGCGTGGGCGGGTTGTCGGTTATTGCCGCCCTGGTTTCGCAGGCCAACGGGCGGGGCGATGCGGCCGGGATCAATCGGTTGTTTCGGGCGGGCTTGCGGGTGGCGGTTTTGCTGGGCCTGTTGCTGGGGCTGGCTGGCGTCGTTTTGGCATACTTCTTCGATCTCTTTGGTCAAACGCCGGAGGTGACCGAGATTGGACGGAATTTCATGTTGTTTCTGAGCGCTTCCAACCTGCCGCTTTTTCTGTTTGTCGCGGCCCGGCAGTTGTGCGACGGGCTTTCGTACCCGCGCGTTGCCATGACGATCACTTTGTCTGCCTTGATCATCAACGCCTTGTTGAACTACGTGCTCATCACGGGTGCCGGGCCGTTTCCCGAACTGGGGGTATACGGTTCGGCGCTGGCCACGCTGTTGTCGCGCACCTGGATGGCCGTTGCCATGATTGCGTATGTTGTAAAGGCGCAACGATTCCGGCCGTATTTTCTGTCCTCGTACCGGGCGTCGGCGGTGGGCGATCAGGTTCGGCGTATCCTGAAACTCGGTTTGCCGGGCGGCTTTACGTTTTTTTTTGAAGTCGCAACGTTTTCACTGGCCGCCATGATGGCCGGATGGTTGGGGGCCAACGCGCTGGCGGCTCACCAAATTGCCATCAACATGGCGTCGACGACTTACATGATGGCTACCGGAATTTCGGCGGCCGGAGCCATTCGGGTCGGTAATGCCCTCGGTCGGTCGAGCCAAGTGGCGGTGCGTCGGGCGGGTGTAGCGGCTCTGGTGCTGGTCTTTGGGTTTATGAGTGTCTGTGCGATTATTTTCCTGACGGCCAACGACTGGTTGGTGAGCCTGTACATCCGCGACAATCCGGCGGTGGCTACCCTGGCCGCTTCGCTGGTGATCATGGGCGGTTTTTTTCAGCTATCGGACGGCGTGCAAGTCGTGGGCGTCGGGATGTTGCGGGGACTGTCGGATGTGAATGTACCAACCATTATTACGTTATTTGCGTACTGGATCATTGGGTTACCGATGAGCTACATCCTGGGCTTTTGGTTTAATTGGGACGTTGTCGGCATCTGGTTCGGGTTGCTGGGCGGTCTAACAATGGCGGCTTTTCTGCTGCCTGTCCGGTTTTTCCGGCTGGTCGGGCGGATGAAGTCGAAAACCGCCCTGGCCCAGGCTCAACCGTAACGTAGCAAAGCCATGAAAGCCATCTTCTTTACCTCCGCTTCCGTCACCGAACGCTGGCTAACAGGGCTGGCCATGCTGCTGGTGATCAGTCAGTTTGTGCTGGTATTAAGCTACTATACGGAACTACCCGAAACGATTCCGGTTCATTTCGGGTCGGGCGGAAAACCGGATCGCTGGGGTAGTCGGGGCAATCTGTTTGTGGTTCCGGGACTATCGGTGTTCTTTTTCCTTTTATTCCGGGGCCTGCGGCAGATACCAGCCGAGTATTACAACCAACCTACCCCCCCGACGCCCGAAAACCGGGAGCGCCTGCTGCGCAATACGCACCAGATGCTGATACTCCTGTTGTTTGTTATCCAGGTCTTCATGACATGGACATTCTGGAATTGGCTGGAAGCAGCCTCGAGTCCTGCGCCAGTTGTTAACAAGACGCTGGTTACGGCCCTTTTACTGCCGACCATCGCCAGTGTGATTCTTTTTTACCTGGTTCGGGCTTATCGCCGGGCCTGACGGTTTAGACTTACACCGTATCCTTCGTGCTGCGAATCAGGCTGATCCCGGAGAAGAAGAAGATGCCGCCCATCAGCAGGTAGACCCACGACGCCCGGGCAACGCCCCCGCTGGTGAGGTCCATTCCGCCGTAAATCAGGCCGATTAGCCCGGCCAGAGTTAAAATGATTCCGAAAATACTCTTGATGCTCATGACATTGAAATGAAGAATAAGTTAATTTTAAGGCTATAACTATTTTCGACTGCAAATGGCTTGGCGAGCCGGAAAATCTTTTCCTGTCTAGTCAGCTCTACCATTTCTTGAAAACAAAAAAGACAGCCAGCACAATCAGCACAAAGCCGACGATGTAATTCCATTTGATTTCTTCCTTCAGATAAAAAACCGCAAACGCCACAAAAACCACCAGACTGACGACTTCCTGAATGGTTTTCAGTTGAAAGGCATTGAACTGGTACGAGCCGATGCGGTTGGCAGGCACCGCCAGGCAATATTCAATGAAAGCAATCAGCCAGCTAATGACAATGACTTTCCAGAGCGCTTCTTCCTTGTAGCGCAGGTGCCAGTACCAGGCAGTGGTCATAAACAGGTTTGAAAAAACTAACAGGACGACAGTTCGCATAACGGTTTTTGGGGCGACAAAGGCGGTTTTATAAGAACAAAAGACAACTTTCTGGTTGGGAATGAACTACCCGGTCTTTTTTGGGTTAAAGATAGCGTGAAACCTGATTTTGACCTCACCATTGTCCTCACCCGCATCGAGGAAGCCATTCGGCCCTACCCGAAAGCCGCCATGTTCGAACTGGCCGAGCGGGGCTACAACAGTGTGTTCGAACAACTGATTTCGTGCATCATTTCCATCCGGACACTCGACGAAACCACCATCCCGGTTTCGCTGCGGCTATTCGATGTGGCCCGGACGCCGGAGCAGCTACTGCAACTCAGTCCGGCCGCTCTGGCCGAATTGCTTTTCGGAACCCAGTACCCGGAACAGAAAGCCTATACCATGCTAGGAATTGCCAAACGAACCGTCGAAGAATTTAACGGAAACATTCCGGCCGACTTCGAGACGCTGATGTCGTTCAAGGGGGTTGGCCCCAAATGCGCGAACCTGACCCTGGGCGTCGCCACCGGACAGTCCGCCATCAGCGTGGATATTCACGTGCATCGGGTCACCAACCGCTGGGGCCTGGTTCGGACGCAGCAGCCCGAGCAGACCCTGAAGGTGTTGGAAACCCTGGTGCCGGTCGCGCAGTGGATCGACATCAACCGGCTGCTGATGCCGTTCGGGAAACACCTTTGTACCGGCCGGCTGCCGCATTGTTCGACCTGCCCGGTGTTGGCCTGGTGCGAGCAGGTGGGCGTCACCGAACACCGTTGACACCAACAAAAAGCCCCGCCGGTATCCGACGAGGCTTTTGAGTGCTTGTTTAGCGGGACTGCGAACGTTTCCTAACCGTTTGTCCAGCTTTTTAAATCAAGGCAGCAGTACCCGATCAATGACGTGAACGACACCGTTGGTAGCCAGGATGTCGGCCCGCGTCACATTGGCAGGCTGGTTGTTGTTACCACTGCCCAGGAAGCTCACCCCGGTGCTGGAAACATCCGTACGCAGCGTGCCGCCCTGAGCCGTGGTCACGGTTGCATCATCGGTTAGGTTCGTAGAAAAGGCCCGTGCCGCTACGACGTGGTAAGTCAGAATGTTCGTCAGCGTTTGAACGGGAGCAGCATTAATGGCGGCCGCATCCGCAAAACCGGCCGCCTGGAAAGCCGCATTGGTCGGAGCCAGCACCGTCAGAGGACCGGCGGCCGACAGCGCATCCAGGACGGGCGCTCCACCGCGGGTAACGGCGGCAACCAGCAGGCTCAGATCCGGATTGCCCTGCGCAATCTGCACGATGTTCTGCGTGGCAGGCATCAATACTTTATCAATTACGTGGATTACGCCATTGGAGGCAACCAGGTCGGCCTGGGTAACGCGCGCGCCGTTGACTGAAACCCCAGCGTCGTTTTTGGTGACATACAGCGTACCGTTGCTGAGCGTCGGTACCTCGGTGTTGGCAGCGGTCGGGATGTCGGCAGCACCAATGCGCTGGCCCACTACGTGGTACTGCAACACCGCTTGCAGCGTTTCGACGGGCGTTGCGTTGATGGCAGCCTCATCGGCAAAACCAGCGGCCTGGAAGGCGGCATTGGTCGGCGCAAAAACCGTCAGCGTGCCCGTACGCAGGGCGTCGGCCAGCCCAGCCCGGACTACCGCAGCTTCAAGCAGGCTAAAATCGGCATTGTTGATCACCTGATCGGTGATATTTTGCACCGTCGGTTGGTCGTCATCGTCGTCGTTGTTACAGCCCGACAACGTCACCAGCGACGCACTTAACAGAACGACTACCGCAAAACGCAAGCGGCTAAATGGTCGGAAAACGGATGGAATGGACTTCATAACTCGTGTGAATAAATAGGTATGTTGATAAAATGTGCCCCGGGCAGTTGGTCCGCAATTCGGGGCCGTCGCATCATAGTGCCGGGCAATGGGGAGATCTCACAAAAAAAAATCAAATTTTTTCAGAAGCCGGTTTTCGATTTCTACGGGCCAGATGCTAACATTTTTCCTCATCAACCCGTTACCCTCTTGATTAACTCATCGACGCAAAACGACTAGTCAGTATGGCTTACTCCGCACCGGAAATTCCACAATCGCTCTGGCAGGGCCTCAAAAGGAGAGACTCGACCAGCCTGAGCGATTTGTACCGGTTGACTTACCACGACTTGCTGAACTTTGGAATGTATTTTGGGGCTACGGCCACCGTCGCAAAAGATGCTATCAATCAAGTTTTTGCCGAACTCTGGGAGCGGGGTGACCACCTGCCCGAAGTCGCCAATGTCCGTTCGTACCTCATTACGGCGCTTCGGCGCAAGCTCATCAAAGATTTTAACCGCGGTGAACGGTATACGGAATTAACTGACCTGGAAGTTGATAGTGAACCGTCGTACGAAGAACTGATTGTGCGAACGCAGGAACAGGAATTTCTGCAAAAACGACTTCGGAAGGCGCTTGACGAGTTGACTCCCCGCCAGCGGCAGTTGATCGAATTACGGTTTTTCCGGAATAAACGAAACGAAGAAATTGCCGAATCGACCGGCATGCACATCAATACGGTTTACAACACCTTATCGTCGGCGCTCAAATTGCTGCGGCAGACGCTGGTACCAGGTACAAAAGAAAAAACGACGATCGTTCATGTTTGGTGGTTGATTTTTGCCATATTCGGTCTGTGAGATTCCGCCTTTGGGCGGTACTATAGATCATCAAGAATCTAACAACCGGCCCTCTTTCCGGTTACCGAGGCATTCATGAAGTTCGAGAATTACACGACCGACGATTTTTTGATGGACGACAGTTTCGTAGCCTACCGCAGCGGCAGCGATTCGTCGGCCATCGCGTTCTGGACGGAATGGCAACTCCGGCATCCATCCAATCTGGCCGAGTTTCGGGAAGCCGAACGGCTATTTGACCTGCTGAGCGGCAAAAAGCCGGATATGGAGCAGTCGCTGGAGGAATTGAAGGGTCTCATTGCGGACCGGGAAAAAATCCGGGCGGTCGACTGGCAGTCGCGCTCGAAAAACGGGCGACGCAACTGGTGGATGCTGGCCGCGTCCATCCTGTTGGTGAGTGGGCTGAGCGGGTACTGGCTCTGGCAAAATCAGTCGGTCTCGTACCAAACGGATTTCGGTCAGCAACAAGTGGTCGACTTGCCCGATGGCTCCCGCGTAACGCTCAACAGCCACTCGCGCCTGACGTTCCGCCGGAACTGGTCAGCTACGGAAAGCCGGGACGTAAACCTGGAAGGCGAAGGTTTTTTTTCGGTTCGGCACCTGACGACGAACGCCCCTTTCCGGGTGCTGACCGACGGTGGGTTTCGGGTCGAGGTGCTGGGAACCGAGTTTACAATGACCAACCGTGACCAATTGAAACGGGTAGTGCTCAACCGGGGAAAAGTCCGGGTAGACGGTTCGTCCGATGGCTCGACCCTCACGCTGTCGCCGGGCGAACTGGCGCAACTCGATCGCCGGAGCGGGGCACTGATTCGGCGAACTGTGAAGCCCGAGCAGTACGATGCCTGGCGACGGAACCAACTGGTCTTCGAAGGAGCTACCCTGGCGGAAGCGGCCTGGCAAATCGAGGAGCAGTTTGGGGTGGACGTTCAGCTCGCGTCGGAGGTGGATACCGGTCGTCGGTTTTCCGGTATTTTGCCACTGAACGATCCCGAAATGATTTTAACCACATTGGCTACCTATAACGGGCTGACGGTCAGACGGCATGGCGACACCTATACCCTGGCCCGCTGAATCGCAGAATGAAGCTATTTTTACGCTACGGTTTGTCCTTTCGCGTCCGGCTATTGGGCTGGTTGACGGTTTTGCTGTTAACCAGTTCGCTGGTTCGTGCTCAGTCGCCCGTACCGTTGGAAAGTCTGCTGCAAACGCTCAACCAGAAGCGGGGTGTTTATTTTCTGTACGACGAAGGCTTGTTGTCCGGGATCAGCGTTGAGACACCAGTAAATTGGAAAGCCTCGACTGAAACCCTGCTCACAACGCTCCTGACCGGTACCGGACTAACCTTCCGGAAGTTGAATGACTGTTACCTGATCGAAGCGGGCACAACGGTAGGGCGGTCTCCGGTGGTCGGTTCCAGGGCGGTTCCGCGCGTCACCCTCAGCGGTTTTGTGCGGGAAAAAGATAGCCGTGAGCAGATCAACGGCGCGATGGTGTATGCCGGAAAAACCGCAACGACCACGAACCGGTACGGGTATTACGCGCTGACGCTGCCCGCCCGCGACAGCGTTGAACTGGTGGTGTCGATGGTGGGTTACCAGCGCGTCTACCGCCGGATGAGCCTTGCCAAATCCGTTTCGCTCGATATTGAACTGATCCCGAACACGTTGCTGGAAGAAGTGACGCTGACCAATGCCGCCGGGGAGCGGGCTTTTGGGTCTTCCAAAACCGGCCGGCTGATGCTTTCCGGTGAGCAGATTGCCAATACACCCGCCTTGCTCGGCGAAAAAGATGTGCTCCGGACCCTGCAGTTTGTCGCCGGTATTCAGCCGGGGCTGAACGGCCAGGTGGGGCTGCATGTACGCGGGGGCGGGGCCGACCAGAACCTGTTGCTGCTCGATGAAGCGCCGGTGTACAATGCCAATCATTTGTTTGGCTTTTTTTCCGCCTTCAATGTCGACGCGCTGAAAAACGTAAAACTGGAAAAAGGCGGTTTTTCGGCCCGGTACGGTGGTCGGCTGTCGTCGGTGGTCGACATGACCATGCGGGAGGGCAACAAACAAAAGCTGAGCGGAGCCGCCGGAACCGGCATCGTAGCTTCGCGGCTGTTGTTGGAAGGGCCCCTGATTCAGGAGAAAGCGTCGTTTCTGCTGGCCGCCCGGCGGTCTAACTTAAGCCCGGTTTTGGGCGATTTCATCGCGACGGTCGTCGAAGATTACAGCGGAACCGCCTGGAGAGCCAATTTTTACGATATCAACGCCAAGCTAAATGCCGATCTTAACCGCCGGAATAAACTGTACCTCAGTGGCTATTTCGGCCGGAATTACTTTGGCGGGGGCGATAGCCTGAACCGGACCCAGCGCTGGGAAAACGTGCTGACCTGGCAAAACCAGACCGGCAACCTGCGCTGGAATCACCTGTTTTCGGAGAAGCTATTCAGTAATACATCGTTGATTTTCAGTAATTACGATTTTGAAACGCACCGGAAGAACATTCGAACGGCTGAACCGATGGCCGGGCAAACAGCCAACCTCTGGCGGTATTTCGACGGCATTACCGATTTGACCTTCAAAGCCGACTTCGATTACTTTCCGGCGGCCCGGCACCATCTGCAATGGGGTCTGATCAGTACCTTCCGGGCCTACCGACTCAACGGTTTCCAGATTACGACCTTATCGACCCTGGGAAACCGGTCGGGGCAGGAGCGGACCGAATCGCTCGAAACCTCGGCCTACGCCGAAGACCACTGGGACCTGGGCAACCGTACCAAACTGGGCCTGGGTGGGCGACTGACGCATTACCGAATCGGGCAAAACACCTTTCTGCGGGCCGAACCCCGCCTGTCCGCAGCGTTCAGGCTCTCGGACAAACAAGCGCTTCGGGCTTCGTTTTCCGACATGAATCAGTTTGTGCATCTGTTGTCGAACACCGGTTTGGGCTTGCCGACGGATTTGTGGGTTCCGGCTACAGACCTGGTCAAACCGCAACGGTCGCGGCAGGCGGTTTTGGGACTGGTACACGACTTCAATCCCCGCTGGCAGTTGACTGTCGAAGGCTACCGCAAATGGATGCGCCATGTGATCAGTTACCGCGAAGGGGCCGATTTTATTGGAATCACCAGTGCCGTTCGGGCGGCTGAGGTAAGTTGGGAGCGCAACGTAACGTCCGGGAACGGAAACGCTTCCGGGCTGGAAACCACCCTGCAATCCCGTTCGGGCCGACTGACGGGCTCACTCAATTACACCTGGGCCGTTACGCGCTGGCAGTTTCCCGAACGCAACAACGGGAGGGAATTTTACCCGTTGCACGACCGGCGACACAGCGTTTCGGTAACGGGGCTGTATACCTTCAATCCCCGTTTGCGACTATCAGCGGCCTGGATCTACAGCTCGGGCAATCCGTTTTCGGTGCCGGTTTCGGGCGTGCCCAGTTTCGGGCATCTGGGACTGGGCAAACCGGATGTCAGGATTACGCCTTCCGAGCAGTTGTTTGGGACCGAAACGCCCCTGGTACAGGTGCAGACGGCGTTCAGCAACTTTCGGGCGCAGGCCAGTCACCGGCTGGATGTAACTGTTCAGGCGGATCTGGGCCGGGGACGGTTTCGGCACCGGCTCGAACTGGGGGCCGTCAACGCCTACGGGCGTCGAAATCCGTTTTATTACGACCTGATGATCAATCCCACGGGTGAACTTTCACTCCGGCGGGTGTCGCTGTTTACGTTTGTGCCGTCCTTGAATTACCTGGTTTATTTCTGACCATGCGAACGGGTTTTCTTCTTATACTGATCCTGTTGACGGGCGGCTGTATTCGCTCGGTAGACGAATTATCCGTGGATGCCCTGCCCATCGACCGGGTGACGAAACCGAATGTGATCTGTTTCATTTCCCCGCAGGACACGGTTTTGACGGCTAAGATTGCTATGTCGGAACCGCAGATTGTCTCGTCGTTTGCCGAATCGCTGGTGGTCAAAGACGCCGTGGTGCTCCTGAGCGACAGCAGCCGCAGCATTCAACTGCTTTACGACGACCGGCTGAAGTATTACCGGGCGGTTCCGCAGGGCCGGTTTACGATCCGGCCGGGCGTCACGTATCGCCTGACGGTGAGCATGAGCGGAGACCGAAGTGTGACCGCCGAGGCCACCGTTCCCCAGACCGTACCCATCGACCGGGTTTCATTGGATTCAACCGTCGCCCGGAACAGCGCCAACGCGGCCCTGACGACCTATACCACGACGGTCTACTGGACATCGCCGGGGGCAGGATCAGGTAGCCGGAACGCGAATTACTACCGGGGCTGGGCCGAAATCGACCAGGCTATAGTGGACCAGTCGACCGGTCAGTCCGTGAGCCCCCGCGTCAGCCAGCCTTCATTTTTTGTGGAACGGGAAACCGGGCAAATTGGAGCCCAACGACTCATGACCGGGACCCACACCCTGCTAACGGGGCCGAATACCGGAACACGCACACGACGGATTCGGGCGGGACTACTGACCACCGACGAGAATTATTACCGCTACCACACCTCGCTGCGGGAACAATTTGTCAATCAGGAGCAAAACTTTGCCGAACCAACGGTTTTGTATTCAAACATCGTAGGCGGTTATGGCGTATTTGCCGCCTTTAATGGATCGTACACGACCGTCAACGAGCCCGTGAGCAAAGCGCCCCACCAGTAATTTATTAGCCCTGAAACCGCTTGAAAAACTCCGCTTCGTAGCTCATTCCGATCGGAATTTCTTCCCCGGCCAGCGTGATCATCCGGTTTCGAACCTGCTCAATTCGGTTGAAGGCCACGATGTAAGACCGGTGTACGCGTACAAACCGCTCCGTCTCCGGGTCGGCTTCCTGGAGTTTTTGCAGTATGGTTTTCATCGTCATCCGGGCGACAATCGGGCGGTTGGCGCTTTGCAGGTGAATCTTCAGGTAGTCGTCCAGGCCTTCGATGAACAGAATATCCGAGAGCGCGATCTGGTGAAGCGTGTAATCGGCCCGAATGTACAGGTAGGCTTCTTTTGCCGAGCCCGGGGGATGACGGAGCCGGTGGTATTCGGTCGCTTTCTGAATCGCTTGCTGAAACCGCTCGAACGTAAACGGTTTTAACAGGTAGTCGATGGCATTCAAATTGAACCCTTCCACGGCGTATTCGGCGTAAGCCGTCGTGAAAATGACCATCAACTGGGCCGGAATGGCCTGATGAAATTCAATTCCGGAGACCGACGGCATGTTAATATCCAGAAAAAGCAGTTCCACGGGCGACTCGTGCAGGTAACGCAGGGCTTCGTCGGGCCGCAGGAACGTTTTGACCAGCTCAACGGAAGAAAGCTGACGACAAAAATGGGTCAGAACCCGCAGGGCGGGTGGCTCGTCGTCGAGGGCAATGGCGCGGATCATACGATTTCAATCGTTAAATCAACCGTGAAATCGGTCGGGATATTGGTAATGACGAGTTTGTGTCGGTCCGGATACAGCAGGTTCAGTCGGGCCTTCGTGTTTTCCAGGCCAATCCCGCCCGATGATTCGTTGTTTGCGTAAAACCGCACTTTTCGGTTAAATACGAACAGGGTTAATTGGGTATCAGACAGTGTAATGCGAATCCGGATCAGCGATTTTTCTTCAGGATTGACGCCATATTTAAAGGCATTCTCAATGAACGAAATCAGAATCAGGGGCGCAATGGACTTACCGTTGGGCCGTCCGCTGATCGAAAAATCGACCTGAACGGTATCGTCCAGCCGGAGTTTCTGCAAATCGACATAGTGGCCGATGTAATCGAGTTCTTTAGCCAGGGGGACCTCATGGCTGCCCGCATCCCGGATGACGTAACGCATTAACGACGACAGTTTTACAATGGCGTCGGCAGTTTGGCCCGATTGCTCGATGGCCAGCGAATAAATGCTGTTGAGGGTATTGAACAGAAAATGCGGATTAATCTGCGCTTTCAGGTACGCCAGCTCGGTTGCCATCTTTTCCTGCTCGGTTTGTCGCCATCGGTTGTTGATCCGGAGAAAAAGTGACACAAAAATTCCGACCAGAAACAGGAACAAAGCATGGCTCAATTCAAAGCCAAACGGCGGTTTTTGGGGATGTTCGCCAGCTACGGGCGGTGGTGGATGATTGAGAAACAAATCCTGCCGGTCGAGCAGCACCAGCCCGGCGATCAGGAGCAGAAAACAGCCGATAATGCTGCCGATATACCCAACGTAGTGACGCTCAAAATACAACCGGGGAATCAGGACGTAATGATGGGTGTAAAAAAACGCCAGCATGAACAGGTACGATAGAAAATTCGTCCGTTCGTGGGGATTTTGCAGCAGTTCGCCCAAACCCGGAAAACCGTTCGGCGCAAAGATGTAGGGAAGCGCCAGAAAAGCCAGGCCGATCAGGATATGAATGAAAAGGGGCGGAATGCGTCGTTTCATGGGCTCTAATTCCCGGTAAACTACAAAACGCGCGCTTGCCGTGAAAAGGATTGCGGTAGAAAAGGGAAATGTATCGACGTAATTGGAAATGAGCCGCTAAAATAGCTATTTCAGGCTGTAACTACCTAGCCCTTACGACAATGCCTCCCTCTATTCCGCCTACTTTTCACCTGGGCCTGTGCATGGCCGGGGCCATTTCGGCCGGTGCCTACACCGCCGGTGTCATGGATTACCTGCTCGAAGCCCTCGACCGCTGGGAACAGGCCCGTTTGTCGGGCAAACCGGGCGTGCCGGGCCACCGCGTGATGATCGATCTGATGACCGGGTCTTCGGCCGGAGGAATGACCGCGCCCATCACGCTGGCCACGTTGCTCGACCGGGAAACCGAACACATCTCGGATGCTACGTACCGCTATTTCACGGGTAAAAACCGGCTTTACGAAGCCTGGGTAAACCTGACTGCCGATGAAATGCTGCCCACGCTGCTCGGCACCGGGGATTTGACAAAACACGGTCCGGCCTCGGTCCTGAACTCGGATTTTATCGACGACATCGCCGATGCCATCATGCGGGTGCCCCGGCAGCGCAAGCTCACTGACATCCCCTACATCGCACCGGATCTGGAAATCTGTCTGTCGCTCAGCAACCTGACCGGCATCCGCGACGACCTGCGGTTTGCCAACGACAGCGACCGCGAACCGACGCCGAACAAAGCGGTGCAGGAGCGAGGACGCCGGGAAGTCAACGACCGGTTTCTGACCATCAACCACCGTGATTTCGGGCATTTTATTTACGGTAACGAATACCAGAACGACGGCCGGATTCCGTTCACGCTGGCTCCCAACGACCCAAACCGCTTGCTGTTGGCCGAATGTACGAAGGCCACGGGCGCTTTTCCGATCGGCCTGCGCTGGCGGAAAGTAAAACGCAAAGGGATGTATCTGAACCAGAGTCCGTTGATTAACCCGTATGCCACTGAGGCCGCCTTCCGGCATGTGACCGTTACGAAACCGCTTTTCAACGATGACTTTGATTATGAGTCGGTGAATGTCGATGGCGGCATGCTCAACAACGAGCCTTTTGAGATTGCTAACCGTTTACTCTGCCTGCGACACGGGGCCAGTGCCATCAACAACGATCCGAACCTGACGGCGGGGAGTGTGTTGATGATCGACCCGTTTCCGAGCGTCGACGACGGAAAACCGTTTCTGCCCAAAGGTAAAATTGCCCTGCTGGACGTAATCGGGCAGTTGTATTCGACCATGCGGACGCAACTCCTTTTCAAACAGGACGAGGTGGCCGATGCCGTGAGCCTGACGAAATTCAGCCGGTTTTTGATGGCGCCTACCCGAAAAAGCCGGGGCGGTCGGGAGTACATTGGATCGCAGGCCATTGCCTGCGGGTCGCTCGATGGATTTGGTGGGTTTATCGCACGGGATTTCCGAACACACGATTTTCAGTTGGGACGCCGGAATTGCCAGCGGTTTTTGCAGCGGTATTTCTGTGTGCCGTACGAAACGACGAACCCGATTTTTTTGCAGGGATACGCCGACCCGGTGGCCCGGAAGCGGTTTACGGTTCGGCGCGAAGATGGCTCGCTGCACCTGCCCATTTTGCCCGATATCAACCCGAAACGAATCGGTTTTCAGCCCCAGGTCAAACAGCCGGTGTTCCCAGTTTTTCACATCGATACCATCAGCCGGATGGTTTATCAGAATCAGGATGCGATCGAGGAGCGGGTTTCCGAGCTTCTGAAGGGCCACGGAGCTCCGAAACTGTTGCGCATCGCAGCCGGTGTTTTCGAGCAGCGGCTGGCGCCGGTTGTCTGCGAATTGATTCTGGACCGATTGGCCGAGCATGGACTCGTTTCCAATGAGAAGTAAACAAACAGGTGCTGTCCGGACAAAAACCGCCTGAACAGCACCTCTTCCCGGGAAGAATCGACCGGTTTACTCCGTCAGATTCTTCAAGTACGCAATGCTCTTGGGTACCTGCTGGCTCCAGATATTGCTCTCATCTTCAATGAAATAGTGTTTGATGCCGACCTTTTTGGCAGTTTTCAGCACCATCGGCATGTCGATCTGGCCGGTTCCCAGAATCACGTCGTTCTCCTGCGGGGTTCCGCCGGTCAAATCGCCTTTCACGCCTTTTTTGAGGTCTTTAAGGTGCATCAATTTCCAGCGACTGCCGTATTTGTTCAGGAGTTTAACTGGATCGGCACCTCCGTGCGTGGCCCACAGAATATCCATCTCGAACGAAACGTACTCGGGATTGGTGTTTTTCACCATGTAATCGAACAGCGTACCGTCTTCGTAGGGCTGGAATTCAAAACCGTGGTTGTGGTAGCAGAACGTCAGGCCGTTTTCTTTCAGCACTTTCCCGGCGCGGTTAAAATCTTCAACGGCTTTCTTCGCGTTTTCGAGCGTAAAATTGCCGCGTTGGTGCGGAATCCAGGCACACATCACGTACTGGGCCCCCAGTTCCTTCGCCTTCTGAACCACGTCCATCGGGTCTTTCACCAGTTGCTCGTAGCCCGCGCCCGTCGCCGGAATGCTGATGTTGCGGTCTTTCAGCATTTTCTTGAACTCGTCGGCAGTCACACCTTTCGGTACCCCGCCTTCCATTTCGGTAATGCCCAGCGATTGAATCGTATCCAATGTAGCTGCTACGTCCTTCGGGAAGCTATGGCGGTACGTATACGCCTGAATGCCAATCGGAAAGGTGTAAACTTTCTTGCCCTTCTGGGCAAAACCGGGGCTCAATTCAAGCAGGAGCGGAGCCAGTAGCAGCAATACAAAACGGTTTTTTAGCATGGGTTTAGTCGTCAACGTGAATTAATGCAATTTGTCGTGCAGCAATTTAATAAAATACCCACCGACTACCGAGCGGGCCTGAAAACCGACCTGCTTGCCATCGGTGGTTTCGTGCCAGTCGCTGAGCGGCACTCGGCTTGGCGTCTGGTCGGCAAACTTGTAAACCGGCGCGATCAACTGCTGAAAATCCTGCGGCTGGTCGGCAATGGTAGCGGTCCAAATGATCCAGTCTGATTTGGTGTAGGTCCGGCGGCTGTCGAGCGGCAGGCCAAACGGTTGCTGTTTAGTCAGGTAATACTGGATTTCTTTCTGCGCGACATCTTTCGGGAAAATGTTCAGATCGAGCAGTCTATCCCACACCAGGTTGTATTTCTGGCTCCAGCTTCCCTGCGGTCTGTCGAAGGTCAGGGCGTAGTGGTCGCCATCCTGCGCCATTTGGGTCCATTTCTGGGCCAAGTCGCGGGCCAATTGGAGGTGCTGCTCGCCCAGGTCGGTCTGGCCGAGTTGCTTCGCCAGGTAGCCGTACGACGCGATGCCCATGATGGCCTTGATGCTCAGGTTGGCGTTGCGGGCCAGGTGACCGGCAAAATCGTCGGTGCAAAGCTGGTTGGCGGGATCAAAACCGTCTTTTTTGAGGTACTCCACCCAGGTCGTCAGCGTCGGCCAGTGCTGTTTAGCGTAGTTGGCATTCTTCTCCACGGCGGCAATGGCGGCCGTCAGAATCAGCATGTTCCCGCTTTCTTCCACCGGCATATCCTCACCGTAGGTCTGCCCGTTGGCGAGCGGATAGGTGCCGACGTCGTGGGCCGCAAACGGTTTGGTCCACTTTCCGCTTTCCGAATACTGAAAAATCGGTTCGAGCATTCCTTTCAGCAAGGTCGGGTTGTACACCAGGAACTGCGGGGCCGAGGGGTAGGTCACGTCCACGGTACCGATGGAGCCGTTGCTGAAGTTTTCTTTCGAGAAAAACAGCACTTCGCCCTTCGGTCCGGCCACGGTTTTATGGGCCGCAATCGCTTGCCGGTACACCAACTGGCAGAGGTCGGCATACGGTTTTCCACCCGATTTTTCGGCGTCGGCATAAAGCTGCTGATCAAACTGGCGGCATTTTTCCACTAAAGAAGAATAGTCTTTTTCGGCGGCTGCCAGCATTTTTTCGGCCGTCATGCTTTCATCCCGTCGCCACCAACCCCGCAGGTTCTGCCCGAAATACTGCACGGAATAAATGTCGTCGTAGCCCAGAATCACATGGGCGGTTTTGGGCGTTGGCCCGACTGAACCGAGCGACTGCGCAACTGCCAACGAACGCGCATCGGCCGCAGCCGGTTGCAGGGATTCATCGGCTACCTTGCCCTGACTCACAAAACTGCGGAACAGAGCCGCCGGTTGCCCGATGCCGGTTTGCGTGGTTGCCGCCGACGGAGCCGCCAGCAACGCGTATCCCCAGTCGATCCGGACATCGTCGCCCTTGCGGCCCAGCACCTTCTGTTCGGTGGTGCCGATCGACAAAACCGTCAATCCGTCGGCCGACGACCGCTTGCCGACCACCTGCTGCATGGGCTGGTGAACGCTTAACAGGCCGGATGCCGCCGTATACACCTGCACGGTATGCGGTTTCCCGTCCATCGATTGGGCCGAATAGGTGATGTATGAGGCCGGGCGGGTGGCTACATCCAGGTTGTCGAGCAGGAACGGGGTTGTAAACGTCACGGTCAGGGCGACCGGGCCAGCGGCAAACTGGTATTCGGTTTGGGTGGCTTTTACGCTGACACTTTTCTGTTCCGCCAGTGCGATGGACGCGCCCAGATTAACTTTCCGTTCGTCCGACAGCCCCACGTCGACGAAAGCACCCCCTCGCGGGTTGAGGCACTTGACTGCCAGCACGTTACTACCTTTTTTGAGGGCGGCTTTGGCGGCCGGGGCAATCGGAAAGATTTTGTAATCACCGACGTAGCTGGGTCCGCTGTCGTAGGCCTGGACGCCGTTGAGGTACACCACCACATCGTCGTCGTGGCTCATGTACAACACCAGATTCTCGAAATTCAGGTCACTGAGGTTGACCGTCCGGCGGTACCAGACCTCCTTGGTTTTCCAGAGCGTAGCCGGTTTGACCGGGTTACTGGAAGCGCCGTCGCCGATGGGAGCCTGCCCGGTTTTCCAGTCCGCTGAGGGTTGGAATGCCGGTTTTTCCCAGCCCTCGGTCGGTTGCTGAAACGTGTAGGTCAGCGAATACGGGCCGGTTTGGGCCGTTGAAACGACGGTTTTGAGCGTGGTCAGGGTGCTGCCCATAAACCGGTACGTCCGGCCGTCGACCCGGATCAGGCCGTCGAGCGGGTGGTTTTTGCCGGTCCAGTGGCGGGTGGGCGATTCGTTGAGTTTGTCGCTGAATGCCCAGATGCTGGTGTAGGGGTCAATCGTCACGAGCGGATAGGCGGGTGGCCGTTGGGCCCAGACTGAAAAATGAGTGCCCAGGCTGAAAAAGAAAAGAAAAAGCAAAGAAACAGATCGCTGTCGCATCAGAACAAGGTTGGTTACGTGCAATTTTGTCGGGAAAAGGGTCAACAAATCAAACGGCACGAATGTACAAAAAATCATGGGATGTGCCGACCTCCTCCTGCAAAACCGCCCCGCCAACCCCGCAGGGGTTGACTATGGATAACCCCGGGTGCAACCCGGGGAGGAGGAGGTGGAGGGGTATAGGCACGACGACCTGCACCGGCTCCCCCGGCACGGTCATCGCCCTGGCTCCTCCCTCGTACTGACTCACCTCCTCGTACTAGCTCCTCTCCGGGGTGATCCTCACCTCGCTCTGGACTAGCTCCTGGCCGGGACTGGCTCCTCTCTGGGGTCATCACCTCGCCCCGGGTTGCACCCGGGGTTATCCACGGTCAACCCCCTGCGGGGTTGGGGTGTTAGTGGCTAAAAATGTTGGTGGCGAGAAAGGCGTTGCGAAACTTGCCGTTGGGGTCGTATTCGGTCAGTAACTTTCGAAATTCGGGCAGTTTTTCATACCGTTGTTCGAGTTGGGCGGGCGGGATGGTAAACAGCTTTCCCCAGTGCGGGCGCACTCCGAACGGCGCCAATTCCTTCTCGATCAGCGGCAGCACCTTTCTGACGGCTTCCCACTCGGGCTTCCAGGTGAAGTGAATGGCTACGGAAGGCTGTTGGTAACACGGACTCATCCACAAATCATCGGCGTCGATGGTCCGGATTTCCGAAATCAGCAGGTGCGGGCTGATGCGGTCGCGCAGGCGCTCGACGGCCAGGATGGCGTCCACGGCGTTGCGATGCGGTACAAAGTACTCCGACTGTAACTCCTTGCCGCTGCTGGGCGTGAAACCCATCCGGAAATGCGGCAACCGTTCGTACCAGGGGCCGGGAACGCCCATCTGCTCGGTGCAATGGATGGCGGACAGTTCGGCGATGGGGTGCAGGTTTTTGGTGGCTAGTTTGGCTCCGTAAAATTCCGGTTGGGCCGCAGCCGGTTTTCCCGCGCCGACGCGTTCTTTCAGCCATACCTCATTGATGCGTTTTTTTTGCCAGTCGGTAAACAGGCTGACGCTGTAGGCGCTGGACTCGATGGCGTCAAAATGCAGTTTCAGTTGCTCCAGCGGCAGATTTTCGTACACATACTGACGCATTTGAAACGTCGGCTGAATGTCGAGCGTTACTTTTGTCACGACGCCCAAACCGCCCAGGTGAACCACGGCCGCCCGAAACTGCTCCCCGTCTTTCGCCCGCGACAGGGTCCGGACTTCGCCATTGGCCAGCACGATTTCCAGACCCGAAACCGCCGTGGCCAGGTTGCCGTTCTTCGTGCCCGACCCGTGGGTGGCGGTTGCGCAGGCCCCGGCTACGGAAATATGCGGCAGCGACGCCAGGTTATGCACGGCGAACCCTTTGCTGTCCAGGTAGGTAGCCAGCTCGCCGTACTTGATGTTGGCATCGACGGTGACGGTTTTGGCTTGAGTATCCAGCGCCAACACCTTGTTCAGCTCGACGAGCGAGATGAACTGGTGCTGACTGTCGGCAATTCCGTTGAAACAGTGGCGCGTACCGAGTACTTTGAACTTGTCGTATTTTTTAACCAGTTGCGGAACCTGGGCCAGCGATTGGGCGGATGCGAGGTTGCCCGTGCTGTACCGGTAATTGCCGGCCCAGTTGGTAAGTTGATCGTCAGTCATCCAGCGTGATAAGGGTGATAAAACCGGCGTTGCCAGCAAACTTGAAGATAGTTTCAGGAATGTGCGCTTTTTCATGGTACCGGAGTTTAGGAGGGTTGAGTTGCGCCGGTTTCAGCCAGCGACCCATTTCCATAAGGCAGAAAATCGCCTTTCATACTGTCGGCCGATACCGTTCGCTAAGTTCTGTATAAAGTTGGCGGGGAAAAAGCATTTGGCGCTATACTGGCAGTAAAATTGTCCCTGACTCGGGTACAAAACCGCGTCATCAAAAACCGCAAAACCGTTATGAAGCTGATTCTGGAAACGAACCAAAAGGAAGTCGATACCGTCAAACTGGCCCTGACAAAATTTATCAACGAAGCGAAAAACCAGCCCGCAACGCTCCAGAAATGGGGGTTGAACCAGGTGGACCTGGCCCGCATCGAGCGGTTTCGGGATACCCTGAATGTGGCCCCGCTGACCGAATAACCGGACGGAGCCACCGGTTTCAGAAAGTTGATGATCAGGCGAGACTATCCTCCAGCAGTGGGGCAGGTTTGGAATGTTTTTTAGACCTCGACGCCAACAGCCAGATGATGCCCAGCACGGCGTACGATGTCAGCACCAGTGTGGGAAGTTCATACCGGTTTTCGCCCGAAGAAGCACTGATGAAGATGGCCAAAACCGATAGGCCCAGCCCCGCGCCGAAGAAATAACAGGTGTTGGTGATGCCGGAAGCTAGACCGTGGTGGTCGCGGGGAACATCCTGGACGGCAATCCCCATCAGGCTCGTAAAGCAGATCAACATCCCGCTGCCCGTCACACAGGCCGCCGAGAGTAACAACAGGAAAAGTTGGCTTCCCCCCTGAACGGAGCCAAACAACAACAACCCGCCGGTCGTCATCAGCGACATCCCCAGAATAGCGACCCCCCGACTGCTCAGGGTTCTGAACAGGTACGGCAGCAAGGTTTTGGAAAGAAAAATCGACGCAAAACTGAACGGGAATAGAAACAGACCGGCTTCGGCGGCCGTGTAGTGCATACTCTTTTGGGCAATCAGCGACACCAGAAACAGATAACCGGAAAAGAACGCCCCCAGCAGCAGCACAACGCCGTTGCCGGTGCGGGTATTCGGACCTCGCAGTACACTAAAATCAATCAGCGGTTCAGGCTGGTGGCGCAGCCGGGCGCAAAACCACAGCCCGCCCGCTACCAATGCGCCGACCAACCCGAGCGTTCGGCCCGGATGGTCTTTAAGGTGGACCAATTCGTGAACCAGGTAGGTGAGAATCCCAATCAAAACCGTGATTAATAAACCCGACAAAATATCCGGGAAGGCTTTCGGCTGGGCGGTTTTTTCATCGGTAACATGAAGGTACGCCATGCTGATTGTCAGCAGCAAAATGGGTACGTTAATGAAGAAAACCCATTGCCAGCCCAGGTAGGTGGCGATCAGCCCGCCCACCGACAAACCGCTGCCGGAGCCCACGGCGGCAAAGGAACTGAAGATCGCCAGGGCCTTGCTCCGTTCGGTGGCATCGGTGAAGGCGTTGGAGATAATGGAAAAAGCCGAGGGCATCACCAGCGCAGCCGCGATGCCCTGCACCACCCGAAAAAACGCCAGTGCCGCGAAAGACGTGGCAAAACCGGCGCCCAGCGACGTGACCAGAAACAGCAGCGAACCGACCAGGAAAATGGGTCGTCGGCCGAAAGTGTCGGTCAGTTTGCCGCCCACAATGAGCAAACCGCCGTAGGAGAGCAGGTACAACGTTTGAAGCCATTGCACGTCGGCATCATTCAGAGCAATCTCCTTCTGAATCAGCGGCATCGCCAGGTTGATGATGGCAATGTCGAGGGCTTCGACAAACACCCCCAACGAGGCTGTGATGAGTAAGATGTTTTTCCGGGTGATCATTAGTACGTTGCTATTTGTTCTGTGCAAAATTAGTTTTGTCGTTCACTGGAAACTAGAAAGAGTGTATGTTTGGAACAAATGCATAAATTGATGTCTACTTGCAGAACAAGTCAATTTTTTTGAGGAATTATGGAGCCGAAAACAGAACAAGCACGGAGCCTGACGGTAGAACTGGATCAAAAGGATTACGAGATCCTGCGGTTGTTGCAGGACAATGCCAAGCTGACCGTCCGGGAAATTGCATCGAAAGTACACCTGAGCGCCACGCCGGTGCACGAGCGGATCAAGCGGATGGAGCAGCAGGGCGTCATCCGGCAGTACGCGGCTTTGCTTGATAACCGGAAAGTGGGGAGGGGGCTGATGGTGATTTGCCAGGTTTCGCTGAAAGAACACGACCGGAAAACCGCCCAGGCGTTTATCGACGGCGTGAGCGGTTTTCAGGAAGTGGTGGAATGTTACAACATCTCCGGGGATTTCGATTTTATGCTCAAAATTGTGGTCGACGACATGGACAGTTACCATCATTTCATGGTCAACCACCTCAATGAAATCAAAGGCATCGGCCAAACCAAAAGCATCTTTGTGATGGCGGTGCTCAAGGAGGTGCATCACCGGGTGTTCTGAGGGCGGTTTTGCCGTAGTTATCCGCTATCTTGCTGAAGCTGCTTGCGGTTTTAAGAGGAAAGTTTTTTGTACTTTCGCTGAATTGATTTACTACATTGTTACCGAAAGTGTACAGTCTTTACACCTGACAGCGCCGGGCGGTCAACGACTCTGTCAGCGGGCCAAAAGGCTGAAAATCATCATAAACTCTGACAGGGTCGTTGACCGCCCGGCGCTGTCAGGGTTTTTACCGTCTCAACAGCCGTTGTCTCTTTTTTTAGCATCATGAACACAACCTTATCCCTACCGACCAATCAAGTAGCCAAAGCCCGCATCGCGACTCAATTGATTTTTCTGGTTTGTGGCCTGGGAATGTCGAGCTGGGCGCCGATGATTCCGCTGGCGAAAGATCGCCTGGCGCTGAACGATGCCGATCTGGGGCTCTTGCTGCTGTTGCTGGGGGGCGGTTCCATGCTCCTGATGCCGACCTCGGGCTGGCTTGTGGGGCGGTTGGGCAGCCGCGTCGTGATGGCGGGTGCGGCCCTGGTGATGGCGCTGGTGCTACCGCTTTTGCTAACACTGTCGTCCACCGCTGCAATGGCTGTGGCGCTCTTTGTGTTCGGGGCCAGCATCGGGACCATCGATGTGGCGATGAATGCCCACGGCGTGCAGGTACAGAACCTGTACGGTAAGCCCATCATGTCGTCCCTGCACGGCCTGTTTAGCGTGGGCGGTTTGTTGGGCTCCCTGGGCCTCGGTTTTTTAATGAAGGTGGGACTCAACCCGGTTTTCGCCATTTTGAGTATTGCGGCCCTGATGGTGCTCATCACGCTTACCCAGTACCGACACCTTTTTTCGGCCGGGGTGGAGCAACAGGCCATCGCCCGGTTTTCGGCCCCGGATCAGCAGCCCAACAGCGCCCCGAAGCGCTTCGCCTGGTTGCGGGGCAGCGTCTTGTTTCTGGGGTTTCTCTGTTTTGCCATTTTCCTGGCCGAAGGCGCTATCCTGGACTGGAGCGCGGTCTTTCTGCGGGATAGCAAAGGAACCTCCACGGAGTTTGCCGGCGTGGGCTACGCGGCCTTCTCGGTGGCCATGGCGACGATGCGGTTAGCGGGCGACAAATTGGTGGCCCGGTTGAACGGCAAAACGGTGGTGGTCGGTGGTAGCCTGATTGGGGCTGTCGGACTGGGCTTGGCCGTCCTGAGTCCCTGGGTCGTTGGTGTCATCGCCGGTTTTGTGTTGCTGGGCCTGGGGGCGGCCAACATCGTGCCGGTGTTTTTCAGCGAAGCGGGTCGACTCCCCGGTATTTCGCCGACCGTCAGTATTCCCGCCATTACGACCCTGGGCTACACCGGTTTGCTGACCGGACCGGCCTTGCTGGGCTTCATTGCCCATCATTTTTCGCTGTCGATGGCCTTCGGTTTTGTCATCCTGCTGTTGGTGCTGGTCGCGCTGGGCTATCAACTAAACGGAAAGGTGAAGTAACGGAATTCGAACGTTCTTGAAGCCTGTCGAAAGTTCGTATGCGGTTTTAGGAAGACTGTATTTATAAATTCGTTGACAGAAAATTACCTAATCAGCGATCAAAATGGAGACGTTGGATGACGATTTGACGGATAAAAGCCGCGAGTGGTTGCTGGAGGAAGTCAAAAAGCTTCGGGAAGCCATTCGGGAACACCGCGACAGTACCGGGCATGACTTGTGCTGGCATCACCCTAGATTATGGGGATTGTTGCCGGAAAAGACGCTGCCGGAGGTAGCCGTTCCGGCCTGGCCTCAGTTCATGCGGGGATGCATCAAATACCGGCAGTCGTTGGAGGCACAACTTCCCCAGGCTCCCATTGAAAAACGGGAAGCCGACTGACGCAATTTTTTGCTTGCACCAGGGTTTTCACTCCTCAAACAACTCCACTTTCGTTACCGCCCACTCCCCCGCGATCAGAGGCAGACCGCGCAGGACACCCCGGTTGTTGGTGCAGATGAGATACAGATCGCCCGACTGGAAGATGGCGACAATTGTCTCGCCGGAGGTTTCCGACGGTTTGCCGACGGTTTCGGTCAGACTTAGGTTGTTGTCATCGAACGTGATCGAATAAATCCGCTGGTCGGTAGTTTCGTAGCGGTGTTTCAGCATCGACTTCCGCAGAATACCGTACACCTTTTCGGCTTCCTCGGGGTTCTTGGTGGCAGGAACGAAGAATTTCATTGATCGTTTAACGTTTGATGTTTAAGGTTTAACGTTTTTCGTTCAAAGTTACTTGTTAAATAAAGCAGGGGGAAGGTTTAGCCTTAAACGTTAAACCTCACCTCAAACCTTAAACGTCAACGTATTCCGCTCCTGATCGACAAATCCGACGGATTCATACAATTGCCGGGCGCGGCTATTGTATTTTTCAGTTTGCAGCAGTACGACTGAGACACCCAGGTCCGGAGCAATCCGCTGAATCTCGTGCAGAACCTTCCGGCCCCAGCCCGCACCCCGGTGGACCTCCTCTACAAAAAGCTCGTCAACCAGGGCGGTTTTACCTCCGAACTCAAATGCAAAACCGTACGTCAGCGCCACGTAGCCGATGGGCTTATGATCCGTCTCGATCAGCCAGAGGGAGCCAAGCGACGGATTCGTCATCACTTCCTGAATAAGTCGCTTCCGCAGCCGTTGGTCGAATGGGTAGCTGAAATGCTGGCAAAACGTCTCCATCAGACGCAGCAACGTGTCCGCGTCGGCGGACGTGGTCACTAAACGGATCAGCGTGGTTGCGGATTGATGTGTCACCAAAGAAACAGAGCTCAGGCGGCAAAATACGGGAAAGTTTAAAAAAACTTCCTTTTTTTCTTGACTCTCCCCTTACGTCATAGCCTACATTTACCGCATCAATCGCAGGAACGTTGTGAGTATGAGAACCTATTCGGTAAAAAAACTAGCGAGTCTGGCAGGGGTAAGTGTGCGCACGCTTCACCACTACGACCGCCTGGGTCTTCTGAAACCCTCCGTTCGCACGGAAGCCCGGTACCGGCTGTACGGCGAGAAAGAGCTGATCCGACTGCAGCAGATCCTCTTTTACAAGGAACTGGATTTTCCGTTGCTGGAAATCCGGCGGGTGCTGGAAGATCCTGAATTCGACGTACTCCGGGCGCTGGAAAGTCACAAAACCGCCCTGCGCACTCGGCGGGACCGACTCACGACCTTGCTGGAAACGATTGATAAAACCATTTCAACACTTAAAGGAGAAACAATCATGTTAACAGACGACGAATTATACGCCGGTTTTCCGAAAGAACAGGCGGAAGCCTACCGGCAGGAAGCTGCTGAGAAATACGGTGCCAAAACCATCGAAGAATCGGAGATGAAGATCCGCAAGCTGGGTAAAGCCGGTTTTGAAGCCTTGAAAGCCGAAGGGGAAGCCATTACGCACGCCCTGCTCAGTCTGATGGACCGCGACCCGGCCGACCCGGCGGTGCAGCAGCAGGTTGCCCGGCATTATGCTCTCATCCAACAGTTTTGGGGTAGTTCGGTCGCCAACGGCGACACGCTGGCTGCTTACCGGGGGCTGGCCCAGGTGTACGTGGATGATCCGCGCTACACCCACCCAAACGGTCTGCAAAGTGCCGAGTTTGCCCGGTTCATGAGCCAGGCGATGAAGCACTTTGTAGCGTTTAAGGTTTGAGGGAGTACCCACGGACTTTAGTCCGTGAGTTGCTAGTTACTCACTGAGAAAGCTAACACTCACGGACTGAAGTCCGTGGGTACGTTTACTTATCAAAATAATGCCGCATGAACAACAACTGGGCGTGGACGGCATTGTTCCAATACGGCCAGTTGTGCGCACCGGGGCGCGTGATGTACTCGTGGGCAATGTTTCGGTAAAGCAGTTTCTCGTGAAGCTCGTTATTGACCCGGAAGAAAAAGTCCTCAGTGCCACAGTCGATAATGAGGGCCAGGGAGTTCGGGGTGAGCAGGTGGAGCAGATTGATGACGGTATGCTGTTCCCAACGGTCGGGGTATTGGGCGTAGGGGCCGAGTCGTTTGGCCATATCCCAGTTGTTGGGAAAAGGCCGGATGTCGACGCCCCCGCTCATGCTCCCGGCAGCTCCGAACACATCTTGATGTTTAAACGCCAGGTACAACGCCCCGTGGCCGCCCATGCTCAGGCCCGTGATGGCGCGGCCTTTCCGGTCTTTGATGGTTTTGTAACGACTATCCACCCAGGTCACCAGCTCGGTCGAAACATAGGTTTCGTATTTCCAGGCAGGGTCGGCCGGACTGTCGAAATACCAGCTCGAAAAATTGCCATCCGGGCAGACGATGATGGTCTGGTAGGTATCGGCGGCTTTCAAAACCGAGGGCGCTTTTTTGACCCAATCGGCATAATTGCCGCTGTGACCGTGGAGCAGATACACCACCGGAAATGCTTGACCATTGGTATAGGAGTCCGGCGTCAGGACCACGGCTTTGATGGTCTTCTTCATGGAAGGACTATACGTCTCGACGGTATCAACTTTCGACGCCAACACGGTTTGGCAAAACAGAACGAAAAGGACTAGAAGGCGTAGCATACGGTTTGAAGTCATGGGTTTTGGGATTGGGCATGGGGTATAGGGGTAAGAGCAGAGGGCACGGGGCATGGGGCAGAGGGGGGGTGACACGTTCTTTCGATTGCGGAGTACCCTATGCCCTTACCCCCATGCCCTCTGCCCCTCCGCAAAAATAGCCCTGATTTCCAAACTTTTTGTATCTTCATGGATCCAATTGGCTTCAAAACAAACGCATGAAACGCCTATCTCTTCTTTGCCTGCTCATTAGCAGTACGGTTTTCGCCCAACTTCCGACCAAACGACCAATTCAGCCTTCCGACATTCTCCGATTACAAAACATCAATGACCCACAGGTGTCGCCCGATGGAAAATGGGTGGCCTATACACTCTCGTCGGTCGACAAGGAGAAGGATAAACGCAATACCGACCTCTGGATGATTAGCTGGGACGGCAAGGAGTCGGTTCAGTTAACCAGCAGCCCCGACGGCGAATCGTCGCCCCGCTGGAGCCCCGACGGGCGGTTTTTGTCGTTTGTGGCCACCCGCAACGGTGACAAGGACAGCCAATTGTGGCTGCTCGATCGGCGCGGGGGCGAAGGCAAAAAATTGACCGAACTCAAGGGCGAACTCGAAGAATATGAATGGGCACCGAACGGCAAAACCATCGCGCTCGTGATTCGGGACAAAGATTATTCGGATTCAGCAAAGACCAAAATCCGGAAACCGTATGTCATCGACCGCTATCACTTTAAAGAAGATGCCAAAGGCTACCTCGATCGCCGGGCGGCTCACCTGTATCTGTTCGATGTCGAAACCCGTAAACTCGACACGCTAACCAACGGGAATTTCGATGAAACCTCGCCGGTTTGGTCGCCCGACAGCAAGCAGCTTGCGTTTGTCAGCAATCGGACGGTTGAGCCTGACAAAAATGAAAATACGGATCTCTTTGTGGTAGAAGCGAAACCGAAAGCGACGCCGAAACAACTCACCACCTGGGCGGGCTACGACCGTAATCCGGTCTGGAGTCCGGATGGTTCACAAATTGCGTACCTGCGCTCGACGGCTGCGACCAATTTTATCATGTACGACCAGCCGGTTTTGTCGGTCATTCCGGCGACGGGTGGCGAACCGAAACTGGTATCGGTTGCCCTGGATCGACCGGTTCGTAACCCTCGCTGGTCGGTGGATGGGAAGTCGATTGCGGTTTTGGTCGACGATGACCGCCGGACCTACGTAGGCACATATGAACTGGGGAGTGGGAAACTCAACCGCCTGGCGGGGGGCGACTGTGCTTTTGCCGATCTGGAACAAAACCCCAAAGGTGGCTGGGCGACGCTCATGAGCAAACCGCAATTGCCGAACGAGATTTATGCCGTTGAAAACGGCGAAGTGCGTCGGTTGACAACCATTCAGGATGCGTTCGTGGCTCCGTTGCTGCTGGCCAATGTAGAAGGCTTTACGTCGAAGAGCAAAGACGGTACGCAGGTCTCGAACATGCTGTTCCGACCTGCCAATGTTTCGGCCGGGCAAAAACTACCGACGATTCTATTCATTCACGGCGGCCCGGTGGGGCAGGATAATTTCGGCTTCGACCTATCGCGGCAATTGCTGGCGGGGGGCGGTTATGTGGTGGCCGGGGTCAACTACCGGGGCAGCAGCGGACGCGGACTGGCCTATTGCAAAGCCATTTACGGCGATTGGGGGAATAAGGAAGTGGCTGATATTCTGGGGGCTGCCGATTACCTCGTTGCCAGCGGTATTGCCGATCCGGCTAAATTAGGCATCGGGGGCTGGAGCTATGGCGGTATTCTGACCAACTACACCATCGCTACCGATCAGCGGTTTAAAGCAGCCGCCAGCGGGGCTGGAAGTTCACTGCAAATGACCATGTACGGCTCCGATCAGTACGTCAACCAATACGAAAACGAACTGGGCGCACCCTGGAAAAACATTGACAAATGGCTGAAAGTATCGTATCCGTTTCTGAAAGCCGACCGGATCAAAACGCCAACGCAGTTTATGGGGGGCGAAAAGGATTTTAACGTACCGATTGCCGGAAGCGAACAGATGTACCAGGCGCTGAAATCGCTCGGGGTACCTACGCAACTCATCGTTTATCCTAACCAATTTCACGGTTTGTCAGTCCCGAGCTATCAGACGGATCGTTTTGAACGGTATCTGAAGTGGTTTGATCAATACCTAAAAACCTCGGTGGCGGCTTTGAGCACCAGCGCCAAGTAGGCAGTTCCGTATACAACAGTATTCCGAAGCCCGCGGCCCAAACCGCGGGCTTTTATGCTATTATCATAATTTCCATGAAAAAGTAGATTTATCGAATGGGAAATTTACCCCTCTTTCGTCCCATTTGCTAAAATCTATATCATAATTCGATAAAATTCATGTTATTACATTGAATTGGTGATTAGCCAACTTATTCTCGCCTACCTGACTGAATGAAAAATAAACGCATTTTGGGCGTTTTTCTTCGCTGGCCGTCCCCCGCCGAATGGTTAATTTTCGGCATGAGTGTTGTGCTGCTTTTTTTTGCTGTCGTCCCCAGCTTGCCAGCCAAACTATACCAGATTTCGGGTGTCGGGTTTTGCCTGTCCTTTTTTGTTCTCTTTTTGCGGGAAGCGCAGAGTGAAATGCCTCGTTACTTTTATAAGTGGCTCTGGGCTTTGTTTGGCATCGTCAAACTGAATTCAAAACTGGTCAGCGAGATCTTTGTCATACAGACCTGGCAACTGTTCGATGTGGTAGTTATTGTGGTTTTGCTTCGTTCTATTCATACCTATAACCTTGAAAACGAACGACAACCGCTTTTCTTCCGTCGGGTAGCCGGTCAGTAGCCGTACCAGTCGCCCCACCACCGTTGCAGTTGTTTCCGGATTTCGTTCTCGCGCGCGTTGTGGCCCGGTTCGTACAGTTTTGTCCCTTTTAAGTCTTCGGGCAAAAAGTCCTGCGGCACAAAATTACCTTCAAAATCGTGGGCATACTGGTAGTTCTGGCCGTATCCGATCTGCTTCATGAGCTTGGTCGGGGCATTCCGCAGATGCAGGGGCACGGGCTGGTCGGCGGTTTTTTCGGCCAGCGCCATCGCGTCGTTGATGGCTACGTAACTCGCGTTGCTTTTGGGCGAAGTAGCCAGATAAACCGCTACCTGCGATAGCACGATCCGGCATTCGGGGAAACCGATGGCCTTCACGGCCTGCATGGCGTTGGTTGCCATGATGATGGCTGTCGGATTGGCGTTCCCGATATCTTCCGACGCCAGAATCAGCATCCGGCGGGCAATAAAAACCGGATCTTCCCCGGCCACCAGCATGCGGGCCATCCAGTACAAAGCTGCGTTGGGGTCACTACCGCGCAGGGATTTGATGAAGGCCGAAATGATATCGTAATGCTGTTCGCCGGATTTGTCGTAGCGGGCAATCTGCTGCTGCGCCACACTCGTCACCAGCTCATCATCAATCACCATTTCCTGGTTGTCCGGCCTCGACATTACGACCAACTCCAACAAATTCAGTAGCTTACGCCCATCCCCTCCCGACAACCGCATCAGGGCGTCGTACGACTGAACGGTAATTTTTTTGTCTTTCAGATAACTGTCTTTCTGCAGGGCGTTATCAACCAGTTGCTTCAGCTCATCCACGCCCAGCGGTTCCAGGATATAGACCTGGCAGCGCGACAGTAGGGCTGAGTTCACCTCGAACGACGGGTTTTCGGTCGTCGCGCCAATCAGCGTAATCGACCCTTTTTCAACAGCGCCGAGCAGGGCATCCTGCTGGTTTTTGTTGAACCGGTGAATTTCGTCGATGAACACAATCGGCGGAAATAGCCCCGACGGGCGGCTGAGCACATCGCGGACTTCCTTCACCCCGGCACTGATGGCGCTGAGGCTGTAAAACGGACGTTTGGTCGATTCGGCCAGCAGTTGGGCTAGTGTCGTTTTCCCGACGCCCGGCGGTCCCCACAGGATCATCGACGGAACGCGATTCGCTTCGACAGCCCGGCGCAGCGGCCGACCAGGGCCGATTAATTTTTGCTGTCCAATAACCTCGTCGAGGATGCGCGGACGCATCCGTTCGGGGAGGGGCGTGGTGATGGGGTTCATGCAGAAATTACCGTTTGACGTTCTCCGGTTTCGGCTGCAAAAGTAGGCAACCTTAGGGGCTAAACGTCAAACAGCCGGCAATAGTTGGAACCCGGTTTTGGCTAGAGAACTACTTTTTCGGGCGAAATGTATTTTTTCAGGTTCGTTAACGCACCGAAAATGAGGTTGTAAACCGATTGAATGTTAATCTGCATCAGCGACGAAATTTCTTCGTTGCTCATATTCTGGTAATACCGCAGGTAAACGGCTTCGCGTTGACGGCGCGGGAGTTTTTCGATGGCTTTGGCAACGCAGGAATTCACGTGATCGTCTTCTTCGAACGAAATCAGCGTTGATTCGTAGGAGGGAGCACAGCCCGGCAACCATTCGCGGTCGTTTTCGACATCATCCTGGCTGCTGAATTTCATCTCGGCGTTCAGATGACGAACCAGTTTGCGCTTGATCGAAGCCATCAGATAAAACCGGACCGAGGTAGTCTGACCGATGGTTTGCCGGTGTTTCCACAGTTCGACAAACAGGTCGTGGATGCAATCCTTAATCAATGCCCGGTCGGCGGTGAAATGTGCGCAATAGTGGTAAAGTACCTGCACATATTCTTTGTAAAGCCGGGCGAAAGCTACTTCGTCGCCACTCCGGAACTGATCCCAGAGTTGCTCTTCGTCTATACCGGACGGGGTGCGGTAGCGAGGCATAATGATGGTTTAGGATGGGGTCTATACAACTATTACATGTACGGAATGTAAACTTATTAACAAAACTTGGTAATAAAAACAGTTTGAGGGATTTTTTACAAAAACTTGTAATAATAGGATTATTTTTATTTTAGTATGCGTGCATACAGACCCGGTTTTCAGGCCGTGAAGACGGAAGTAAATTGAAAGCTTTGTCCATCGAAAAGCCCTTTGTCGCTGAGTTTCAGGTGGGGAATTACGAGGAGAGCCATGAAGGAAAGCGTCATAAACGGCGATGCCAGCGTACTGCCCAGCGTGTCTTTTGCAAACCGGTCGAGGTCGGTATACTGTTTAGCAACGGTGTACCCATCCACATCGGTCATGAGCCCGGCAATCGGCAGCGGCAGGAGGTGAGCCTGCGAATCGGCGACGGCACTCAAACCGCCCCGGGCTTCAATCACCAGATTGACGGCCCGGCTGATGCTTTCATCGTCGCAGCCAACGGCAATGATATTATGGGAGTCGTGACCGACCGACGAAGCCAGCGCCCCTTTTTTTAACCCAAAGTTTTTAATAAAAGCCACCGCCGGAGCCGCATCCTGATACCGGTTGACAACGGTAATCTTTAAAAGATCCCGCGAGGCATCGGCCACGACCCGGTTTTCAACCAGGCTGGGCGCGAAGGATAGACTATTGGTAATTAGTTGGCCATCGAGGGCTTCGATGACGCGAATGGCTGGTTCGTTTTGGGCCGGATCCATCATCACCGCAAAGTCATCCGGTTTTTTCGGCTGGCAATCGAAGCGATTCACCTGTTCGCTTCGTAAATCCGGTACCTTTGAAAGCCCATTTTCGGCCACCAACGTCCCATTAATATACGTTTGCTGAACTGCGAAGTTTTGTAAGTCCTGTACCTGAATAAAATCCGCCGGGTCACCTTCGCGCAGCAGCCCCACTGGCAGCCGGTAATGCAAAACCGGGTTCAAACAGGCGGCTCGCAACACTTTGAACAGATCATGCCCCTTCGCCAGCGCCCGCCGAACCAGTTGGTTGATATGCCCTTCGATCAGGCTGTCGGGGTGTTTATCGTCCGAGCAGAACATGATTTTATCGGGGAATTCGGTGAGCAACGGAATCAGGGCTTCAAAATTCTTGGCCGCGCTGCCTTCCCGGATCAGAATGTTCATGCCCCGCTGCACTTTGTCCAGCCCTTCCTCGTACGTAAAACACTCGTGGTCGGTGGTCATTCCGGCGTCGATATACCGTTGGGCGTCGTCGCCCCGCAAACCGGGCGCGTGGCCGTCGATGGGTTTGTTGAATGCCTTCGCCAGCGTGATTTTGGCCATCACGTCCGGGTCCTGGTGCAGAACACCCGGAAAATTCATCATCTCGGCCAGGTAACCGATTTCTTTCAGGCCCAGCAGCCGCCGGACATCCCGGACGCCGATCGTAGCTCCGGCGGTTTCGAAGGTCGTGGCCGGAACGCAGGACGGCGCGCCGAAGCAGAACTTGAACGGCGTCCGTTGCCCGTCGGCGATCATGTATTCGACGCCCGCAACGCCCAATACGTTCCCGATCTCGTGCGGGTCCGACACCGTTGCCACCGTGCCATGCACCACCGCCAGCCGGGCAAACTGCGCGGGGGTCAGCAGCGAGCTTTCGATGTGAACGTGGGCGTCGACAAAACCGGGGAGCAAATACGGTTCGCCCGGGCGTTCGGTGCCGAGTTCGTCGATCTGGTAAATCCGACCTTGTTCTATGGTCAACTGGCTGAAGCGGATGGTGCGGTCGAAAAGGTTGAGGAGGTTGCCGGAAACTTGCATGAACGGGTAAAGAATCTTGCTATTTTTCTTTCAATATTAGTGATAATTCCCTGACTTTTGTCTCTTAAAATTAACCGGCCTACTAACCGACCGTTATCTAGTTTATCTACCTTATGCAGCATAAAGTTTTGAAAGTACACCCCGCCGACAATGTGATTGTTGCCCTGCAAAACTTTCAACCGGGTGAATCAATCGAGTTTGAAGGGCAAACCTACACGCTGCCGATCGGCGTGGGAATAAAACATAAATTCGTTACCGAAGACCTGCAAACCGGCGATTCCGTCATCATGTATGGTGTGTTAGTGGGGAAAGCGACACAACCCATCAAACGTGGAGAACCCATCACGACGTTTAACCTCAAACACGACGCGGACCAGTACGGCATCGAAAAGAAAAAACCGTATCACTGGCAACCGCCTGATGTCTTGCGCTGGCACAATCGCACCTTCATGGGCTATCACCGGGCCGACGGCCAGGTCGGGACGGCCAACTATTGGCTGGTGGTCCCGCTGGTGTTCTGCGAAAACCGCAACATCCTGATTCTGAAAGACGCCTTTGAGCGTGAATTGGGCTACGCGCAATCGGAAATCTACCGCGAACAGGTTCACGAATTGCTGCAACTGTACAAAGCGGGCGAGGTCAACACGATTCATAAAATGGAACCGTTCGTCGATCCGTCGATCATGCGTACACTCGACGAACCCAAGGCCAAACGACCGTTTAAAAACATCGACGGCATCAAATTTCTAACCCACGAAATGGGCTGCGGAGGCACCCGGCAGGATTCGGAAGCACTCTGCGGTCTGTTTGCCGGTTTTATCAACAATCCCAACGTGGCCGGGGTGACGGTTTTGAGCCTGGGCTGCCAGCACACGCAAACGTCGATGCTGGTCGATGAGGTGAAAAAGCGCAACCCAAAATTCAACAAACCGCTCCTGATTTTTGAACAGCAGGAAGGTACTGAGTTTGCGATGCTGAGCAATGCCATCCGGGAAACCTTCCTGGGATTGATCGAGGTCAACAAGGTTGAACGACAACCCGCTCCCCTGAGCAAACTGACCGTTGGCCTGAAATGTGGTGGTTCCGACGGTTTTTCGGGGCTTTCGGCCAATCCCGCCATCGGGCATTTGTCGGATATTCTGGTCACGCTCGGCGCGAAAACCGTCTTGGCGGAGTTTCCGGAACTGAACGGCGTCGAGCAGGAACTGATCAACCGCGCGCTATCCGACGACAAAGCGCTGAAATTCATTCACCTCATGCGGGATTATTCGGCCAAAGCCGAAGCCGTGGGGTCCGGTTTTGACATGAACCCCTCGCCGGGCAACATCCGCGACGGCCTGATTACCGACGCCATTAAGTCGGCCGGGGCCGCCAAGAAAGGCGGAACTGCGCCGGTGGCCGACGTGTTGAATTACACCGAACCGGCTACCGTACCCGGTTTGAATTTGCTCTGTACGCCCGGCAACGACGTGGAAGCGACCACGGGCATGGCCGGTTCCGGCACGAACATTATTCTGTTTACCACCGGCTTAGGTACCCCGACCGGCAACCCGATTTGCCCCGTTGCCAAAATTTCGACCAACACTGCCCTGGCCAACCGGATGCCCGACGTGATCGATTTCGATTGCGGCCCGATCATCGAGGGTGCCGAAACCATCGAGCACAATGCCGAACGGCTGCTCGACTACGTCATTCAACTCGCCAGCGGTGAAGTCCGGACCAAAGCCCAGCAACTCGGCCAGGACGATTTCATCCCCTGGAAGCGGGGCGTTTCACTTTAATTTTGAATGAGCGAATGAAGGAATGAGTGAATAGCTTCGCAGGAAGCCACTAATTAGCGAAGCTATTCACTCATTCCTTCATTCGCTCATTCACTCATTGAAAATAACCATGTTTAGCTTACACGATAAAGTTGCCATCATTACGGGTGGGGCCAGCGGGATTGGGCTGGCGATGTCGCAGACGTTTGCCCAGGCCGGTGCCATTGTTCATATTCTGGAACTGAATGCCGATCTGGCCCGGCGGGTGGCCGAAGAGATTAATGCCAACGGGGGCCGGGCACACGCCCATGCGATCGATGTCTCGAACCAGGCGCAGGTGGTGGAAGTCATCGGAACGATTGCTGCGGGCGGGGCCATCCACATTCTGGTCAACAACGCCGGAATTTCGCACATTGGGACGGTGGAAACCACCACCGAAGCCGACTTCGACCGGGTGTTTACGGTCAACGTCAAAGGCGCGTACAACTGCCTGTTTGCTACCATTCCGCACCTGAAAGCCAACGGCGGGGGCGTGGTGTTGAATATGGCGTCGATCGCAGCGACCATCGGGATTCCGGACCGGTTTGCCTATTCGATGACCAAAGGCGCGGTGGTGTCGATGACGTTGTCGGTGGCGAAGGATTACCTCAAGCACAACATTCGCTGCAATTGCATCTCGCCCGCCCGGGTCCATACGCCGTTTGTCGACGGTTTTCTGGCGAAGAATTACCCTGGCCAGGAAGCCGAGATGTTTGCCAAACTGGCCGCTACCCAGCCCATCGGCCGGATGGCCAAACCGGCGGAGGTCGCGGCCCTGGCGCTGTACCTCTGTTCCGATGAAGCCGGTTTTATCACGGGTTGTGATTACCCGATCGACGGCGGTTTTGTGCGATTGAATAACTAAAACCGGCCTAGAATTTTCCGGTAAGCCGGTGGCAACGGCGAAAAAAGGATTGTTAAACTTAAGCGGGAGTTTCGGAAGCCTACGGGCTGTTCCGGGACTCCCGTTGTCGTTTCTACGCACAAGGAAGGTTCTGAGTAATGTGACCAGCCAGCCAAAACGATGTCATATTGTTTCAAAGTGGCCTGAATGCGTAAACTTAAAATTTCTGAAATCGGAGACCTATAAATAATGTTAATAATTTTTTCATATAGCTCGTTATATTTTAAAATAATTTATTAATGTTGTAATAAATTACTTGTACTTCAATCTCACTTACTGTTTCTATGGCAAAAAATTTACTCAGGCTTATTATCATCTTCCTGGTAATAAGTACCTCCGCAATCGCGCAGACGATTACGGGAAGGGTTACGGGCGGGAACGACGGGCAACCCTTGCCGGGCGTTTCCATTGTGGTGAAAGGGACTACAGCCGGTTCGACGACCGATTCCGATGGAAAGTTTAGCGTAGCGGCCAGCAAAAATGGTACGCTGGTATTCTCGTTCATCGGTTACAAAACGCAGGAAGTTGCCATTGCCAACCGCTCGGTTGTCGACGTGGTCATGGCCGAAGACGAGAATATGCTCGGCGAAGTCGTGGTAACGGCTTTCGGGATTGCCAAAGAGCAACGGTCACTGGGTTATGCGACGGCGACCGTGAAAAACGAGGATCTGGTTAAAACCGCAACGCCCAACTTTGCCACGGCGCTGTACGGAAAAGCTCCGGGTGTTAGCATTAATGCCACGCCGGGTGGGGCTACCAGTGGGGTTAGCATCAATATTCGGGGTTTTAGCTCCATTACCGGAAACACCCAGCCGCTGATTGTGATGGATGGAATTCCGATCCGGAACGGAGAAGCCCGGAATACGGATTACTGGGGGGATCAACGCATTCGCGGGAACGGCATTCTGGATCTGAACCCGGCCGATATCGAAAATATATCTATTCTGAAAGGGGCTTCGGCGGCTGCGCTCTACGGTTCGGAAGCCGTCAACGGGGTTTTGCTGGTAACCACCAAATCCGGAAAAGGCCGCAAAGGCGTTAGCGTCGATTTCAATGCCAGCTATAGCGTGGATAAAATTGCCTACCTGCCTCGCTATCAAAATGTTCGTGGGCCGGGCTATATGCTGAACTACGCCAACGGCGGGCAGGATGCCAACGGCTTTATCTATTACGATACCGACGGCGATGGCCGAGGGGATACGCGCGGGCTGCTGAATGCCAGTGTTAACTTTGGACCGAAGTTCGACGGGCAACCAGTGATGTCTTTTGATGGTAAAATTCGTCCGTATTCACCGTCCGGCAACAGCTACGCCGATCTGTTCGAGAACGCCAACAGTTCCAACATCAACCTGTCGGTTTCCAAAGCGATGGACAATGGCAGCCTGCGGTTTTCGTATACCCGCCAGGATAATGGGATGATCAGCTATAATTCAAAAAATAGCAAGAACATCATGAACCTGAGTACCAGCTTCAACGTCAATAAGAAGCTACAAACTGATCTGACGATCAGTTACATCAATCAGTACACGCACAACCGTCCCTTTAAGGTCGATCGCATGATCAACAACTTCACGGGGATGATGAACCGGTTTGAAGCCGCCGACTGGTATTTCAACACGTACCAGACTAGTCTCGGTTATAAATTTGTGACGGGAACCAATCCGAGCCTGACACCCAACGAGAACATTATCCGAAATGGTTTCAAGTCGGATATTGCCGATTATGTCTGGAGTACGCGGAAGAACACCTACGACGAGTACAGTAACCGGATTATTGCCAGTGCAACGCAAACGTGGGACATCATTGACGGGCTGAAACTGCGCGGTCGGATTGGAACCGACTTTACCTCGGAACGCATTGAAGATAAACAGAGGAGTTCAATCCCTCTGGCGTTTGGCTACTCCGGGTACTTTTCGATGAACAACAACCTGTACAGCAACGTCTACGGCGAAGCGATTCTGACCTATACCAAAAAGCTGAATGACGATCTGGCGGTTACAGCGACAGGCGGGTACAATGCGAACAAGATGCTCAATACCTTCGTAAGCCGTTCAACCAACGGGGGGCTGAGCACCGAAAACTTCTTCGATATTTCGGCCTCGGTTAACACCGCCGGTGGAAGCAACTCCCGCGAACGGTGGATTCGGGATGCCTTCTTTGGAACATTGAATTTCGATTATAAAAACTTCCTGTTCGTCGAAGGAACGATCCGTCGGGACCGCACTTCGACGCTGGTGACGGGTAACAATGCTTTTGTGTATCCCTCCGTCAACTCGGGTTTTGTCTTTTCGGATCTGTTCCGACTGCCTACGTTCATCAGCTACGGAAAGCTGCGGGCCTCCTGGGGGATTGTGGGAAATTATCCGCCCATCTACAGCGCCAACAATGCCTACAATCAGGGTAACCTGAGCATCCAGCAAACCGGTGGTAGCTCGGTCCTGTACACCAACATCAGCAGCAGTTACGGCAACGACAAAATCCGTCCGGAACAGAAACGCGAATTTGAGTTCGGTCTGGAAGGCAAGTTTTTCGGCAATCGCTTAGGGTTCGATCTGTCGTATTACAACGCTCAGATCGTCGACCAGATTTTGCCGCTGACGATTGCCGCCAGTTCGGGAGCCCGGTCGGTGTTAGCCAACATCGGTACGCTGCGCAACCAGGGGGTTGAACTAGCCCTGAATGCCACGCCGATTGCCAGCAAAAACGCTGATGACCTGAACTGGAACATGACGCTGAACCTGGCCAAAAACAGCAACAAAGTAGAAAAGCTGGCCAACAACTCGACCGAACTGCTCCATGCTGATTATGACGGAAATGCGGCTCAACTGCGCTCGGTAATCGGACGGCCGATGGGGGATATCTACGTCCACGGTATTCTGACCAACGCGCAGGGCCAGAAGATTGTCGGTCCGAATGGGATTTATCAACTGGATGGAGCCAACTGGATTCGGGCTGGCAACGCAATGCCGAAATTAATCGGTGGGTTCATCAACAGCCTAAGTTACAAAGGCTTTATGCTGGACTTGGTGGCTGATTTCCGGATTGGTGGTCACATCATGCCGACGGGGATCAACTGGATGACCTCACGGGGTCTGACCGAGGAAAGCCTGACTGCGATGGACAAAGAGCACGGTGGTCTGAGCTACTACGTGGATGCCAATGGCAAAGGGGGCCAGACGACGGCGGCTGCCGGTCCCAATGGGGAGGTAGTTTACAACGACGGGATGCTGATGGAAGGGGTACTGGCGAATGGCGAACCGAACACGAACGTTATCCCGCAGGCGCGGTATTACAACCAAACCTACAACTGGGGTGGTCCGCAATATAGTAATTCCCGGTATGAGCTGTATGTAAAAGAAAACACCTACATCAAAATGCGGGAAATCTCCCTGGGGTACCGCATTCCGGCCAGTATTACCCGCCGGATTGGTACGCAGAACCTGACGGTGTCGGTGTTTGGCCGGAACCTGTTCTTCTTCTACCGGACCATTAAAGATCTGGACGCCGAACAGACCAACTCGAGTACACGCTGGTACGAAAACGTCAACAATGCCGGAAACAACCCTTCTTTCCGGACAATGGGGGTTATGCTGCGTGCCGGTTTCTAATTTTAAGCTGATTCGAAAAATGAAAAAAATATCAACTTTAGTGTTAGCGGGTCTGTTGCTGGCCACGGTTTCCTGTAAAGAATCCGAGTTTGCCGAATCGTACCCCAATCCCTCAAAAATTGCCGAAAGCACGGTTGAGAAGCAGTTTACGGGTGTTTTGTATTCCAACCGGGAGTATGTTCTGCCGGGCTATCGCCACTACTTTGTGACGTTGCGTACATCGCTCAACCCGTATACGCAGGCGATTGGTGTGCTCAGTGCAGCGGGCCGGTATGTACCCGGTTCATCAGGGGTGGAAGATGTCTGGTACAGCTATTATGACATGCTGGCGCAGTACCGGGAGTTGCAGAAGGTATATGCATCCAAACCGGCGGAACAGCAGGCTGCTCTGAAAGTGTTCATGCTGGCGGCTGCGGTCTATGTCTACGACCATACGCAGCGGCTGGTGGATGTACACGGGGCTATTCCGTTTACGGAAGCCGGGATGCTGAGTTCCAACGGGGGCGATTATGCGGCCTCAACGGCGAAGTTCGATACGCCGGAGTCGCTGTACACCTTTATGCTAGACGATCTGAAGAAGATTGCCACCGAACTAAACGGCATTACGCTGAACGCCGGGTATCAGAAGTCGTTCCAGACGCAAGACTTCCTGAACAAAGGCGATCTGACGGCCTGGAAACGGTATGCCAACTCGCTGCGGCTCCGGATGCTGAACCGCCTTTCGGACGTAGAAAGCTTCAAATCGCGGGTGAACACCGAAATGGCCGAGATTCTGGGCAACGCGGCTACCTATCCGATTGTGGAAACCAACGCTCAAAACATCCAGGTCAATGTATTTGACATCAATACCGACATCAACTCAAAAGGATTCCGCGACGGGTTGGCGTCGGATGGCTGGTATGGCAACACGGCCGGAAAAGCGATGATCGACCACATGAACGCCAATAAAGACCCGCGTCTGCCGATTCTGTTTGAGCCGGGCGCCAATGCCGCCGGGAAGTTCATCGGCATCGATCCGATGGCAACGGAAGCGGTCCAAACAGCCCAGTATAACGGTGGCCAGGTGGCTATTTACAATCGGTATACGCTGAGTCATAACCAGTTTTTCCCGGGTGTCGTGATCAATGCTCCGCAGATGAACCTGATCAAAGCGGAATATTACCTGCGGACAGGCAACGATGCGCTGGCAAAAACCGCCTACGAAACCGCCATCACGCAGTCGGTGGATTTTTACAACAAGATTCTGTCGATCACCAACGCAACGGGAATCACGACCTCAACGCTCCCGGCGCAGGCGACTCCGGCTGCCGTGGCCGCCTACATCGCGGGCGATGGAGTAAACTGGAGCAAGGCAACCACCAATGCCCAGAAGCTGAGCCTGATTGCTACCCAGAAATGGCTGCACTACAACGTGGTTCAGCCGTACGAAAACTGGGCCGACCTGCGTCGACTGGACATGCCGGTGCTGAGCTTCCAGGCCGACAACGCCAACGCGCAGACGCTGCCGCCGACCCGTTGGACCATTCCGGGTAATGAAATTACCTACAACGCAGCCAATTACGCGGCTGTCAAAGCCAACGACAACCTGAAAACCAAAATTTTCTGGGATGTGAAGTAAATGCTGAGAATCAGTTAGTTCATAAATTTGGATAGAATCAAAAAGAGGCAAACCGGTTGGTCTGCCTCTTTTTTGATTGTTGGATCATTCTATTTCTTTTTGTTTTCCAGCATGAGCAATTGCGGGAACGACGTAACGCCTTTGAAAAGTAACTGGGTCATTTCGCCGAAGGTGTGAAAATAGGAGCCCAGCACAATATCCACGTCGCCGTCGTGGTCGAAGTCGGCGGCTTCCAGCGTGAGCCATTTGCCGTGCGCGCCCTCGGGTGTGGAATGCGGTTTAAACGTCAGTCGCCCTTCGTTGGTCAGGTAGACAAAACTTTGCTCAGGCTGGGGCAATTCGGTATAGAAAGCCGTAGCGGCAATGTCCAGATCGCCGTCCTGATCGAAATCGCGCGCGATGGCTTTGCTGGCCCCGTATAACGGATAAAACCAGGCTTCCCGGAAATTATCCTTCCCGTCGTTCAAGTAAATCCGAACGCCGTGGTAGTTCTTCCGAATGGCCGAATAATCCCAGTTGTCGCCATTCGTCAGCAAAATATCCCGAAAACCGTCTTTATTGAAATCTGCCAGTTCGAAATAACTGGACCCAAAAACCGGCGAAAACTGCAACACGGTTTTTTCCCGGAACCGCCCGTTGCCCTGGTTGTAATAAATGCTAACTTCTTCCCGCGCCTGGGCCATCAGGACCATGATGTCCGGTTTTTTGTCGCGGTTAAAATCCGCAATTTCTACCCGTCGGGCACCGGGTACGGCTTTTAAAATTTGCTCTTTGGTAGGTTGAAAACCGTCGTACCAGATCAGCTTGCCCGCGTTGTTGCCAAAACCGCAGACGACCACATCGTCCCGCCCATCGGCATTCAGGTCGCCCGTAGCAAACTGTACCGGTCGCGGAAGCTCGCGGATGTTAACGGGAACAGAACCGGGTTTGGCCGATTTTTCCAATGTCATGAGTCGGCCCAACTTCTGGTCGGAAGGGCTGAAAATACCGATGGTTAGCAACCGGGGGGCGGCATTTTTCGGGAAGTCAATGTCCGTCGCCGGGGTGTCGATCCACCAGGTATTCGTCAGGTGAAACCGGGCGTCGAGCACGTACAGGGCATGCTGGGCATCGCCGACGTAAAGCTGATTGGTGTTGGGGTCAAACTTGAGCAGCGTCGTTTGCGGCACCTGCTTATCGCCGACCGACAATTCACGAACGGCAAACAACGGGAGCTGATTCGTAACGGGCGGAACCGGTTTTTGCGGCAGCGGTTCAACCGGAGCGTTCGCTTCATAATACCGCACAATCCGGTTCCAGTCGGCGCGGGAAAGCTGGGGTGTTTCGGGATAGACGTTCAGGGCGCTGATGGCCCGGGCTTCGTCGGCCGGCAGCGGTGGCAGGGTGTCGTGTTCGGGGAGCCTGATGCCCATGCGCCGGGCCATCACCGGCAGCACGCCCGTCACCCAGGTCTTTTTATCGAGGAGCGCCGGTTCCGGAAAGCGGTGGCAACTGCTGCAATGCTGCCGGGCGAGTTGCTGGTCAATTACTGCCGAATCGGATGCAGAGAACGGTTCGTCCTTCTGTCTGAATAAACTGGGAGTAGCATCCCACAACGAAAGTATTCCAACTGAAAGAAAAATACTCAGTGCAAGCTTGACAAAAGGCATTCAGAAAGAAGACAGCGGTGAAACAAAAAGCAAAAAGATTGGGTTCGGCAAAGCGGTTTCCCAAAATAAGTAAAAGTGAATGGGTAATGAGCAGCTTTCTTGTTCGGGTAACTTCTTTTCAAGAGATAATTGATCTGTGCTCAAAATCCAAAATAAGCCTCGGTTGATTCTTAACGAATTAAATAGTCACAATACTATAGTGATTTTGTATAATTTAACCATAAATTTAAATAATCGTATCCTTATTGTTAAATTTTTTAAAAAAGGAATATATTTGTCCCTAAATCTAATTTAACGAAATATTCTTATTGTTTTCTGGGGAATTAAAGAACAATAATGGGCTTATTATAAAGAGTTGAAAGGGCCTTTTTGTGATTTTGAACGAAAGCAGTAAAAAACCGTAAAATTCATAACCAACCTAAAAATCCAATGAAAGAATGTAAAACGAGATTTACCCTCTTTTTTGCCTTACTACTGTTGTGTACCAGCGTAGTCTGGGCGCAACAAGTGAATGTACAGGGAAAAGTGACGGACGCAAACCAGGGCGCCATTCCGGGGGCCAACGTTCTGGTGAAAGGCACAAACCGGGGAACGATAACGGACTCGGAAGGGCGGTATTCGATCAGCGTCAGCAAAGGCAGTGTACTGGTAATCCAGTCGCTGGGGTTTGTGGCCCAGAATATTACCGTAGGCGATCAGACGACGATTGACGTCGCACTGGTCGAAGATGACAAAACGCTCGATGAGGTAGTTGTAACGGCCCTGGGAATTGCCAAGGACAAAAAGGCCCTGGGCTATGCCGTCACCGAAGTGAAAGGATCGGATTTCACCCAGGCCCGCGAAATCAACCTGGGGAATGCCCTCTCGGGGAAAGTTGCCGGGGTTAACGCAACGGCCACGGCCACCGGCCCGGGCGGTTCGAGCCGGGTCATTATCCGGGGAAATGGCTCGCTGAGTGGGAACAACCAGCCGCTGTACGTCGTCAACGGCGTACCCATCGACAACACCAACGTCAACTCGGCGGGGATGTGGGGTGGTACCGACAGCGGGGATGGCCTGAATAGTATCAACCCGGATGATATCGAAACCATTTCGGTTTTGAAAGGGGGAACGGCGGCTGCGCTCTACGGTTCGCGGGCCTCGAACGGGGTCATCCTCATTACGACAAAAACCGGGAAAGGCCAGAAAGGCATCGGCGTGGAATACAACGGAACCTACACGATGGACCGCCCACTCAACCTGACCGACTGGCAGTATGAGTACGGACAAGGCATTCGGCAGGCCAAACCGACCACCCAGCAGGAAGCCATCAACACGGGAGCCCAGTCGTGGGGTGCACGAATTGATGGAGCGCCTTACATTCAGTTTGATGGCGTGAGCCGGCCTTATTCAGCCCAGAAAGATAATATCAAGAATTTTTACAATGCCGGTAGCACCTTCACGAACACCGTTGCGGTGGCCGGAGGGAACGACGCAGCCAGCTTCCGCTTCTCGGCTTCGAACCTCGACTCCAAAAGCAGCGTTCCGAATTCGGGCTTTAACCGGAAATCGTTTAACCTGAGCGCCAACGCCAATCTATCGAAAAAAGTGGTTTTCGAAGGCGTCGCCCAGTACAACGTAGAAACCGGAACCAACCGGACGTTCCTGTCGGATACGCCGAAAAACCCGAACTTCGGGGTGCATATGATTGCCAATACGGTCGACATCCGGTCGCTCGATCCGGGTTACGACAGCCGGGGCTACGAAGCGCTCTGGAACAGCAACGTTTATGCGCAAAACCCGTACTTCGTCATCAATAAGGTGAAAAATGAAGACATCCGGAACCGTTTCCTGGGTTCGTTCAGCCTGCGGTACAACATCACTGACTTCCTCTATATCCGGGGCCGCGTTGGTACGGACAACAACATGATGAAGTACGTAGCCATCGAACCGACCGGTCTGGCCTATGCCACCCAGGGAGCCATGAACCGTCGGCAGGTCCAGATTCAGGAAACCAATGCGGAAGTCTTGGTGGGCTTCAATAAAGAGTATGGCGCTTTCTCGGTGAATGCCCTGGCGGGTGGAAACCGGATGCGTCGTTCAACGGAAGAAATGAGCTTCAACGGGAGCCAGTTCAACGTGCCGTTCAACTACTTCCTCGATAACACGATCAACAAAACACCGGGTTACGGGTACAGCGGTTTTGGCATCAACTCCTTGTTCGCATCGGCCGACCTGGGCTACCAGAATGTGCTGTTCCTGACGTTGACGGGTCGCCAGGACTGGTTCTCGACGCTGGCCAAAGAAAACAATAGCCTGTTCTATCCGTCGGCCGGGTTAAGCTTTGTCTTTTCGGACGTATTGCCGAACAAGGGCAACTGGCTGAATTACGGAAAAATCCGGGCCTCACTGGCGCAGGTGGGGGGTGGTTATCCCAACCCGTACGCCCTGAACCTGACGTACGCGCTGGAAGGCAATTCCTACATTGGTGGTGTTCCGTTGATGCGGATCAATGGCGGAACGATTCCGAATGCCCTGCTGCAACCGAACACGTCAACGACTACCGAGTTTGGGGTAGAAGCCAAACTGTTTAATAACAAACTGGGCGTCGACCTGACGTATTATAACCGGGTTACCAAAAACGACCCCGTAACGGCTTCAACGTCATCGGCTTCCGGCTATGGCAACGTCTTGCTGAACGTTGGGGAAGTCGTCAACAAAGGGGTGGAAGTGTTGCTGACGGGTACGCCGTTCAAAGCCGCCAGCGGTTTTACCTGGAACGTGGCTTACAACATGGCCTACAACGACAACAAAGTGGTGAAAATCGCCGACGGCCTGACCCGGCTCGAACTGGATCAGTCCCGGACGCAAAGTGCTTATGTCTATCACTTTGAAGGACAACCGTACGGGATGCTGGCGGGCTACAAAGCCATGACGGACGCCAACGGCAACATCGTTTACAACACGGCAACCGGTATTCCGATGCGCAGTGAGTTCATGGCGCTGGGCCGTGGGGTGCCACCCCTGACAATGGGGTTGACCAATACGTTCTCCTACCGGAATTTCTCGATGAGCTTCCTGGTGGATGCGAAATTCGGCGCCAAACTCTACAGCGCAACAAACTACTTTGCTTATTCCCGGGGTCTGCATCAGGAAACGCTGGTGGGCCGCGAAGGTGGTTTGACCGTGACGGGTGTTTCGCCGACGGGTGATGCCTTTACGCGGACGTTTGCCGGTCGGGATGTTCAGGATTACTACAGCGGTCTGACATCGATCACCGACCAGTTTATCTACAGTTCGGACTTCGCCAAACTTCGTCAGTTGACCTTTGGCTACACGTTGCCCAAGTCGTTCCTGGAAAAAACGCCGATTCAGTCGGTCAGCCTGTCGTTTGTGGCCCGGAACCTGTTGCTGCTCTACAGCAAAGTGCCGAACGTCGATCCGGAATCGACCTACAACAGCGGCAACGCCCAGGGTCTCGAAATGTTTGGAGTACCACCGGCCCGTAGCTATGGTCTGAACCTGATGGTCCGTTTCTAAGAACTCACTGAACTTAACATGACTAGAATAATGGTAAATACACTAAAAAGAAGACGACTCCCGATTCTGGCGGGTATTCTGAGCGCCAGTCTCGTGTTCTCCTCTTGTGACAACGGTTTTGAGGAGCTGAATACCAACCCCAATGCGCTGACAACCCCGGTTATTCCGAACCTGTTTTCGTACAGCGTGGTGAAAACCGCCGGAACCGGGTACGAAAACCACCGGGGTAACTTGATCTACGCCGGAGCAATCATCCAGCATTTTGCGGCTCTGAACACCTACTGGTCGGGGGATAAATACCTGTACAATGGTCCGTACTCGGATGCTTTTTTCGAAACCGCCTATGGCTCGCACGTCAAAGAACTGGAGCAGATCATCTCGCTGACGAAAGATGATCCGGCGCAATCGAACCTGTACAATGTGGCACGGATTTTCCGGGTATTTGCCTATCACCGGATTACCGACCTGTACGGCGATATCCCCTATTCGGAAGCAGCCAAAGGCTATCTGAACAATACGTTTTCGCCGAAATACGATCGCCAGTCCGACATTTATGCCGATATGCTGAACGAACTGGATCAGGCGGCTCCGGCGCTGGATGCCACGAAAACCGGCTACGGTACGGGCGATATCATCTACGGTGGAGACCTGACCAAGTGGAAAAAGTTTGCTTATTCGCTGATGCTGCGGCTCGGTATGCGCCTGACCAAAGTCGATCCGGCCAAAGCCGAACAATACGTAAAGAAGGCCATCGCCGGGGGTGTGATGCAGAGCAATGACGACATCGCCAAAGTGAACCACGCGGAAGGCGATGACAACAAACGGAACCTGGACAGCAACACGCTGAAAACGCAGGAATACGACGCGGCCAACCTGAAAGGAAACGCCAACAGCAAACTGAGCCAGACGTTTGTTAACTTCCTGAAAAACAACAACGACCCGCGTTTGCCGTTCATCGCCACGCTTTGGGAAGGTAACGCCGACCCCACGAAAGAGGCTTCGGCAACCGACCCGGCCAAGCAGAAAGGCTTGCCGAACGGTTACGACGTCACGACCATCCGGACACTGATCCCGACCTGGAACGACCAGTCGATGGCGACGTATTCGGAAGCCAACCTGAACAAAATCGCCAACAACGCGGCCCCAACGGTTTTCCAGAGCTATGCCGAAGTAGAATACCTGCTGGCCGAAGCGGCTCTGCGGGGCTGGGGTGATGGGCAGGCGGCTTCTCACTACAACAAAGGCGTGACGGCAGCGATGAAAATGATGTCGCTCTACGGCGGAACGATCTCGGATGCAGCCATCACGGCGTATCTGACGGCGAATCCCTACCGGGCAACTGGCACCACGGCACAGCAGATGGAGCAAATCGGAACGCAGTACTGGGCGGTGAACTTCCTGAATTCGTACGAAGCCTACGCCAACTGGCGCCGGACCGGCTACCCGGTTTTGACACCGACCAACTACCCCGGCAACGAAACCGGCGGAACGATTATGCGTCGGTTGCGGTATCCGTCGTCGGAGGCCAGCCGGAACGCGGCTCAGTACAATGCCGCCATTGCGGTTCAGGGCCCCGACCTGTTTACGACCCGCGTCTGGTGGGATAAACAATAAGCAACTTGTAGAATATTTGTAACTTACGGGTTAATGGGTCACGGCATCGAGGGCTTGTTAACCCGTAAGCTTTTTAGATGATCACTTTTATTCTTTCACTGCGATTCGGACGGTTTTTACGGCTACTGGGCTGGGCATTCGGTTGGATTGCCGGAACACAGGCGGTCGCACAATTTACCCTGCTTTCTCCCGAGCAAACCGGCGTTCGGTTTGTGAACAAACTGGTCGAAACCGAGCAGCATAACGTGCTGGCCTACGAATACTTTTACAACGGCGGGGGCGTGGCCGTGGGCGATCTGAACAACGATGGGTTGCCCGACCTCTACTTTACCGGGAATATGGTGGCCGACCGGCTGTATCTCAACCAGGGAAATCTGAAATTTAAAGATATTTCGTCTTCGGCGGGGATTGGCAAGGGACTCGGCTGGAAAACCGGGGTGACGCTCGTGGACATCAACCGCGACGGCTGGCTGGATATTTACGTTTGTTACTCGGGGAGTGGTCGCCCGGACCTGCGCCGAAACCGGCTGTACATCAACAACAAAAACCTGACTTTTTCGGAAAAAGCCGCTCAGTATGGGCTGGATTTGCCGACGCACAGCACCCAGGCGGCTTTCTTCGATTATGACAAAGACGGTGATCTGGACTGTTTCCTCCTGAACCACAACATCAAGGATTTCAAGCGGTTCGACGCGGCTGCGGTCAAGGCGATGCGCGACGAATTTGCGGGCGACCGGCTGCTCCGCAACGACAACGGCAAATTTGTGGATGTCAGCCAGGAAGCCGGAATCAAAGGCAATCCGATCGGGTTTGGCCTGGGTGTCGCCATTGCCGACATCAACCTCGACGGCTGGCCGGATATTTACGTCTCCAACGACTACATCGAACAGGATTACCTCTACCTCAACGATGGCAAGGGCCATTTCCACGATTCATTGGGCGAATCGGTGGGGCACCTGAGCTATTTTTCGATGGGCAACGAGGTGACGGACATCAACAACGACGGCTGGCCCGACATTTTCACGCTGGACATGCTGCCCGAAGACAACCGTCGGCAGAAACTGCTTTACGGCCCGGAGAATTACGAAACCTACCAGAACATGCTCCGCAACGGGTTCGACCACCAGTTGATGCGGAACATGCTGCAACTTGGTATGGGGCGGAGAGCATGGGGCAGAGGGCATAGGGCAGAGGGCATAGGGCAGGGGGACGTGCCGAGTGCTTCAAGTTCCACGACCAATCCGGCCATTCCTAACCCCTCTGCCCAAACCCCTCTGCCCTCTGCCTCAACCCCTCTGCCCATCTTCAGTGAAATCGGGCAGTTGGCAGGGATTTCAAATACCGACTGGAGCTGGTGCCCGTTGTTTGCCGATTTTGACAACGATGGTTTGAAAGACTTGTACGTGACGAACGGCTACCTGCGCGATTACACCAACATGGACTTTATGAAGTTTTACGCCGACCAGCAACTGAAAATTGCGCGCGGTGATTCAACGGCCATGATGGACATTCTGAAGCAGATGCCCTCTACCACCACACAGCATTACATTTTCCGGAATACGGGTCAGTTGACGTTCGAAAATAAGGTGAAAGCCTGGGGACTTGATCAGAAAGCGCTTTCGAACGGAGCGGTTTATGCCGATTTGGACAACGATGGCGATCTGGAAATCATCACGAACAACATTAACGTTCCGCCCTCGATTTACCGCAACGACAGCCGGGTTGCTGATCAGCATTATGTGCAAGTGCAAATCGGGAACAGTCCGGCGACACGCTCGGCTGGAGCGAAAGTCTGGATTTATCAGGCAGGAAAGATGCAGTATCAGGAGTTTAATCCGTCGCGCGGTTTTCAATCCTGCATGCATACCCCGCTACACTTCGGACTGGGTTCGGCGACGACTGTCGATAGCCTGCGGATCGTCTGGCCCGACGATCGGACACAGGTATTACGGCAGGTGAAGGCCAATCAGAAGCTGGTGTTGAAACCGGAAGATGCTGCCGGAACGTACAATTGGGCGACCCTGACGGAGGAAAAACCGCTTTTCGTGGAAGTTGCAAATGACACGTTGCCGTACCGCCACCAGGAAGATACGTACAACGATTTTAAGCGCCAGTTGTTGATTCCCAATATGTTGTCGTTTCAGGGGCCGCATCTGGCGAAAGCGGATGTCAATGGTGATGGGTTGATCGATCTGTATGCCGCCGGAGCCAAGGGACAAGCCGGTTCCCTGCTGTTGCAACAGAAAAACGGGAGTTGGCTGGTAAGTCCGCAACCGGCTTTTGACGCGGATAAGATGCACGAAGATACCGACGCCCTGTTCTTCGATGCCGACGGGGATGGCGACCCGGATTTGTACATGGCCAGTGGCGGTTTTGCTTATTTGTCGGACGATCTGTTGTTGCAGGACCGGCTGTATCTGAACGATGGCAAAGGCAATTTTACCCGCCAGCCCGACGCCCTGCCCGGCGAAACCTTCAGCGATGCCTGCGTGGTGGCGCTGGATCTGGATAAAGATGGCGATCTGGATTTGTTCGTGGGGGGGCGGGTAGTTCCCGGGCGCTATCCCGAACCAGCCAACAGCCGGATTCTGCTAAACAATGGCAAAGGCGGTTTTACCGACGAAACCGCCAAACTGGCCCCGTTCCTCACTAAATTCGGTCTGGTTACCGACGCTGTTGCACTGGATATCGACAAAGATGGCTGGCAGGATCTGGTGGTGGTCGGCGAATGGCTGCCTATCACTGTCTTGAAAAATGAATCGGGCAAATTCACTCATTCACTCATTCGCTCTTTCACTCATTCGGAAGGCTGGTGGAACCGCGTCGAAGCTGGTGATTTGGACAACGACGGCGACCTGGATCTGCTGGTGGGCAATTTCGGGAAGAACTGCCAGATGAAACCGACGGAGCAGGAACCGGTTACGGTGGTGTACGGCGATTTTGACCAGAACGAAGCCATCGACCCGTTTCTGTGCTACTACAACCAGGGCCGCTCGTATCCGCTGGTGAGCCGCGACGAAGCCCTGAACCAGTTGTTTCCGCTGCGCCGGAAATTCCCAACTTATCAATCGTACGCCGATGCAACGCTGAAGGAAATCCTGACGCCCGAGCAATTGAAGCTGGCTGACACGCTTCAGGCTACAGCATTCAGTTCCATTATTCTGGAAAACAAGGGCGATGGCACATTTACGAAACACGATTTGCCGGTCGAAGCGCAGTTTGCCCCCATTTATGCCATCGCTCTTGTTGATTACGATGGCGACGGTTTGAAGGATCTGCTCGTGGGCGGCAACCAGTCGTACACCCGCATCAAAATCGGGAAAATGGACGCCAATTATGGCTTTCTGTTCAAAAACGAAGGTAAGTTTCGCTTCTCGTACGTACCGCAGACTCAATCCGGTTTTTGGGTGGAGGGCGATGTGCGGGATATTGTCATTCTGGAGCAGAAGGACAGCCTGAACATTATGTTTGGCCGTAACAACGATACCCCCCGGGTTTATCGGAAAACCCGTTGATGATGAAAAAAACAGTCTTCTTTTTTGGGTTGGTTCTTATCGGTTTGACCGGATCGATGGCAGCGCCACCCGCCGAAACCGATGCGGCCGTTTATGCCCGGACGCTGAAAAAACTGACCGATGTGATGGTGAACGATGTGACCGGCCCGTGTGCATCGGCGCGGTATTATGCCTATGCCAATCTGGCGGCTTACGAGCTACTTTATCAGGAGCAACGCCCAGCCACTTATGTCGCTTTTGAAGGGCGCTTACGAAAGTACCCAACCTTTGCAAAACCACAACCCAATGCGGGGGTCGATGCCCGGTTTGGTAGTTTGTATGCACTCTTGCGGATGGGAGAGGAATTGCTTCCTTCGGGATACTTGCTTGAAAAAGAGCGTGATGCGTTGATAAAAGAGGCTAAAAGCCGGTACCAATTGTCCGACGAGCAACTACTGGCTACCCGGACGTATGCCGATACGCTGGTGAAAAAGCTGGTGAAGTACGCGGCCCAGGATGGGTACATCAAAACTAGTGGTTACATGCGTTTTACACCCTCGGAACAGCCTGGTTCGTGGCAACCGACCCCGCCTGCCTATTCAGAAGCCTACGAACCGTACTGGCCCACCCTGCGCCCGTTTCTGCTCGACAGCGCAGCCCAGTTTCGGCCCAAACCGATGGTGCCTTACAGCGAAGCCAAAGATTCTCCCTTTTTCCGGTTGGTGAAAGAAGTGTACGACACCACCCGTGCGCTGACCGACCAGCAACGGCATATCGCCAATTTCTGGGACTGCAACCCTTTTTTCCTGAATCAGAAAGGCCATGTGAGTTTCGGAACGAAAAAAATTACACCGGGCGGTCACTGGATGGGCATTACGAGCATCGTCTGTACGCAACGGAACCTGTCGCTGGCCGAAACCGTCCGCTGGCATACGCTGGTCGGGCTGACGATGGCCGATGCGTTCATTTCCTGTTGGGAGGAGAAGTACCACAGCAACCGCATTCGTCCGGAAACCGTGATCAATCAGCAGATCGACCGCGACTGGCGACCGATGTTGCAAACCCCCCCGTTTCCGGAATATACCAGTGGGCACAGCGTGATGTCGGCGGCCGTTTCGACGGTGCTGACCGCGCTGGCGGGCGAACCCATCGGGTACACAGACACCGTCGAGGTGGAATTCGGGATTCCGGCGCGGTCGTTCCGATCGTTCGAGCAGGCGGCCAATGAAGCAGCCATTTCCCGGCTGTACGGCGGGATTCACTTTCGCGATTCCATTGAAAATGGCGTCGCCCAAGGCCGACAGATTGGCCGGTTCGTGATTCGGCAACTCGGCTTACCCTAGCATCCAAGTTTCACTACCCAATACAACCCACTTACGGTTTTAAACCGGCTCTCGTATGAACCATAAATTCCTTGCGCTTTGTCTGGCAATCGGCGTCTCGCTTTCCGGTTTTGCCCAGCAACATTCCGAACAAAATCACTCCAAATACGTCTGGCCGACCGACAGCCTGGTCCGCAAAAAACTGGGGCAGTGGCAGGACGTTAAATTCGGACTGCTGATGCATTGGGGTACCTACAGCCAATGGGGCATTGTCGAATCCTGGTCGCTCTGCCCGGAAGATGAGGGCTGGTGCGAGCGCCGGGGGCCGTATGCCAGCAATTGGTACGAGTACAAAAAAGCCTACGAAAATCTGCAAACGACCTTCAACCCGACCCGGTTTAACCCCGAACGCTGGGCTGAGGCCGCTAAAACCGCCGGGATGAAGTACATGATCTTCACGACCAAGCACCACGACGGTTTTTGCATGTTTGATTCCAAACAAACGGAGTACAAAATCACCGGCACGAAATCGCCGTTTGCGGCCAATCCGCGCAGCAACGTCACGAAGGAAATTCTGGGGGCCTTTCGGAATCAGGGCTTTATGGTCGGGACCTATTTCTCGAAACCCGACTGGAACGTCGATTCGTACTGGTGGCCGTATTTTCCGCCGAAAGACCGCAACGTAAGCTACGATCCGAAGAAGTATCCCGAGCTGTGGAAAAAATACCAGGACTTCACCTTCAACCAGATTCAGGAATTGATGACCGATTACGGGAACGTCGATATTCTGTGGCTGGACGGCGGCTGGGTGCGTCCGGCCAGTACCATCGACTCGACGGTGAGCTGGCAGCGGACGATTCCCTACAGCCAGGACATTGACATGGCCCGGATTGCGGGCATGGGACGCCAGCGCCAACCCGGTTTGCTGGTCGTCGACCGGACGGTTTCGGGCGAGTTTGAAAATTACGTGACGCCCGAGCAGCAGATTCCGGACCATCACATGCCGATTCCGTGGGAAACTTGCCTGACCATGGGCGATAGCTGGTCGTACATTCCAAAAGAAAACTTCAAATCGGCCCGGAAACTGGTGCAACTGCTAGTGGATGTGGTCGCCAAAAACGGCAACCTGCTGCTGAACATCGCGCCCGGCCCCGACGGCGAATGGCACGAAGAAGCCTACGGTCGGCTGAAGGAAATCGGCGACTGGATGCAGGTCAACGGCGAGTCGGTGTACGGCACCAAACCGCTGGCTCCGTACCGCCAGAACCAGTGGGCTATCACGACCAACGGCAAGGCGTCCTACGCTTCGTACTTGCCCACGGAAACCGAAACCGCACTTCCCGCCAGCCTGACGCTGCCGATAACGCCCACCCAGGCCAAAGCGACCCTGACGATTTTGGGAACGAAGCAGGCGCTGAAATGGAAAAAAGCAGGTAATGGTATTGAGGTGAGTATTCCGGAAAAAGTCCGGCAGCAACTAGCCGGAAAACCGGTCTGGGTATTCAAACTAGTGTGATGTATAAACGACCCTATCCCATGAAAAACCGCATTCTCTTCTTACTGCTCTGTCTGACGACCGCGTGGTCGGTTCGGGCGCAGCGCGTTCATACCTTCAGCCAGGGGCTCGCCATCGGGCCGTGCCACCAGTACGGCCGCGAGGCTTTGTACACCGATCAACTGGCGTACCATCTGTACCGGGGTGATTTGAAAAAACCGGTCGCCGGGCAGGGCATAGCCGACAACAGCGCCGACACCCTGCGCTGGCAAACCGTCACGCCCGACAAGGAGGGCAAATTCCGGGGTCGCTCGTTCAACAACGGGTACTTGTACCTAATCTACCAGGCCGACCGGGATGAGGTCGCGGTGTTACACGCGACGGGCCATAACATGGTGTATGTCAACGGAGCGCCCCACGCCGGTGATCCGTACGCCCTGGGGTATATGCACGTGCCGGTTTCGCTGAAAAAAGGGCTGAATGAAATTTACGTCCGCACCTCGCCGTTTTCGCGGTTCCAGGGGGTAATGGCGAAGTTGCTTTTTCCGGAAAAGCCGGTGACCCTGAACACCGAAGACCCTACTCTGCCGAGCGTGGTATTGGGTAATCAGGCCGAACCGATCTGGGGCGCGGTGGTGCTGGTGAATGCCACGAATAAGGTGCTGACCGGATTAAAGCTGAAAAGCCAATTGGCCGGAAAAGAACTGCTGACGGATGTACCGGCGGTTCCGGCCCTGACGACGCGCAAGGTCGGTTTTCGGATGGATGCCTCGGGGGTTGCGAAAAAAGAGGACGGTAAGGTGTCGATTACCTTGCTGCAAGCCGGAAAACCGCTAGACGGTAAAGACCTGACGCTGTCGGTCGCCGGGCCAGGTGAGCATTACAGCCAGACGTTCGTGAGCGCCATCGACGGTAGTGTGCAGTATTTTGGCGTGGCTCCGCAAAGCAAACCGGATGGGCAGGCTCCCGCGTTGTTTTTGTCGGTTCACGGGGCTGGGGTTGAGGGAATCGGGCAGGCTCGGGCGTATCAGCCCAAGGACTGGGGCGTTCTGGTGGCTCCGACCAACCGCCGACCGCGCGGTTTTAACTGGGAAGACTGGGGCCGTCTGGATGCGCTGGAAGTGTTTAATCTGGCCAAAAAGCAGTTCAAGCCCGATCCGCAGCGGATTTACCTGACCGGCCACTCAATGGGCGGACACGGCACCTGGTATCTGGGCGCGACGTTCCCGGGCCATTGGGCCGCCATTGCGCCCTGCGCCGGGTATCCAACGCTGGCGGGCTACGGTTCACACGACGGCAAAATCCCGGAAGAAGGCGCGAATGCAATGGAGAAAATCCTGCTGCGTGCGAGCAATCCGAGCAACGTGATCGCCCTCGCATCGAACTACAAACCGCTGGGTGTGTACATCCTGCATGGCGACGCCGACCGGACGGTTTCGGTGGAATACGCCCGACAAATGCGCAAATTGCTCGGCACGTTTCACCCGGATTTTACGCACTACGAATACCCCGGCGGTTCGCATTGGTACGGCAACGAGAGCGTCGACTGGCAACCGCTTTTCGACTACTTCAAATGGCACCGCATCAAGGCCGACAGTGCCATGAATGCCCTTGATTTTACGACGGCCAACCCGGCAATTTCCTCCACGATGCGCTGGGCCACCATCGAGCAGCAGGAACATCCGTTGCAGTACAGCCGGGTGCAGGTAACGCGGGACAAAAAGGCAAAAACGATTACGGGAAAAACCGACAACATTCACCTGCTGTCGTTGAGTCTGGCAGATTTTGCGCCGGGCGAAACCGTCACGATTACGCTGGACAGCCTGAAAACCGTCAGCCACCGGGTTAGTCAGGCCGACGAGCGGCTGTATCTGGTCAAAAACGGTGACTGGGCCGTTGGGGCAAAACCGGCCGCGACGCAGAAAGGGGCGCACCGGAACGGGACCTTCAAGGAGCCGTTTAACCACCGGATGGTGTTTGTGTACGGAACGGCGGGCACGGCGGCTGAGAACGAGTGGGCCTACAACAAAGCCCGCTATGATGCCGAAACCTGGTACTACCGGGGCAACGGAGCGGTGGACATCATTCCGGACAAAGCCTTTACGCCCGCGCAGTACGCCGACCGGGGCGTGGTGATTTACGGCAATGCAACGACCAACCGGGCCTGGAACAGCCTGCTGGCAAATTGCCCGATTCAGGTCAGTCGGGGCCAGATGACGGTGGGAGCGGAACGGTTTTCGAGCGACGACCTGAGCGCTTACTTTGCCTGGTCGCGCACCGATAGCCCGGTGGCGTCAGTGGCCGTAGTGGCCGGAACCGGTTTGGTGGGGATGAAAGCCGCCGATGCCAACCAGTATTTTGCGGGCGGCAGCGGTTTTCCCGACTACATGATTTTCGGGCTGGACATGGTCAAAAACGGCATCAAGGGCGTTCGGAAAGCCGGTTTTTTCGACAACAACTGGCAACTGGAACCGCAGGAGTCGGTCGGGCGGTGAGTGGCAGGGTCAGGCGGGCGTAAAGATGTCCCGGATGCCCATCCGAAAACCGCTGATCACCTCGGATTCCAGTGTGCCGTCTTTGAGTTTCTGGGCCAGTTCGAACACGTTGCCGTTGAGCAAATACTGCTCGACGGTTTCGTGTTCGACATCCACGATCCAGTATTCCTGCACGCCGTGCAAGGCATAGTCAGTCATTTTAATCCCATAATCTCTGTCTCGTGTGCTGTCGGACAGGATTTCGACGACAAAATCCGGGGGCGGGAAGGCGGATTGTTTTTGTTCAAACTGGTCCGCTTTTTCTTTTTTCCAGAAACAGATGTCCGGCTCGTAATCGTTGCGGGTCATCCGAACCATGACTTTTTCGTAACCTACTCTTCCCAGGCGATTTTCATAAACGTACGGGAGTAACCAACGATTAATATTACTGGACGCCATCCAGTGACGTCCGTAAACCGGTGAATGATAGATGATTTCGCCCAGAATAAATTCTGCTTTCTTCCCTTCGTCTACATCGGCCCAAAACTGGTGACGACGGCGCTGCTCGGCCTGCCAGGTGTTTTCCAGTTCGTCCAGCAGTTCGCGCAGGTTCGGCGCTTTCAATAAGTCGTCGATGAGTTGCATAGCGGGTGTGATACGGTTTTTACAAATATACGAAGATTTACGGCTGGCTGTAACAATCCGGATTTGCCGGTTTATTTTTGCGCGAAAGGTTATATGCCGCTAACATTTCTCTTTACATACGAAAAGTAACCCCTCAATCATGAAACTATTTCGTTTTGGTGAGCCGGAAAACGAGCGCCCCGGTGTGATGCTGCCTTCGGGGGCCAGTCTGGATGTATCGGCTTTCGGCCAGGATTACGACGAGGCTTTTTTCACCAACAATGGCGTGGAAAAACTGGCCCAGTGGCTGGAAACTAACCAGGGTAGTTGCCCGAGTGTGCCTGGCAACGTCCGGCGGGCGTCGTGCATCAAGCGGCCGTCCAAAATCGTCTGCGTGGGCCTGAACTACGCCAAACACGCGGCCGAAACCAACGCGCCGGTGCCGGTCGAGCCGATCCTGTTTTTTAAATCGACCACGGCGCTGGTTGGTCCCGACGATAACGTGGTGATTCCGAAAAAATCCGAAAAAACCGACTGGGAAGTCGAGCTGGCGATCATCATCGGCAAAAAAGCAACCTACGTTTCGAAAGACGAAGCATTTGAGTACATCGCCGGGTACGCCGTGCACAACGACTACAGCGAGCGGGCGTTCCAACTCGAACGCGGTGGGCAGTGGGTAAAAGGCAAAAGCGCCGACACGTTTGCTCCGCTGGGGCCGTTTCTGGTCACGAAAGACGAGGTGCCAAACCCCAACAAACTGGGCCTGTGGCTGCGGCTGAACGGCGAGACGCTCCAGGATTCGAACACCGACGACATGATTTTCGACGTTCCGACGCTCGTGAGCTACATCAGCCAGTTCATGACCCTGCTGCCGGGCGACGTCATCTCGACCGGCACGCCCGCCGGGGTCGGCATGGGCCTCAAACCGCAACGCTTCCTCCAGCCCGGCGACGTGGTCGAACTCGGCATCGAAGGCCTGGGCACCCAGAAGCAAACGGCCGTTTCTTATAGTTAAAAATTAAAAGTTAAAAATTAAAAGTAATGCAGTTGATCGCATGACAGACTCAAAGGAGAGTATTGTCCAGACAAAAGCGTTTGCTTTTGCCGTTCGTATTGTCAATCTATACAAATGGTTAATTGAGAACAAAGTGCCTGTTAAGATTGCGGAGCAATTATTAAAAAGCGGAACGTCAATCGGCGCGAATCTGGAAGAAGCTACAGGCGGTTATTCACGCAAGGAATTTGCGGCTAAAGTAGGAATTTCCTACAAGGAAGCGCGGGAAACCCGGTATTGGCTTCGCTTATTACATGCCACAAACTACCTGACCGATCAAATGGCAACATCGATGCTGACTGATTGTGAAGAATTAATTCGCATTTTAGCCGCCATCCAGATCAGCTCCCAGAAGCCGACTGCGTAGCCTTACTTTTAATTTTTAACTTTTAATTTTTAACTCTTTATGACGATCGACGCGCATCAGCATTTCTGGTTTTATGATCCGGAGCGGGATACGTGGATTACGGACGAGATGCAGCGCATCCGGCGGGATTTTCTGCCTGCCGATCTGGAACCGGTGTTGAACGCAAATGGCATCGACGGCTGCGTGGCCGTGCAGGCCGACCAGTCGGAAGCCGAGACGGTTTTTCTGCTGCAACTGGCTGAAGCGTATGAGTTTATCAAAGGCGTGGTGGGCTGGGTCGATCTGCGGTCAGAGAAACTCTATGATCGGCTGGAATACTTCTCGCAGTACGAAGAACTGAAAGGCTTCCGGCACGTCGTGCAGGCCGAACCGGAGGACTTTATGATGCAACCGGAGTTCATTCGCGGGGTCCGGCAACTGGCGGCTTTTGATTTTACGTACGATCTTCTGATTTATCCGAATCAGCTCAAAGCCGCTCTGCACCTGGTCCGAACGGTGCCGGAGGTGTCGTTCATCATCGACCATATCGCCAAACCGTACATCAAAGACCAGAAAATTACGACCTGGTCGAATTACATGACCGAGATTGCCAAACAACCAAACGTATATTGCAAAGTGTCGGGCATGGTGACGGAGGCCGACTGGCAACGCTGGAAACCGGACGATTTCCGGCCGTACCTCGACGTGGTGTTCGAGCATTTCGGACCCGATCGGCTGGTGTTCGGCTCCGACTGGCCGGTGTGTCTGGTCGCTGCGGAGTATGAGGCCATGAAAAGCATTGTCGAAGAGTACGTCAAGCCCTGGGGCGATGCCGCCTGGGCCAAATTCTTCGGTGAAAATGCCGTCAGGTTTTATAATCTTTAGTACCCACGGACCGCCGGGCGGCCCCGTTTAGTCCGTGTTTTTTAGGACGCTGTTTGCAATTGGTTTACAATAAGGAGTGTGTAGTTTGTTAAGTTAGGGCGCTGATAAGTAAAGGCCTATTCTTAACAGTAAATAAATTAGCTACTTACATCATTTAGTATTGGAGAACACGGACTAAAGTCCGTGGGTACGGATATGAACCTTAATCTGAGAGAGAAAGTCGTTATTGTTACCGGTGGCGCCAAAGGGATTGGCGAAGGAATTTCAACCGTGCTGGCTGCCGAGGGTGCTATTCCGGTGATTGTGGGGCGCAACGAAGCCGACAACCAGCGGGCGGTGGAAGCCATCACGGCGGCCGGTGGGCTGGCCTTTTCGGTCGTTGCCGAGCTGACCAAACCGGAAGAATGTAAAAAAGCCGTCGACCAGACGCTGGAGCGGTTTGGCCGCATCGACGGGCTGGTCAACAACGCAGGAGTGAACGACGGCGTCGGGCTGGAAAAAGGTGACTATGAACGGTTTATGCAGTCGCTGCACAAAAACATGATTCATTATTACCTGCTGGCGCATTATGCCCTGCCCGCCCTGAAGGAGTCGAAAGGTGCGATTGTGAACATTACCTCCAAAACCGCCGAAACCGGTCAGGGCAACACCTCGGCCTACGCGGCTGCCAACGGCGGTCGGAACGCCCTGACGCGCGAATGGGCCGTCGAACTGCTGCCGTATCGTATCCGGGTCAATGCCGTGGTGGTGTCGGAATCCTGGACACCGTTGTACGAAAACTGGATCAAGACCTTCGACGATCCGCAGGCCAAGCTCGACAGCATAGTGTCGAAAATACCGCTCGAAAAACGCATGACCACCCCGGAGGAAATTGCCAACATGGTGGTGTTTCTACTCTCGGATAAATCAAGCCACACGACCGGGCAGTTGATCTACGTCGACGGCGGTTATGTGCACCTCGACCGGGCGCTGACCTGATTTACAACGGTTTACGGTTTATAGTATTCAGTAAACGGACTTTGACTGTAAACTATAAACCGTAAACTCTAAACTAGTTTGACAATCGAGTGATTTACTGAATCAATCCTTTTCATGGCATCCGTACCCTCTTCGACCACCACGACCCAGGCCACCGGCTCGGCGCGCAGCTACACGTTGGCGTTTGCCTTGGTGACGAGTTTGTTCTTTTTGTGGGCCTTCGTCCACAACCTGGAGCCGATTTTGATTCCCCACCTCAAAAAAGCCTGCCGGTTGACCGATTTGCAGTCGGCGCTGATCGACTCGGCGGTGTATCTGGGCTATTTCCTGATGGCGCTTCCGGCGGGGTACGTGATGAAAAAGTACGGCTACCAGCGGGGCATCATCGCGGGTCTGGTGATGTATGCAGCCGGAGCCTTTCTGTTCGTGCCAGCCGCCGACACCCGGCTGTACGGTTTTTTCCTGGGCGCGTTGTTCATCATCGCGTCGGGTTGTGCGTTTCTGGAAACGGCAGCCAACCCGTACGTAACCATTCTGGGCGCGCCCGAAACCGCCACCACACGTCTGAATTTCAGCCAGTCGTTCAACGGTCTGGGGGCTTTTTTGGCCCCGTTGGTGGGTGGGCGCGTCATTTTGAGCGGCATTGAACACTCGGATGCCGAACTGGCCGCCATGTCGCCCGAACAACTTAACAGCTATTTGCAATACGAAGCGGATCAGGTCAAACTGCCATACATCGTCATCGGGGTCGTGGTGGTGGCCGTGGCGGCTCTGTTCATGTTTACCAAATTGCCCGACATCAGCGACGGAGAGAAAAAAGCGCCTTCGACCCTGGCTTCCGTCTGGCGGCACCGGCATTTGCGCTGGGGCGTTATTGCGCAGTTTTTTTACGTGGGAGCGCAGGTGTGCGTCACGAGTTTCTTCATTCGGTTTGCCAAGTTTTCGAGCAATGTTCCCGAAAAAACCGCTGCCGAATGGCTGGGCTGGGCCATGCTGGGCTTCCTGATCGGCCGGTTTATCGGCACCTACCTTTCGCGCTTCGTAGCGGCCAACCGACTACTGACGATCTACTCGCTGATCAGCGCGGGCCTGCTGGCCGTTGCTATGACGATGCAATCGAGCATTGCGGTCTGGGCCATTTTTGCCGTACCGTTTTTTGAGTCGATCATGTTTGCCACCATTTTCTCATTGGGAATCAACCGGTTAGGAAACGATACCGAACTGGGCTCCTCACTGCTCGTGATGGCGATTGCCGGGGGCGCGTTATTCCCGGTTTTGATGGGCTACATTTCCGACCAGAGCAACATCAAACTCGCCTACATCGTCCCGCTGCTCTGCTTCCTCGTCGTCGCCTACTACGGCTGGCGGGCGTACAAACCGGAAACCAATGAGTGAATGAGTGATTGAGTGATTGAGTGAATAGCTTCGCCATTTTCTGCTTCCAGCGGAGCTATTCACTCAATCACTCATTCGCTCATTAAAAAATTAAACAATATGCGTTACTGTTTTGCCCTTGATTTGAAAGACGATCCGGCGCTGATTACTGAGTACGAACAATACCACGAGAAGATCTGGCCGGAGATTGAAGCGAGCATCCAGTCGGCGGGAATTACGGACATGGAAATTTACCGCATCGGAAACCGCCTGTTCATGATCATGGAGACCGATGCGTCGTTTTCGTTCGAGCGAAAAGCAGTAATGGATGCCGAAAACCCGACGGTACAGAAATGGGAAACCCTGATGTGGACCTACCAGCAGGCGCTGCCGATGGCAAAACCGGGTGAAAAGTGGTTGCCACTGAACCGAATTTTCAAGCTTTGACCGTTGCCAGAGATAGAAGCGGGCATTTGTGCGTACTTTTGACGAAACCAACCGTTCACCGTATGCGTACAATCGGTCTGTTTCTGGCTGTTTTTCTGAGTGGGTTTTTCCGGGAAACGACTGCCCAATCAACCCTCACGGTTTTAACCTATAACATCCACCACGGCACCAATGAAAAGGAGCATAATACCATCGTACAAATTGGTCGGCTGATTCGGGAATACAATCCGGATCTGATCGCCTTGCAGGAGGTTGACAGCGTCACGACCCGCAGCCGGAAGGCGGATCACCTGAGCCAACTGGCCCGGCTGACCTCCATGCACCCGCTTTTTGCCAAATCCATCGATTTTCAGGGCGGTAAGTACGGGATAGCGGTGCTCTCAAAATACCCTATCATTGCCAGTCAGCGCATGGAGTTGCCCAATCCGGACAAAACCGAACAGCGGGTTTTGCAGTGTGCCTACGTGGAATTACCGAATGAAAAAACGATCCGGTTTTGCAATTCGCACCTCGACCACCAGTCGCCCCTGAACCGGAGCCTGCAACTGGCGTTTATCAATACGGTGCTCGAAAACAGCATTCAGCCGGTAGTCTGGTGTGGTGATTTGAACACCGATCCGGATGATCCGGAGATTGAAAAGTTGATGGGCCGTTGGGTCGATGCCGGGAAAGATTCGCGGACACCGACACTGGTCGGTTCCGGGGCGCGGATCGATTACATCCTGACTCTGAAACAGAGCGAACTGCAACTGGTGCGGTACCGGGTGCTGAATGTACCAAAGTATTCCGATCATTTGCCGGTTTTGGCGACGTATCGGTTCCGAAAACCCAAAAAAACGGGGCGGTGATGGTTAGTTGTGAGCGGGTAAACTCCTCTTTTCACTAGGATCATCGACTGCCCGATGAAAACTGCTCACTAAAGAATGAAAGTTGCTTTATTTCTGCCGTGTTACGTCGACCAGTTTTACCCCAAAGTCGGAATTGCCACCCTGGAATTGCTCGAAAAACTGGGCTGCACCGTGACGTATCCGCTCAACCAGACCTGTTGCGGCCAACCCATGGCCAACTCCGGTTTTGAGCACCTGGCGCACGATTGTAACGAGCTGTTTGTGAATAACTTTGGCGATCAGTACGACGCCATTGTCTGCCCGTCCGGGAGCTGTGCGCTGCACATCAAGCTGCACCTGCATTCGGACAAGCGCGAAGCCGACGCGACCTACATCCGCGACCACGTTTACGAACTGACTGAATTCCTGACCGATGTGCTGAAGGTGGAGGACTTACCAGCCCGGTTTCCGCACAAGGTCGGATTGCACCAGAGTTGCCACGGGCAGCGCGGGTTGCACTTGTCGCAGATGTCGGAACTGGTGGCGGCTCCGTTTTCAAAACCGGAAAAGCTCCTGAACATGGTCGATGAACTGGAACTGATCACGCTCGACCGGAAGGATGAGTGCTGCGGGTTTGGCGGTACGTTCTGCGTGTTTGAAGAAGCGGTTTCGGCCCGGATGGGCGTTGACCGCGTCGAGGATCACGTCCGGAACGGGGCCGAGGTGCTGACGGGGGGCGATATGTCATGTCTGATGCACCTGGAGGGCATTGTCCGGCGGCAAAAACTGCCCGTGAAGGTGATGCACATTGCGGAAATCCTGAATCAGGTCTAACCGCCTAAAAAATAGTTGTACGGTTTTCTTGACTATATGTAAAGCTAGTTTTACATTTGGACAACTAAACTTTATACGACTATGAAAACACATTGGTTATTTCCGCATCATTACCGGCTAATCGGCTGGCTGTTGTTTATTCCGTCGGCGGTTTTGGGCCTGGCGACGATGTATGGCGAGTTCATTTTTGAATTTCTCACCTTTAATTTCAAGGTTCCGAAGGCGGATGCGGGGTTTATGAGTAAATTCTTTTGGTGGTTGACGGGTGGAGGTGATTTTTTAACCAATTCCCAGAATTCAATCAATTTAACGGACGAAATAGCCGCGATTGGGGTCATCATTGGGCTGTTGTTGGTAGCGTTTTCAAAAGAGAAAGTAGAAGATGAAATGATCAGCCGATTACGGCTGGAAGCTTTGCAGTGGGCGGTTTACATCAATTACATCGTGCTGGGAGCGTTAATCCTGTTGGTTCACGGTGGCCTTTTCTGGAATGTAATGATTTACAATATGTTCACGGTTTTGCTCGTATTCATCATCCGGTTTCGGCTGGCCATTCGGCGGAATGAACGTACGGTGATGATGGCGTTATGAAAAACCGGATCAAAGTGGCCCGGGCAGAGCAGAATCTGTCCCAGGCGGATCTGGCGGAACGAATTGGGGTTAGTCGGCAGACGATCAATTCGATTGAAACCGGGCGTTATGTGCCGTCCACGGTTTTGGCCCTGAAAATGGCGCAGGTGTTTGAGAAAACCGTGGAGGAGATTTTTCAACTGGAAGAAACGGATTGAGTGGCCATGCCAAAGCTGTTTATCCTGGCCGGGTGCAATGGAGCCGGAAAGACCACGGCGGCTTATACGATCCTGCCGGACGTGCTGAACATCCGGCAGTTTGTCAACGCGGACGAAATTGCGCGGGGTCTCTCGCCGTTTGAACCGGAGTCGGTGGCCTTGGAAGCTGGTCGGATGATGCTGAATCGGATGAACCAATTGCTTGAACAGCAAGTTGATTTCGCGTTTGAGACGACGCTTTCGACGCGGTCATACGTCCAAACCATCAAACGGGCTCAACAGGCGGGCTATTCGGTGACGTTGTTTTACGTTTGGCTGGAATCGGTTGAATTGGCGAAGGAGCGGGTGGCCGCCAGAGTGGCACGCGGAGGGCACAGCATTCCGCCCGAGGTGATTGAAAGGCGATATAAGCGGAGTATTCAGAATTTGATGACTTTGTATTTACCCATTTGCAATCGAACCATCGTTGTAAACAATTCGACGACCGAACTTAGCCCGGTGGCCGAATGTTGGGATGGAGGAAGCAAGGAAATTCTGGACGAATCAGTTTGGTTTTTAATGAATCATCATGAATTCTAAGCAATTATCACCGGAAAGTCAGCGACTGGTTGACGGGATGCGCCGGGCGGTTCAGCGCGTGATTGAACAGGCCAAGCGAAATGATGAAGAACTAGTTGTTGCCCGGGACGGAAAACCCGTTCGAATAAAAGCTCGAGAGTTATGACCATGAACCATTCCCAGGCCGCCGAGGAGTTTACCCACGACGTTGAGCGGACCACCTGGCACGACAAAACCCTGTGGTTTGTGCGCGAAAAGCGCGACAAGGCGGTTTTTCAGATTCCCGAGTGGGAAGATTTGCGCGAAGCCGCGTCCCGCATTAAACACCATTCGCTCTCAAATCTGGACGAATATCTCCTGGAATTCGAGGAGAACGCCATCAAAAACGGGGTGAAAGTCCACTGGGCGGCCGATGCCCGGGAGCACAACCAGATCGTGCTGCAAATCCTGCGCGAGAACGGCGTCAGTCAGATGGTCAAAAGTAAGTCGATGCTGACAGAAGAGTGCCACCTGAACGATTTTTTGATCGAGCAGGGTGTGGATGTGGTCGATACGGATTTGGGCGAACGTGTGGTGCAACTCGCCAACGAACCACCCAGCCACATCGTGATGCCCTGTATTCACAAGAAAAAAGAAGAAATCGGGGAGCTGTTTCACGAACACCTGGGCACCGAAAAAGGCGCTTCCGACCCGAAATACCTGGCCGAAGCCGCCCGGCAACACCTTCGCGAAAAATTCCTGACGCGCCGGGCCGCGCTGACGGGCGTCAACTTCGCCGTGGCCGAAACAGGCGGTTTTGTGGTGTGCACCAACGAAGGCAATGCCGACATGGGCGCGCACCTGGCTGATGTGCACATTGCTAGCATGGGCATCGAGAAGATCATTCCGAAAGCCCGGCACCTCGGCGTTTTTCTGCGGCTGCTGGCCCGGAGCGCCACCGGCCAACCCATCACGACGTATTCGAGCCATTTCCACCGGCCACGACCCGGCCAGACGATGCACATTGTCATTGTCGATAATGGCCGTACCACCCAACTGGGCCGCCCGGATTTTCGGAATTCGTTGAAGTGTATTCGCTGCGGGGCCTGCATGAACACCTGTCCGGTCTATCGCCGGAGCGGGGGACACAGTTACCACAACGCCGTCGCCGGCCCAATTGGGTCGATTCTGGCCCCGAACCTCGACATGCGCAAAAACGCCGACCTGCCGTTTGCGTCGACGCTCTGCGGGTCGTGTTCCAACGTGTGCCCGGTCAAGATCGATATTCACGACCAGTTGTACAAATGGCGGCAGGTCCTGGCATCTGAGGGCTACGTCGATAGCGCCAAGAAACAGGGTATGAAATTGATGGCGAGCGTGTTTGCCAATCCGAAGCTGTTCCGGTTTTCGGGAAAAGCCGGGCGGACGATGATGCGTCTGGTTCCGTTTTCGGTCTCCAACCCGCTCAATCCCTGGTACAAGCAGCGCGAAATGCCCGAACCGCCGAAAGAAAGCTTCCGGGAATGGTATGTGAAAAAAAGGAATAGTTCATAATGAACAGCGTCCCTGTCATTATTCATTCTTCATTAATTATGAGCAGTCGCGAACGCATTCTGGCCGCTGTCCGGCAAAATAAACCGGATTTGCAGCCCTTACCGGAAAAGGCTACGTTTCAGGCGGATTATCCGGACCTGGTGGCCAAGTTTTCAGAAATTCTGCGGTTTATTGGCGGGACACCCGTTGTTATAGCCGGTTACACCGATGCCGAAGCGTACATTCGGCAAACTTACAGTGATCTGCCCAACGTGGTGAGCAAGGTTCCGGCGTTGGCGCATCTGGCGACGGTCGGGTCGGATGCCGACGATCCGCACCAGTTGGAAACCGTTGATCTGGCGATCATTCAGGGTGATTTTGGCGTGGCTGAAAACTCGGCGATCTGGGTGCCGGAGGAGCGCGGAGGGCACCGCGTGCTGCCGTTTATTTGCCAACACCTGGTTTTGATGGTCAATGCATCGGATCTGGTGCCGAACATGCACGATGCGTATGAACGCCTGAAAGTCGGTGAATCCGGCTTCGGCGTTTTTATTGCCGGACCGTCGAAAACGGCTGATATTGAGCAAGCACTGGTGATTGGCGCGCATGGAGCCCGGAGCCTTTCAGTGCTAATCCTGCAAAATTTCGTAACCGAATAATGAAAAGCCATGTTGTAAAAACCGTATATTGGGCCAAAACGCACAGCAACGTGGCAAGCATTTATCTCGATACCTGTACTTTACGGCCCTGGCGGGATGGCGACGAGTTTTCGTTGTCGGAGCACGCCAACAACCGAAAAATCTGGGACCGCGTTCGCGATTTTTTTCCGCATCCGTACACCGTCCGGGACGCCAGTTCCTGGATACGCATGAATCGCTCCTATCAGCAGCCGGTCAATTTGGCCATCGACATCGGAGGGCGGGCTGTCGGGAACATCGGCTTTACAATCAAGGAAGACATCTACCGGCATAACGCCGAGATTGGATACTGGCTGGGTGAGACTCACTGGGGTCGGGGTATTATGACCGAAGTACTGCCTGCCATGGTCGACTACATCTTCGCTAATTTTCAGGTCAATCGGCTGTTTGGTTGTGTTCTGGAGGGCAATCATGTGTCGATGCGGGTACTGCAACAAGCCGGTTTTCGGCCCGAAGCCGTGCTGAAAAAAGCCGCCTACAAGAACAGTCAGTACCTCGACGAACACATTTTTGCCATGTTACGGGAGGAGTTTGTCGCCCGAAAAGAACGTATTTCCCTCGCCCGCAGACAGTAGGGTTCCTCAGAAAGTTGTTTCTTTGCACCATGCCAAAAATTGTGATTGCCATCGATGGCTATTCCAGTTGTGGAAAAAGTACGACGGCCAAACAGGTTGCTGCCCGCTTGGGGTATGCCTACATTGATACCGGTGCGATGTATCGGTCGGTCAGTCTCTTTTTCAGTCAGCATCACGTCGCCCTGACCAATCCGAAAGCCATTCTGGATGCCCTGCAACAGATTCATATCACCTTCAACCACAATGCCCGCACTGGCCGGAACGAAACCTGCCTGAACGGCCTGAATGTCGAGGAAGAAATCCGGAAAATGTACATCTCGAACATTGTCAGCGAGGTGAGCGCGATTCCGGAAGTTCGGTATGCGATGGTGGCCCAACAGCAGAAAATGGGGCGAAAGCGGGGCGTTGTGATGGACGGGCGCGACATTGGAACGCAGGTATTTCCAGACGCCGAACTGAAAATATTTATGACCGCCGACCCGACGATCCGCGCGCAACGTCGCCAGATTGAGTTGCTGGAACGGGGCGAAATGCTGGGTCTGGATGCCATTCTGGAAAACCTGCTGAAACGCGATTACATTGACAGTAACCGCTCCGAAGGGCCGCTGCGCAAGGCTCATGACGCCATTGAACTCGACACATCGTTTATGACCCTCGATGAGCAGGTCGATTGGGTCATTCAACTGGCCGACGAAAAAATTGCCAGTCTCCACCGCAAAGGTCATTTCAACCCCCAGGACGCATGAAGGCTGATTACCTGATTGTCGGACAGGGTTTGGCCGGATCAGTCCTGGCCTGGACACTGGATCAGCGCGGGAAGCGGGTGGTACTGGTCGATGCTGCTGAACGCCCCTCGGCTTCGCTGGCGGCTGCCGGTATTTTCAATCCGTTGACCGGCAAAAAGCTCGTGCGGACCTGGAAAGCCGATGAATTGTTCCCGTTTTTGAAAACGTTTTACAGCCGGGTTGAGCAGGTGCTGCAAACCCGGTTTTTGCATTTCTCCACCATTTACCGGCCTTACCGCTCCATCGAGGAACAAAATACCTACCTGGCCCTGACCGCTGACGTGTCCATTGGGCAATACGTCAACGAATCGGTGGATGACGAACATTACCGGCCCTATATTCACAATCCGCATGGCGGTTTGGAAGTGACCGGGGCCGGTTGGGTCGAGGTGCCGGTTTTTCTGGATGCAATTCGACGCTATTTTCGGAAGAAAGGGCAATATGTCGAAGCCCACTTCGATGTCCGCGAGTTGGACATTCGTCCCGATTCGGTGGCCTGGCGGAGTCAGGTTTACGGTAAGCTCCTGTTTTGCGAAGGCCCGCACGCTCATCAAAATCCGCTTTTTGACTGGTTACCCTATAATCCGGTCAAGGGACAGACATTGGAGGTGGAAATAGACAATTATCCCATCCGGGAAATCGTTAATCAGGGGATCTTCCTACTCCCCGTTGAATCAAATCGTTACCGGGTTGGTGCCACCTACACCTGGCATGACCTGGATTGGCAAACAACCGAGGATGGAAAAGCGTTTTTAGAGCAGAAGCTCAGAATGTTACTGAAGGTACCCTATTGTGTGGTGGGGCAGCGGGTCGGCATCCGCCCGGCAACGAAAGACCGGCGGCCGTTGATCGGATTACATCCGGCGTATCCGGCCGTTGGCATTTTCAACGGATTGGGTACCAAGGGGGTATCACTGGCACCCTTTTTTGCCAGCCAGTTGGCCGACTTTCTGGAAGGCCGGAAAGAATTAGACCCGGAGGTGAATATTGAGCGGACCTTTTCGTTATATTACAGTGGAAAAAAGCCCGCGTGAAGTCTGGCGGTTTTTGGTTGCTGTTTTGGTGAGCAACCGACTACTTTCCGGCCCGCGACGATGCCTAAAAGTACGTGATTATGAGTAAGCAATGTATACTGTTTACGGCCGGATTGATGCTAATACTGCAGGGAGCGATGGCGCAGAACTATCCTTCGCAGGAGCAGTTCGGCCGAAACCGCATCCAATACCGGAAGTTTGACTGGAAGGTCATTAAAACCTCCAATTTCGAAATTTATTTTTATCAGGAAGGTAACCAGATTGCCAACCTGACTGCTCAATACGCCGAAACCGATTTCGACCGGATTACGGAGATCTTGGGTTATACCCCGTATAACCGTATCAAGGTATTCATCTACAACTCACCCCAGGAACTGGCTCAGAGTAACATCGGGCTGAGTGCGCCCAGCGGAACCAACTACAAGGAACTGAGCCTGTCGAAATCCCGGCTGGAGCTGGCTTTTACGGGCGATCAGATTAGTTTCCGCAAGCAACTGATTCGGGAGGTTTCGTTACTGTTCGTCTACGACATGCTCTACGGTGGTAGTTTGAAAGACGCACTCCAGAGCTCGCTGCTCCTTTCACTTCCGGAATGGTATATGCCCGGAATTGCCTCCTATATTGCCGAAGGCTGGAGCGTTGAATTGGATGACTATATGCGCGACGTAGCCCTGACCCGGCCGGTGCGTAAACCGTCGGTGCTGGTGGGGGAAGAGGCCCGGTACGTTGGGCACTCCATCTGGAATTACATTGCCGAACGGTACGGGAAAGACAATATTTCCAATATTTTGAACCTGACCCGGATCATCCGGAACGAGCAAAACAGCATTGCCAGCACGCTGGGTGTACCCTATTCCCGGTTTTTGCGAGAATGGCGGGACTACTACGCATCGATGGCGAAACCGGTTTCGGAAGCCTACAAGTCCGGCGAGGATGATTTTCAGGTGAGGGTTTCGAATGGGAAAGAACCGGCTCAATTGACGAGCCTGAAACTCAGTCCGGACCAGAGCCACTACGCTTATGCAACGGCCTGGCGGGGGAAGTTCGAGGTGACGGTAGTCAATACGCAGACTCAAAAAAGACAACTTATCCGCAAAGGCGGTTACAAACAGGACGAGTCGCCTGTGAAGCTGACCACTCCGCTGGTGACCTGGCAACGCGACAATTTGTTGGTGCTGACCGAAGAACGCGGGCAGATGTACCTATATATATATAGCAACGTCGGGCAGAAACCGAAGCTGAAACAACGGATGACGGTTCGGGGAGTGAGCCAGGTGATCGACATGGATGCGTCGGACGATGGGGCCAGTGTGGTCTTTAGCGCCGACCGCCGGGGGCAGAGTGACCTGTACCTGTTCAGCATCGGGCGCGGAACCGTGCAGCAGTTAACCAACGATTTGTACGACGACCTGTATCCGCAATTCGTGGGCCGAACGCGGCAGATCGTCTTTTCGTCCAATCGGCACGCCGACTCGCTGGGTACCGACAAGGGGACCTATAAAACCATCCGCAATCAGCTTAGCCTATTTTTACACGACGGAACACCCCGGACCGAAGCGGTTACCCGTCTGACCGATTCACTGAGTACGGCGATACGTCCGGTGGCCGGAACGGAAACCACGATTTATTTTCTGGACGATGCTACTGGCGTCCGGAATCTGGCCCGGCTGGATGTGGAAAACAAAACCAAAGAGCTTGTTACGGGTTTTAGCCAGAATATCCGGCGCTATGATCTGAATCCGACATCAGGCGCTATGGTGTACAGCTACTTGAAAAACGGGGATGAGATCATTGGGTTCCGGCCCCGCGTGAATCTGAGTCAGGCCTTGCAGTTGCCGTTGACTCGCCGGGCAACGGTTCTTGACGTTCCAAAAGCCGAAGCGGTCGGGAAGCAAACGACACCGGCTACCAGTTCAACCGCCACTGTGAACCCCAAAACCGCCGATTCGACCGTGGCGGCATCGGCTCTGAAATTAGAACCCGGCGAAGTCGATACGGATAATTACCAATTCGACAGCGACGTAGCAAAGTCGATTGAATACCGGCAACGGCGGAGTACGACCTCGGCGTCTGTAACGATTCCGAGGACTCGTCGGCGGGAAAACGTCACCATTCGTGGCCCTTACAAATACCAGGGCTTGTTTGTCGCCAGTGATGCCAGTTCCGACTGGCGGATCGACCCGATCCGGGGTTTTGGCTACTTCCAGTCGCTGACCATGAACGACCTGCTGGAAAACCACATTATTCGGGCCGGGTTGTTCATCACGACCAACCTGCGCAACAGTGATCTGTTTGCCGAATACCACAAATTGGTAAATCGCATCGATTACAGTGCCCGGTTCGACCGGAAAACGATCTTTTCCGATGCGGGCACATATCAGAAATACCGGTTTAACAAAGTAACTGTTTCGGCTTCGTATCCCATCTCGGTCAATAGCCGGTTTACGGTGGCTCCGTTCTACGCGGTAACACGCTATCTGGATTTGCTGCAACCGGGTGGAAGTTCATCCGATTATACCGGCGCGCGGGCGGAGTATGTGTTTGATAATACGACACTCAACGGGATGAATATGATCGAGGGAACACGTTTCAAACTCCGCTATGAAAACTACGTGGGTCTGACTGAACGTGTGGAGGGAGGAGTCCGGCGCGGGGCGGGAAGCTTCGACCGGATTACCGTCGATTTGCGGCATTACCAGAAAATTCACCGTGACATTATTCTGGCTGTTCGACTGTCGGGAAGCCACTCGGCGGGCCGGGCTCCCAAGAAAAGTACACTCGGTGGGATGGAGAACTGGATTGGGATCTCAGAAGGCGTCAAGGAAGACCGGGCTAACAATCCGCTGCTGATGCCGGCTAACCGGGACAATCGGGATGTTTTTTTCCTGGATCTGGCTGCCCCGTTGCGGGGCTTCAAACTGGGCAAGCTTACCGGAACGAGCCACATGCTGGGCAACGCCGAATTTAGATTGCCGATCATCCGGTATTTATCCCGGGGACCGGTTACCTCCAACTTTCTGCGGAATTTCCAACTCGTAGGGTTTAGTGATATCGGCACAGCCTGGGCGGGTAAAGGGCCTTTTAGTCGGCAGAATAGCCTGAATACCGAAGTCGTTGGTGGCAATGGCGATCCCTTCCAGGCAACGGTTACGAATTTTAAAAACCCGTTCCTGATTGGCTACGGAGCCGGAGCCCGGACGATGTTGTTTGGTTACTACGTCAAATTTGATTATGCCTGGGGGCTTGAAAACAATGTTGTCGGTAAGCCTGTTGCTTACCTGACGCTTGGTTATGATTTTTAATCAATATTATTATTCGAACGCCAAAAACCGCATCAAGCGGTTTTTGGCGTTTAACACCCTGCCCGTTCCTAAAACAATGGCATAATTTTGGCTATGTTTTTGTGTGTACAAATTAATATGTAGCTCAACAAGATCTCATTGGTTAATTATAATGAGGGCGTCCTGTGTTCGAAAGTAAGTCTGTCCTCACAAAACCGGAGAACTGGTATATGAGAAAAGCTCAATTTTTTGTTGCAAATCCCTACGGACTAGCGTGACTTTTGACTAAAAGCGAAGTCTGAAATAAGGGTACATGCTGTTTATGAGCGAATGCTTCCAAAACAGATTTAAATAGCCATCAGATGAAAAGAACATCTACTTTGGATCCACACTGCGTTCAACAGACAACATCTTCTGGGACCCCGATCTATAATTGGGAGGAACGTTGGAAATCCCAGTCGACTCATCTGACGAGGTATAGAGTACCCAAGGACGTTAACAATTTTCCCTTGCATTCAACCGCTGGTATGTGCCAGCAGAAGAGCGAGGGAAAGGCAGACTGGGTCATATATCCCGATTTACCGCTGATTATTCAAAATATTTATATTAAAAATTGCTTGGTAAAGCAATTAAAGCGGGTTTCTTGTTTGCCTTCAGGCATCTCAAATTGGGGGCTCGTGCAACTTCTGTTTTGGGTGTTATTTCAAGTCGGTTTTGTTGCGGCCCAGAGTCCCAATCTTTACGTCCACAAAAAAATCAACAATAGCCATCCAATACTGAATGAGGTCGTTGCCTATACCGTGGTCGTGGGGAACGACGGGGATGCCGCAGCAACCGGCGTTGTTGTGCGGGACAACCTACCCGCCGGTGCTCAGTATACGGATCATACCGTCTTTCGAGGGGCAAACGCCTACTCGTCCGTTACCGGAAACTGGAACATTGGCTCTCTTACCGCCGGTGACTCAGTCGTGATGGAACTTAAAGCCCGGGTTGTGGCAAGGGGTGTCTGGTTTAATACCGCCGAGGTCATTCAAAGCCAGGGGGGCGATCCCAATTCCTCACCCAATAACCAGGATCTTTCGGAGGATGACATGGCTTTGGTGTGTTTTTCGGTTCCTATTGAATGGTATGAAGGGGATGAATTTACTGTAAGCATACCCATTGCGCTGACGAATGTTCAATGGACCCGGAATGGACAAAGTCAATTTCCGGCGAGCCAGGCTGTGGCAACAGGGAGTACATTAGTCATTAAATCGCCGGGAAACTATTCATTTACGGGTATGTTTGGCAATTGTCCGGTAAACGGCTGCTGTGCAATTGAAGTAGTTCCGGGACCGGTTTGTCAGCTTGTACCTACCGCACAGGCCACGCCGACCTGTGAAGCCAGTCCGCTGGTGCTAACGGCGTCAGGACAAGGCGGAAGCCAACCCTATCAATATCGATGGTCGGGGCCGAATGGCTTTACGAGCACCAGCCAGAACCCGACAATTCCAGTCGCAACAACCGCGAATGCGGGTGTCTATACCGTCTATATTACAGATGCGGTAGGGTGTACTGCGACGGCCAGCACAACGGCCTTGGTTGGGTCCTTGCCTACAGCGGTTTGTAATTCTCCGGTTTGCGAAGGTGCGACCATTTATTTGTCCGCTACAGGCGGGGGAACGGGTTATTTATGGTTAGGTCCCAACGGGTTTACCAGCACATTGCAGAGTCCGACGATTCCCAATGCCACTACTGCCAATAGCGGTAGTTATACCGTGGTGATCACGGGAACAAGTATCTGCTCCGGAACGGCGATAACAAGCCTGAAAGTACTTCCCAAACCTACTATTGATGCGATGATCAGCAGTAGTGCCTGCGTGGGTGGGAGCTTTACACTTTCGGCCACGGCAAGCGGGGGAGTTGAGCCATACAGTTACATTTGGACGGGCCCCAACGGTTTTTATGAAACCGGCCAAACAGTCGTCGTAAATAACGCCCAGTTGACTCACGCGGGGAGTTATACCCTTACCGTATTTAGTCAGAATGGTTGTGGAGATAAGGATGTTACAGCGCCAATACTTATAAAAGCGTGTGTTTGTAATCCGGTAGCCGGAGCACTGTCGGCCTCGGTCTGTGTTGGCCAAACCGTAAGTCTGACCGCCACAAATGGATTCAACTCCTACAATTGGAAAGGGCCAAGCGGTTTTACAAGCAATCAGCAAAATCCAGTCATCCCGAATGCACAACTTACCCAGAACGGCAATTACACATTGACCGTAACAGGTACTCAATGTACGGGAACGGCTATCGTTCCCATAGCGATTATAGGATTACCGGTAGCTGATGCGACTTCGAGCACGGTGTGCGTGGATGGGGTGGCTTCGATCAGCCTGAGTGTTTCGGGTGGCAGCAGCTACCAGTGGAGCGGTCCGAACGGCTTTGTGAGCAGTGAGCAGAGTCCAATCATCAGCAATGCGACATCATCGCAGAGTGGGGTGTACAGTGTGACGGTGATCAACGGCAGTGGGTGTAGTGTCACCCGCACGACGAGTGTGAGTGTGGGCCGTTGTGGCCCGCCGGTTAGCTGTAGTCTGACGGGCAGCTTGACGGCTTCGAGCACAGTGGTGTGCGCGGGGGGCAGTGTGGTGCTGACGGCCAGTGGGAGTGGCAACCAGGGGGTGTTGAGCTATCAGTGGCTGGGGGCAGGGGTGAGTGGTCAGAGTGGCAGCAGTGTGACGGTTTCGAACCTGACGAGCACGAGCACCTTTACGGTGGTCATCAGTGATGGGGGGGTGAGTGGCTGTAGCCTCACCCGGCAGATCACGGTGGGGGTGAATCCGTTGCCGGTCGAAGCGGAGGCTTCTTCGTCAACGGCTTGTGTGGGCAACAGTGTCAGCATTCAACTCAGTGCCAGCAGTGGCAGTGGGTACAGTTATAAGTGGAGCGGTCCGAACGGCTTTGTGAGCAGTGAACAGAGTCCAATCATCAGCAATGCGACGTCATCGCAGAGTGGGGTGTACAGTGTGACGGTGATCAGTGGCAGCGGGTGCAGTGTGGTACGCACGACGAGTGTGAGTGTGGGCCTTTGTGTGCCGCCGGTTAGCTGTAGTCTGACGGGCAGCTTGACAGCTTCGAGCACAGTGGTGTGCGCGGGGGGCAGTGTGGTGCTGACGGCCAGTGGGAGTGGCAACCAGGGGGTGTTGAGCTATCAGTGGCTGGGGGCAGGGGTGAGTGGTCAGAGTGGCAGCAGT